>NZ_JBITHZ010000035.1:0-125691 GCF_044458585.1 Nonomuraea sp. NPDC050451
TCGAGATCGCTTATCCGGGAAGGATCAAGTAAATCAGATAAAGAGCACTCTTCGTTACTCAGAGTAGGACTTTACACACTTCAGGTGACAAGCTCTCCGCGGCACCGAGCCGGACAGCCGCTGCCTGCACTTCCACCGGTCCCTCGTATGGATGACGGCAGAGAGAACTCCCACCTTGAAACGCTCATGGGGCTACACCTCGTTCGGCATCGGCGCGCTGCTCGGCAGGCATGGCTGTCAGGGGCGATGCAGTGGTATTGAACGCGACCGACGGCCTGGCGGAAGCCGCGCTGCTGCAGAAGCTCGCCGCTGGCAACGGCCTGGGGCTCAGATCTTCTCGCGCGATTCCTTCGAAGGTTCAGGCATTGATCCCTTTTCCGCCGCCAGCTGCATACGAGCGGTGTTGTTGGCGAAGGCCTGCGCGCGCACGTCTTCAACGTCCTTTACCAACTGCATCAGGTGCTTGGCGCGCGAACTTGCGTCTGGCCACTCTTGCGCCTGGTACCGGTGCAGAAGGCGCCCGAGGGCTCCAGCCGTTGTCCATCGATGAGCAGCTCGAAGATTCAGTTGATTGACCTGGAGAAAGCCTTCAATGACTACGACAAGTGCCCCTGTGATGACCATCGTCCAGCGAGGCAGCGCCGTAGCAGCGAGGACAGGCGTTGCAGCTGCACAGATCAGTGAGATAGTTCGCGTCCATCGATAGAGCACCGCATCGCGGTTACCCGCTCGACGCGTCCACAGGCGCTCGTGTTCTACCGAGGCCAGGTACTGTTCCTCGAACGGCTTGTTTTTGAAGTTGGCGAGGTCAGGCTCCTTGTAGCTCATGATCGGCCGCCTTGAACACCAAACCATGCAGAGCCCCAAGCCTAGGTTTCAAAGCCGACCAGCGATAGCTGATGCGCCATCTTTGGCAAGGGACGCCCCCATAGCCTTTATCTCCCTCTCCGACGACGAGCGCCAGCAAATCCGCGCCCTTCACGCCGAAGAGGGCTCGGCCGCAACGGACAGCGGAAGGCGTTGTGCTCAGGCGCCGCGTCGCAATGGCGGGCCCTTTGTGGTCCAGGTGGCGGCTTTGGATGTGGCTCGATGTCGGCTCCCAGCCCTACTTGGACTCTTCGCCAACCTTGATCAAGGTTCCATTCGCGCCGCGTTCATATCGGCGGGCCTCGTTCTTGGCCATCTTGGCCTCGACAGCGGACTCGAGGTCGATGCCGGACATCTCCGCGATGCTGGTCAAGAAGATCAGGACATCGGCGAGCTCTTCGCCGAGGGTCTCGGGGTGCTTGCGGGCCGCTTCGAAGGCTTCGGAGAGTTCGCCGTGAGCGAGGGCGAACTCCAGGGGCATGTCGGTGGTGTTGAACCCCTTGGCCAGCTTGTTCTCCCAGGCCCGCTTCTGGACGTCTCGGAGGTGCACCCGATTCTCCTGTGGCCGTGGAGCCTCATGCGCTCCGTGAGGACGATGGACAGGCTGTGAGCCTAGCGGCCATCGTTCCGTCGGTCAGGTGAACGGCTTGTCTCGTACGTCGCGTCAGGCGGCTTGTTCGTTGTCCACGGTGAGAACTTTCGTATACCTCGCCAGGTCCGCGAATACCGTGAAATATCGGGCCGTGAGCGTCCGTAGTTCGTCGAGGGTGGGGGCCCTCCCGTCGCGGGCGAGAAGGCGGGCATGGATCTGTTCCGGCCTGGCGGTGAGGTGGACCAGGGCACCTCGGCGGGCGGTCACCATGCCGAGTAACTCGGCGGTCTGCGATGAGGTCAGGCGGCAGCGGCCGTGCAGCAGCGGGCCGTAGACCAGTTCGCTGATGAAACTGCGATCCAGGACCAGGCGGCCGGCCAGGGTCAGGATGGCCTGGTGGCGCTGGAAGAGATCCATTCCCTCGGGGGTGCGATCGGCGTGCACTCGCTGGTAGCCGTATGTGGTGGCGAGCGCGACGGCATAGGTCGTCTTACCCACCCCGTCGCAGCCCTCCAGGACGATCACCTCGTAGCGGTCGGACCACATCGCGAGGTCGGCTGCCATCAGGCCTCCAGGCGTTTGGCGAGTTCGTCGAGATCGCTGAAGGTGCCGGTCAGGCCGTACTGGATCATGAGGTTGCGGTAGTTGGGCTCGCGGCCGCGGGCGAAGGTCCACCAGCTGCCGGGCTGGGGGGCGTAGACGGGACGGCCGGTGGCCGCGCAGGCACCGATGACCAACGCCGCGCCGGGAGGTGTTTCGGGCCCGCGGATGTCCACGACGGCCAGGCTCGCATGTGCCAGGGCGGTCCAATCTTCGATGGCTATCAGGGTGGGATCGGCCGCGGCGTTGGCGAACCGCCCGGCGTGATGGGTGGCGAATCCGTGGGCGTGCAGGGCATCGGAGACCTGAACGGTCCAGCTGTCGCCTCCGTACGGGGACGGTTCCAGATAGGCCAACCGTCGGCCGTTGATGCTGGGTGGCGGCATGGCGGGACCGGGAGTGGGCGAGCCTGTTAGAGCGTCGACCACCTCGGTTGCTGCTCGGGTGATGGCGTGAAGGTTCTGGGCGAGGAAGAGCTCGAACCGATCATCCTCACCGCCTGGGGGACCGAGCTGGCGCACGGAAATGACTCGGCTCACCACGTGCTGGAGGAGCGGGTCAGGGAACGGCAGGCGTAGCGCGGTGTCTGCGATGGGGCCGTAGAGCTGGAAGTCGGTGGTGATCGCGAGGATGGGGACGCCGCGGCTGGCGGCGTAGCCGATCTCCATGCAGACGCCGTCGTCGAGGCTTGGGCCGTGCAGGATGGCGATCATGGCGTCGACGCGGGCCAGGCGTTCGCTGTCCAGCTCGAACAGGCGGCGGCCCTTGCACGGGTGGTCGAGGTTTTCCTCGTCGGTGTCGCAGAAGGGGAGGAACACGGCGTCTGGCCCGAAGCGGCGGGCGAGGTAATGGGCGACGTAGGCGCCTAAGGCGCGGTCGTGGGCGGCGAACAGACGGTGGGCCACGTAGTAGAGCGCCATAGTGGAGCCCTTCCTGTGATTACGGGGGTTCGTAAGACAGGCCTGGGTCACGAGCCTGGTGGGTGGCTGCGGTCACGGCTGACGCGAGCGCTTCCTGTTCCGCGACGCCCTGGAGGACTTTGGCGAGGAAGGTGCCGGCGAGGGTGTCTCCGGCGCCGGTCACCTCCGTCACTGGGCCGCTTCGTGGTAACTCGGTGTTGATCGCGCGGCCGTGGCGCAGCAGGGTGACTGCGCGGGGCCCATCGGAGACAATCACGGTGGCCAGCTGGTTCACGGCGACGAGATCGTCCAGGAGTTGGTACTCGGCGGCGTTGACGAACACCGCCCCGGCGTGCGGTAGGGCACTCTTAGCCGCATGGATTTGCTCGGCGGCGGAGGCAAGGTGGAAGTCCAGACTGAACGGATGCCCCGCCATCACGAGCCGCTCCAGGACCTGTCCGACGTCCAAGGGGCGACGGCAGCACACGTGCCAGTGATCGCAGTCTGACCGGTCCAGCACGGCCAGTGCATGAGCGGTGAGGGCTGCGGCCGAGCCGTAGGCGGCGGTCAGTCCCATGACCTGGCCATCTGCGCCGTAGGTGATGTCGAACCGGCAGGATGCTCCTGCAATGCTGGCCACGTGGGATAAGTCGAGCTTCTCGGGCCAGGGGCGAGCGTGCAGGCGGGCGAGATCTGCGCCGATGACCGCAATAGGGTGGGCGGTCGTTTCGGCGTGGGCGGTGGCAAGGGCGACGTGTAACGCGGCGCCGCCGATCAGGACGTGGGTGCGGCCATTGGGGTACCGGGTGGTGTCGATCGAGATGTTGCCGATCACGCCGAGACAGGGCACCTGGCTACCTCCGTCGGCGGGGTGGATGGTCGCAGTCGAGGACGGTGGAGCAGGCGGGCCTGTTGGCGCAGAGTCTCGGGCTTGCCGGAGGGTTGAGGAACAGGCGTTTGAAGTAGATCAGGACCAGGTGCAGCCACCACGTGGGCGTTGCCTGGCCGGGAATGGTGACCCGGTACCCGCGGGCGGTGATGAGGTCCCGGTAGCGGGAGCCGTCGGCGGCGCAAGCCTCCAGCAGGAGCCGCATCCGCTCGTGCGCGAACGCCCCGCTGCCCACCTCCATGCCGAGGAGCGGAGCGAGCTTGCCGACCATGCCGGAGTCGACGGGGATGATGCCGCAGTGGTAGCCGCGGGCGTAGAGGGTGGCGCACTGGGCGACCTTGTAGGAGGCGCCGTTCACCTCGGCGGCGAACGCCTCGATGAATGCGTCAGCTGGCATGGTGAGCGGGTTCCGGCCGCAGGCCTCCGAGGCGGCGACGAAGTCCGCCAGGGAGCGGAGGTAGCGGGCGCGGGCGTCTGCCAGGCCGAGCGGGCGGACGAGTTCGACGACCTCGGAGTCTTGGAAGGTGGAGAGTGCGTCCCAGCCATAGGCGTCGGCCTTCTTCACGACCTCGGCGTAGACATCGATCATGGAGTAGGACACTCGGGTGCTCCATCCGGTGACGAGCATCCGTATCCGCCAGTCGTCCACGTGCAGGGGCCACCACTGGTTGTTGTCGTGATTGGCCTCGACTGCCGCCTTCACCTCCTCCTGTGCGCTGATGACCGAGACCAGGTCGTACAGGCGGGGGGCGAGTTCGGAGGTGTCATCGGTGGTGTTCACGGGCGCTCCCGAGGGCGTGCTGGGCGATGGCGGCGTTCGAGGAGGTCACGAGCCGTCCCAGCCGACGCCGCAGCATCGTGATGGCGGCCTGGGTGGGCCAGCCCGCACAGGACAGTACGATCGCGTCCGCTTGCCGTACTGCGTCCTTTCCCAACTGATCCACGAGCGCTACCTGTTGGTTGAGGGTGACCTCGGCGTATCCATCGGCCAGGCCGAGGCTCGCCGAGCCCGTGACAAGGACGCCTCGCTCGGCGAACTGGGTGACCTCGACCTCCGTGATCTCGCGTGGGTAGGGTGTGACCAACGCGATCTTCCGTGCGCCGTGCTCCTGGAGCTGGGCCAGGATCGCCTCGAACGCGCTGACCACGTGCACCTGGGAACCTGCCGTGACTTCGGTGAGGCGGCCGAGGTGGGTGAAGGCCGCCGATGTGCACGCCAGGTAGACCTGGTCGAGCGATAGCCGGGAAAGCTGGTGGAGTGCCCCTGGGACGGCTTCGATCAGGCCGGACAGGAAGTCCTCATCCAGCGCCGTACCGTCGTGGGCGGGCACCAGACGGGCATAGTGCCATACCGTTCGTCCACGGCCCCACTGCGGCAGTTCGGCCTCTACGACCGCGTTTGCCCAGGGCACCAGCACTCCAACGTGCGACACGGAGGGATGCGGGGAGGTGCGGTGGCGGTCAGACGCCTGTTGGCGCGTCATCGCGTTCTCCGTAGATGTAGCGGGGCGCGTGGTCGGTGACAGTCATGTCGGTGACCTCGTACAGCGGGCGGACGGCGTCACGTTCCACGACCTGGATGGGGTAGGAGCCGAGGCGTCGATGCCAGGTGCCTCGGGTGGTGACGAAGAAGGAGTGCAGGTCGGTGATTTTGCGGCCTTTGGGGTAGACGCGCTGCTTCATCGGCTGGTCGAAGACGTGGTCGATGTCGGCCTTCCAGCTCGTGAAGTGCTCGGCCGAAGGCGGCGGCTGCTGCTCCTGGATCTTGGCCAGTGGCGTGCCGGGGTAGGCGCGGGCCTGCCGGACGTTGATGCGGTGGCACAGCAGCCCGGCGTCCAGGATGCGCACCAGAGCGGCGAGGTTCTCGTAGTGGGTGCGGTGCGTCTCGCCTGGTAGGCCGTAGATCAGGTTGAGGCCGGGCAGCAGGGTGCTGAGTCCGCCGGGGCCGACTTGGGCGCCCGCCTGGTTCACGTGCTCGACGGCCCGGACGAGGATGTCGGGCGTGCAGGTGAGAGTGTTGCGTTTGATGACCTCCGGGTCGAAGGACTCGATGCCCATCGGTGCGCAGTTGCCCTCGGTGCAGTATGCGGCGACCAGGCGTGCGATCTTCGCCCCTGCCGGTGCGGCGACGGCGAGCGGGTCGGCGTTGTCGATGTGCAGGGTCACCAGGTCGGGGGCGGCGGACTCCCGGATGCCGGCGAGCAGTTTCTGGATGGCTGCGGCGTCGCGGTTCATGTAGGAGAAGAAGCAGGTCTGCTGCCCGAGCCTGAAGTGTCGTACGCCGGCGGCGTGCAGGATGGCCACCTCGGCCAGGACGTCCTCGACCGGCCGGAAGTCCACCACCGGGGCTTTGACGGGCTCGTTGCAGAAGTCGCAGAAGCGGCGCCGGGTACAACCCCGGTAGAGCTCGATCTCGGCGACCGGCGTCCAGCACAACTGGTCGACCAGGTCGCGGTAGTCGACGCGGTCGGCGGCCAGCCGCTCGTACGGAGCTGCCTGCCGGGTCCCGGCGGTGATGTCGGCTGAGGTGAGCGTGTGCGTGTGGACGGCGTCGAACAGCCCGGCGTAGGCGGCCGGGTCGGCCAGTGCGTAGGTGGCCAGCGGGCCGAGCAGTACACGGCGGCCGCGCGTGCAGGCCAGGGCTCGTGCGATTTCCTCGAGCGAACCGTTCTGCGCCTGCAGATGCACCGAAGGCACGGCGTCCCCGGCGATCACCACGGTGAGGGCGGCGTCGCCGAGCAGGCGCAGCGCATCGTCCCGGTTGACCGTGGCCGAGTAGGTGAGCCGATCCGACAGCGGAGGCCGCTCGTGCGGCTGGCCGCCGTTCAGGCACCAGCGGACGTCATCGATCGTGAGGTAGGCGATGCGGGCGCGCGGTTGCGCCGTGCGCAGCGCGCCGTAGGCGGCTCGGGCGTAAGTGGACAGGTACGGCGGAACCCCCAGGCCGGAGGGTTCGACGGTGTAGCAGTCCAAGATCAGCAGGGTGGTGCGCGATGTCGTGCTCATGTGCACTCCAATCGTCAGCGTGCCCGTGTGGGGGTGGGGCTCGACTGCTCTTGGTCCTCGCTCACGGGTAGGTCTTCCCGCTCTTGCGTGGTCGGGTTGCCGGTATGCGGTGTGGGTAAGGAGAATCGCCACTGCAAGCCGGCCAGCATGACGCTGTTCATCGGAGCTCCTTGGCCTTGGTGAGATGAGAGTGTGACATCGGCACCTGCGTGGAGCTGTCCTTGTCTCGTCTCATTGGGTTGCATTCCTCGTACCAGGGCCGGAGCGCTTCTCCACGATGATGCGAGGTTGCGTGGGCCGCTGAAGGCCCGGCGGGGTTCGCCACCGCTTCTGCGCGGCATCGCTCATGAGACGCAGCAACTGCTCCGGGTGCTTGGCCGCGACGAGGATGCCGCCTTCGGCGGAGAAACCCCGGTAGAAAGCGAGAGACCACGATCGACGCGGGAGTACATCAGGAGCCAGTCGGGGAAACGTCGTTGGTGCTGACGAATGTATTCGGTCCCGAAAGCGTCGGCAGTCGCGTCACTCTCGCCGCTCACGAGATCTCTCCAGACAGGAGGGCGGCGGGGCACTCAGGGATGCGCTGCTGAGGAAGCAACGCCCGCCCGGGCGACGGTGCGAAGCCGGGCGGCAGGACACAGCCGGCCACGGGATCGCCCAGAACCCGATACATCCGGCGAGGTCCACGGAAGTTACGACGCCCATGCAACATGCGCCAGTTGTCGAGCAGGTAGCCCTGCCCAGGCAGTAGCACGATCTCCCGTGTGTGCCTTTCGATGGCCGCACGAAGAACGGGAACGGCTTCGGCGACTGGGGGAGTGAAGTGCTCCACGCCGTCCAGGCGCAGCCGAATTCTCATCCAGCCGTCCCCGACCGTCTCGAACACCGATCCCCAGTGACTGGCGAACCGGACGGCGCGCGGTTGTTGCAGCGCCTTGAGCAGTTCCGGTGACCGGGAGGTCAGTTCGTGATAGACGGCGGCTCCGTCTACCACGTACGACTCGCCCCCACGGTCCGCGGATCGGCCGCAGACCAGCATGACCAGCCGAGGCGGCAGGTCGAGAGAGGACGAATCCGTATGAGGCTCCAGCCCCCTGGCGCCGAACCCGGCATAGCCGGGACGAGCGGCAATGAAGCCTCTGTCGCTGATAACCGTCACACCATCCGCGTCGGCATCCCGATGCCTCCAGGGAGCCAGCAGGCGCAGGGCAAGCCTGACGACCGATTGGCGTTGGTATACACGGTCGAAGGTGACCATGCCGTCACGCGCCAGCATCCTGGCGACTCGCGTTGGGGCATCATCGCTTGCAATGTCCACGTACTGGCTGGCGAAAGCCGCGTGGCTCGCCATCGTCACCTCCGATGCCTCTCCGGCTTGCGAAGCTCGGCTTCAGCGTGGAGCGGACGCTCTGGGTTGGACAAGTGACAGATTGTCAATATGGAAGGCCCTGATCGGGATGGTCGGCCGTGTTAGGTTCCAGGCACAGTCGTGTAGGGAGAGAGGTCGCTGCTGATGAGTTACCGCCCCCACGCGTTTCCGGTGTCCGTGAAAGGCGTGATCGTCCGCGATGGCAAGGTGCTGCTTTTGCGTAATGAACGCGACGAGTGGGAACTGCCGGGGGGCAAACTGGAGCTCGGCGAGGACCCGCCGGCCCGTCTGGCGCGTGAGATCAGCGAGGAAACCGGGTGGGAAGCCAAGGTCGGGCCGATCCTGGACTCCTGGCAGTACCACATCCGCGACGGCGTGGACGTGTTGATCGTGACCTACGGTGCCACAGTCGACACAGAGGAGCCGCCCGTGGTCAGCCATGAGCACAAGCAAGTCGGCCTCTTCGAAGAGCACGAGGTGAAAGCCCTGCGGATGCCGCAGGGCTACAAGCGGTCGATCGCCGACTGGTTCTCCAGGCTCCGGGCGCCGGTGACCTAACCATGCGGTGTGCGGTGTGCGCGACCACGGTCGATGACGGTTGGGATGCCTCGCGCTGGTGCCCGGCCTGCCACGCCATCAGCGGTGCCTCGCTGCCCAGCACGGCCACCGCAGGCTCACCGCTGTGGTTGTGGACCTCGGATGTTGCATATCCGGCACTGGCCTCGGGCAACCTCGCAGCGATCCTCAAGGCGTACCGGCACACCGCGGGCGTTACTCAGGCCGCTCTGGCCGCCGGACTCGGGTACGACACCACTTACATCTCGATGCTGGAGAACGGTCGGCGCGCCATCACCGACGTCCCCACTCTCCGGCGCGTGGCGCAACGCCTCGGGCTTCCTCCGCACGTGCTCGGGGTCACCGATAATGCGGACGCCGATTTCATCTCCATGATCAAATTTGGGGAATCGACCATTCGGCTGGCCTCTCTGGCACGCGAATCAGGCCACAGCGCCGAGGCCGTCAACGAGCTCTGGCCGCTGGTCTGGCGGCTGGACGCACGGCTCGCCCAAGGCTATGCCGATCGCGCCGCCGCGCAGCTCCTCGGCCAAGCGCGCGCCACGCTCGGCGTCGCCCTCGGTGATATCCTCCCGGAGGAGAATCTCGCAGCTGCAGCCCGATGGACAGGACGCGCACTTCTCCTCGCCAACCGCCTCGATGACGTCGATCTTCTGACACGCGCTCTACGCGTGCACGGCAATGAACTCCGCAAGATCGGAAAAAGGGCCGCGGCCGTCGCACGACTACAACGAGCCGCCGACGTCGCTCCGGCGTCGGAACGTGGCGCAGTCCTCATCCCGCTCGCCCGCACTCTCGCCGAACTCGGTGACGTCGAACGATTTGACGCTGCCATCTGCGGCCTTCAAGGCTTCGTGGACTCCTACCACAGCACGCCCTTGGTCAATGCCTTCGTTGTACGGGAGGTCCAGCTGCGGGGCTTGCTTGCTACTGGTCGTATGCCAGCGGCCGTGAGACTCGCAGAAGCTGACATGCCGGATGTCTCACGTGTCGCGCCACAATGGCGGACCATTGAACGCGTCACCGTTGCCGAGGTTTTTCGCGCCAGTGGCGACGAAGCCGCCGCCTCTGGAGCGCTCCTTCAGTCGATCGCAGCTGCGGAGAACACGCGCCTGCCCCATCAGATTCAACGCGCCATGCGAGCTGCCAGAGGAGCCCTCCCAGAGGTTGAGGCGGCCGGCACCGCCGCTCTCCAACGCCTTCAGCTCACGCTCCCAGCGGCTTGAGTAAAGCCAATCGAATGGGCACCCCGCCGGGCAAGGCCGACCTGGCGTTAGTTCCTGGCCGCTCAGGCCCACGCGATCATCGCGTGCGACTTCCTGGTAGTCGAGAAGATCAGCGGGAGCTCCATGCGTTAGCCCGGCCCAGCCAGCGCGTGGGCGTCGCCCTTTGCGCTCCACCGGCGGCCTCGCGGCGCTTGGCGGCGGTCATGCCCTCGGACTGGCGCTCGGCTCGCAGCTGCAGTTCGTATTCCGCGGCCGCGGCCAGGACCGCGAACATGAACCGGCCCTCTTTGGGGCCCAGATCGAAGTTCGCTTCATCTCATGCACCATGACGATCACGCGCCGGTGCGGGACGGCCTGCTTGAGGGTGCGGGCGTACTCCATCGCCTGAGTGAACACCGGCCGCGTTGCCGGGGAGCATGCGCAGGATCAAGTCGACGGCGTCCTCCGAGTGGACTCCTGGAGTCAGGACTTCCTGTAAGAGGAGGCCGCGGATCGCGGCAACGGCGACGGTGGCCATGGTCAGCGCTTCCCCGGTGTCGTGCCCTTCGCGTTCCGCGAGCGAGGCCAGCATTTTGGTCAGGTCGTCGAGCGAGTCGATGAACTCGCGGAAGTCCTCCGGCCTGTACGCGGCCAGTCCTACGACGTGGAAGAAGCCGCGGACACGCGACAACTGCTCCGGGCGGGTGTAGGTCCGCCAGATCGCCACAACGAGGTTGGCGAAGGTGCCCTGCTGGGCGGCTGCGAAAAGGGCCTCGTTGTCACGAGATCGCTGTGCCTTGAGCATGGCCGCCAGGACGCCCGGGAGTGACCCGAAGTGGTATCGCAGGAGGGCGTGGCTGGTCTCGGTCCGGGCGGCGATCTCGCGGAGCGACACCTCCGGTGAGGGAAGGGCCTCGTCAAAGGTGTCGAGGAGCCGGGCCAGGAGGCGCTCGCGTGCGTCGCCTTTGCGTTCCGTGGTTGACAGGATCACTCCTACAGTTTATCCATTGGAAAAGATTTCTGGCGGCCCGTGTTGCTTCGTACATGGTCGCAGTCAGCTCGCGACGGCGGAGGGAACGACTCGTGGGACGTTTGCAGGTGGTCGGCGCGGCGGTCGCCGACGGGACGGGGCGCGATCCCATAGACGTCGACGTCACCGTCGAAGACGGGCGGATCACCCAGCTCGGGGCCTCCGGTGGCGAACCCGGCGAGCGGCTCGACGCCGGGGGACTGACGATGACGCCCGGCCTGATCGACGCGCACGTTCACCTGGGCCTGTCGAGCCCGATCCAGCCGCAGTTCTCGTTCCAGATCAGTGCCGCCGAGATCGCGGCGGACATCTTCGCCACGGCCGGCGCAGCGCTCGACGCCGGCTTCACGACTGTCCGGGACACCGGCGGGATCGACGGTGGCGTCGTCACCACGATCGCGAAGGGCAAGGTCAGGGGACCGCGCGTCCTGTCGTGCGGACCGGTGCAGTGCCAGATCGGTGGGCACGGCTACTACGGAGCCGACTGGGAACCCACCGAGCTGTGGAGCGGCCATCACCTTCCGGGTCTGTGTGCTCTGTCCATGATGTCGGGCAACGCGGACGAGCTGCGAGGCAACGTACGTGAGGCCTTCCGCCGCGGAGCCTCCTTCCTGAAGCTCTGTGTGACCGGGGGAGTGGTCAGCGCTCACGACCGGCTGACCGACACCCAGTTCACCGTGGAGGAGATCGCCGTCGCTGTGCAGGAAGCCGCGGCACGGGGCACTTACGTGACGGTTCACGCCCACAACAATGAGGGCATTCGGAACGCGGTCGAGGCCGGGGCGCGCTGTGTCGAGCACGGCACCGACCTCGATGAGCCCACGGCCACCTTGATGGCCACGCGCGGGGTCGCCCTTGTGCCCACGTTCGCCGTCGTCGAGCGACTGCTGCACGACCCCGCGGAAGCCGGCCTCGGCGAGTCGGTCCGCGATCGTGTGCTGGGTGTCCGTGAGCGGATGACCGAGGCGCTCGTTGTCGCCAGGGAGGCCGGAGTGCGGATCGGGCTGGGTTCCGATCTCATCGGTCCGGCTCAGGACCGTCGCGGCAAAGAACTCAGCCTCCGCGCAGCCCTCGAGACGCCGATGGAAGCGCTCGTGGCGGCGACCCAGACCAACGCCGAGATCCTCGGCCTGTCCGGCCAGGTGGGTGTCATCACTCCCGGCGCGCAGGCAGACCTCGTTCTTTGGAACGGCAACCCGCTCGAAGACCCAGAACTGTTCTCCGACCCCACCAGCGCCGTCCTCGTAATCCAGGCTGGCCAAATCGTAAAGGACCTCAGATGAGCACCATGTGGCAGGGCTGCCTCGCCCACACCGACTACTTCGAGATGCGCTCCAGCGGTGGGCACGACTACGGCGTCTGGGTCACCACGCCACCGCGCTACGACCCTGCCACGGCGCAAGCGCCTGTCGTGTACGTGCTCGACGGCAATTGGGCCGTGGGCATGACCGCCCCACTCATCGTCACGCAACTGGACCCCATGCAGTCGATTCAGCCCTACGTCCAAGTCAGCGTGGGCTACGCAGGCGAGGAGGCAGAGCACTGGGAGCGGTTGCGCAACCGCGACCTCGTGCCCCCCGGCGAACCCATCGCGAAGGAGTACATCGATGCGGTGGAGATGGGGGTCGAAGCGGGCACGATGACTCGCGAGCAAGCCGACGCCTACCTCGCCGAATTGAGCGACAGCCGCGGGGATATGTTCCTGAACTTCCTTACCGACGACCTACACCCGCGGATCGAACGCGACTACGGCACAGCCCCGAGCGGTCACGGCCTCTTCGGCTATTCCTACGGCGGACTCTTCAGTCTCTACGCCTGGCTCACCAATAGCACCTTCTTCGAGAGCATCGGCGCGGGCAGCCCCGGCATTGTCGGTGCAGACAGTCAGGTCTTCGCTCGTCTTCAAGCGATGGGTGACACCCTGCCTGCTACCAAGCTTCACGTGACCTTCAACGACCGAGAGATCCTCGGAGACGTGGCGGTCTACCAGAATCTCGCGAAGAACGCGGCCACGTTCCTTCACCGCCTCACCTCACGCAGCGGATCCGTCACCAGCGCACTCATGCACGAAACGCACGTCACCGGCCTGCAGGCCTCGTTCCTCAGTTATCTCAGGACCTGCCGTGCCCGGTAAGCGCACGGATGTCGTGGTGATCGGGTCGGGGGTGATCGGCGCGTCGGTCGCCTTGGAACTCGCCCGCCGTGGCTGGCAGGTGACGGTGGTCGACAAGGCCGGGGGCGCCGGCCACGGCTCCACGAGTGCGTCCAGCGCGGTGGTGCGGTTCAACTTCTCCACCGCCGCGGGCGTCGCCACCGCCTGGGAGGCGCACTTCGGCTGGAGGTCGTGGGCGGAGCACCTTGGCCGCGACGTCGGGCCGTTGGCTCGGTACGTAAGGTGCGGGATGGCGATGCTGGACGTGGACGTGGCTCCTCGGTCGGTGTACCTGCCGTTGTTCCGGAACGCGGGTATCCCGTTCGAGGAGTGGACGAGTGCGGACCTGTCGGAGCGGATCCTGGGTATCGACGTCGGCAGGTACTGGCCACCGAAACGTATCGACGACGACGAGTTCTGGGCAGAGACCGAAACCACGCTGGGTGCCGTGTACACACCTGATGCGGGGTTCGTGAACGATCCGCAACTGGCGGCGCAGAATCTGGCCGCCGCCGCGCGGGCACACGGTGCCGAGTTCCGGTTCCATACGTCGGTGCGCGGGATCGAGCGGGCTCATGGTCGGGTCACCGCGGTGACACTCGCGGACGGGAGCAGGATCCCCTGCGGCGTGGTGGTCAACGCCGCAGGCCCATGGTCGACCCGCATCAACGAGCTGGCCTCGGTCGGATCCGACTTCACCGTGGGATGCCGGCCGTTACGGCAGGAGGTCGCGCACGTCGCGGCCCCCGCGGGTTTCGGCGCCGACAACCGCGCCGGGATCTGCGTCGCGGACATGGACCTGGGTATCTACCTGCGCGGTGAGGCCGGCGGGGGACTGCTGGTGGGTGGTACGGAACCGGAATGCGACCCGCTGCAGTGGGTGGACGACCCGGATGCCGTCACCGCGCATCCGACGACGGCGGTGTTCGAGGCCCAGGTGACGAGGGCTGCGCGACGGCTACCGGCGTTGGAGATACCGAATCGGGCTCGCGGGGTCGTGGGAGTCTACGACGTCGCCGACGACTGGACGCCGATTTACGACCGTACGGAGCTGGACGGGTTCTACGTCGCCATGGGGACGAGCGGCAACCAGTTCAAGAACGCGCCGGTCGTCGGCAAGTTCCTCGCCGCGATCATCGAACAGACCGAGAACGGCGTAGATCACGACGAACGGCCGGTACGATTCGTCGGCGAGCACACCGGCCTGGCTATAGACCTTTCGGCGTTCTCCCGCAAGCGTCCCCGCGGCACCGAGAACTCGGGCACAGTCCTGGGCTGATGCGCCTTCTTGACATCTCGTCCACTGATGTCATCCGCCTGGGATTCGTCGGCTGAATCCGTACGGTGTCGGTTGTGGCGCGTGCAGGACCGTCCGCAGTGGAGATCCATGAGGAGCCATAGCCGGTGCAGGACCTTGCCCGGCGACAAGGTCAGAAGCGTCCACGGGCAGCAGTCGCACTGCGGCGAACGTGTTCGTGACGGTGAGATAAGCCAGGCGAAGAGGCACGGTCGATCATTCTGCCGCTTGTTTTACACATGCGCTCCTAGTGTCTGGATGGAGAGGATTCAGTCGATCCACCGCGGCTCGACAGCGCTCATAGAGCCTGTACGGAGTTGGGATCAGCGGGATTGCCTGCGGTCTGCTCTGTGACCCTGGTAGGTCTTCGCCATGGCGCGTGGAGACCTCACCGACGAGGAATGGTCCTTGATCGAGCCTCACTTGCCGCTGGGTGAGCGAGGTCCGATCCCGGACCTGCGGCAGCAGTTCAACGCGGTGATGTGGCGGTTTCGGACCGGCAGCCGATGACGTCCCGCAGAGTGGTGTAGCTCCACATCCGCTCAGCGATGTTCGACCACGTAGGAAACGCACAACGAGATCGTTGATCCACCACTGGATGGGACACACCCCGGCAGCCCGTGGCGGGATCTACCCGCCGCCGAATACGGGCCCTGGTCCACCGTCTACGATCGGTTCCGCTCGTGGGCGGTGAGCGGGGGTGTTTGAGCAGTTGATGCAGGCGATGATCGCTGAGGCCGCAGCTCGCGGGCAGGCCGACCTCGACCTGGTCAGCGTGGACTCCACCACGGCCCCCGTGCCCACCATCACGCTGCTGGGATGGCCCTGGACGGCGAGCTGGCCGCAGCGCTGCACGAGGCGGCCGAGCAGGGAAAGGGGCTGCGTCAAAGGGGCAAAATGCCGGTGACGATGGCCCCAACGACGGAGAGGGGGTCGGACGCCGACGCCTGCGACGGCGGCACAGGTTCCGGCTGAAGGCGGCCAAGCTGGGTCGCTCGCGGGGCGGGCTGACCAGCAAGGTGCATCTGTCGGCCGACCGGCGATGCCGTCCGCTGTCTTTCGTTCTCACTCCTGGTCAGGCTGGAGACAGCCCGCAGTTTCGTGCGGTGCTGGAGCGCATCAGGATCCGCCTGCCCATCGGCCGTCCGCGCACCAGGCCGGGCGCGGTGGCCGCCGATAAGGCGTACTCCTCCCGAAGCAACCGCGCCTACCTGCGCCGGCGCGGAGTCAAGGCGGTCATCCCGGAGAAGGCCGACCAGGCGGCCAACCGCAAGAAGCGTGGCTCTCGCGGCGGCCGGCCAGTCCGCCATGATCCAGATCTCTACAAAGCGATGCGTCAATCGGGTCAAGGAGTGGCGGGGACTGGCCTTTCGCTTCGACAAGACCCCCGACAGCTATCTGGCCGGTCTGTATCTACGCGGGGCCATCTTGTGGCTCCGCAGCCTATGACCGACCTGAAGATCCGAACTCCGTACAGGCTCTAGAGGTAAGCCAGAGGCGGGGGCTTTGACCGACTAAACCGGACAGACCGGACAGAACCGGCGTAGAGATCACTCCGCAGGCTCCCAGTGTTCCGGCTCGGCGACGCGCGACCCGATGCCCGGCTCAGTGCGAATGAGCCCGTCGGCTCGAAGCTGACGGATGACCTTCTGCGCTGTGGCGTTCGCGATCCCGAACTCGGTCCCGAGATCCACGAGCGACGGAACGCGCGCACCGACCTTGATCTCTCCCGAGCGAATGCGCTGAGAGATCACTCCGTATACCTGACGCCATCTCGGCGGGTCCGTCTCGATCTTTGCCACGCTGCCACGCTAGGGAAGCCTGCCGAATCAGGCGAGAGCGGCGCACGTGGTTGACGTAGCGGACATAGCGCGCCTGGCGTACCTTTGCCCTATGGACAGGCCACAGACCCCCACAGCGGCGGCCCCCGAGATTTCCGATTTCGACGTGTGGCGAGACGGCGAGATCTTGCGGGGGAAGCACCGTGTCAGCAGCCGGACGATCGAAGCCGACACGGTGCGTCGGCTCGAACTACTGGCGAGCGCCGTCCGCATCGGTACCGACATCGCGCGAGTGATCCCATGATCCCCGACGGTGTTATCACGATCGTGATCAGCGTGTGCGGATCGTGCGCGGCGATGTTCTCTTGCTCGTTCCCTTGCCTCCGCTGTGGATCGGGTGCGAGCGCACAGGAACGGGCCGGTTCGAGATGACGGCGGATTCGTCGCCGCCCCCGATCGAGTGGCGACCGAACTTCCTTCAAGGCATGCGCTCTCGCATGAGGGAGTTCATCGTTCGCGGCGACGTCGAGTACGAGCTGTGCGCCGAAGGCGGGAACTACGTCATTAAGCGAACTAAGCGGAGAGGCGATCGAGTCGTCAGTGTGAGAGAAACGGCTTGTGGCCGTCAGCGCGACACCGAAGCCGTGTGGCTCAGGATCGTTCACGACTCGCCGTAGCCGTCGGCCGTCCGGCCGGACCGAGCCCCGTACGCCACAGCGGCGACGGGGCTCCGTCGTGTCCGGGCTCGGGAACCCGCCGACGGGGCTGAACCTGCCCGTACCGGCCGACGGCGAGCGCTGTGGAGCACGAGAGCACTCCTCGATCGTCCAGCGGGCTCCGGCCACCCGGATCAAGCGTGTAACGGGACTGGCCGCGGGGCGTGACACAGGTAGAAGGCCAAATCGGAGAGGACGCTGAGCGAACGGCGAACCAACAGGCGATGCATCGGGCTGTCGGTGGCGATCAGGGCCCAGTCGTAGCGTCGTTCGCCTTTGGCGCCTTGGCCGCATGACAAGCGCTGCCATCCGGTCTTGGGAACCTTGCCGGCCATGACGTCGGCGGGACCTTGCCCACACCAGTGGTGATCTGATGTGCGCGCGAAACTGCCAGGACGTAGCCGATCTGGTGGCTCTCCAGGAAGCAGCGTAATGGCCCGTTGTCGCCGTATGCCGCATCGGCGGTCACCCATTCGAAGGGCACGCCAGCGGTGAGTGCCCGTTCGATCATGGCCTGCAGGAGCTGGGGCTTGGTGGCGAAGCCAACCTGCTCGGGGATCTGCGCGGCCGTGCAGCGCTCCGGCGACGCGATCCACGAGTCCCTGGGCAGGTAGAGCTCCCGGTCCAGCACGGCCCGGCCACGGCTGGAGGCGTAGCCGAGGAACACTCCGATCTGGCAGTTGGTGATCTTCCCGGTGGTGCCGGTGTATTGCCGTTGCACTCCGGCTGAGCACCTGCCCTGCTTGGCGAAGCCAGTGTCATCACCGACCAGCGCAGGAGACGCGCGGTCGCCGGAGAAGGACCGGCGGCGACCCATGGAGTGGACGCCCGCCCGGACCGGCTGTTCGACGACCCCTACGCGCGGCACTTCCTCCAGGCCGTCGACCCGTCAGACCGTCTTGGCGGCGGCCGTCATCGAGGTCGGCCTGGCGCACCCAGGTACGGATCGACTGCGCGGACGGCTGGAACTCCTTGGCCAGCTCCTCCGGCTTCCGTCCCGCGCACCAGCTCCACCATCTGCCGGCGAAACTCCGGCGGATAGTTGTTCGGCACAGCAGACTCCTTCTTCCGGGACCAGGGTTCCCCAGAGATCAGGCGTCCACCAAACCGGGCCAACTCCAGCAAACCTGCGGGGGGCTGGCTGGGGCGGCGCACGCCGTAGCGGTTGTGCGCCTCGCTGCGCAGGTCGGCGAAGATGCCGTCCGCGGGGTCGTGAGGCGGCCCGTACCGGACCCGAAGCCGGAGAACTGGTGCGGGACGCCTACCTCGAGAACCGCGAAGGACCGGTGGCACTCCGCCACCTCCTCCACCCGCCGGATCACCACCTCTTGCTGAGTGATGGCCGAGCAAGTCGCCGTACGCACCCGGTTCCTCGACCGCGCGCTACTGGCCGCGGCCGCGCGAGAATGCGATCAGGTGGTCCTCCTGGCGTCCGGCATGGACGCCCGCGCGCACCGGCTCACCTGGCCACCCGGCACCACGGTCTTCGAGCTGGACTTCGCCGACGTACTCGCCTTCAAGGCGGCCGTGCTCGACGGCCGCGGCGCGACCCCCGCGTGCCATCGCGTCGAGGTCGCCACCGACCTGCGCCAGGACTGGCCGCGCGCGCTGACGGAGTCAGGCTTCAGCCCGCGGCGGCCGGCGGCCTGGCTGGCGGAGGGCATCCTGTACGCGCTGCCGCCCGAAGCCGCCGACCTGCTCCTCGACCGGATCACCGCCGTCTCCGCACCGGGAAGCGTGCTCGCCCTGGACCACGCGGAGGACTCCGAGCTGCTCCGCGCCGCCCGCGCCGACATCTCCGCCGAACTCGTCGGACTATGGCGAGGCGGGCCCCGCCGAGAACCTGGACACCTGGCTCTCCAACCTCGGCTGGCAGCCCTCCGTGACGGACATCGCCGAGGCCGCGGCCGCCTGCGAACGCCCGATCCCACCCGCGTTCGACCCCGCCCGCGCCGACAGCGGGCGCGGCTGGCTGGCGACGGCACGCCTCCCATGACCTCGCTGACAGACGGCGTGCCTGCCATCGAGATCGCGGCCCGGACCGGGGCCGTTCCGATGACTACCTTCCCCGGGCAACCATGGCCAGGAGGTCGAACGTGAGGCCGGCGGCGGCCAGCGCGGTGATCTGAGCGTGGTCGTAGGCGGGTGAGACCTCGACGACATCCGCACCGACGATGTCGAGGTCCGCGAGGGAGTACAGCAGCAGCTGAAGCTCCCGGGTGCTCAGCCCGCCGGGCTCAGGGGTGCCGGTCGCGGGCGCATGGGCGGGATCGAGCACGTCGATGTCGATGCTGATGTAGACCGGCCGATCAGCCACTCTCTCCCGGAGCCGGTCGGCGACGTGCTCGATGCCGCGCCGCGCGACGTCGAGTGTGGAGATCGTCGCGAATCCCAGCTCCCTGTCGTCCTCCAGATCCTTGGCGGCCGGGGTTGTGTGGCGGATGCCCACATGGGCGCAGTGGTTCACCGCCAGCAGTCGCTCCTCGGTGGCCCGGCGGAACGGAGTGCCGTGAGTGAGCCGCGCACCGAACATGTTGTCCCAGGTGTCGAGATGGGCGTCGAAGTGGATGAGTGCCACGGGGCCGTGGTGCCGATGGGCGGCTCGCAGCATCGGGAGGGCGACGGTGTGGTCGCCGCCCAGAGTGATGATCCGGTCAGCACTTCGATAGAGCCGCTGAGCGGCCGACTCGATCTGACTCACCGCCTCGGCGATGTCGAAGGGAGTCACGCCGACGTCACCGGCGTCGGCGATCTGCAACCTCGACCACGGCTCGATCTCGAGCCCGAGGTGGTAGGGCCTCAGGAGTTTGGAGCCGGCGCGAATGGCCTCCGGGCCGAATCGTGCGCCTGGCCGGTAGGTGGTACCGGCATCGAACGGCACGCCGAAGATCGCGACGTCGGCCCGGGCGACCTCGTCGAGCCGCGGCAGGCGGGCGAACGTGGAGGGCCCCGCGAAACGCGGGAGCTGCCTGATGGAATCGGGCGGTCCGACGATCCCTGTGTCGCCGGACTCCGCGAGCTCGTCCTTCTCAACGCTCGACAACGCGATTCTCCTCCCAAGGTGACCGACCCCCGTCTTCTGGGCCTCACAGTAGTCAGAGCTCTCTCCCGGGCATTCGGTCGATCGCACGAGGGATTCGCGCCGCTTCCGGCCTTCGGCACAATGCGCCGATACCTGGTGAGGACAATGATGCGAAGGTCGGCATAACACCCACGAGTGAGGATTCCGCTTGCCTGAGAATGCATCGGATGCGTATGCGTCCTCGACTCCAGACCTGCTCGGCGCCTTGGACGGAGAGCGCCGGCGATTGGGCATCCCGGGTGCCGTCGTCCACGTGAGCGGTCCGTCGTACGGCAGTTGGACCCGTGCGCTCGGCGTCTGCGATCTGGCCACCGGGGTGCGGCTCACCGCCGGCAGCCACATGAGGATCGGGAGCCTCACGAAGACCATCGTGGCGCTGATCGTCCTACGCCTGGCGGAAGCCGGAGACCTCTCCTTGGACGATGAGATACAGGTCCATCTGGCAGAGCCGCAGATCCCGCGAGGAGTCACCGTTCGCCGTCTCCTCGACATGACCTCGGGCCTGCCCGACTACACCTCGGAGGAGTTCGTCGCCGGTCTGCTCCTCGAGCCCGACCGGCTCTGGACTCCCTCCGAGCTGCTCAAAGTCGCCCTGCGGAACCCGCAGCAGTTCGAGCCCGGCACCTCCTGGGCGTACTGCAACGCCGGCTACATCATGCTGGGAATGCTCATCGAGCACGTAACCGGCGCACGAGTCGAGGACGTCGCGCGCCGGCTGGTCTTCGACCCCCTCGGCATGAGGGAGACCGAGCTCCCGCCGCTGACGCACGACGCCGCCGCCCTGCCGGATCCTCGGCTGCGTGGGTACCACCGCCGGGACGGCGAACTCGTCGACGCGACGCGCATCAACCCGTCCTGGGCGTGGACCGCCGGTAACGCGGTGTCCACCGTGGGCGACTTGAGACTGCTCATCGAGGCATCGGTGCGCGGCGACCTCCTCCAGGAGCAGACCCGGCGTGAACGCATGCGCACCCACCCGGTGCCCGACAGCACCATCACCTACGGCCTCGGCATCGCGAACTTCGACGGCATGTGGGGCCACAACGGCGAACTGCCCGGATTCCAATCGTTCGCCGGCCACGATCCGGCGACCGCGACGACCGTCGTCGTCCTCACCAACCTCGACGACCACTCCGCGGACCTGCTCGCCGCGTTCCTGCGCACCCGGCTCGCGAACGCTGCTGGCTCATGAGGAAAAAGCCGACACCCGAGGATTCCACCGGGCCGGAGGCGTCCGGGAACCTGTCGCTCCTCCTCGAGGATCTGAGCAGACTCGTTCGTACCGAGTCGCCGTCGACGGACCTGGACGCGGTCGGCCGCTCCGCGCGGGTGGTCGCGGACTTGGTTCATGAGCGCTTGGGGCGTCGGCCAGAGATCCTGTGCGTCGACGGAGTCGACCATGTCCTGCTGCGCGGGGCCGATCCAATGGTCATGCTCCTCGGGCACCACGACACCGTCTGGCCGCTCGGCACGTTGGACGAGCTGCCCTACACCGAAACTGCCGGCGTCGTCAGTGGCCCGGGCTGCTTCGACATGAAACTCGGCCTCGTCCAGGCGATCCACGCTCTCGCGTGGCTGCGGCGATGCCGCGGCACCGGCGTCCTCGACCAGGTGACCCTTCTCATCACGGGCGATGAGGAGCTGGGGTCCACGACATCACGGGCACTGATCGAGCAGGAAGCAGGCCGCTGCCGGGCAGCCCTCGTGCTGGAGGCGGCCGGCCCGGGCGGCGCACTGAAGACGGGGCGCAAAGGCGTGTCCCTCTACCGGATCGAAGTGCTCGGTCGTGCCGCGCACAGCGGTCTCGATCCGGAGAAGGGCGTGAACGCGACCATCGCGATCGCCGAGGTGGTGCTGGCGATCGCCCAGCTCGCTGACCCGGCGGCCGGTACGACCGTCACCCCGACGGTGATGAGCGCGGGCACGACGCCCAACACCGTGCCCGCGACGGCCTCTGTGGCTGTCGACGTCCGGGCCGGCACCGCCGAGGAGCAGCACCGCGTGGACCGGGCGATCCGCGAGGTCACGCCGGTTCTCGTCCCGGCGGAGATCCGGGTGCGGGGCGGAATCAACCGGCCGCCCATGGAACGGAGCGCGGCGGCGGCGCTGTTCAGCCAGGCACAACGAATCGCACGCCGCCTCGGCCATCCTCCGCTGGAGGAGATGACGGTCGGCGGCGCATCGGACGGGAACTTCACCGCGGGTATGGGAGTGCCCACCCTGGACGGGCTCGGTGCCGTCGGCGGCGGCGCCCACGCCCGCGACGAGCACGCGGAGATCGCGTGGATCCTCCCGCGTACGCGACTGCTCACCACCCTCATCGAAGAACTCACAGGTAGGAGCGCCGGGCCTCAACGGCGGGCGGAGATCACCTGACGCGCGCGCTCGCTGCTCGCCGCGAGTTCGTACAGGACTGTGATGAATCCGAGGAGATCCGCCGACGCCGTGAGGACTGTCGACACCGTCCGGTCGGCCGTCCGGGAGCAGCCGGGGATGCAGGCGGCGAGCTCGGCGGCCACCGGCGAGGGCAGGTCGACCTCGACCTCGAACGACGGGGGCGGCGGCGGACAGCTCAGTGCCGACGCGCGGGCCACGGCATCGGCGGCCCCTTCCCGCACCAGGTCCCTCGCCACGCTCGGCGCGACGGAGTCCGTGGCCGAGAATCCGTGTGTCTTCTTCACGGTCACGATCGTGGCCTCAGGGAAGATCTCGGTCGCGATCGCGCCGATGACGTCATCCCCGGTGACCAGGCCCACCGGGACACCGAGGGATGCCGCGTACAGGGCATTGACCTCGGCCTCTGAGACCGGTGATCCGTTGACTCTGACTTCACCGAAGTAGGCGGAGAAGGTGTGCGCCAAGAGCCCGGGCGTGCCGGCCGGCGCGTGGTAGCCCACGAAGAGCGCCACGGCGCAGTCCTCGGTCAGGCCCTCGGCCATGCACTGGGCCTTGGGCTGCCCGAAGACCAGCCGTGCCCTCGGGTCGAGGCGCTCGTGGATCAGGTTGTCCATCGTTCCGTGGGAGTCGTTCACGAGCACGCTCGTCGCTCCGCCGTCGAAGGCGCCCGCGATCGCGGCATTGGCCTCCTCGGTCATGAGCTCCTGGGCCCGGGGGTAGCCGTACCCGCCGCGCACGATCTGGTCGAGGGTCGCGATGCCGGCGACGCCCTCCATGTCGACGGAGATGTACGCCTTCATCGCTGAGCTTCTCCTTCATCGGTGCCACGCGTCACTCCCATTGTTGTCGAGGCTTTCGCGTCAACACTGGGTCGATCGACCGAATCAAATCGGACATAGATGTACGATCACACAATGCATGGAGCAGACCTGGGGCGGGTGGTCGAGCGGCTCGGCTCGACGCTGCTGACCATCAAGGCGGGGCCACGTCAGCCGGCTCGTGCCGTGACGACCGTCATCATTCACGATCCTCTGGACCAACCCGACGTCCCGCCGGACGCAGTGGTGCTGGGCGTCGGCGTGGCGGCTGACGACAGCTTGGTCACCCTGGTCAGAGCGCTGGGCGAAGCCGGGGCCACGGCCCTCGTGGTCCGGGAGCCGCTGGCCGTCGACGAGGAGGTCGCCCGCGAGGCGGAGCGCGGCAAGGTGTCCGTCTTCGGCCTGGTGCAGGGCGCATCGTGGATCCAGGTGGCGACGTTGCTGAGCGGCGCTCTGCATCTCGGTGCCGATGGGGCGCCCGCTGTCGGCGGCGATGCGGACCGAGACCTGTTCGCCCTGGCGAACTCGCTGTCGGCTCTCCTCGACGCCCCGGTCACGATCGAGGATCTGTCGTCGCGGGTGGTCGCCTTCTCGGCTGACCAGGCCGGCGCCGACGAGCCGCGCCGCCTGACGATCCTCGGCCTCCAGGTGCCGCAGATCTACAGCGAATACCAGAGAGAACAGGGCATGTTCCGCCGCGTGTACGCCTCGGAGCGACCGGTGTTCATGCAGAACCCCGCCCCCGGCACCCGTCCTCGGGCGGCGATGAGGGTCCAGGCGGGCAATGAGCTTCTCGGCTCCATCTGGGCCGCCGTGGCAGGGCCGCTCACCCCCGAGCGGGAGGCCGCCATGATCGAGGCTGCACGGGTGATCGCGCTCGAGATGCTGCGTGCCCGCGTCAGCGCCGATGCCTCCCAACGACTCGGAGTGGCCCTGCTGTCCATGCTCCTTGAGGGAGGGACCGGCGCGCGCGAAGCCGCGCAGCAGCTGGCCTTCGGTTCGTCGCCGGCATGCGTCCTGGTCCTGGGGCCGCTGCAGTCCGACGACGAGGTCCGCACGGCGGCCGACATCCAGCGAACGGCCTCCGCATTTCGGACGCACCTCAGGCCCACCTATCCGCGGGCCATCGTCGCCCAACTCGGTGGCGCGGTCTACGCCGTCGTCCCCGTGCGTGCCGCGGCCGCCCCGGCGCTGGCCGCCATGAAGGACCTGGCCGCCGAGTTCATCGCCCGTCTGGACACCACCACCGGGTTCTGCGCCGGACTCGGCGGCATCGTCGAGGACGTCAGCGAACTCGGCTCATCCCGGCGCGATGCCGATGCCGCGATGCGGGTGCTGAGCTCCAATCCGCGCGCGGGCAGACGGGTCGCGTCACTGGCGGACGTGGCGATCGAGTTCCTCCTGCTCCGCCTCGGCGACCTGATGGCAGCCGACCGCATCGAACTGACCGGCCCGCTCGCCGACCTGGAGGACTACGACACCGAACACGACACCCAGCTGGTGCCGACACTCCAGAGCTGGCTCGAGCACTTCGGGGACGTCGCCGCCGCGGCACGAGCCGTCCACGTGCACAAGAACACGTTCCGATACCGGCTCGGCCGGATCGAGACGATCGGCGGCGTGGATCTGGCCGACCCCGACGAACGATTCGCTCTGATGCTGCAACTCCGCCTCGGCCGCGGTCGGCGATCGCCGCGGCCACCCGCGTAGCGACCGGGACCGCATCAGCCGGTCCCGGGTTGGTCGATCGTCCAAGGTCCGTGCACGCAGATCAGGCGGACGTACGATGCGCCTCTCCGACCAGGCGGGTGAGTCTTGGTGTTCGACGTCACACCCCGACTCGGACCTTAAGGCGGGCCTGCCATGAATCGACGCGCCGCTGCTTTCGCAGCCCTCCTCATCGCTCTGCCGGCTCTTGCGGCTTGCGGCGGCTCGGGCTCGGGCTCGGGCTCGGACGGGGGCCAGGCGGGCTTCGCGACGGACGGCACGTTCGCGTTCGCGATCGACTCCGACCCAGGCGACCTGAATCCGCTCGTCACCAACCTCGTCAACGCGCAGATCGTCGGAATGTACTCCTACGACACGCTGATCTTCCTCGACCCCGAGACGGCCGAGCCCGCGCCCTTCCTGGCGAAGAGCTGGACAGAAAGCCCGACCAAGGTCACCTACACCCTGAACGACGCCATCACCTGCGCCGACGGCACGCCGTTCACCGCGCAGACCGCCGCTGACAACCTCAACTGGATCGTCGACCCCGCCAACAAGTCGCCGCGCCTGGAATCCGTCGTGCCGGCAGATGCCAAGGCGAGCGCGAAGGGGAACGTTCTCACCGTCACCACCTCCAAGCCGCGGCCCTTCATGCTGTACGACATCGGCGCGCAGCAGCTGGTGTGCGAGCGCGGCCTGAAGGATCCCAAGAGCCTCTCCGCGGGGAGCGACGGCACCGGCCCGTTCGCCATCGATCGCGTCGTGGCCGGAGACTCGATCACGATGACCCGCCGAGAGGGCTACACGTGGGGCCCCAAGAACAGCACCTCGAACACGCCGGGGATGCCGAAGACCGTGACGACCAAGATCGTGCCGAGCCCGTCGACCAGAGCGAACCTGCTGCTGTCCGGTCAGCTCAACGCGGCCGTAGTGAGCGGCAAGGACGAGGAACGCCTCGCCGCTCTCAAGTCGCAGCCGACGCCGGCCATGTCCGGAATGATCGTCTACAACCACCATCAAGGTCTCCCGACCGCTGGGGCCGCCGTACGGCGCGCACTGACCCAGGCGGTCGACCTCGACACCCTCACGAAGATTCTGACCGGCGGCAAGGGCGAACGGGCGAAATCGCTGCTCTCCGAAAACCCGAGCCGGTGCGCCTACGACACCGTCCAGGGCAACCTGCCTTCCCACGACCCGAACGCCGCCGGCCAGGCCCTGCGCGCGGTGGGCAAGCCGGTCGACATCACACTTGTCTACGACAACTCCACGGACACGGGCAGCGCCGCCGCGGAATACGTCGCGAAGCAGTGGGAGAGCGCCGGCGCCGCCGTGAAACTCGACGGTGGTGACGAGAACTACGTCATCAGCCGGACCTTCGCGGCCAAAGACCCGTCGGGCTGGACGGCATCGCTGGGGCTCAACCTCCAGACGGGCACACCGGCCATCTTCCCGCAGTACCTCTCCGGACCTGCCGCCCCTGCGGGGACGAACTTCGCCTCCATCGACAACAAGGACTACAACCGCAGCGTCGCCGCGGCCGCCGGCCGGACCGGTGACGATGCCTGCAAGGCCTGGGCCGAGGCGGAGAAGACCTTGATGACAAGCGCTGACCTCATACCGGTGTCCGTCACGCCGTACAAGATGTACTTCAATGGCGCGACGGCGCTCTACCTGCCCATCGGCGGCTCCGCGATCCGCGTGCTGAAGTGACCACGGAACCGACCGTCACCCTGCTGACGGGAACCGGGGCGGGACCGGATTCCGCGACCGGAACGTTCCGGGGCAGAGGTGGGCGACTGGGGGCCTTCATCGTGCGGCGGCTGGTGCGGCTCGCGTATTCGGTGGTCACCCTGGTGACCGTCGTCTTCCTGATGGTCCGGCTGATCCCAGGAGACCCGGTCCGCAATGCCCTCGGAATCAACGCGACGGCCGCGGTCGTGGAGGCACAACGCGAAAGCCTGGGACTGAACGACCCGCTGTGGACGCAGTACCTGAACTTCTGGAAGGGGCTGCTCACGTGGGATCTCGGAGACTCTTTCTCCCTTCACCTGCCGGTGACCACGATCATCGAGCAGCGCCTGCCGGCGACCCTGGAACTCGCGTTCCTGTCGCTGGCGCTGGTGCTCCTGGTGTCGATCCCGCTCGGCATCGTCGTCGCCGCGCTCACCCGAGGCGGCCGCAGACCCACCGTCGACCTGGCCTACACCTCGGCGAGCGGCCTGTTCGCCGTCATCCCCGAGTTCCTCATGGGAGTCGCTCTGGTGTACTTCTTCGCCGTTCAGAGCCACCTGCTGCCCGTGGCGGGCCGAACCGATCCGAGCTCGTACGTGCTGCCCGTCCTGGCACTGTCGATCGCGGTCGCCGCGGGCGTCTCGAGGATCGTCCGGGTCGAGGCGCTCACCGTGTTCGAGCAGGACTACATCCGGACGGCGCGGGCGAAGCGCATGTCGAGGTGGCGCCTGTACTTCCGCCACGCTCTGCCGAACCTGGTGACCTCCTCGCTCACCGTCGCCGGAATCGTGCTCGGCTCCCTCGTCGCGGGCACGGTGCTGATCGAGACCATCTTTTCGTGGCCCGGACTCGGGCTCACGATCGTGGACGCGGTGCGGAGCAAGGACTTTCCGCTCGCGCAGGGGATCGTCATCGTCTACGGCTTGATCGTCCTCGTTTCCAACCTCTTGATCGACATCGTCCTGGTCTGCCTTGACCCGCGTTCAGCGCTGAAAGACACGTGATGGCGGTGACAAGCATGTCCTCTCCCGACTCCGCGCTGGCGGGGCCGGCCGCCGCGACGGCGGTGGGCGAGCCGATGCCCATGGCGGTCTCGTCTCGCCGCAGGTTCCTGACCGTCCTGCGTTCTCCCCTCGGCATCGGCGCGCTGGCCGCCCTGATGGTGGTCGCGTTCTTCGCGGTGTTCGGACCGGTGCTGTGGGGCGAGGCCGCGCGGCAGGCCGATCTGACCCAACTGTCCGCGAAGCCCAGCGCGGACCACCTCCTCGGCACCGACGCGGGTGGCCGGGACGTTCTCGCGCGGGTGCTGACCGCGACCCGGCTCTCGATCGTCACCGCCGTCCTGTCGGCCGCCCTCGGCGTGTTCGTCGGTGTGGTCATCGGCCTGCTGCCGACGATCGCGCCCCGGCGGCTGGGGCGGTTGGTCAACAGCGCCATCGGCGTGGCACTCGCCTTTCCGGCTCTCCTGCTCGCCATCGTCGTGTCGATCACCCTCGGTGTGGGCGCCACCAGTGTCACACTGGCGATCGGCCTGGCCATGGCGCCGTCCTACGCCCGGCTCACTCAGACCCTCGGTGCGTCGGTGACCGGGCGCGACTTCGTGGCCGCCGCTCGCATCCTCGGCGTCAGCCGAGCGCGGATCCTGGTACGGCACGTCCTGCCCAACGTGCGAGACCCGCTCATCGTCAACGCCAGCATCGGCGCCGGCACCGCGCTGGTCGCGGCGACGGGGCTGTCCTTCCTGGGCCTCGGCGTACAGGCGCCGGACTACGACTGGGGCCGCATGCTCAACGAGAGCATGGGAGCCATCTACGTGAACCCCGCTCCGTCTCTGGGGCTAGGCGCCGCCATCGTGTTCGCCGGCGTGACGTTCGCGCTCGCCGGCGAGGTGCTCGCCCGGGCATTCGGGCTGCACCGGCCCTCCGGCCGCCGCCGGCAGCGGAAGACCACCGGCTCGACGGCGGCATCACCGGTCCCGCAGGTCGCGGCCGACCCCGTGCTCCGCGTACGCGGCCTGCGCGTGGAGGCGCCCCGGGGGGATGGATGGGCGACGCCGGTTCGTGGCGTCAGCTTCGACATCGATCGAGGGGAGATCGTCGGCATCGTCGGTGAGTCGGGCTCGGGGAAGTCACTGACCTGCATGGCGGTCGCGTCACTCCTGGAAGAGCCACTTCACGTGACGGCGTCATCGGTCCAGTTCGACGGCACGGAACTTGTCGTCAGGGGCAAGGTGCCCGGCAGACCGCGTTCCAAGTCGCTGGCCCAACAGCTAGGTACGCGACTGGCGTTCGTCTTCCAAGATCCCTCGACCTCGCTCAACCCCGCCCTTCACGTCGGTACGCAGGTCGCGGAGGTCGGTCTGCTGCACGGCGGCCTCAGCCGGCGCGAGGCACGCCGGCGTGCGGTCGACCGGCTTGCCGCGGTACGGCTCTCCGACCCGGCTCGCCGCGCCCGCCAGTATCCCCACGAGTTCTCGGGTGGCATGCGGCAACGAGCCACGATCGCGATGGGGCTCATGGGCGAACCGGCGCTGGTCATAGCCGACGAGCCGACAACGGCCCTCGACGTCACGGTGCAGCGGGAGGTCTTGGCGCTCTTGCGGAGGGTGAACCGTGAGCATGGGACGGCCGTCATGTTCGTCTCGCACGACATTTCGCTGGTCTCGTCATTCTGCACGCGAGTCCTGGTCATGTACCGAGGAGCCATCGTGGAGAGCCTGAGCACCGAGGATCTCGCGAGCGGACGCGCGGAGCATCCCTACACCCGGGCGCTGGTGGCGGCGGTGCCGCACATGGACGCCGTCCCGGGCACCGAGTTCGCCACGATCACCGAGGATGCCGAGTTTCCCCTCGACGCCGTAAGGGAGGGGTCGGCGTGAGCGACCTCGCCTTCGAGAACGTGGGAGTCAGGTACGGGCACGGACCCGCCGCCCACCAGGCGGTCCGTGGGGTGAGTCTCCACGTGCCGAGCGGCCGGACGGTCGGGCTGGTGGGCGAGTCAGGTTCGGGCAAGTCGACGCTGGCTCGTGCCGTCGTCGGCCTGCACGAGGCTCATACGGGCCGCATCCTGGTCGATGGCACCGATGTCGTCGGTGCCCGGGGGAGTGCCGCGTCCGTTCGCCGCACCGTGCAAATGGTTTTCCAGGACGCCAACTCCTGCCTGAACCCGAGGATGTCCATCGGCGCCTCGATCGAGGAGGCGCTTGCCGTACGTGGACGATCCGCGCGACGCGATCGCGCTCACCGGCGCGGCGAGGTGGCCGCGCTTCTCGAGATGGTCGAGCTCGACCCGGCCCGTGCCGGCGATCTGCCCATGCAGTTGTCGGGGGGTCAACGTCAACGCGTCGCGATCGCGCGGGCGCTTGCCGCCGAGCCCCGGGTGCTGCTCGCTGACGAGATCACTTCGGCGCTGGACGTCTCGGTGCAGGGGACCGTGCTGAATCTGCTGATGCGCGTCCAGCGGGACCTCGATCTGACGGTTCTCTTCATCAGCCACAACCTCGCTGTGGTCAGGCAGTTGTGCGACGACGTCGCGGTCATGAAGGACGGGCAGGTCGTCGAGGTCGGATCGGCGACCGAGGTGATCGACCACCCCGAACATCCCTACACACGTGAGCTGGTCCGTGCCGTCCCCCGGATCGGCACCCCTCTCTTCGGCAAAGGAACCACTCTATGAACTCTCGCCTGTTCAGTCTCGATGACGTCCGTCAGGTCGTCACCGTTCCCGAGACTGCGATCACGGCGGATGGAAGAACGGTGGTCTTCACGCGGCGCCAGGCGGCAGACCACCGCACGGAGACCTCGCTGTGGGCGGTTTCCCGCGACTCTCAGCCACAGCCGCTGACCCACGGGCCGACGGATCGAGCACCTCGCATCGTCCCAACGGGGATCATGTTCCTGCGCGATGTCGACGGATTCCCGCAGTTGCATCTCCTGCCGCACATGGGTGAGCCGACGCGGTTGACCGAGCTGCCGCTGGGGGCCGGGGCCGCGGCCGTCAGCCGGGACGGTCGCCGGGTCGCGTTCTCCGCACCCGTGAACCGCGCGCCCGGCGACGCCGCTGCGCCCATCGTCATCGACACGCTCGACCAGAAGGCGGACGAGATCGGCTGGATCGGCAGTGTCCGCCGCCAGATCTTCGTGATGGACCTGGGATCCAGGCAGATCAGACAGGTCACCGACGGCGACTACGACGCGGACGGCCCGGCATGGTCGCCCGACGGCGACCGCCTCGCATTCACGGCCTCCATGGCCCACCGCGCGGACGTCGAGCTCGAACGCCGCGCCTACGCGGTCGAGGTCGACGACCCGCTCGCTCCGGTGCAGGTGCTCGGACAGGCCACAGGAGTGACCGGTCCGGTCATGTGGGCTCGCGACGGCGCGTCGCTGCTCGCCGTGGGATCACCCGCGATGGTGGCAGGTCATGCCCGGCTTCTCCGGCTGTACGGCGACGGCAGGCCCGACACCGACATCACGGCTGGGCTGGACCGCAATGTGCTGCCGGGCGCGACGGGCTACCCAGGTGGCCACCCGGCGCAAAGCCACGACGGCAGCGAGATCGTCTTCTGCCTGCGTGACCGTGGCTGGACCCATCTGTACGGGGTCGGTCCGGATGGCGGAGAGGGCAGGCCGATCGTCGCGGAGCCGCATCAGGTCGTCTCCGCGCTCTCGGTGGCCGCCGAGGCACCCCGTGCCGCGATCGTCCTGACCACTCCTGAGTCGTTCGCCGAGGTCGCGATCGTCGACCTCGCCACCGGCGAAGTCGAGGTCCTCACCTCGCTGATGGAAGAGAGCCTCCCCGGGGTCCAGCTCTGTCGACCGGAGCCACGAGAGTTCACGATCAGCGATGGCGTCGTCGTCCACGGGTGGCTGATGGCGGCACCGGACACGACCGGAACCGCTCCGCTCCTGCTCGACATCCACGGTGGGCCGCACAACGCCTGGGCCGGTGTGGCCGACGAGATCCATCTGTACCAACAGCTCCTCGCCGCACGCGGGTGGCGTGTCCTCACGCTCAACCCCCGTGGATCCGACGGGTACGGCGAGGAGTTCTACCGAGCCGTCGACGGCGGCTGGGGACGAGCTGATCTGGCGGACTTCATCGAGCCGATCGACCAGTTGATCGCCGAGGGGATCGCCGACCCCGAGCGACTCGCTGTCGCCGGCTATAGCTACGGCGGCGTCGCGACCTGTGCCCTCACCGCCCACACCGACCGGTTCGCGGCCGCGGTGGCCGGCGGCCTGATCTGCGACTTCGCCTCCATCGCCGGTCAGCGACTGCTGCCGGAAGGCTTCTTCGCCTCGGCGACCGCAGGTGCCGCGCCGACAGACGTGGTCCGGCTCATCGAGAGCTCTCCGATCGCACGCGTCGAGCAGGTGAAGACACCCACGCTCGTGCTGCACGGCGAGAACGACAACACCTGCCCGATCGGACAGGCGCAGCAGTGGTTCTCGGCACTGCGGATCCAGGGTGTGCCGACTCGCCTGGTGGTCTATCCAGGAGGCAGCCACCTCTTCATCGCCGACGGCGAGGTCGATCACCGCGTCGACTACCACGCCCGGGTCGTGGAATGGGTCGAGCTGCACACCCGCGCCGCCGCACGGCCGGCCGCGCTGTCGCCGGCCCCACGTGGGGAGCACTACTGGCGCCGCCGTCTGGACCTCCTCCGAGAACGGCACGGAGTCGTCGGGGCGCAACTCGGCATCGTGCAGCTCGATCGGAGCGGAACGGTCTTCGACCGCATCACGGTCAGCTCCGGGGTCCTGAACGTCTCGACCCGGGAACCCGTCATCGACGACGCCGTCTTTCAGATCGGGTCGATCACGAAGGTCTGGACGACGATGCTCGTCATGCAGCTCGTCGACGAGGGGCTGCTCGATCTCGACGCTCCCGTGCGCGAAATCCTGCCGGACTTCAGGCTGGCCGACGACGAGTCGCCCTCGGTGACGGTACGGGCGTTGCTCAACCACACCAGCGGCATCGACGGGGACGTCTTCACCGACACCGGGAGGGGAGACGACTGCGTCGCGCGGTACGTGGAGCACCTCGCCGCCGTCTCCCACATCCACCCGCCCGGAGAGAGGTTCTCCTACTGCAATGCCGGCTTCGTCGTCGCGGGCCGCATCGTCGAGGTGCTCCGCGACATGACGTGGGACGAGGCGCTGCTCCACTATTTGATCAAGCCGATGGGCCTGCGGCACACCATCACCCTGAGCGAGGACGCACCCAGGTTCGCCACGGCGACCGGCCACGCCGGCTTCGGCGACGAGTCGGCCCCGGTGCCCCAGTGGTCGATCACCCGATCCATGGGACCCGCGGGCCTGATCGTGGCGAGCGTCGGCGACCTGCTGACGTTCGCGGAGATGTCACTGCGCGGAGGGGTGACCCGGGAAGGCGTTCGTCTGCTGTCAGCCGGCAGCGCTCGCCTGATGACCATCGAGCATGTCGATCTGAGACAGAGCGTCGCCACCGTCCAAGGCTGGGGACTGGGCTGGTTCCTCGAGGACTGGCGGGGAACCTTCGTATACGGCCATGACGGCGGCACGATCGGCCAACGTTCATACCTGCGCTTGATCCCCGGTACGAACTACGCGGTGGCGTTGCTGACCAGTGGTGGTCAACCGGATGGTCTCTTCTACGAGCTGTTCGCGGACGTCACGTCGTCGATCGACGGCAGTCTGCCCCCGGTCCGGGTCCGGGCCGACATGACACGTCCGCCCGAACCGCTGGAGGGCGCCTGGGAGTGCGCCGGCTATCGCGCGGAGGTGGCCCCCGACGCGGACGGTCTTCGACTGACACTGTGGGAGCGGAATGGGCAGCTGCTCGACGGCACGGCAGCAGAGCCGGAGTTCGTCGCGCTGCATGCCTCGAACATCCCGGGCGTCTACGCCTACACCACCGCTGAGCTCGCGGGGGAGAAGCAGTTCCGGCCCGTCGCCGGCGGCGTCTACAACGGAAGCCGCTTCCTGCGGCAGGAGTGCTCATGACGACCCAGGCGCCGAGCTCGACCTCCATGGAGTTGCGGCTGCTTCACCGCCCGGAGGAGATGTCTGCCGCCTCCGAGCTCGTGGCGCAGATCTGGAAGGTCCACAACACCCAGTCGCATGTCAGCCCGGAGCTCCTCACGGCGTTCGCGCACGCGGGCAACTACGTCGCCGGTGGTTTCCGCGGCCATGAGCTCATGGCGGTCTGCGTCGGGTTCTTCTACCCGCCCCGGGAGAATGCCCTGCACTCCCACATCGCCGGCGTGCGACCAGACGCGGCGGGCACAGGATGGGGCAGAGCCCTCAAGCACCACCAGCGCGACTGGTGCCTGGCCCGCGGTGTCACTCGCGTGACGTGGACCTATGACCCCCTGGTGGCCCGGAACGCGTATTTCAACCTCCACAAGCTCGGCTGTGAGGTCGAGGTCTACCTGCCCGACTTCTACGGACCGATGGGTGACGGGCTCAACCAGGGCCAGCACAGCGACCGGATCATGGTGGCCTGGCACATCGGGCAGGCCACGGCGCCCTCACGAGCCGAGAAGAAGCACGGCCCCGCCGTGCTGAGGTCCGTGGACCGGCGACCCCGGCTCGACCTCGGCCGGGCGGAGTCGCTGACCCGATGCGTCGTGGAGATCCCCTCGGACATCGAGGCTCTACGGCGCCACGAACCCGAGCTCGCGATCTCATGGCGGCTCGCGCTACGACGGGCGCTGGGTGGGCTGCTGGAAGAAGGCTGGGTCGTCGTCGATTTCGACCGCCGGGGTCACTACTGCCTCACGAGGAGCACCTGAGAATGCACATCGAGCGTGTCGAGCTCATCACGGTCCGGATGCCGCTGATCCACCCGTTCACCACCTCGTTCTCCACCCAGACGGAGCGACTTCCGCTCCTGATCCGGGTCACGGCCTCAGACCACGGCGGCACCGTGACCGGGTGGGGTGAGTGCGTCGCCCTCGCCGAGCCGTTCTACTCGCCGGAATACCTTGAGGGAGCACGAGAGGTCCTGCGGCGATTCCTCGTGCCCGCGCTGTTCGAGTGGCAGGCCGCGGGTCACGCCGTGTCGGCATCGACGGTCGGCGCGGCACTTGAGCACGTGGTCGGCCACCGCATGGCCAAGGGCGCTCTGGAGATGGCGATCCTGGATGCCCAGCTGCGGCTGCGGAACATGTCGTTCGCAGCGCAGCTCGGTGTGACCCGCGTCTCGGTGCCGTCGGGGGTCAGCGTCGGCATCGAGAAGTCGATTCCCGACCTGCTCGGTCGGGTGGGCGACTTCGTCGACCAGGGCTACGCGCGCATCAAACTCAAGATCCAGCCCGGGTGGGACCTCGAGCCGGTCAAGGCGGTGCGCGAGCGGTTCGGCGACATCGCGCTGCAGGTCGACGCGAACACCGCCTACCGTCTCTCCGATGCCCAGCGGCTGCGCAGACTCGACCCCTTCGATCTGCTGCTGATCGAACAGCCGCTGGGCGAGGAGGACCTGCGGCAACACGCCCTGCTCGCGGGCCTGCTCACCACGCCGATCTGCCTGGACGAGTCGATCGTCGACGCGCGGTCCGCCGCCGACGCGATCGCGCTGGGGGCGGCGAGTGTCATCAACATCAAGCCAGGAAGGGTGGGGGGATACCTCGAGGCGGCACGCATCCACGACCTCGCGCTGGCGCACGGCGTCGCGGTCTGGTGCGGCGGCATGCTCGAAACCGGCGTCGGCCGAGCCGCCAACGCGGCGCTGGCCGGGCTCCCGGGCTTCACGCTGCCCGGCGACATCTCGGGCTCGGATCGGTTCTACGCCCAGGACATCACCGAGCCGATCGTCATGAAGGACGGCGCGGTGTCGATCCCCGGCGGACCTGGGTTCGGCGTCGAACCCCTTCCCGCGGCACTCGGCGAGATGACCGTTCACACGCTCGACCTCACCGCCTAGCGACGAGACCAAGGATCAGGCCAGATGGGATCAGCAGGCAGCTACGACACCATCGTCGTCGGAGCGGGCTCGGCCGGCTCGGCACTCGCGGCACGGCTCGCCGACGCGGGACAGCGGGTGCTGCTGCTCGAGGCCGGCCGGGACTACGCGGCCTCGCAGCTTCCGGAGGCATGGAGGTCGCCGAATCCGTTGAACGCGATCCTGAACGCCGAGTACAACGCGTTCTTGTGGGACGGGCATCTGGCCACCAGGACCGAGGCCCAGGAGCCCTACCTGTACTGGCGAGGCAAGGGCCTCGGCGGAAGCTCGACGGTGAACGGGCAGATCGCGATCCGGCCGCCCATCGAGGACTTCGACGAGTGGGCGGCCTCCGGTTGCACCGGATGGTCGTCCGCGGAGGTCATGGCGGACTTCGTCGCCCTGGAGTCCGACGCCGACTTCGGCGACGAGGACTACCACGGCACCGCCGGCCCGATCCCCGTCTACCGGGCCCCGGTCGACACGTGGGGCTCGGTCGACCAGGCGCTCCGCGCGGCAGCGCTCGCCTCGGGTTTCGAATGGGCCCCGGACGTCAACGCACCCGGCGCGACCGGCGTCTCTCCCTACCCCATCAACTCGATCGACCGTCGACGGGTCTCGTGCCACGACGCCTACCTGGAGCCACGTCGCGACAACCCGGGCCTCACCATCCGCGGCGACAGCCTGGTCGACGTGGTTCTCTTCGAACGTGCTCGGGCAGTCGGCGTCCGGCTGGCCAACGGATCGGCCTTCCACGCGAACCAGGTCGTGCTCAGCGCGGGCGCCACGGCCTCGCCCTCGATCCTCATGCGCTCGGGCATCGGCCCCGCCGATGACCTCCGACGGCTGGGCATCGAGGTCCGTGCCGATCTGCCGGTGGGCCGTGGGCTCCAGGACCATCCGATGGCCCTGATCGGCATCCCGCTCACCGAAGCGGCCTCGGCCGGCCCCGCCGACCGGCACACGAACTGCTGCGTGCGCTACAGCAGCGGTACCGTGCCCGGCGGGAACGACATGATGCTGGCCGCCCTCAACCAGAACGCGCTGGCCATGGCGGCGGCCGAAGTGCGCGCCGGCGCCGGTGCCGTCGGGGTGTTCGTCAACCGGACCTACTCGCGCGGAACGCTGAAGCTTCGAAGCGCCGACCCGAGCACGCAGCCCCGGGTGGCGCTGAACATGTTGTCGGACGAGCGCGACATCGACCGCCTGGAAGCGGGCATCAGGCTCCTCGGCGACCTGGTGGCCCACTCCAGCTTCGCGGAGATCGCCGACGGCGATCTCTGGCGGGTCAATTCGTCGCTGCGCGATGCCCTGGACACACCAGGGCGACTGCGCGACTACCTGCGCGCCAGCGTGGTCGACACGCAGCACGCGACGAGCACGTGCCGGATGGGAGATCCGAACGCGCCGGAGACGGTCGTCGACCCCCGGTGCGAGGTCCTCGGTTTCGAGGGTCTCCGAGTCGTCGATGCCTCCGTCTTCCCCTTCGTCCCACGCGCCAACACCCATCTCGCCTGCGTGATGTTCGGCGAGCACATGGCCCGCAGGCTCCACTGAAGCCGGCTTCGATCCAGAAGGAACGAGCAGATGAAGCGCCTGAGCAACATCATCGACGGAACCCCGGTCGAAGCCGCGGATCCGGAACTCCGCAGCGTCGTCAACCCGGCCACCGAACAGGTCGTCGCACTGATTCCGGCCGGATCGGCCGCCGACGCCGCGGCGGCGGTGGAGTCGGCGCAGGCCGCGCACGCGGGCTGGGCGAGGCTCGACCTCGAGGACCGCCTCGGCCGGCTGAGCCGCACCGCCGACCTCCTCGAACGGCATGTGCGCGAGCTGGCGGAACTCGAGAACCGGGAGATGGGCAAGCCTGTCCCGCTCGCCGAGCAGTTCATCGCGGGCGGAATCGCCTCGTTCCGGCTCGGCATCGAGCGGGCGCGGTCCTATCCGTTCGTCGCCGACGTCACAGCTCCGGGCGAGTCCGGACGGACAGTGGTCATCCGTGAGCCGCTGGGCGTGCTGGCACTCATCGTGCCCTGGAACTTCACGGTGACCTCGATCCTGGGAGCCCTCGGCCCCCTGCTCGCCGCCGGCAACACAGTGGTGATCAAGCCCTCGGAGAAGGCGCCGCTGTCCGCGGCCCGGCTCGTCGAGCTGTGCGACCTTCCGGCAGGCGTGGTGAACCTTCTCCTGGGCGACGCGCGCGCCGGCAAGCCCTTGGCCGAGCACGAGGCGGTCAAGCTGGTACACTTCACCGGGTCTGTCGAGGCGGGCCGCAGCGTCGCCGTCGCCGCGGCCAAGCGCCTTCAGCGAACGATCCTGGAACTGGGAGGGAACGACCCCGTCCTCGTCGACGCCGACGTGGCCGCCACCGCCAAGGCGGTCGCGACGTCGACGTTCCTCAACAGCGGACAGATCTGCACGTCGTCGGAGCGGATCTACGTGCACCGCGCGGTCGCGGACGAGTTCATCGCCGCCCTCGTGGCCGAAGCCGAAGGCTGGACGATGAGCGACGACCCCTACTCCTCGGGCCTGGGACCACTGGTCGACGACACCCAGAGGAGGATCGTGCACGACCACGTCCACGAAGCCGTCGACCGCGGGGCGACGCTGCTCTGCGGTGGCGGGCAACCAGACCGGCCCGGATACTTCTACCCCGCGACGGTGCTGACCGAGGTCACCTCGGACATGCGCATCATGAAAGAGGAGACCTTCGGGCCGGTCGCCCCCGTCACCGTGGTCGACTCCTTCGCCGAAGCCATCGACCTGGCCAACACCACAAGCTTCGGACTCGCGGCGACGGTCTATTCCTCGACCCCCGAGAACCTGCGGCGCTGCAGGGAGATCAACGCCGCTCTCGTGTGGATCAACGAGTGGCAACACGGTGGCGTCAACATGGTCTACGAGCCGTGGGGGGTCAGCGGGATGGGTGCGACCGGGGCAGCGGCGTCGTTCGACGCCGCCACCCGCCCGGTGTCGATGCTCTACTCGCCGTCCACGAACCACGGGTAGTACGGGGCCGTGCTCCCGGCGGGGGGCGCGCCGGTCGTGGCGGCCTGAGCAAGGGCCCACTCCGGAGAGCCGAACATGAGTAGGGGCTACTCATGCCCGGCGGTGGGCCGCGGGACAGGATGCGATCACGGGGCTGGGAGTGCCCGCCCGCGATCCGTTCCTTGATCTCTCCCGGAGGAAGAACATGCCCACACGTTCCGGCAGGCTCGCGGCGATGGCCGCGTCGGGATGCCTGGCGATGTCGGTGCTCGGGGTTACGGGGGCCGGCGCCGAGACCGCGTTCGCCCCTGACACCTGCGCCAGCGGGTACGTCTGGCGCGGCGCGCGGTCCAGCGACCACGTCTGCGTGGACCCGGCCGTACGCGACCGGACGCGGTCGGAGAACGCCTCCGGGGTCTGGCACGCATGCACGACCGGGTTCGTCTGGCGGGAGGCGTACACCGGTGACTACCGGTGCGTGGTCCTGTACCGCTTCAAAAGTCGTCGCAGGGCGTTTGACCTGCGGATCGACCTGAGGCGGCGGCTCAGGCAAGATCGGTTCTGTGCCTCTCCGTCTCCTCTACCTGCTCATGATTCGGGTGTTCGGCTGGCTGGTGCTCCTGGGCCGAAGCGAGGCGGCCAAGGATGCCGAGATTCTGGTGCTGCGGCATGAGGTGGCGGTGCTGCGGCGTCAGGTCGTCCGGCCGAAGCCGGACTGGGCCGATCGAGCGATCCTGGCTGCGCTGGCACGGCTCTTGTCGCCCGGGCTGCGGCTCATCGGCTGGTGACGCCGGGCACCTTGCTGGCCTGGCACCGCCGCCTGGTTCGACGCCGGTGGACATATCCGAGCCGGTTCGGCCGCCCGAGGACGAGCAAGCAGGTCCGAGACCTGGTGCTGAGCCTGGCACGGGAGAACCCGACCTGGGGATATCGCCGGGTGCATGGTGAGTTGGTCCGGCTCGGCTACTGCATGAGCGAAGCGACCGTGCGGCGGATCCTCCGTGGCCGACGGGTCGGCCCGGCTCCCCGAGACGCCGACACTTCGTGGAAGACTTTCCTGCGGCCCAGGCGAAGGGGCTGCTGGCTGTCGATTTCTTCCACGTCGACACGATTTCCTTGAGGCGCCTGTACGTGCTGTTCGTGATGGAGATCGCCACCCGGCGCGTGCACATCCTGGGTGTGACCGCCAACCCCACCGGCGCCTGGACGGCACAGCAGGCTCGCAACCTGCTCATGGAGTTTGGGAGGCGGGTCGGCTCCTTCCGCTTCCTCATCCGTGACCGGGACACCAAGTTCACCGATGTCTTCGACGAGGTTTTCGCCGGCGGGGGCGTGACGGTGGTGAAGACGCCGCCGCGGACGCCGCGGGCGAACTGCTCCGCCGAACGATGGGTGCGCACCGTGCGGGCTGAGTGCACCGACCGCCTGCTGATCTACAACGAACGGCATCTGCGGTCGGTACTGATCGATTATGCCGATCAGCGAGGTAGGCCGTCCGGCGAGGTGCCAGCGTGCTGGTCCTTTTCCGGACGGCCCCCTCCCGAACCCGCCGTGCCCGTTTCCGAGCAACGGGCTCTCCAGTGATTACTGCGTGGTTGTCGCGGTGGGGTGTCGTCCATGGATGGTGTCGTGGCAGGTGGCGCATACGATGAGGGTTTTTCGTCGCCGTTTTGCCATGGTTTCCATCCATGGGGGCTGTGGCCTTCCCGGTTTGGTGAGGTCTGCGATTTTCCGGACCTGGTGTACTTGCACCTCGCCTTGGTGATCGCAGGATTCGCATCGTCCGGTCAGGAGCCGGTTGATTAGGTCCTTGTGCCGGATGATGCCCGGGACTGGTTTGCGGTCCACCAGTACCGCGTTTCTCTTCTTTTTCAGTGGCTGTCCACCGAACCGTGCGACCAGAGGTTTCCTGCCGTCGTGTTCGACGCGGGCCTCAAAGCAGGTACGGGTCCCGTCTGGTGTATCGATCTTGGCCTTGTAGCGGGCCGCCATCTTCGACACCGTCGAGGCGTGCTTGCAGGCCAGCGTTTTCAGCAGTGCGGTTTCCATGACCCACCGCACCCGGCTCAGCTTGTAAACATCGCCGGCCAGCAGGTAGTAGTTGACCAGACCTCGGTATTCGGCCCCGAAGGTGTTGACGATGGTGTGGTCACTCTCGTTCACCAGTTGGGACCGGTGCGCGGGTTTACCGCCTTTGAGGTAGGGGCTGGTCTTGGCCTTGATCACCGCCGTAGGCACTTTCAACGCGATACCGCCGTTGATCGACCGCTTACCATGGGTGGTTTTGCGATCGGCGTGCTGGACGGTGATGTCGTAGCCGAGGAAGCGCGCTGCGCCTGTTCGGGCGTGCGTGATCAGGGTTTTGTCCGCGGACAGTTCCAGTCGGAGTTCATCGCGCAGGAACTGGGTGAGGCGGGCTTTGATCTGCTCGGCCTCGGCTTTGGGGCCGGTGAACCCGAGGATCTGGTCGTCTGCGTAGCGGCAGTAGCGCAGCCGCCGGTAGCCGGGATCGTCAGGATCCCCGCTGGGCAGACAACGCTGCTGCTTGCGCAGCTGGCGCAGGGCGGCGCGGTCACCGCGGCGGCGGGCCCGTGCCATCTCGCGCACGACCTGTGTGTGGGCACGATTGTGTGCTCTGCGTTTACCCCGGGCGTGTTCTGGTATAAGAGTTGTTTCGACGAACTTGTCCAACCGGTCCAAATAGATGTTGGAGAGGATGGGTGACACGACACCGCCTTGTGGCGCGCCACTGAGCGTTGCATTCCATGCCCAGTCCTCCAGGTACCCGGCTTGCAACCTCTGTTTGATGAGCCGGAGGAACCGGTTATCGTGGATTTTCTCCGCCAGCAGCGAGAGCAGGACTTGATGGTCCAGGCTTCCGAAGCAGTCGGCGATGTCCAACTCGATAAACCAGGTCGTGCCGGTCCAGGTTTCTGCCACCTTGCTGAGTGCGGTATGGCACCCCCGGCCGGAACGGAAACCATGGGACCGGTCGGAAAAACGCGGCTCGTAATACGCCTCCAACAGTAGGCGGATCACTTCGCCGACGAGTTTGTCCGACCAGGATGGTAGTCCTAGCGGTCTTTTCTTCCCATTCTTCTTGGGAATATAGACTCGCTTTGCCGGCCGGAACCGGTAGCGCTCGTGGCGCAGCGCACCGATGATGCGACCGATCTTGGCCTCGGACATGCCGTCCACGGTTTCCCCGTCGACCCCAGGCGTCATGGCTCCCTGGTTGGAGTACAGACGCCCGTAGGCCAGCAGATATAGCTGCGGGTTGAACAGTTGTCGGTACAGCTCATCGCACGGCAGGCCACGCCTACCGCGTTCACGCAAGACATTCAGCACCGTTTCGGCGTTCTGCATTGCGCATACCTCCCGGTCTCCGAATGTCCATCACCTGACCTCCTTCGCCCTGTGGACGGCATTCCCGTCCCCCTTGGCAGGCCGTTACTCCTGCGACTACTACGAGGTCTCCGTCGAACCTTAGGGCTCGCGCCCCTTAGGCGATCCCATGTTCATCCTTGTTGTACGTATCGAGCGTGATTTAGGCGCCCCATTCATCTCCTTGAATTCCCTCATTGGGAATCGCTCCATACCCCGGAGGATGCATCGACCTTGTAGTGATGCCGATGCAGGGTCTGGCGCCGGTTACAAATGCCATTTCCGGCGGACGTGCCCTTTCGTCATCTGGAGATTAGGGTTCAGGCAATCCAGCTTTCGCCGTGTCACGCGGGCCCCTCGACGCATCGCTTCTGGCACTTGAACGCGATCGCCGATTTTCTGGCATGCTGTGGTCCCCGATCACCTTTCGGATCCGGGTCAGCCATCAGGCCCAGGAACCTCCCTCCGAGTCCCTCCCAACTGAGTTGGGGATACAACAAGGCGCCTCATGGCGCAGCTACAACGGGCATCGGCCGCACCAATCCCGGCAGCAACGGCGGGACATCGGGACACAGCCCTCCCGCGACGTGACCGACCTCAACGACCTGCAATCCATCCGCCGAAGACAGGTAGTCGCCGGCATGATCACTGAGTACCGCCACGCCGCTTAAGCGCAGCTCAGGACACATAAGAGCGGGACACCCGCGCCGGTCTCCCCGCCAGAGCGTTCCTACTTGAGGCCGGCCGCGTCCAGCAGGACGCGGGCGGCGTCCTTGGCATGGTGGGCAGGTTCGGGGGATCGGTAGATGGCTGCGGTGGTCATGGCTCCTTCGGCCAGCAGGGTGAGCTGGTCGGCCAGCCGGGGCTCGCCGCCCGCAATGGCGACCTGTCGGCCGAGGTATCGGCGGAACGCGTCTTTGTGGGCGCGGGCGATCTCGGCGACGGCCGGGGAGGTGGCTCCCAGTTCGCCGAAGGAATTGATGAAGCCGCATCCACGGAAGTCGGCCTCACCGAACCAGCCGTGCAGCCAGTCGAACACCGCAAGGATCCGCTCCCGGGGTGTCGACTGGGCGTCGGCGTGGCTTTCCAGCGATTGCCGCCACCGGATGTCACGCCGCCGCAGGTAAGCGTCCACCAGCGCCTCCTTCGAGGGGAACAGCTGGTACAGCCGCTTGAGCGACACCCCAGAGGCGGAACGGATGTCGTCCATGCCGACCGATTGGATCCCCCGGCCGTAGAACAGCTCCGCCGCAGCGTCCAGCAGGCGTGTCTGGGCTGTCTCCGCGTCCATCACCGACCTCCTTCGAACTGGCCTCTTGCATCGAGAACTATCGTTCTCTAGACTACTACACGACGGTGAGAACGGACGTTCTCTTTTCGGGGGCCACACATGAGCCAGGATCATTCTTCGCGACCGGCAGTCCGGGAAGCCGCCCAGTCCGCGGCTTCCGCCGGCGAATGCGGCTGCGAACAGCAGATGATGCAAGATATCGCCGCCATCATGCGAGCTGCCCAGCCGCACGGGATGCTCGGCTGGCAGCGGAGGTTCGTCTCCGATGCCTCACATGAGTTGTGCACCCCGATCGCGGGACTGAGGGCGCGGCTGGAAGAAGCTCGCCTCCATCCCGGTGAAACGGACTTGGAAACCCTGCTCGTCGGTGCGCTGGGCGACGTCTACCGGTTGCAAGCGATCGTCGCGGACTTGCTTGTCCTGGCCCGGCCAGAGGCGCATGCCGCCGGCCGGTGGGAGCCGACGGATCTGGCCGAGCTGGTCCAGGACGTGCTCTCCCGTCGGGTCGACCGCCGTGAGGTGATCCTGCGGCTCGACAGCGGAGTGATCGTGAACGTCGCCAGATGTGACATCAGCCGGTTGTTCGGCAATCTGCTGGACAACGCCCAGCGACACGCCGTGGACACTGTCCACGTCGAGGTGCGCCGTAGCGGGGACACCGCCGAGCTGGTCGTCGCCGACGACGGCGCGGGGATCGCCGGGACCGATCGAGAGCAGATCTTCGAAGTGTTCACCCGGTTGGACGCCTCCCGCTGCCGCCGTTACGGGGGACCGGGGCTGGGGCTGGCGATCGCCCGTGGCCTGGCCTGGGCCCACCATGGAACCCTCCGCGTGGAGGACTCGCTCCTCGGCGCGTGCTTCGTACTTCGGCTGCCTCTGGCCAACCTCGGATCCAGCCTACGCTTCGGCCCGCCTGAGCCGGAACCACAGTGACGGTCCCCCCATCCACTACGGAGATACCAAGGAGGCCGGAATCATGCGACAGGCCATAGTCGACAAGCCGAAGCCACGTGTTGAGGGGCATGCACCCAACCTGTTTCTCTCCTTCGGCCGGACCGCACAAGCCGCGGCGGTGGAGACGATGGGACGCACAAGCATCCCGCCGCCACCACGAACGCTCGACGCGGGCCGGCCGGCTGAGGCGATGACGGTGAACAGCGCCACCGAAGTCCTGCTGGGAGTGACCGAGCTGCTCTGCCTTCCCACTTCCGTCGCGCCGGCGCGTGCTTTCGTGCGGAAGACGCTGGGAGAAGCCCACCCTGTTCTGGAGGAGATCGTGCTGCTGGTCTCAGAACTGGTCACCAACAGCGTCAGATACTCCACCCCGTGTGGCGCCGGGCAGGTGGAACTGAAGGTGAGCCAGAGCGATACCAGCGTCCACGTCCAGGTCACCGACCCAGGCTCCGCGCACGAACCGCGGATGCGCCAGGACCCGTGCGCTGAGAACGGCAGAGGACTCCTGCTCGTGGACGCCATCTCCGAGCGATGGGGCACCTACCAGAGGGGAAAGAAAAGGATCACCTGGTTCACCATCCGACCCGACCGGCCATAGCCCTCCCGGGTGGAGCCGTCCGCGCCCCGCACCACCTGCCGGCCGCGTCACCTGCTCATCTGAGAGCCGCGAATCCGCCGGGCAGGCCGGACAGGTGGCGGTCGGCCTACGCGAACGCGCCCGAGAGGAGGTGCCCGGCACCCGGGGCGACCGCAGGCAGGCCCATGGCCCCCAGCATCTGGTGCGCCGTGCAGGTCGCCGAGGAGACGACCGGGCGTCCGAGGAACTGCTCGGCCTCCTCGATCGCGGCGAGCGACGGCATCTGCACGCATGCCGACAAGACCACGGCGTCGGTGCCTGTGTAGTCCAGCCGGCGCGCGATGTGCGGCAGGAGCCGGGGGTCATGGGCCGCGACGTCGAGGTTGCCGGGGATCTCCAGCGCCTCGAAGTCGACGACCTTGATGCCTTCGTGCTGTAGATAGGCGACCACGGTGAGGGTCAGCGGCAGCATATAGGGGGCGATGAGAGCGACCTTTCGGGCCTTGAGCGTGGCAAGGCCGTGCAGGAGGGCCCCCGCGCTGGTGACGACCGGCGCCGGGGCACCGTTGTCGACGGTCCGCTTGTGCAGGCGTTCCTCCGACACCCGGTGGTATCCGGGGCCCATGCTCATGATGGCCACCAGGCATGCGTACCCCAGGACGTCGACGCGCGCGTCGGAGAGCTCCACGGCACAGCGGTCGGACTCGGCGTCCATGGATTGGAGCTGCTCGGGGGTGACATGGGTCATCCGCATCCGGCTGGAGTGGAAGGTGAAGCGCTCCGCCTCGACGGCGTGACGGGCTTGGAGGATGGCGGGGACCTCGGTCTCCATGGTGACGTTGGAGCTCGGCACGATCTGGCCGACGCGGTAGACGTGCGAGCGGGTCATCGGGCGTCCACCACCGGGTTGGTCAGGGTGCCGATCGACTCGATGGTCGCCTCGACCAGGTCGCCGGGCCGCAGAAACTGCGGAGGATTGAGGCCGGCGCCGACGCCGGCGGGGGAACCGGTGGCGATGACGTCGCCAGGTTCGAGCATCACGCCGGAGGAGATGTCGGCGATCAGGCGAGGGATCGGGAACAGCATGTGCCGGGTGTTGGACTTCTGCTTCACCTCACCGTTGACACGCAGCGACAGGTCCAGCTCGGGCGGGCACGGAACCGCGTCCCGGGTGACGACCACGGGCCCGAAGGGGGCGTAGGTGTCCTGACCTTTGGAGAAGAACCACTGGCCGGACCGGCGCTGGTCGCGTGCGCTGATGTCATTGATGATGCTGAAGCCGAACACATGCTCCCAGGCGTCCGCCTCGCTGACGCGCCGTGCGGTGCGTCCGATGACGACGGCCAGCTCGCACTCCCAGTCCAGCTGGGAGGTGAGATCGCCGTTGTGGTGGATGGGGTCCCCCGGACCGGTGATGGCCGTGCCGGGTTTGCTGAACAGCACGGGCCGCGGGGGCCGTTCCTCGCCGGTCCCCAGCGCACGGCCGGATTCGGCGATGTGCTCGACATAGTTCAGCCCCACCCCGATGATCTTCCCGGGCCTGAAAGGTGCGTGGGGCACGATCTCGTCACGGTCGCGGACGTGGGGCCGCAGTGATTCCAGCGTCCGCCTGGACAGCAGCACTTGGGTGGTGTGCAGGCCGAAGTCGCCGGCGCGGATGAGAGACAGCAGATCCTGGGGGAGGTTGACGTTCTCCTCGGCGCTCAGCGCCGTGAGGTCGACGAGGTGTCCGTCGACCTCGGCTCCCAGGCGTGGAGGGCCGTCAGGGAGGGAGAAGGTGACCAGTCGCATGGATGCTCCAAGGCAGAGACAGTGGCGTGCGAGGCGCGCCGGGAGGCCCGCTCGTGGGCCGGGTCAGGAAACGGTCTGGTGGCCGCCGTCGGCGGTGTAGGCCTCCTCCCGCCAGAACGCCAGCGAGCGCATGACGGGGAAGTCGTTGAAGGAGAACAGGCAGGCGTCCTCGGAGGTGTCGGCGTTGGCGTGCTCGTGCCAGGCCCAGGAGGGCACGCAGAAGATGTCGCCCTCGCTCCAGTCGAAGCGGCGGCCGGCGATGACGGAGTGGCCGCGGCCCTTGGCGACGGTGTAGACGACCGAACCGGTGTGGCGGTGCGCCGCGGTGTGCTGTCCCGGCCTGAACAGCTGTATGTGAGCGCTCATCGTCGGCATGACGGAGCCTCCGGTGATCGGGTTGGCGTACTCCATGATCACGCCGTCGTACGGCGAGCCCTCGCTGGACGCGGCCAGGTTCCGCAGAGCCTGGTAGGTGGGTTCCCACGGGAAGGCGAACAGCGGCGAGTAAGGTCTGCTCCACTTCTCCAGCCCGTACGGCAGGAGGTTCCCCCCGTAGGTGAGCAGCGAGGAGCCGACGACCTCCCCGGGAGCCTGGTACAGATCAGGGTGCACCTCGTAGAACGGCGCGTCCAGCGCGTTGACCAGCGGGATGTCCAGGCCGTCCTGCCATACGCAGGGGGTGTCGGCGGACTCGTTGCCATGCTCGTGCCAGGTGCCGTTCGGGGTGATGGCGAAGTCGCGCGGCCCGACCTTGAGCTTCTGCCCGTCGACGATGGTCCAGGCACCGGTGCCCTCCAGGACGAAGCGCAGGGCGGCGGCCTGGTGCCGGTGCGCGGTCATGGCCTCTCCTGGACCCATGATCTGCAGGCCGGTGTACAGCAGGCCGACCGCTGCGCTGACGTCCCGGCGGCCCGGATTGGTGAGCATCACCACCCGCCGCCCCGCGTCGTCTGCGGCGACCAGGGGGAGCGCCTTGTGGACCAGGGGGCGCAGCCTCTGGTACGACCAGTGGGCGGGCATGGACCGTGGCTGGGGGTACCACGGTTCGATGTCGTTGGCGACGGTCCACAGGGCGCCGGCGTCGAGTTCTTCCAGCTCTCGGTAGTACTCCTTGAGCTCTGGGGTGTCGGACACGCGGGCGCGGCCGATCTGTGTGTCGTCGTAGGCGCTGGTCATGCTTTCTCCTCGTGGTCGTCAGCGGGGGACGCCGGCGGCAGGCCGGGGTCGCAGGCGAAGGTCAGGGGGGTCTGCGGGCGGTTGTCGACGTGGAGCCGGAAGAGGTCGAACCGGTTGTAGTGGCCGGTGATGTCGTGCATCTGCTTGGGCTGGATGCACCGGGCGAGGTCGATCTCGCCGTACACGATGCCTTCCTCGTCGACCAGCGGGTCGCAGACGGGACGGCCGTCCGGTCCGAAGATTCCGGACAGGGCGCTGCCCGGCCGGGTCATGAGCTCGCGGATCTCGGTGTCCGAGCCCGCGATCGCGTCGACGACCTGCGCAGAGAGCGCCGAGCAGGAGACGACGGAGAAGACCTTGCCCTCGAAGCTGTGGGCGGCGGTACGCACCGCGATGGCCTCGGACATGTCGTAGTCGGCCGGTGCCACGGGCAGAGCGACGTAGGTGGCGGCGTGGATGAGCTCGCCCTGGGCCAGCAGCGCATACCGGGCCAGAGTGTTGGTGTTCTCCCCGCAGGCCAGCGCGCCCAAGGGCCCCAATGGCGTGTCGTGCACCCGCAGGGTGCTGGCGTCCCCGCCGGTCCAGGTGAGTTTCTCGGCCCAGGTGGGGACGAGTTTGCGGTGGACACCCAGGACCCGGCCGTCGGAGCCGATGACGACCAGGGCGTTGTACAGGACGCCGAGGCTGTGCCGGCCGCGCTCGTTGACCCCTATGACCAGCACGATCCCGTGCCGGCGCGCGGCTTCGCGCAGCCTGTCGACCTCGGGGCCGGGGATGTCGACCGAGCACCGGTACAGCCGCTCGTACCAGGGGGAGCCCTGGACCGGATTCATGGTCCAGTTCCAGTACGGGTACCCGGGAACGAAGACCTCGGGGAAGACCACCAACGAGGCGCCGTTGCGGGCGGCCTCGGCGATGAGCGAGACCGCCTTGCCGATCGTGGCGGCGGTGTCGAGGTAGACCGGGGCGGCCTGGACGGCGGCGGCGGTGAAGCGGGGCGGATCCCGGAGGTCCATCACCGGCCCGGGCCGGAGGAGGGGGGAGGGCATGCAGCCAATCTAGGAACGGGAGAGGTCCGCCTCTATCGTCCTAGCGCCGGGGAAAGTCGGCTGAGTGCGGGGCCGCCGTGTCAGGGAGTTCGGGTCAGCGTGGCCGACGGTGTCTCGCCGAACCGCTGCCGGTAGGCGGCGGAGAACTCGCCGAGGTGCCCGAAGCCCCAGCGGAAGGCGATCTCGGTGACCGTCGCCGACCCGCGCGGCGCGAGCAGCAGTTCCTGGTGGACCCGCTCGAGGCGCAGCCGTCTGACGAGGGACATCGGTGACACCGAACGGTGCTCCTTGAACCCCGCGTACAGGCTGCGCGGGCTGACGCCGGCATGGGCGGCGATCTCGGCCACGGTGACCGGCTCGGCCAGATGGGCGTGGATGTACTCCTCGGCGCGCCGCACGAACAGTGGAGACGCCGTGTCGGCCTCCAGCCTGGCCATGTCGCTCGCGGTGTTCGGCTGCGCCTGCATGAGGGCCGAGACCAGCAGCCATTCCAGATGCACACTGAGTTGTGGCGAACGCTGGACCTGGGTGAGGAATTCGTCGGTGCCGAGCAGCGCCTGCGCCGCCGGTGCCCAGCGCGCCCAGTCCGGGGACACGGTGTCGAAACGTAACTTGAACCGGACCTGCCGGTCGTCGTGGCCGCCCACCATCGCATCGCGCACCCGCTCCACGATGCGGCGGTCGATCCGCACGATGAGCTGGTCGTAGTCGGCGGCCATCGTGATCTGGAACGGGTCGTGCGGGCTGATCACCGTCGCCGTGCTCCGGGTCGCCGTGGTCTGCTCCACACCGTGCCGGTAGGAGGCCGCCCCGGCGAGCGGCACGCTCACGAGATAGCGGTCGCGCAGCGGATCCGAGTCGATGACGACGCGCCGGCCGTAGCGCAGGCGGGTCGCCGAGACGCCGCCGATGCTGACGTGCTGCAGCAGGCACGGCGCGTCCAGGGTGTCCATCGGGCGGAACCGGTGCGGCCTCAGCACACTGCTGACCGTGTGGACGATCTCGTCCCGGTCGCGGGACCGCAGCACCGTGTGCCGTGACAGGTCGATGCCGATGTCCAGCGGCCGGGTCGTGCCCATGGTGTTCTCCTGCCGAGTCGCTTCCCCACCTGAGGCTAAGACCTGACCTGCCGGGCGGAATAGGGGTGAACCGTAATCGCGTCGGTGGAACCCCGGGCCGAGGCCGCCCGCTCGGTGGAGCGGGCGGCCCGCTAGAGGGCGTCCCCCGGTTGCGGGGCGCCGGCGGGAAGGAGCGCGGAGCCGGGCTCGGGCCTGTGCCGGACCAGCAACCGGTAGGCCGCCGCCAGTACGGCGAGAGCGGGCACACCCACCATGCAGGCCATCCGCATGTCAGGAACGAAGATGCCGGTGGCGTACACCGACAGCAGCGCCGCGATGCCGAGCAGGGGGACGAGCCGGCCTCCATGCAGGCGCAGGGTGGACGGCGGCCGGTTCACGTCCCGCCGGAACGCCAGCAGGGTGACCAGGATGATGATCCATACCGCGATGACGCCGAATATGCCCAGCGACATCAGGATGGAGAACACCCGCGCCCCGAACAGGGCGGTCAGGCCGGCGGTCGCGAGGAAGCCGAGCGAGGAGACCAGGACGGCGGCCCGGGGGACGCCGCGCGCGGTCGTCCTTCCCAGCGCGGCCGGGGCCAGCCGGTCGCCGCCCAGGGAGTGCAGCATCCGAGCCGCGGCGTAGAGGTTGGCGTTCATGGCGGACAGTGCGGTCACCAGGATGACGAAATTGGTGATCGAGGCGGCGGCAGGGATGCCCGCCGCGGCGAACATCATCACGAACGGGCTGGTCTGAACGCCGTGGTGTGCGGCCAGTTCGCGCCACGGAGTGACGGCCAGCATCACCGCGACGGCTCCGAGGTAGAACAAGGTCAGCCGGAGGATCAGCGAGCGCAGCGCGCCGCGCAGCGAGGCGCCCGGCTCCCTGGCCTCCGGAGCCGAGATCGCGACCAGCTCCACACCGGCGAAGCTGAACAGGACGATCGCCATGACCAGCCACACGGCGAAGCTGCCCTCCGGCAGGAACCCGCCCTGAGCGACCCAGTTCCGCACGCCGGTCGCCGGGCGCTGGGGGAGGCCGAACACGATCAGGACGGCGCCGAGGCCGATGAAGGCGACGACCGCGGACGCCTTGACCGTGCTCAGCACCGACTCCGCCGTGCCGAAGGACCTCACTCCCGTCACGTTGAGGGCGGTGACCGCGACGGCGAAGGCCAGGACGGTCAGCGGCAGAGGGATCTGCGGCCACCAGAACCGCATGTAGATGGCCGCGGCCACGACTTCGCTGCCGATGCCTACGACCAGGGCGACCCAGTAGATGTAGCGCACCGCGAATCCGGCGAAGGGGCCGAGGTATCGGGTGGCGATGGCGCCGAAGGAGCCCCGCACGGGCATGGCGCTGACCATCTCGCCGAGGGCGAAGGCCACCGTCAGCGCGATGAGGGCGCCGGCGAAGTAGCTGATGAGGACGCCGGGTCCGGCGACGGAGATGGCCGACCCGGCGCCGAGGAACAGTCCCGTGCCCAGCGCGGAGCCCAACCCGAGCAGCGCCATCTGGCGGCGGCCCAGCGCCCTGTGCAGGCCGCCCTGGCCGTCGGGGTGTCGTTGGTTCATGCCAGGACCTCCGTCGCGAGTGCCCGTGTGCGGTCCAGCGCCGCCCACAGTTCGGTGTAGCTCGTCGACAGCGGTGAGAGGCCCAGGCGGATCCCGTCGGGAGCGCGGAAGTCGACGATGACGCCGTCGCCGATGAGGGTGTCGGCGAATTCCTCGGCCTTCGGATGCGACACCGTGATGTGTCCACCGCGTATCGCATCCGGCCGGGGTGAGGAGAGGGTGAATCCGAGGGGCGCGAGCCATTCGTCGTACAGGGCGATGGCCATCCGGGTGAGGGCGACGGACTTGGCGCGGACGCGTCCGATCCCCGCCTCCTCGAGCAGTTCCACGCCGGCGGCCACTCCGATCAGCCCGGTGACGGCCGGGGTGCCGGAGAGCATCCTGCCGATGCCCGGATCCGCCTGGTAGTCCCGTGCCATGGCGAACCTGTCGGCCGCGCTCATCCAGCCCGGTATCGGCTGGCGGGCCGCACCATGATGGTCCGCCCGCACGTACACGAACGCCGGCGCGCCCGGGCCCGCGTTCAGGTACTTGTAGGTGCAGCCCACCGCGAAGTCGGTGCCGGTGGCGTCGAGGTGCACCGGCACCGATCCGACGCTGTGGCACAGGTCCCACACCACCAGTGCGCCCGCGTCGTGCGCGATCGCGTTGATCTGTTCCATGTCGGCGATGAACGCCGAACGGTAGGCGACGTGGGAGAGGGCGACGACCGCGGTGCCGGGGCCGACGGCGTCGGCGACCTGCTCGGCTGTCACGCCGGAGGCCGGGTCGGAGTCGATCCACCGCACCGTGAGCCCCAGCTCGTCGGCTACGGCTTGGGCGATGTAGCGGTCGGTCGGGAAGTCGCCCGTGTCGCACACCAGCTCACCACGGCCGGGGAGCAGCGCCGCGGCCACCCGCAGGGCCTTGTACAGGCAGACGGTGGTGGAGTCCGCAAGGATCACCTGGCCCGGGCCGGCGCCGAGCGCCACCCGGCCGAGGTCGTCCCCCAGCCGCCGGGGCAGTTCCAGCCAGCCGTCGTTCCAGCCTCGGATCAGCCGCGACGACCACTGGGCGCCGACCAGGTCGTTCATCAGCTCGAGGGTCCGCTTCAGGGGACGGCCCAGGGAGTTCCCGTCCAGGTAGGCGATGACAGAGGGGTCGCGAATGGGCAGGAAGCGGTCTCGGAATGCGGCGAGTTCGTCGCCCTGGTCGAGGAGGGCCGCCTCCTCCCGTGACGCGGAGGTGGAAACCGTGGTCACCCTGATGTCCTTTCTCTGTAGACGCCCGCTCGCACGACGGCGGTGACGCGGCTCGTCATCAGCGGATCCGTCAACGGGTCCCCCGGCAGGACGGCGAGCTCCCTGGCGGAGGTGGCTATCGAAGCGAGGATCCGGACCGGGGAGAGCTCCGCGTCCGACAGCGCCTGGAGCTCCCGCACGTTCACCCCCAGCGGGAGCGGCCCGTTGCCCAGGTCGGTCCCGTACCTCACCCGGCCGCCGGCACGGGCGAAGCGCCGCAGGTTGTCCATGGCGATCTCGCGTCCGGGGGTGTCCTTCCCCCATCCGTGGATGTCCATGGTGGACGTCCACGCCGTCCGGGCCGCGCACCGGCGGATCACCTCGTCGGCGAGCCGGTGCGTCCAGGGCACGTGGGCCAGTTCGTCCACGCCGGCGTCCAGCGCCCTTTCGGCCTGGTCGTCACCCTCGGCGTGGGCCACCACGAGGAGCCCGGCGTCCCGGGCGGCGCCGACCACGGCCCGTAGTTCGGCGTCGCCGAGGACGGGTCCCGCGTCGGCGTTCATGGCCACCTTGACCAGGCATGCTCCTTGGGCGGCGAGGTCGTGAACCGTTCGTTCCGCGTCCACGGCGTCCCGGAGGGGACGGCAGGAGCCTTCCTGCGCCCAGAGGCGGTCGGTGGGGTATCCGCCGGGGGCGGTCAGGAAGGGACCGGCCGGGAGGATTCTGGGGAGCCCCGGGTCCTGCTCGGAACGCCGGGCGAGCTCGAACACGAAGCCCGCGGGCGCCCCGAGGTCGCGTACGCACGTGATCCCGCCCGCGAGCAGGGCCGGCGGGTCGATCTGGTCGGTGTGGACGTGATGATCGACCAGGCCCGGCACCAGCACCCCCGGCACACGCACGCGGCGGACGACGTCCGGTTCGGGGATGCCGGGCGACCAGTGGACGCCCGTACCGTCCACGAGCACCCGTGCCGGACGGTGGAGTTCGCGTCCGCCGCACCAGCCGGCCTCGGCCTCGACCACCAGGGGGGTCATCTGCCGATCTCGGTGCGGACGGAGAGGATCTCCGGGAAGAACGTCAGCCGCAGGGCGGCGCGCAGGAACGCCACGCCGCTGGATCCGCCCGTCCCGCGTTTGAAGCCGATGATGCGTTCGACGGCCTTCATGTGCCTGAACCGCCACAGCTGGAAGGCTTCCTCGATGTCGACGAGTTCCTCGCAGGTCTCCCAGGCCCGCCAGTGCTCATCTGGGTTCTCGTAGATCAGCTTCAGGGTGGGCAGCAGCTTCGGATTCTCGGTGTAAGGCTGGGAGAAGTCGCGGTCCAACAGCTCGCCCGGGATCTCGTATCCCCGCCGGAACAGGTACCGCAGGAACTCGTCGTACAGACTGGGCCGGTGCAGGACCTGACGCAGCTTCTCCTGCGTGGTGGGGTCCTCGGCGAACATCTCGATCATGTCGGGGTTCTTGTTCCCGAGCATGAACTCGATGGTCCGGTACTGCCCGGACTGGAAGCCCGAGGATTTGGCCAGGTGGTCGCGGAAGGCGACGAACTCGCCCGGGGTGAGGGTCTCCAGGATCGCCCACTGCTCGAAGAGCTGCCGCTGGATGTGTTTGACCCGTGCCATGCTCTTCAGCGCCGTCCGCAGGTCGTCGCGGGCGAGGCCGTCGATGGCGTGGCTCAGCTCGTGGATGATGAGCTTGAACCACAGTTCCGAGGTGTGGTGCTGGATGATGAACAGCAGCTCGTCGTGGTGTTCCGGCCGGCTGCGGGTGCGCTGGGCGCTGAGCAGCACCTCGAGGTTGAGGTATTGGGCGTAGGTGAGGTCATCCGGGCCGCCCCGGTGCATTTCGTGTTCTATGTCCCGTTTGTTGGGGGATCGGGTCATGCGGAGCTCCGTACTCTGGCGGGTCTTCTCACAGGCGGACGATCTCAGGCCGCTCTCCGTGGAGACGGATCGACGGCAGGGGCCTCGTTCGCCGGCGGGCGCCTTCCCGCCTGCGCCCGCCGACGTGACGTTGTGTGTTGACGGCGATGCTAGAAACCTCGGCGGGTGCGGGCACTCGGATGAGCGCACCACCGTGTCGGCGCACCGCAGCGCAGTGACGGGAGCTGGAAGAACACGATCCTCAGCGGAACAGGAGGATGACGCCCGTGGAGGTCACCAGGGCGAGGGCGAGGCCGGCGAGACCATAGGGGACCGGCCGGCGCCCCCAGGGGGTGCGCGCGTCGAGTGAGTAACGGCCTGCGCCGGTGAACAGATAGGCGAGCGCGACCACGCCGAGGAGCAGCTGGAATTCGAACCCGTCCTTCTGGGTGCCCATGAAGAACCCGGTCGGCGCCTTGATGTAGACGATGTTCACCGCGACACCAAGGAGCGCCGCCGCCCCCAGCGGGGTGCCGAGGCCGAGCAGCAGCAGTGCGCTGCCGCCTGTCTCGCTGAGAGCGGTCACCCAGGCGAGCAGGGTGGTGTTGCTGGTGAAGCCGTAGCCGCCGAGCACCTTGGCGAACCCGCCGATGCCGCTGCCGCCGAACAGGCCGAAGAGCTTCTGCAGACCGTGCGCTCCGACGATGCAGGCGAGGGTGATCCGCAGAACGAGCAGGCCGATGCCGATCCCGGGGGAGGGATGGCCTGCGGCCTCGACCGGCGGGCCGCTGTGGCTGCCGGTACCGGTGTTGAACAGTGCGGTGTGCAGTGATCGAAGGATGCGATGCTTCGCCGTGATGTCCTCATGTGTTGTCATGTTCAGGCCTTCGTGTCAGGTCGATGGGGCGGTCGGCTGGTCGAGGGAAGCGAGGTTCTCGGGAGGGTGGGGTCCTCTTGCCAGGCGGAAGGTGTAGGTGAGGCGCCGCCATTCGCCGGTGATCTGGCGGCCGCCGGGAGCGGGCCCTTCGCCCTGCTCGAACGGGGCGACGAGGGGCTCCTTCACGCCGAAGACCGTGTCGGAGTCCAGATGCTCCCCGCCGGCGACGAACAGCTGGGTGACGAGCCGGTGATGCCCGGGGGCGTCGATCAGGAAGTGGATGTGCGGGGCCCGGAACGGATGCCGGCCCACGGCGGCGAGCATCTGGCCGACCGGGCCGTCATCCGGAATGGGGTATTCGCTGGGCAGGATGGTCCAGAAGGCGAGCCGGCCGTCCGAGCCGGTGAAGAAGCGTGCCCGCAGCTGCGGCTCCGGCAGGTCCGGGTGTTGGAGGTCGTACAGGCCCTGGTCGTCGGACTGCCACACATCGACACGCGCCCCGGGGATCGGGCGGTCTCCTGGGCCGACGACCCGGAGGTCAGCCCACACCGGGGTCCCCGCCATGCCTTTCGCCAGGTCGGTGCCGTGGGAGGCGTGGGGAGGGTCGTCGCAGTAGAACGGCCCGAGGACGGCGGACGGCGTGCTGTCAGGCGTGCGCGCGCCGCCGAGCACGTCGACGACGCTGGACAGGCCGAGGGTGTCCGACAGCAGGATGAACTCCTGCCGGTTGTCGTCGGTGACCTGACCGGCGCGGGTGAGGAAGTCGATACCGTACCGCCACTCGGCTTCGGTGAGGTCGTTCCCGATCGCGAACCGGTGAAGATGGCAGACCAGGTCGCGTAGGAGGCGCCTGGCCCTTGGGCTCGGCGTGGCGTCGAAGCTCGCCAGCACCTGCGTGGTCAGGAGGGACAGCTCCGCGGCGGTGCCGGCCGGTCGGCGGCCGTGCCAGGCGTCGTCGAGCAGCGCGGCGAGGTCCGGCGCGTCGAGCCGGCGGGGGTTGGGGTAGGACGCCCCGGCGGCGGTGGCGGCCACACCCGCCAGGTCGGCCTGGGCCAGGCCGAGTTCGCGCAACGACGCCGGGGCGCCCGCCGCGCGCAGGAGGTCGTGGACTCCCGACGGGGCGTCCGTCACCCCGATCGCCCGCGCGATGCGGGCCATGACCTCCGGTACGGCCGAGGCGTTGTACGCCATGGCGTGCGGGAGGATCACCGCGTGCGTCGCGGCGTGGTCCAGCGCGAAGGCGCCGCCCAGGATGTGGCAGAGCTGGTGGTGCAGTCCCATGCCGACCGCGCCCAGACAGGTGCCGGCCAGCCATGCCGCCTCCAGCAGCTTCTCGCGTACACCGGGGTCGTGCGGGTCGGCGCCGATCGTGGTGATCGCGGTGGCAAGATCGCCGATGGCCTGGAGGGCCATCGCGTCGGTGGCCGGAGTGGCCTGCGGTGAGTACAGCGCCTCGACCGCATGGGCCAGCGCGTTGGCCGCGCTGGCGACCGTCAGCGGCAGCGGAAGCCCCAAGGTGAGGTCCACGTCGTAGATGACGACCTCGGGCAGTACCTCGGGGCCCGACCTGGTGCGCTTGATCCCGGCGGTGGTCTCTCCCAGGACGGCCGTCACCTCTGACCCGGCGTAGGTCGTCGGGAGGATCACCTGGTCGACGTCGACGCGCGAGGCCAGGGCCTTGGCCAGCCCCGTCGTCGAGCCGCCGCCGACCGCCACGACACAGTCGGCGGCATGCTCCAGGGCGACGGCCAGCGCCTTCTCGGTGACCTCGGTGGGTGTGTGCATCACCGCGCCGTCGAAACGTGCCACCACCAACGGCCCGAGGCTCTCCTCCAGAGCTGCGGCCGCCTCGGCGGTGGAGCGGCCGGCCAGGATCAGGACCCTGCGGCGGCCGAGCCGCTCCACCTCGGCGCGCGTCCGGGTGAGCGTGCCCCGCCCGAAGACGACCCGGCCCGGACCGGATGGAGGGGTGAAGGTCCGCATCAGTTGCCTCCTCCCGTGGCGCCCGCCGGTTCCCGGTGGCCGTGGCCGGGCTCGGAGGATCCGGCGAGCCACTCCCGGCCCTCCCGGTAGAGCAGCCGAACCTCGGGGCCGGTCAACCCGGGCAGCCCGTTCCTCACCCGGTGCCCTGACTTCTCCTGCAGGTAGGCCAGGTGGCGGTACCCCACCGGGAACCGTTCCAGCAAGCCGGCGTCGAGAAGCGGCGACGCGGACGGGTCCACCGGGTCCATCCGGTCCTTCTCGTAGATCGGCTGCCGGCGGACGATCCCCCAGCGCCCCTCACGTTTCTCCAGGAAGTCGTAGAAGCGCCCTGTACAGGTGACGTCGACCAGCACCTCATCGACGCTTCCGCGCTGCTGGATCGTCATCTTCGTCTGCGCGACGGCGCGCAGTCCGCCGACTTCGGCGGTGTGTCCTCCGAGGAAGTGCAGGATGTTCATCCCTGCCTCGAAGCCGGCGCGGCTGGCCTCGATGAACGACGAGGCCGTGCCCTGGAACCAGGTGGCGCTCATCCAGCCGTCCCCGTGCCAGACCGTCGCGAACGCCTCCCAGTCGCCGGCGTCACGGAACAGGACCCAGTTCTCCACGATCTGGCGGATCTCGGCCTTGTCGCGATCGCTGTCTTGCATGCCGAACCCTCTCTCGCTGTTTGGTGAGAGGGTGCTGATCCGCGGCCGCAGCCGTCGAGCCGCTAGTTCTGCCCGGCGGAAAACGCGCCGAGATTCCTGGTCACGCCGAGCGCCGCTGTGCGAACGGCGGCGCTGAGCATCTGCAGGTCCTTCGTCGACCGTACGACCAAGGCCAGCGACGCCACCAGCCCTCCGTCCGGGCCGAAGATCGGGGCGGCCACCGAGGAGGCGCCCATCGTCATCTCTTCCAGGGAGAACGCCACGTGATGCTCGCGCACGCGGCGGAGCGCCGCGCAGAGCAGGCTCGGCAGCACGATGGTGTGCGGAGTGCAGCGCCGCAGGCCCTGGGCAACCACCGTGGACAGCAACTCAGGCTCGGAGAAGGCCAGAATGATCTTCCCGACGCCGGTGGCGTGCAACGGAAGCCGTCCGGCGACCGTGGTGAGTGTGCCCACCGATCGCCGTCCGGAGATCTTGTCGACGAAAACGGCCTCGATGCCGTCACGTACAGCCAGTTGAACGTTCTCGTGCGTCGCCTCATACAGGTCTTCCATGAAGGGCAGGGCGACCGAGCGCAGATTGCGGTGCCGCGGCGCCAGAGCGCCGATGTGCCATAGTCGCAGCCCGATCTGCAGCCGGCCGTCGGCGGTGCGCTCCAGCGCGCCCCAGCCGAGCAACTCCCCGGCCAGACGATGGGCCGTCGCGATCGGCAGACCGCTGCGCTCGGCCAGTTCGCTCAACGTCAGCACCGGCGCGACGGAGGAGAACGCGCCGAGCAGCGCCAGCAAGCGGCTGGCCGTGCTACGTCCGGCATCACGCGTGTTGCCACCCATCCCGCACCTCCTGCTACCTGCTGTTTCCGCCGGGCGGAATCGAAGTGTAGCACCGTGTGACGGAGCGTTCCTAAACTTCCGGATTGAGCGCGGGCGTCCACGATGGAGTGCCCGGCTCGGCGGATCTGGGAGGTCTAATGGACTCCACGACAAAACACAGCCGATGGATCCAGCCGTTGTGCTGGACGGCGGTCATGCTGGACGGATTCGACATGGTCGTCCTCGGCGTCGTGCTACCGGTGTTCCTGAGCGGACACGTCTGGGGAATGACCCCGGCGACCGCTTCGATGGTGTCAACCAGTGGGTTGGTCGGGATGATGATCGGCGCGCTGGCCATCGGAACCGTCACCGACATGATCGGCAGACGCAAGGCGCTGGTGGTGTCGGTGGCCGGTTTCTCGCTGTTCACCCTGGCATGCGCGGCCGCTCCCTCACTGGTGGTGTTCGGCGCACTGCGCTTCCTGGCCGGCATCGGGCTCGGCGGATGCCTGCCCACCGCCATCACGCGGGTGGCTGAGCATCAGGCCGGCCGGGGCAAAAGCGCCGGCGCGACCACGATCGTCATGACTGGCTACCACACCGGTGCCGTCCTCACCTCGCTCCTGGGCATCGTCTTGATCCCCGCCTTCGGGTGGCGGGTGATGTTCGTGGCCGGGGCGCTGCCGGCACTGGTGCTGGTGCCGCTGCTGCTGAAGTACCTTCCCGAGTCGCCGAGCTTCCACCTGCAGGCCGCCGCGCCCGGGGGATCGGCCAGGGCGGGACGCCGCGCCGTGCTGGGACTGTTCCAGCGAGGCCTGTTGCCGACGACACTGCTGCTGTGGGCGGCCACGTTCCTGGGCCTGCTGCTGGTGTTCGGGCTCAACACCTGGCTGCCGCAGATCATGCGACAAGCCGGCTACCCCCTGGGTACCGCGCTGGCGCTGCTGCTGACGCTCAACGCCGGCGCGGTGGCGGGCATGCTGGTGGCCGGTGTCCTGGCCGACCGCAAGGGGGTACGTGGCGCGGCCATCGTCTGGTTCGTCGGCGCGGCGTTGTTCCTGGCCGTGCTGAGCGTCCGGCTTCCCGCGGTTGGGCTGTACGTGGTGGTGTTCCTGGCCGGGTTCTTCGTCTTCAGCGCCCAAGCACTGATCTACGCCTACACCCAGCGCGTCTACCCCGCCCATGCCAAGGCCACTGGCCTGGGATGGACCGCCGGAGTGGGCCGGCTCGGCGCCATCACCGGACCACTGCTCGGCGGCGCCCTGCTGTCAGCCGGAATCGCCTATCCGTGGGGCTTCTACGTGTTCGCCCTGGCAGGCGCTCTGGCCGCGGTGCTGCTGACCTCGATCCGGCCTCGCCGCAACCCCGCCACCGCCCCCGACGTCGGCGCTGGGGTCGGCCTGGACGGCGCAGTGCCGTAGGGACGATCTCGCCGAGCGCTACGGCGTGAGCCGGATGCCGGTCCGGGATGCGCCGCCCGCTGGAGGGACGAGGGCAGATCGCCTACTCACCGCATCGCGGCTACCACATGCCGCACATGGATCCGCCAGATCCTCGCCTACTAAATGGATATGTACTCGTTCAATCCAGTGGAGATCGTTCTCTTGGGGGCCACATCATGAACCAGTATCATTCTCCGCCACCAGCAGCCCGGAAAGTTGCCCAGCCCTCGGCTCGCGTCGGCGAATGCGGCTGCGAACAGAAGATGATGCAAGATATCGCCGGCATCATGCGAGCCCAGCCGCACGGGACGCTCGGCCGGCAACGGCAGTTCGTATCCGATGCCTCACACGAGTTGTTCACCCCGATAGCGGGGCTGAGGGCACGGCTGGAGGAGGCTCGACTGCACCCGGGGGAAACCGGCCTGGAGACCCTGCTCGTCGGGGCGCTGAGCGACGTCTGCCGGTTGCAGGCGATCGTCGCGGACTTGCTTGTCCTGGCCCGGCCAGAGGCGCATGCCGCCGAGCGGTGGGAGCTCATGAATCTGGGCGACCTGGTTCAAAGCGTGCTTTCCCGGCGGACAGACCGCTGTGAGGTGACCCTCCGGGTCCAAGGCGGGGTGATCGTGAACGCCGTCCGATGCGACATGACCCGGTTGTTCGGCAATCTGCTGGACAACGCTCAGCGACACGCCGTGGACACTGTTCACGTCGAGGTGCGCCGTAGGGGGGACACCGCCGAGTTGGTCGTCGCCGACGACGGCGTGGGGATCGCCGGGACCGATCGGGAGCGGATCTTCGAAGTGTTCACCCGGCTGGATGCCTCTCGTTGCCGCCGTTACGGGGGACCGGGGCTCGGACTGGCGATCGCCCGTGGCCTGGCCTGGGCGCATGGCGGAACTCTCTGTGTGGAGGACTCGCCCTTTGGCGCGTGCTTCGCGCTTCGGCTGCCCCTGGCCCGGCCGGATGCGGATGGGGCCGCGGCGCCGGGCTCACGGGCGGAGGTCCACGCGTAGAGGTGGCCGGCATCATGCCGGGCGACACAGCCGGGCGAGGTCTCCTGTCTGCGGATTGCGCGTCCAGCCTGAAATTGATCGGTCAGGGGGCGGGGGTACCGGCCATCGGGGTTGGCGGCTCGGCAATTGCCGGAGAACGACCGTTCTGGTAGCCTACGAGAGAACGATTGTTCTCTATCAAGAGGAGCCGACATGACTTCCAATCCACGCCCTCCCTTCCCCCCGTTCACCCGTGACAGCGCCGTCGAGAAGGTCCGGCTGGCGGAAGACGGCTGGAATACTCGCGACCCCGAGAAGGTCGCTCTCGCCTACACCGTCGACTCCCGCTGGAGGAACCGCGCAGAATTCGCCGACGGGCGTGAGGAGATCGTCGCTTTCCTGACCCGCAAGTGGAAGCGCGAACTGGAATACCGGCTCATCAAAGAACTCTGGGCCTTCGACGGCAACCGGATCGCCGTGCGTTTCGCCTACGAGTGGCATGACGACTCGGGTAACTGGTTCCGCTCCTACGGCAACGAGAACTGGGAGTTCGACCCCGACGGGCTGATGCGCCGGCGTTACGCCTGCATCAACGACCTGCCCATCAAGGAATCGGAGCGCAAGTTCCACTGGCCGCTCGGACGCCGCCCCGATGACCACCCCGGCCTGAGCGACCTTGACCTGTGACCGCGGACCCGGTCACGTGATTCGCACTCTGGACGTTCGCCAGCCGACCTCAGAGGTGCCGGCCACTCCGAAACGGCCTCGACGATGTCCTGGTATCCGGCCGCATTGGCAGATGTTGCCCGGAAGACGCTCGTGTACCTCGGCCTCGTCGACATCGTGGCCGGACACCTCCAACAGCTGAAGTGGAAGCGGCGATGCGCGGTGAGCCACCCGCTCAGTGAACGTTTCAGCCTCGGGTGGACTCGGCGACGCGGTGGTACGCCTTGTCGCTGAGGGTGATGATCCCGGCTTTGTGTAGTTCGCGCAATGCCCAGATGCGGGCGGCACTCAGGTCGTGGAGCTCGGCCGGGGCAGTGTTTTCGTTGAGGCAGGCGGTGCGATCCTTTACCGCGCCGGCGCGGACCAGATGCAGCACACGGATCGACTCGGCCACCCCGTTTCCGCTCTTCGGGACGGCGCGGGCCCTGTCCGCCAGGACGGCCTCGGCAGCGGAGTAGGAGTCCAGCGGATCGGACTTGCCCGTGGCTCTGCGCTGCTGCCGATCAGGGCGATTGACCTCGACCACCTTGACGTTCGCGCCGCTCAGGTGGCGAGCCAGACCGGCACCGTAGGAGCCGGTACCTCTACCCCCACCGCATGCGGCCGGCCGAAGGAGTAGGTCCGCGTATCCCGCTCTGCTCGGCGGGGGAATCCTGGTGGACGCGGGGCACGGTCGTCTCCAGGCCCTGGACGCCGGTGGCGGGCCTCGGCGTTCGCGAACGTCCCGTCGTACGACTTGCCGATCTTCGCGGTCCCGCCGATCTCGGTCAGTACCCGCTCCAGCCTAAGATTGGATACAATGTGCAGTGACATTTCCTTACCTCATCCGTGAGAGGACCAAGTGCTCTGATGGCCTACAGGTCCCCGCCGACGGCGCAGGAGGCGGTCATGACCGAGCTGCGCCGACGGATCAAGCAGGGGGAGCTCAAGCCGGGCGCCAAGCTTCTCCAGGACGCGCTCGCCGATCAGCTGGGCGTGAGCAGGGTGCCGGTCCGCGAAGCTCTCAAGGTGCTGGAGGGCGAGGGCCAGGTCACGTACATCCCGCGCCGGGGATACTTCGTCTCCGAGTTGGATCTGGAGGACCTGGAGGAGATTCAGCTCCTGCGCGATCTGCTGGAGACGAAGGCCATCGAGCGGGCGATGTCGCGGCTGACCGACGAGGACATCGCCGCGATGAGTGCCGCCCTGGACGATATGGGCGCGGCCGGCAACGACGTCGTTGAGCTGAGCGCGGCGCACCGCCGGTTCCACTTCGCTCTGCTTGACGCCTCCGGGCTGCCCCGGCTGACCAAGTTGATCCACCAGCTCTGGGACTCCTCGGAGACCTACCGGACCGTCTACCACGGGAACGAGACGTTCCGGGCGGCGGCGTCCAGTGACCACCACGGTCTGCTCGACGCCGTTCGTGGACGCGACGTGGCCAAACTGGTGACACTCGTCCGTGAGCACCGCCAGCACACCATTGAGGGCCTGCGCCGGACCGTCGACTCGGCCGAGTGACCGACCGGCCCGGCTCAGGGTGGCGTCGACGAGCGCCCGCGGGCGGTGTCGAGAACAGCTTGGACGATTGACGCGTACCCCGTGCACCGGCACACGTTGCCCGACAGCGCCTCGCGCACCCCGGTCTCGTCGAGTGGCCCGGGTTGTCCGAGCAGCTCGGCCGCGCAGACCAGGAAGCCCGGCGTGCAGAAGCCGCACTGCAGCGCGTGCCGCTCGGCCATCGCCTGCTGCAGGTCGCGCCAGCGGCCGTCACGGTGCAGCCCCTCGACGGTGGTGATCATCCGGCCCTCGGCCTGTACGGCCAGCATGAGGCAGGCCCGTACGCTGCGGCCGTCGACCAGCACCGAACAGGCGCCGCACACCCCGTGCTCGCACCCGAGGTGGGTGCCGGTGAGGCCGAGGCGGTCACGCAGCAGGTCGGCCAGGCTGAGCCGGGCCGACACGGTCACCTCCACCGGCTGGCCGTTGACCATGAACCGGACCTCGTTCACTGTTCCTCCTGTGGCAGGGCTCGGCCGTGGGCCTGGGCCAGCGCGCGGCGCAGCGCCACGGCGGCCAGGGCGCGCGCGTATTCCTGATCGTGTGCCGGGCGCAGGGCCTGGCTCCACATGGCGGCCAGCTCTGCCCAGACGTCAGGGCTTGCCTGCGTCCCTGCCAGTCCGGCCGGCTCGGGCAGCACCTGAGGCACGTCTCCCGCCGCCAGCGCCCCGGCCCGCAGGGCGGCGATGCGGCCCGCGCCGTCGAGCCGCAGGGTGACGGCCGCGCCGGCCAGCGCGAAGTCGCCGTGCCTGCGGGCGAACTCGACGAAGCCCCAGCCCTCGCCGGGGTCCCGCGCCGGCACCCGGATCCAGGTGATCGCTTCGTCCGGCTCCATCTGTGTGGTGAAGTAGCCGGTGAAGAACTCCGAGGCGGGCACCTCGCGCCTGCCGCGCTCATACGAGTCGAGGTAGATCGTCGCCTCCAGCAGCGCGGCGATCAGCGGGAGCTCCGCGGACGGGTCGGCGTGCGCGAGGGTGCCGCCGAGGGTGCCCCGGTTGCGGATCGCCACGTGCCCGATGTGCGCGGCGGCCGCTGCCAGCAGCGGCACTCTGCGGGCGAAGACCGGCGCGGTCTCGATCGTACGGTGCCGGACCAGCGCGCCGACCAACACGGAATCCACATCCTCGAAGGTCCGCTCCAGCTCGCCGAGCGCGCCGAGGTCGACGAGCGTCCTGGGCCGGGCCAGCCGCAGGTTCATCATGGGCAGCAGGCTCTGCCCGCCGGCCAGCACCTTGGCGTCATCGGAGCGCAGCCAGTCGAGGGCCTGCCCGACCGAGTCAGGCCGGCGGTAGGTGAACAGGGCCGGCTTCATGCGCGGCCCTCCGACATGGCGGCGAGCACGTCCTCGGGGCGCACTGGTGTGGCGGTCACGGTCAGCGATGGCGTCGGCCGGTCGAGCGCTCGATCCACGGCGTCGTCCACAGCCGCCGCCACGGCCGCGTACACCGCGATCGTGCCGCTCTCCCCGACCCCGCGGACGCCGATCGGGTTCGCGGTGGTCTGTACGGGCAGGTGCCTGATCTCCACGGCGGGTACCTCGCAGGTGCCGGGCAGCAGGTAGTCGGACAGTGTGGTGCTCTGCGGCTGTCCCTCGGCCGTGTAGCGGAACTCCTCCAGGAGCGCGCCACCGATGCCCTGGGCGACGCCGCCGGCCACCTGGCCGGCCACCACCATGGGATTGATCTCGGTGCCTCCCTCGTGCGCGACGGCGTACCGCAACACCGAGCACAGACCCGTCTCGCGGTCCACGCCGACGATCGCCACGTGCGTGCCCATCGTCCAGGTAACCGTGCCGGGCCGGAACCGGTGCACGCAGGCCAGTGGTTGGCGGTGCTCCAAGAGGCCTCCGGGGGCGAGCGCGGCGGCCAGCTCAGGCCAGCCGACCGTGCGATCCGTCCCGGCAGCGGTGAACTTGCCACCGTCGAGCCGCGCCTCGGCCGCGCCGAGCAGTTCGGCGGCCAGCTCCTCGGCGCGGTCGACCAGCTCGCGGGCGGCCAGATAAACGGCGGATCCCGCGAGCACCGCGGAACGGCTGGCGAACGTGCCGATTCCGTGTGCGATCGCGTCGGTGTCGCCTGTGCGCACGGTGATTTCCTGAGGGGGCACCTGCAACACCTCCGCGGCCACCTGGGCGAGCGTGGTCTCGTGGCTCTGTCCCGCGCTGGCGGACCCGGCGCCGACGAGGAGGCGGCCCGTCCCGGTCAGCTCGGCCCGTCCCGACTCCCAGGGGCCGCGGCCGGTCGCCTCCAGGTAGTTGACCAGGCCGTAGCCCAGAACCAGCCCGGGGTGCGCGGCGGCAAGGTCGCTGAGATGCCCGGTGTCGAGCATCTTCTCCGCGGCCTGCTGGCAGGCGAGATGGTCACCGCCGTCGTAGGCGACGGGGACACCGTCGCGGTACGGGATCGGGCGCGGGTAGGGCATGTCGTCCGCGGTCAGCAGGTTGCGCCTGCGCAACGCGGCCCCGGTCATCCCGAGCCGCCGGGCGGCCAGGTCGAGGCTGCGTTCCAGAGCGAAGCACGCCTCCGGCCGGCCGGCTCCGCGGTACTGGGCTACCAGCGCCTTGTTGGTGAACGCGGCTCGCCCGGTGATGCGAACGTCATCGACGCGGTACGGGCCGAGCAGATGCACGGCGGTGTTGGCGATGATGCCGGCCGTCCACAGGCTGCCGAACCCGACGTCGATGACAAAGTCGCTCTCCCACGACAGGATCCGACCGTCGGCCGCCACGGCGAGGCGGGTGTGGTGCACCTGGTCGCGGGCCTGTGCCGCGCCGGTCAGGTGCTCGATCCTATCCTCGACCCACAGCACCTCGCGGTGCAGCCGACGGGCCAGCTCGGCGACCACGACCTCCTCGGCGTAGACGTTCGCCTTGGTGCCGAAGCCGCCGCCGACGTCGGGCACCGACACCCTGACCCGGTCCTCGGTCAGCCCGAGCGCCGTGCAGACCCCTGCTCGGACCTGGTGCGGGATCTGCGAGGAGGTGACCAGCTCCAGCCGTTCGGTGATCGGGTCGAGCCTGGCCAGCGCGCCCCGGCACTCCAGCGGCGCGCCGCCGTGCCGGCCCATCCGAAACGTCTCGGTGACGACCGCAGCGGCGGCACGCCGGGCGGCCTCGACATCGCCGAAGCGCACCTCGATGCGGGCCGCCTCGTTGCTCGTCAGATGGGGATGGACGAGCGGCACCGTGGCGGCCAGCGCGCGGTCGGCGTCCACTACGGGGTCCAGCGGCGCATAGTCCACGTCGATCAGTTCGAGCGCGTCCTCGGCGAGGTGGCGGGAGTCGGCCACCACCGCGGCCACCGGTTGCCCGACATAGCCCACCGCGCCGCTGGCAAGGCAGGGCAAGTGGGGGTCGGCCATGGCGAAACGGGTGGCCGCGACGAAGTCGGGATGTGGCTCGTGCAACAGCGGCAGCCGCCCGGTCAGGTCGTCCCCGGTCAGCACCATGTGGACCCCCGGCAGCGCCCGCGCCGGGCCCGCCTCCACCCGGGCCAGCTCGGCGCGGGCCTGGGTACTGCGCAGGAACGCGACGTGCAACGTCCCGGGACCGGCGAGGTCCGCCAGGAACCTGCCCTCGCCGGCGAGCAGCCGCCGGTCCTCCTTACGGGGCACGGACCGGCCGAGCCACCCGCTCATCGGATGCTCCTCTCGAGGCGCCACAGCGCCAGCGACAGCACGAACGAGACCAAGACGAGCAGCAGGATGGTGGCCATCATGTCCGGGTAGTCGCCCGCGGTGTAGGACTGCAGGACGACTCTGCCGAGGCCGCGCTTGGTGGCGAAGAACTCGGCCAGCACCACGCCCACCAGGGCCAGGCTCACCGCCAGGCGCAGTCCCGTGAGCACCGGCCGGCGGATGGCGGGCAGCGTTACGTGCAGCAGCGTCTGCGCTCGGCCGGCGTTCAGCGATTTGGCGAGACTCCAGTACACGCTGGGGATGGCCCGTACTCCCGTCGCCACGTTGATCAGCACCGGGAACATGGCGAACAGCACGCCCAGCGCGATCTTCGATCCCATGCCCAGGTGGAGCAGGGGCAGCAGCAGCGGGTACAGGACGATCTTGGGCACCCCGTTGAGCGCGACGACCAGCGGCTCGAAGACCAACCTGGCGCGGCGGGAGCTCCCCAGCGCCAGGCCGAGTACGGCGCCCGTCATGGCGCCGATCACGAACGCCCAGAAGGCGGCCACGCACGTCACCGCGAGGTCGTGCTGGAACGAGGTGTCCGCGAGGTCGCGGACCAACGCCTGTACGGTGGCGGCCGGGGCCGGGACGACGAACGTCATCCCGGACACCACCTGCCAGACGACGACAGCCAGCGCGGCGACGCCGGCGGAGCCCAGCGGGGCGGTCCAGGCCGCCACGCGGGCGCGGTACGGCGCGGTCCAGGCCGTCATCGGACTCTCCTCGCGAACAGGACGCGCTCCACGATCTCCAGCACCGCCGTGAGGAGGATCGACACGCCGAGCACGATGGCGACGTAGGCGTACATGTGCACGGTGTCGAACGACTCGTACAGGTAGCGGATGCGGTAGCCGAGACCCGCCTGGGCAGTGGTGAACTCCATGGCGATCGCACCGATCAGCGCGTACGCCGTCGCCAGTCGTGCCCCGGCGAACACGAAGGGCGCCGCCGCCGGAAGCGCCACACAGAAGAGGGTCTGCGTCCGCGTGCATGTGATCGACCGCGCCAGCCTCATGTAGACGGCGGGCACGCCGGACAGGCCGACCCAGGTGTTCAGCGTCATGGGGATGGCCGCCATGATGGAGGCGAGGATGATCACCGACCAGATGTTGAGGCCCACCAGCACGATCATCATCGGGTAGAACAGGACCAGTGGTACCGAGTAGAACGCGATCAGGTAGGGCTCGAAGATTCGCCCCGCGATCGGCAGCTTCCAGAACACCACCCCAAGGCCCAGCCCGGCGAGCAGCCCGAAGGATATCGATGTGCCGATCTCGACGCCCGACCTCGCCGCATCCCGCCAGAACTGCCCGGTGCCGAGGAGTGCGCCCGCGGCGGGCAGCACCTCCGAAGGCGGCGGTAGCGTGGCCGAGGTCCACAGCTCCAGCCGTGAACCTGTCTCCAGCATGGCTGTACAGAGCACGATCAGCACTGCGGTGGCCACCGCGCTGCGCGCGCCGTCGCCCGTCCGGCGCCACCGGCCCGGCGTCGGCTTGGGGGCCTTGCCGGTCCGGCGAGTCGCGACACCCGTGTTCGTCGTCATCGCGGCACCCTCGACTCGCTGGCGAACCCGCGCATCGACTCTGCCTGCACCGAACGCCAGACGCGGTTCTGCAGCCGGTTGAATTCGGGGGTTGAGACGATCGACGCGTCGCGGTCCTGCGGCAGATCGACGTCCACGACGTCGATGATCCGGCCCGGCCGGTACGACATGACCCAGACCTGCTGGGACAGCAGGATCGCCTCGGAGATGTCGTGAGTGACGAACAGCACGGTCTGATGGGTCTGCCGCCAAATCCGGACCACCTCGGCGCCCAGCAGCAGCCGTGTCTGCTGGTCGAGGGCGGCGAACGGCTCGTCCATCAACACCACGGAGGGTCGCAGCGCGAGCGTGCGGGCCAGCGCCACCCGCTGGCGCATGCCCCCCGACAGCTCGGCCGGGAAGGCCTTCTCGAAGCCCCGGAGCCCGACGAGCTCGATCGTCTCGGTGGCGCGTTCGTTCTGCTCAGCCCGGCCCATCCCGGCGATCTGCATGGCGAACCTGACGTTGTCGAAGACGTTCTTCCAGGGCAGCGTCGAGTCCTCCTGGAAGACCAGGCCGACGGCGCGGTCGGGCCCGACCACCCGTCGGCCGTCGATCGTCACCGTGCCGTGGGTTGCCTTTTGCAGCCCGGCGACCACGGCCAGCAGGGTTGACTTGCCGCAGCCGCTGGGGCCCACGATCGACACGAAGTGGTGGTCGGGGATCTGGCGGGTGATGTCGTCCACCGCCACGACCTCGGTGCCCGGTCCGGTGCGGAATCTCACGCCCAGGGCGTCCAGCACGATCCCGGTCCTAGTGCACATGTGTGTCTCCTCTGGCCTTCACAAGCCGGTCCGGGCGTCCGCCGGCAGGTACTGCTGGTCGAGCGTGGTCTTCCAGTCGACCGGCTGGTCCAACTGTCCGACCTGCACCATCAGGTCGGACAGCCGCTGCAGCGCCTTGAGATCGACCTTGAGCGAGTACGCCTCGGCCAGCCGCGGGGTCTGCCTGAGCCCGCGCTCCAGCACGGGGGCGTCCACCTTGATCAGCGGGGCGAGGCTCTTGGCGGCGTCCGCCGGGTCGTCGCTCACGTACTTGAACGTCTTGTCCATCACGGTGAAGAAGGTCGAGAGGACGGCGGCATTGTCCTTGGCGTAGGACTCGCTCACCGCGACGAGGTCGGCGGGGAAGTCGCCGATGACGTCCCGTGAGGCGACCAGGACGCGAGCCTTTTCCTGCTCCTGCTTCTCGGTCACAAAGGGATGCATCGCCCAGCCCGCGCTGATGCGGCTGGCCTTGGCGGCGGCCCAGTTGTCACCCATCTGCCCCACCTGGACGGGCGCGATGCCCTTGTACTTGTGCTGCAGCGCCTTGACGATCAGCTCGGTCGTCGATCCGGCTCCGGAGAAGCCGAGGCTGGCCTTGTCGAGGGTGACACCGGTCTGGGGCGTGATCCAGTAGAAGTCGTTGACCTGGAACCAGGGCGCGATGATCCGCAGTCCGGACCCGGGTTTGGTGGCGGCCAGCAGTACGGAGGTGTTTCCTGCGATGGCGACGTCGGCGTCCCCCGTGGAGACCGCCCGCAGGGTGTTGCCGCCGCCGCTGCCGGAGAACAGCGAGACGTTCAGTCCGGCCTGGACGAACCAGCCCTTGTCCTTGGCGACCTGGATGATGGCCATGAACGGCAGGCTGTCGAGGCCGGTCGCCGAGATGCGCAGCGTCTTGGGCGCTGATGTGCCGTGGGCGGCGGGGGAGTCGGTGTTTTCACTGACGCAGCCGGACACCAGTCCCACGGCCACCAAGATGGGGATGGCCAGGCTCGTGCGGCGCATTCGCGGGATGAGACTCATTTCCACGCTCCTTGAACAGCGGACGCGGGTGCGGCCGTGGTTCGGTCTTGCTGGTTGTGTTGTCGGGCCAGGTGCCGGGCCCGACGCCTGGCGACGGCCCGGTCGATGATCACCCCGAATGCGATGGCCGCCGCCACGGCCAGTGCTAGCGTGATAGCGCGCGGTAGGGTCGGCGGTTCCGGCTCTCGGACGGCTCGCGCTGCCGGCGACTGTCGGGGGGTGCCCGCCAGCGCGGGCGGTGCGCCCACGGCGTCGTCGCCGGGCTGCGGATAGCCGTCACCGGTCATTCAGATTTCTCCGGCGATCTCTGCGAACGCGCGCAGCGTGGGAGCCTTGCTCTGGCCTGGCCGGACGAAGGGGACGATCGACACCTGGTCGACCCCGTGCTCGGCGATCTGCTTCAACCGCACCCGGCACTCGGCCGGGGTACCAGCCAGCGCGAACAGATCGACGAGTTCGTCGCTCACCAGATCGGCGTGGTCCGCCTCGGTGTCCATGTGATGGTAGTAGTCATAGCTTTGTCGGATCCGGTCGATCGCGGCCTGCTGAGACTCGCTGACCGCGGCGGGCAGCGGCCGAATCACCACCCGGGCCACGTGCGCCCTGACCAAGTCCTTGGCCTCGTCGCTGTCGTCATTGATCGCAGTCGGCGTCCAGAGCACGACGTCGAGGTCCCCAAGGCAACGTCCGGACGCTCGCGCCCCGGCTTCGATCCTGGCCAGCGCGGCCTCGATGAACTGCGGCGCGGTGCCCACCAACGCGATCACCCCGTCCGCCACCCGGCCTGCCAGCTCAAGGATCTTCGGGGCCGACGCCGCGATGTAGATCGGTACGGGGATCGGCTCGCGAACGTAGTTCAGATGAAACGCGACGCCGCTCACGGCTTCGACGACCTTCTCTCCACGAAACAGCGCGCGCAGCTCCGAGATCGCCTGCTCCAGCTCGGCGAGCCTGAGCGGCTTGAGCCCCATCGTGCGCAGCGAGGAGTCACCAGTGCCGATGCCCAATGCGACCCGGCCGCCGGTGAACTCCGAGAGCGTTGCCCAGGTGCTGGCCAGCAGGCTACGGTGGCGGGTGACGGCGTTGGTGACGCCCGTCCCGAACACGATCCGTTTGGTGCCGACGGCGGACGCCCCCATCACGATCGACGACTCCCGCCAGATGTTCTGCGAGTCGCCGAACCACACGTTCCTATAGCCCAGCTCTTCGGCGAGGGTGACGTACTGGCACATGTTCTGAACCGGCTCGGTCGAGAACAGCCCGACCCCTTTTGTGATCAAAGTCACTCCCTCGGATTGGATATTGGATAAAATACTCTTTTTGTGGATGCGTGTGAAGAGGCGGCCCGAAGAGGGAGCGTGCCTTCACCGCGACCATGACCCAGCCCTGTGAGTCCTTGGAGCTACCGTGCTGCTGACCAACGAAATCACCGTGCCCGTGCCGGCCGACCGGGCATGGCGGCTGCTCACCGACGTCGAGCGGGTCGCCTTGTGCGTCCCCGGGGCCGAGCTGGTCGCCGTCGAGGGCGACACGTTCACGGGCGTGCTGACGCTAAAGGTCGGTCCGATCACCGCGCAGTACCGCGGCACCGCGCGGTTCACCGAGCTCGACGCGGGGGAGCGGCGGATGGTCCTGTCGGGGCACGGCGGCGACGTGCGGGGCCAGGGGACCGCGGCGGTTCGCATCACCATGACGCTGGCTCCCGGCGTGGCCGACGCCACGGTCCTACGGCTGGAGACCGACCTGGAGCTGACCGGGCGGATCGCTCAGTTCGGGCGTGGCGTGGTCGAGCAGGTCGGCGACCGTCTGGTGGCCCAGTTCGCCGATCGGCTGCGCGCGGAGCTGGCGGGCACCGCCGCTCCGGCGCCCGCGGTCCTGGACGCCGGAGCGCTGGTGGCCGCAACCCCGATGGCGCGCGCCCTCACCGCCGCCGGCGCGTTGACCCTGGCGGTCCTGCTGGGCATCATGCTCAGTCGAGCGGAACGCTGGCTACGCCGCTGACCCGGAGCCGCTTGGCGCGGCCGGAGGCTGCCGGAAGCGGCCGGTGAGATGGCCCGGCGCGGCGAGCAGGGCGGCGGTCTCGATGATGTCATCGTGCTCTCGCGTCACCCGCCGCGCGGCCTCATCGCGGTCAGGTCACCGGCCCACGCGGCACGGGCGATCTGCTCGTTCGCCCCACGCAGCGCGTAGAGATCCCCGGCCGCGAGGTGAGGCAGCGCACGGCGTACCGCCTCGCCCTCCAGAACACGCAGCGCCTCCCGCACGGGCGCCCGGCTCACACCCGCCGATGGTGCTCATCACCCTCCTTCTCTCGCGCGCGTCGGCCTGGCACCGCGGCCGGCGAGCCGGGCGTGGTGGCGGAAGGTCGTAGCGCACGGAGGGAACGGGGCTCGCTCACTCGAACCATCGTGGGGAGGTGGTGCGCGGCGGCGTCAGCGTGGTTCTCAGAACGACCAGCCGGGGGGAGCCGGCCCGCAGTGCCGTGGCCAGCGTGTCCTGTAGCGGCTCGCCGGGATCGGTGACCTCGGCCGCTTCGATGCCGAACGACCGAGCGAGCGTGAGCCAGTGGGGCGCGACCAGGTCCACGCCGTGGCACGCATGGCCCGCGTGCTCCTGGTCGTACCGCAGTACGCCGTATCCGCCATCGTCGACAAGCAGGACCGTGATCGGCGGCCCCTCCTGCGCGAGCGTGGCCAGCTCTCCCAGCGCGAACATGATGCCGCCGTCCCCGACCAGCGCCAGCACCGGGCCACCGGCGTCCGCCGCGCCGATCGCGGCCGGCAGAGCGTAACCGAGGGTCCCCCAGCCCACCGGGTACTGCAGGTCACGCGGCCGGCGCACCGCACCGTAGCTCCCATACCAGTAGCCGGAGATCGTCATGTCGGCGACGATCCGCGTACCTGTGGGCAGCGCGCGCTCGACCGAGTCAAGCAGCCGCACCGCCGTGCGGGTGCGGTCGTCCGCGGCCAGCCGGCTCCACACGTCCGAGCGCAGCGCCTCCAGATCGGCGTACGGGGTCCGGTCGCCGCCGGGCAGCCGGTCGAGCGCGGCTGCGACGACCGTCCGGACATCGCCCAGAACCCCGACGTCCGGCCGGTAGTTGCCGGTCAGGTCCGCGGCCGAGCAGTTGACGGAGGCGAGGCGGTCCGGCATCGGCATCCGCCAGTTGCGGGTCATCATCCCGTCGAAGCGGGTGCCCAATGCCACGAGCAGGTCAGCCTTGGCGATCAAGTCCTCGACCTCAGGCTCGTGCGGCGGCAGGCCGACGAGCAGTGGATGGTCAGGCGGGAGCACGCCGCGCCCGCCGTAGCTGGTGACCACCGGGGCGCCCAGCCGCCGGGCCAGCATGTCCACCACGTGGGCCGCCTCCGACTGGATCGCACCGCCTCCCACCCACAGCACGATCCGCGGGGCGGCCGTCAACTCGGCCACCAGCATGTTCACCTGCTCCTGTCGCGGCGGTGGCGGCTCATCCTGGACGAGTACAGGCAGCGGCTCGGCGGGCCGGTCGAGGACGTCGCTCGGGATGTCGAGGTAGACCGGGCCACGCGGATGCCGCAACGCCGTCCTGGCCGCATCGGCGACGGCGGCCACCGCGGCCTGCGCGTCGCGTGGCCGGTAGACCGCCTTGGCCAGTGGCTCGAACAACGCCGCCTGGTCGGGGCTCTGGTGCAGAACTCCGTGGACCGTCCCGGTCCTCGGCCCAGACGAGAACGCGGACGGCACCTCGCTGGCGATCAGCAGGACGGGCGAGCCCGACGCCCACGCCTCGCCGAACGCCGCGACGGCGTTGGCCGCGCCCGGTCCGGTGGTGGTGAGCGCCACCCCGAGCCCTCCGCCGGCCCGGGCCAGCCCATCGGCCGCGTACACCGCCGTCTGCTCGTGCCGCACGCCGGTGATCTTCGGCCGGTCTGGGGCGCTCTCCCTCCAGAACGCCATGTTGTGCACGCCAGGCAATCCGTACACGGTGCGCACGCCCAAGGCGGCGAGCATGTCCAAGATCGCCGCGGCGGTGGTTTTCTGCGTCATGGGAGACTCCTTCACTCTGCGGATCCGCGCAGGTACACGGTCGAGGTCTGCGTGTAGAAGTCACGCGCGGCCCGCCCCTGCTCCTTGGGGCCGCAGCCGCTCTGCTTCACCCCGCCGAACGGGACGTGCGGATCGGCTCCGGTCGACTCGGAGTTGACGTGGAGTACCCCCACCTCGAACCGTGCCATGGCCTTCAACGCGGCGGTGAGGTCGTTGGTGAAGACAGCGCCGGACAGTCCGAACTCGCTGTCGTTGGCCAGTTCCAGTGCCTCCTCGGTGCAAGCCGCTGTCGTGACGGCGAGCACGGGGCCGAACACCTCCTCACGCCACAGCGCCACGTCCCGGTCGGCCAGCAGCGCCACGGTCGGCCGCACGAAGTAGCCGTCGTCTTTGCTCTCCACGGCGTCGCCGCCGACCAGGATCGAGGCGCCTTCCCGGACCGCCAGGTCGATGTGACCGAGCACCTCCTGCCGCGCGCTCGCCGAGGCGACCGGGCCGACGTCCACGCCCGGCTGAAGCCCGTCACCGACCCGCAGTGAGGCGACCCGGGCGCAGAGTCGTTCGAGGAACGCGTCACGGACCTCGCGGGCCACCACGACACGAGAGGTCGCGGTGCACTTCTGCCCGGTGGAGGCCATCGCGCCGTCGGCGACGAGCCGGGCGGCTAGGTCCAGATCGACGTCGGCCAGCACGACCGCCGCGTTCTTGCCGCCCATCTCCGCCTGCACCGGCTTGATCAACCCGCCGCAGCGCTCCAGCAGGCCACGCCCGACCTGGGTGGACCCGGTGAAGGTGATCGCGTCGATATCGTGGTGCCCGACGATGAGATCGGCGTCCTTGCCGTTGACGAAGACCGTCGACAGCACCCCCGGCGGCAGGCCGGCCTCGGAGAGCGCCTCGGTGAGCCGGACCGCCAGCAGGGGCACCAGGCTCGCCGGTTTCCACACCACCGTATTGCCGTGCACCAGAGCGGGGGCGATCTTCCAGGCGGGGATCGCGATGGGGAAGTTCCACGGAGTGATCACGCCGACGACGCCCACCGGTCTGCGCTGCACCAGGATCCGCTCGCCGGCCCGGGGGGAGGCGTAGGTCTCGCCCTGCGCCCGGTGGGGTTCGCCAGCGTGGAAGCGCAAGATGTCGGCCGCCAATCGGGCAGTGCGCGGCGGGCTTGCTTGATCGCCTCCTCGATCTGACTCCTGCCGGCGAGCCTCGCCACCGCGACGATCTCGCCAGGGCGAGCGGGGTTCAGGTCGGGCTGCTCGGAGCCTTCCCCTCGGCGCCAGTCGCCGGCGATGAAAACGTCCAGATCCATCCGCACCACCTCCAGAGGATTTTGGATATTATATACATTCTACTTTGGTGCGCTGCTACCCCAGGAAGGTGCCTCATGGCGACCACTCTGATCGAGAACATAGGTGTGCTGGCGACCGGCGAAATCGGCGTCGCGCCCCTCCGCGACACGTGCCTGACCGTCGAGGACGGGGTGGTCGCCGCCGTGGGATCCGTACCCGCGCGACCCGACAGGGTGCTCGACGCCGCCGGGCTGACCGTCATCCCCGGCCTGGTCGACGGGCACGTCCACCCGTCGTTCGGCGAATGGACGCCGGCGCAGGACACCATCGGCTGGATCGGCAATTACGCGCAGGGCGGCACCACCACCATGGTCTCCGCCGGAGAGTTGCACGTGCCCGGGCTGCCGCTCGACGAACTGACTCCCGCACTCGTGGTCTCGCTCGCGCACACTTCCCGCGCGACAAGCGGCCGGCTGCGCCCCTCCGGTGTCAAGCTGCACGCTGGGACGGTGCTGCTGGTGCCCGGCATGAAGGAGGCGCACTTCGACCAGCTCGTGGCGGCGGAGGTGCACCAGGCCAAGTTCATCTTCTACGACTGGCGCCGGCTGGGTGACGGCGAGGCGCAGGATTACGTGCGCTGGGCCCGCGAGCGGAACATCACCGTCAAGATCCATTCGGGTGGGGTGTCCCGCTCAGGCTCCAGCCGGATCGCCGGACACGAGGTGGTCACCGCCGTGGGCGCCGACGTCGTGGCGCACATCTCGGGCGGCCCCATCCCGATGCCGGACGAGGAGATCATCGGCGTGATCGACGACCTGCCCGGCTGCGCCGTCGAGGTGTGCAGTTCGATGAACTACCGCGCCACGACCGTGGTCACCGGCCAACTCCTCCGCGCCGGGCGCCTGGACCGGCTCACGCTGGGCACCGACACCCCCGGTGGCACCGGCGTGATCCCGCGCGGGATGCTGCGTAACGTGTGCTTCCTCGCCTCGGTTTGCGGCGTGCCTCCCGCTGACGCGGTGGCGTGCGCCACCGGCGTGACCGCATCCCGGCACAGGATGTCCGCAGGGGTACTACGGGAGGGCATGCCGGCCGACCTGGTGGTGCTCGGGCCGGTGGAGGGGTCACAGGCCGCCGACGGGCTGGAGTCCTTCGCTCTGGGGGACCTGCCCGGGCTGTCCGCCGTGTTCGTCGACGGCTCGCCCCTGTTCGTGGGGCGCAGCGCGCAGACCCCGCCGCCCCGCCGTCTGGCCCGCTGGACCCACGGCGGATGAGCGCCGGTCGGCCTCGCAGACATGGGCTTGAGCCGCCCGCGAATGGCCTCAACCACCACCAAGGCGGACGGGTGCCGGAGGTGCCGCGATCAGTTCTCCGCCACGCTGAACAGCTCCTCCTCGACCCGGTCCAGCGCCAGCCGTACCGCGCCGAGGGCCACCGATTCGTCGCCCAGGATCGAGGCCTCGACCTGCACCGGGAAGAGGCACAGCTGGGCTGAGCCCGAGCAACTTCTTCGCCGCCGTCTGGCGGCATCCCGCGCATCCACACCGACGGGGGCCTGATCGGCGAGGCGCACACGCGGCGCGGACTGATCGTGGCCGACCTGGTCAAGCGCGGGATCTCTGCTGGGGCTCGATCCGCTCTGGCGCGAGTTCCTCTGGCACCACCTGTGGGAGTTCGACCGCATCGAGCAATTCCTCATCTACGCCCTCGGCCTGGTGGACACCGCGCTGTAGGACCTGGCGGGCAAGGCAGCGAACATGCCCGCGCACCAGCTGCTCGGCACCCGGGACGCCATCCCCGCCTATGCCAGCACGGTGACGTTCTCCACCACGGAGGAGTACTCGAAGTAGTCGACCAGTGCCTGGAACTGGGCTACCGGGCGATCAAACTGCACGCCTGGGGCGACCCCCGGGCCGACGCCGAACTCTGCCAGAAACTGCGAGCCCACGTAGGTGACGAGGTCCCCCTCATGTTCGACGGCTCGGCCGGTTTCGACTTCGCCGACGCCCTCTACGTCGGGCAAGCCCAGTACAAGGGCGGTATCGCTGGTGCCATGCGTATCACCCATCTCGCCGACAGTTTCCAGCTGCGGGCAGAGGTCCACGGAGCGGGCGTCGTCAACGCGCACCTGTGCATGGCCATCCCCAAGTGCCCCCACCGTTCCCAAGGATCGGCTACGGCACGCACCATTGACGTTCCAGATTCATGACCGGATCGTGGTCGTCACTTCCCGACCTACTCGCCCCTGAAGGTCGGCGACGACACGTTTCCGGTTCCGGTGGCGTCCGCTGAATGACAAGGCGTGGAGTGCCCGCGGTGCATCAATCGGCCACCGCGGGCCGGCCCACCGAGCCGCAGGATCGTCGATCGTTCTCCCGAGACTGAGGGAACGATCGACGGGCTGCGGCTACTCCTGGAGCAGTGTCCGCGGGCGCGATCCGTACGTGCCAGAGGCATTGCTGTACGCCGTGCCGGGAGCTTCCGACCATCACCGGCCACGCGGCCGGGGGCGCGCCCGGCCATCGCGCGCAGTGGCCAAGGCGTTGCGCGAGCCTGCCGGGCAGCGGCCGGAGATCAGGCATCTGAAGGCCGCGACAGCGTGACGCGGGCGGGCCTGCCCTCCTTCGTCTGCGTGAGCTTGCTCCGGATGACGAGAGCCATCCCGGCCAGCGTGAGCCCCATGCCGGCGATCTGCATCGGCGCGGGCGCCCCGGCGAGCTGCAACAGCGCCGAGCTGACTCCCACCAGCGGCGGTACGGCGAGACCGAGCAGGGCGGAGTAGGACGGCCCGCCGGTCAGCAGGATGCGGTGCTGCAGGAGGTAGGCGGGCACGTAGATCGCGATGCCGAGCATGACGAGCATGCCCAGCGCCGCCCAGCTGATCCGCTCGCCTGCCGCGATGTCCGCCGCCGCCCACGCGGCGAGCGGGATCGTCCCCACCGCGAAGATCGGCAGGATGCGTGGCGCCATCGCCCCCTGGTAGCCGCGGTTCGTCCTGCTGAAATACAGGCCGTAGAAGGCCATGGAGAACATCGCCGCGAGCGCGACCAGCGACCCGAGTGCGACGTCGTCGCCGAGCGTCCCCACCAACCGGGGGATGGTGTACAGCGCGGCGCCGGCGACCGCGATCGTCGTTCCGACAATGGTGCGCGGCGCAGGCCACGCGCGCAGCAGGACGCTCTCGGCGATCAGGACCACGGCCGGGGTGAGCGAGAGGGCCAGCGCGGGCAGCGCCGGTCCGGCGAGGCTGATCGCGACGGTCGAGAGCATCGTGTACGCGGTTACGCCCGTCAGCGCGAGCAGCACGACCTGCCACCACCGGTACCTCGCGTCCTTGGTGGCCTTGGTGGCCGGTGCGGCGCCGGCGGGAGACCACCGGGTGAGCGCCAGCAGGCCCAGGACGGTGAAGCCGGTACGGCCGGCCGACACGATCGCGGTGCTCGCGTCGCGCAGAGAAGCCTCCACGATCAGCCAGGTCGAGGCCAGCAGGACGACCAGCGCGGCGGACTGCCACATCAGCCTCCCCCTGCCACCGCGCCCGCTCACCGCGCCACGGTCTCGTAGACGGAGCAGGTGCGTTCCACCATCCGCGCGGCCACGTACAGCTCCTGGTACCGGTCGCGCGCGCGGCCGGCCATGCCCGCGCCACGATCCTCCCGTGCCAGGACGCTCAGCGCGGCTCCCGCCAGGGCGTGCGGGTCGTCCGGAGTGACCAGCAGGCCGTCGATCTCGTGCCGGACCAGCTCGGGGATGCCGCCCACCGCCGTCGCCACGATCGGGATCCGCGAAGCCATCGCCTCCAGGATGACGAGGCTGGCCGCGTCGCCCCGTGACGGCGCCAGGAGCACGTCCGCGCCGATCTCCGCGGTCAGGGCGCCCGACACGCTGCCGTAGAAGCGCACGTGCTCGGCGATCTGGAGGGCGGAGACCAGCCTGTGAAGGAGGGTCTGGTCGGGGCCGGTCCCCACGAGGTGCAGCTTCGCGCCAGGCAGTTGGCCGAGCATGAGCTCGAACGCGAGGATCGCGACATCCGCGCCCTTCTCCGGGGACAGGCGGCCGCAGTACAACACCTGCGGCCCCGAGGCCGGCTCCAGCCTGAAGCTCGACGCGGCGGGGACGTCGACGCCGTTCGGCACGTAGTGGACGCGGCCCGCCTCGCCGAGGAACTTGCCGATGGCTCTCTGGGCGAACTCGGCGACAGCGATGACCGGGAAATCCGCGCCCGTGGCCAGGGCGGCCTGGAGGAACGGGTCGACCGGGTTGTACATGTGCTGCGTGTACAGCAGCGGCGTCCCGATCGTCGCGGAGAGCTCCTCGCCGCGGAAGCCGGCGTGCATCAAATGGGCGTGGATCAGGTCCGGGCGCCAGGCGGCACCCGTTTCGAAGAGTGCGGCCGGGTCGCCGGACCCCCTCGGCACCGGCGCCGGCAACAGGGTCGGGTCGACGAAGACGTCGGCACCCGCTCTGCGGCAGTGCTCGGTCAGGACGCCGTCGCTTCCGGCTACCACGCCGACCTTCAATCCGCGGGCGATCTGGTGGGTCACCTGGGTGGCGACGTGGCTGACCGTTCCACCGGTCGTGGGGCCACACTGCACCAGATGCATGACGCGCATGTGTTGCGTCCTTTCCTGATGGGCCATTCGGGCTGAGGGCGCGACGCGCGCGCCGGCGTGACCCTCTCGCCGGCGCGCACGTGGGTGTCCTTCAGTGATCAGCTGCCTTCGACGGAGCGGGCCATCAGGGCGTTGCCCGCGGTGAGCCCGCCGTCGACCGTCAGGACCGACCCGGTGATCCAGCCGGCGCTGTCGGAGGCCAGGAAGCAGATCGACGTCGCGACGTCGTCCGGCTCCCCGACCCGTCCCAGCGGGTACCACTGCTTGAGCGCCTCGAAGGTGGCCGGGTTCTTGGCGATCTGCTCGTCCCACGCCGGGGTGCGGATGGTCCCGGGGCTGACCGCGTTCACCCGGATACCGTGCCCGCCGTACTCCACGGCCAGCGAGCGGGTCAGCGAGACGATCGCCGCCTTGGCCGCGCTGTAGGAGGGGTGCCCGAAGAAGGCGAAGGCGTTCACCGAGACGACGTTCACGATCACGCCGTCGCCGCGGGCCATCATGGCGGGCAGCGCCGCCTGCGCGCAGCGCACCGCGCCTTTGACGATCACGTCGAGGTCGGTGTCCCAGAGCAGCTGTGGAGCCTCGTGGAAGCGGGGTGGCACAGGGCAGGCCACGATGGCGTTGTTGACCAGCACGTCCACCGCGGCGCCCAGCTGTTGCGCGGCCGCGGCCATGCCCGCCGACACGCTTTCGGTGCGGGTGACGTCCAGCCGCAGGCCGATCGCCTTGCCGCCGTCAGTGGTGATCTCCTTGGCGAGGTCGACAGCGCCGGACTCGTCGATGTCGGTGACGGCCACCGCCGCGCCCGAGGCCGCCAGCCGCCGTGCCGTCATCCGGCCGACACCCCCGGCCGCGCCGGTCACCAGCGCCACCCTTCCCCTCAGGTCGAACCGGTCTTGACGCCCGCTCACGCCGCTCGCTTCGAACTCGTCTTGACGCCCGCTCATGTCGGCTCCACCTGCCCGTTGTCGAAGTAGGCCCGCAGCGATTCCTCCAGCTCGGGCACCCGCAGGACGGCCCCGCCGTCCCGCAGCGAGCGGGTGGCCAGGTCACCGGCGGCCACCGCCGTCCGCGCGTCCACCGGCGAGGTGTCGGTGGGCCCGCCCTCGCGCACGAACCGGACGAACTCCTCGATCACCTTCGCGTCCGCCCCACCATGCCCGCCGGCCATCCCGGGGATGCGGAACTCCGCGTCCCCGGCCGGGTCATAGTCGCGCCGGCCGGTGTTCCACAGCCGAATCGTGCCGCCCGGCTCGTCACCGAAGTTCTCCAGCCGCCCGGCGTCGCCGATCACCGTGAAGGAGCGCCAGTAGTCAGGCGTGTAGTGGCACTGCTGGTAAGCGGCCAGCACCCCGTTGTCCAGGCGAAGGTTGAGCAGCGCGAGATCCTCGACGTCGATCACCGGGTTGAGCCCGCGCTGCCTTGACGGCGGCCACTGCTCCTTGCTCAGCCAGTTCTCCGGCTTGGGCGCCCCCGCCTCGCGCCGCGGCAGGCCACCATAGACGGTCAGCCCGCCCATCGCCTGCACCGCCTCGGTGGAGCCCCCGACGATCCAGTGCATTGCGTCGAGGTCGTGGCAGGCCTTCTGCAGCAGCAAGCTGTTGACCTTGGACCGCTCGGCGTGCCAGTCCTTGAAGAAGAAGTCGCCGCCGTGGCCCACGAAGTGGCGGATCCACACCGTCTTCGGGGTGCCGATCTGGCCCTCCCGCACGAGCCGGCGCATCAGACGCACCACTTCCATGTGCCGCATGTTGTGCCCGACATACAGCCGGGCCCCTGACTTCCTGGCGGCGCGCAACACGGCGTCGGCATCGGCCACCGTCGTCGCCATCGGTTTCTCCAGGTAGACGGCCTTGCCGGTGCTCAGCGCGTCGATGGCCACCCGGGCGTGGGTGTGGTCGGGAGTCGCCACCAGCACAGCGTCGATGTCGTCGCGGTCCAGCAGGCGGCGGTAGTCGGTCTCGGCGGCGTTCGCGCCGAAGAAGGCGGCCTCTTTGCGGAGGGTGGTCTCGTCCAGATCGCAGATGGCGGTGATACGCGATCCGCGGCCTGGTTCGCGGTGGGCGGCAACGGCGAGGCTGCGCCTGAGTCCCAGTCCGATGGCGGCAATTCGGAGATCATCCATGCTCTGTCAGGCTCTCCATCACGTTGAGTCGTCGAGCTGTGTTCCACGCACCACACTGTGCGGACGGACGGCACTTGCTGGGGGCGGCGTGATCAACGATGCCCAATTCTGCTCGAAAAGAAAAGACTTAAAGCGACTTTGCGCACGAGTAGACCTTTTTGCGCGGCCCGCGCCTCGTGGCCGCGCGAAGGGCCGTGCACGCGCGCCGAGACCGCGCTGTCGTCATGTCCGAAACGCGATCGCCGGACCACATGTCCAACCTGGATCCCGCACGTGACGGTCACGGTCGTTGGAACCGCCGAGGAAGCAGGCCGCCAGTTGTTCGACGCGGCAGGAAGCGGGGCCGCGTGGATCAGGAGGGCATCACGGCCGGTTGCCGTGACAGACCATCGATGCCCTCCTGTCTCAGACATATCCGCTGGAAGCAGTTATCTGCCGTTGATGGCCACCTCGAGCAGGTCGATCGTCGAGCCGTTTGCGTCGCCGTTGAACGCCAACCTGACGTACTGAGCCTTGGCACTCAGCGGATACCGGTTGGAGAACCCGAAATCGGCGGTCCCGGTGGGACCGTTGATCGTGCCGGCGTCGTTCCACGACGCGCCGTCCTCGCTGGTCTGGATCTTGATCGTCCTGGGCGTGTTGAGATACTTCTGATCGAGGGAGTTGAAGTTGATGGCGATGCTGGAGATATCAGAAGTCGCCCGGAGCTTGAACTGGATCCACGCCGCGGCGCCCGCCGGCACCGACCACTTCGACTGGTCGAAGCGAGTGCCCTCGATCGTCCGGCCGTCGACGAGGTTGGCCACTCCGCTCTGCTGGTGGCTCGAGGTGATCTCTGCGGCCCCCGCGAGGTTGCGGTACGGCAGCAGGTCCATGAAGACCCTGTTGGTCGTCAAGGTCTTGCCGTTCAGCGTCACGTCCGCCCACACGACCCCTCTCGTGAGCTTGTCCACGGCCGGCGTGGTGATCTTGTTGTGCCTGAAGGAGAACATGTCCACCTCCTGGATGGCGATCGGCTTGTACTTGTCGCCACCGCTCGGGTCGACGATGCCGCCGTGCCAGCTGATCCGCGCCGCACCCAGTCCGACCGGGCCACCCTTGGCTGACCTGCCTTCTATCGCGTAGCGCAGCCCGTTGTTCAGCGGAAACTCGCCGTACGCTTCCTTTCCAGCGATGAGCAGCGACGCCTCGATCATGTCGTCGGCCACATACACGACGCCGTCCCGGACTCTGACCCTCAGCGTGCCCTGCTTGGTGACGCCCTCGTGCTCGCCGGAGACCGTGATGGTCGTCGTGCCGTTCGACCTCGCGGTCACGACCCCTGCGCCGTGCACCGCGGCCACTGAGGGTTTTGCGCTCCTGTAGGTCACGTGCGAGAGCTTCGCCTTCAGCGCGGGATAGGTCATGTATCCCTCGGCGCGGACTTTCAGCATCGAGGGCGCGATCTGCTCGGCGACCGCTACGACGTCGGTCAGCTTGTACGCCCGGGCTGGATCATCGGTCACGATCTTGATGATCGTGTCGACCGGATCCTCCCGCACACCGGCCAGGTCGATCGACAAGCTGTCTCCCCGCTGGCTGAACGAGGTGATCGGGACGTCGCTGTTGAGCCACGTCACCGACGTCACCCGACGGCCGACCGGGCCGATGGTGAGGGACCCGCCAGGGATCGCGTCGAAGCCCTTCTTTCCGTCCGGCCCTTTCATGATGTGCAGGTAGATGGCGTTGTCCCGGGCGGTCGCATAACCCCATTGCGGGCCGGTCGTGCCGTTCGGGAAGGCGAACTTCTCGTAGTTTCCTCGTCCGTCGTCCTCGTAGCCGTAGCCGGACAGGAAGTACGGCGTCGTCCCGGTCGTGGACTCGTGTCTTTCCGGGCTGCCCTCCGGGGCGAACCAGCCGATCAGGTTCTCTCTGACGTCGATGAACTCCTGGGCGGCCTTCGGGTACCGGGTGGCGATCTCCTGGGGCGTGTGCCAGTTGGGCCCGCGGCTGTCGATGATCGACTGATCGTTGTTGTCCGCGTATCCCCGGCCGGCGTTCATGACCATCTCCTTGGCCACCTGCCGGTAGTCGTCACGCTTGCCGTAGTACGGCGACAGCTCGTCCCTCGTGTGGATCATCTTCCACGGTTCCATGATTGTCCGCTTGAGGAGGTGGTTGCGCGACGCGTTGGCGTAGATTCCCGACGCCTCGGCGGTTCGCAGGTCGGGGTCGCCGTACTCCTCGCCCCAGGCGTTCGAGTTCACGATGATCTCGTTGGAGTGGTTTCGGATGCCGCTGTAGATGACGTCGAAGTTCTCCGACTTGTGGCCCTGGGGGCCATCGAAGTACAGGTAACTCGGGTCATAGCGGTTGATGAGGTCGGCGATGTCCTGGACGGTCTTGTCGGTGTTCTGGGACGCGTAGTACAGACCGAACCTGATTCCCTGGCGCTTCACCGCCTGCTCGAACTTCTTGATGCCGTCGAGGACGTTCCCGTGCTCGTCCTTCGGATAGTAAAGATGCCGATCGCTCTTCGGGTCACAGAACTTCGAAGGCCAGAAGTAGGCCTGCTGGTTGGTTTCGACCGACACCAGGGAATGGCCTTGGCTCTTGGCTCTCTTCGCCCATCGCTCCACGGAGAAGTTCGGATCGACGAAGGAGTTGTAGACGGCGGTGGCATGTGTCAGAGCACCGACCCGCCCCTCTTCGAACCATTTGTTCGGGCGCTCCTTCACGGTGAGGGTGAAGTCCTTCGTGGCGCTGCTTCCCTTGCCGTCGGTCACCTGGACGGTGAAGTGATAGTCGCCGGGCTTGGCGTTGACGCTGATGACGCCCTTGGCGCTGTTCAGGTCGACTTTGCCGTTGACCAGGCCGTCCGCGATGGTGCCGTCGGCGTTCAACTCCAGGCCGTCGGGCAGCTTCCCGGCCGCCACCTTCCAGGTGTAACCCGGGGTCCCTCCGGCGGCCATGAACTGGAACGCCGAGGCCGAGACGCCATAGGCGTTGCCGCTGACGGACTTGTTCCAGACGTAGGGCCATTCCTTGTAGCCCACGGGCAGGCCCTGCGACACGATGTTCAGGGTCTCCGACGGCCCCGCGACGGAGTTGATCAGGCCGGCTATCCGGTTGCCCACCTGGTCCGCGACCCGACCGTAGAAGCCGAGGTAGGCCACGTTCTTGTCCTGCGCCACCGGCACGCCGTTCGCGTTCACGTCCTCGGTGTAGGTGTGCCTGATCTGGATCATCAGCTTGTTCCAGCCCTGGTGCAGCTGGACGGCGCGCTTCGTGAGATCCTTCTGAACTTCCGCGGGCGTGCTCGGACCCGTCACGCATCTGTCGTTGACGAAGAGCCGGTAGGAGCCGCTCGCGCCGACGTTGAAGGAGGCCTGCTGCTCTGCCGGGCTGTAGACGTACGTGTGCGCGTAGACGTACTTGTTCCTGGTGTCCACCCCCTGCTTGACCGTGTAGTACCCGTAGAGATCCTGATAGTCGTCGTAGTTACGGTTGTAGACGCGGTCGTCGAAGTAGTCCCACTTCCTGCTCTCGCCGCCGGAGCTCAACGCCTCGCCGGCACGCGGGGTGATCTTCGCCTTTCCGTCGGCGGGTTCCGCCCTGTTGTAGACCTCGATCTCGGCGATCCCCGTGATCGGCGGGTACGGCGCGCGGCCCTTGTCGATCTCCACCTTCATCTCGCGCACGTTCTTCAGCCCGGGCTGTGCCGTATAGACAGTGGGATTCGAGGCGCCGTCGACCTGGCCGGACTCCACCTTGCTCCCGTCATCCAGGGTGAAGGTGAGGTGGTACCACTTGTTCACGTGCCGCGAATCACCCCACTGCGCGATACGCACCTCGTTGAGCGCGATGGGCTCGCTCCACTTGAGGTGCACCCACGGGCTGGTGTCGTTCTCGGTCACCCACTGTTTCCTGGTGTCGCCATCAACCAGATAAGCGACCGGATTCACCGCGAGAGTCGATGACGAAGCTGTTATCTCCGACGCCCTGGGAGCCTCATTCACCGGCTCGGCGGTCTCGCATTCGTAGAGCTTCTCGACCACCGGCGAGTCGAACGGGCCCGACACCAGCCACGAGTTGATGAACGGCGCGTCCCCGGCCACCTGCTGCGCGTACGCGCTCCCGGTGAGGAAGCCGAGGAGCAGCGACGCGATGGCCGTCACAACACCTAAGAATTTTCTCAATGTCCCAGAACCTTTCTGTCCAGGGCTGTCAGGCCTTGAGGCCTCCGGCCGACAGTCCGAACGCCAGTGCCGCTGCAGGACGATGAAGGCGATGACGAGGGAAACGACCGAGATCAGCGATCCGGTGACCACGAGGTCATACCAGGGCTGGTCCCTCAGCTGGCTGTTCCAGAAAGTAGAGTCCGAGCGCGAGCAGCCGGAGTTTGTCGTCGGCGAGCCTCATCAACGGCAGGAAGAAGTTGTTCCAGATCCCGACGAACTGGAACAGGAAACGGAGTTCGAGCTGTCGTTGCGCGCAGAAACCGTGATCTCGGCCGACTTCCCGCGGGCAAGCGTGTCGCGCCCGGCCTTGGCGGTAAGGACGATTTGCGGTGATGCCGGGATCGGGGTGACCTTGCATCGTGCAAGTGACGGACGCGTCGGCGACCACGTCGCCGTGGCGGGCGGTGAGGGTGAACTTACCGGCTCGGGGCCGGGCGGGATGCCGGTGATGGCGCCGGCGTCCTTGTTCAGGACCAGGCCATCAGGCAGTTGACCGGAAGTGATGCCATAGCGGACGGTCTGGGGTGTGCTGGAGGTGACCTTGGCCTCGTACAGCCTCCCCACCGCGGCATTGAGGGCTGCGGTGGGGTGAAGCCGGGTGCGGGAGCCTTGACCGCCTGCGGCTCACCGACGGGCGGGCCAGCCAGGTTCACCTGTTGCAATGACCAATGCGGCGCGCTGCCGAACAAGGCCAGCTTCGCTCCCACGATCTGCCCGGCGGCCCCGGGCAGCGGCCCGACCGGGGTCTGGCCGCAGCTGGCGCTGATCCTGCTGTAGGCACAGACGATGCTGCCCCAGGTGGTCTTTGCGGCCGCGTTCCACTCCGTCTGCGTGGCCAGCGAGCCGAACTCGCTCGAGGTGAGGTCCGCGCCGAATCCGTAGGGGTAATACTCCAGCGGCCGAGAGCCGACGGTTTTGTCGTTCTCGCCGATGGCCTGGCGGACCTTCGTCGAGAGTGGAGCCCGCAGGACCGTCTGGACATCCGCCCCCGGCGCGGGTGTCGGGCCGACGACCTCCAGGGCCAAGCAGGTCGGGAAGGTGACGACCTTCACCTCGATGGTCGCCTTGCTGGTGCGGAATGTGGCGCCCTGCCCCGGGGCGGGTAGTCCACGGCGGTGAGTACGACGATGCTCACCCACGGGGACGGATTTACCGCGAGCAAGGTAGTCGGCGCCGGTTCGCGTGTCCACCAGGCTGGTCACACGCCCGGTGCCGCTCAACCCTGAGCCCAGGTAACCCGCGCTGACTCCTGCGTCGCCAGCCGCCTGAGCCGCAGCTAGAGGTAAGGCAACGCTGCCGATGGTGACAAGGGCGGCAGCCAAGACCGCCGTCCCGCCTCGGGATCTGATCATCTGCGCTCCTGGGCTTCGAATCGCATGGTGGTTGTGGCGGATCAGTGCATGACTGGAGGCCCAGAGCCGCCGTACCTGCATACGACTTGAAATGTGATCTTTAAGGGAAGAGGATTACATAGACCAGATCTATATCTGATCACCTGTCGCCATCGACAGGCGCTATGCACTGACCCCTGGTGTTTGTTCAGGCCAGTGGCTTGATCTCGTTTGACTCTCAGTGTGTTGCGTCATCCTCGCGGCGTCAATAGATCTCTACTATTCACCCATCTCTTCGTTATGAATCATAAATATCGGTCTCAGGGTCGACTACTTCGAGTACTCCTCCGCGGTGGAGAACGTCACCGTGCCGGCGTAGGCGGGGATGGCGTCCCGGGTGTCGAGCAGCTGGTGCGCGGGCATGCTCGCTGCCTTGCCCGCCAGGTCCTACAGCGCGGTGTCCATCAGGCCGAGGGCGTAGATAGGGAATTGCTCGATGCGGTCGATCTCCCACAGGTGGTGCCAGGGGAGCTCGCGCCAGAGCGGATCGAGCCCCGGCAGATCCTCGCGGATCCTGCGCTTGACCAGGTCGGCCACGATCAGTCCGCGCCGCGTGTGCGCCTCGCCGATCAGGCCCCCGTCGGTGTGGATGCGCAGGATGCCGCCGCCGACCGGACCCGCCGAGCCGGAAGCCCCACTCGCCATCGGAAGGGCGGCTGACCGGGCAGATCGACGAGTTCGACCGTGACATCAGTGATTCGCATGAGTTCCTTCAGGTGGAGGTGGTCACAACGAGGCGTCGTCGCGGGGCAGGAGCCGGTGACGGATTTCCTCCTGGAACTGCAGCCTCGTCATGTCGATGTGCTGTGTCATGAGCGTGACGGCCTGCTCCTCCTCGCCGGAGGCGACGGCGTGGGCGATCGCCACATGCTGGTCCGCGGCCACCACGAGCGATCCACCCGCGACTCCAGCCAACCCGATGATGCTGACCTGCCGCTGGAGACGTTGCACCGATTCGATGGTCGCCAACAGCAACATGTTGGCTGCGGCGGCCGCGACCGCCTGGTGGAACTGCTCATCGAACCGTGTGAAGGCCTCGATGTCATTGCGAGCTGCGGCTTCCGCCGAGAGCTGCGCCGCTTCGCGCAACGCCTTCACCTGTGCGGGTACGGCCCGTTGCGCGGCCAGGCCGGCCGTGGCGGACTCGATGTGCCGGCGGAACTCAAACATCTGGTCGACCTGCCCGAGATCAGCGGGCAGGAATCGGGAGAACGACTCCCGCCAGGGAGCGTCCTCCGGCTCGGCGACGTAGATACCCCGCCCCTTCTGCACACTCAGCCGCTTCAGCGCCGAAAGGATCTTCACCGCCTCTCTCACAACCGTTTTGCTCATCTGTACGGCATCTGCCAGCTCCTTCTCCGTCGGCAGGCGATCCCCCGGCCTGAGCCCCTCACGGATGATGTACTCGAGAATCCGCTCCGCAGCGATCTCGTAGCCAGGCCGGTAGGCGGCCTCCGAGCTCGACTGTTGCGGCCACGCAGATGGATGACTCAATCCCTTCCCCGTCTCTCATGGGGTCCACTTGTGGACCCACCCTAGCCTAGAATGTTTCGTATCTATAAGGCTCATGTGGTAATGGAACCGTCGACGTGGCTGGATCTGCCGTCCCAGACTACGGTCAACTTGCAGGTCATGCAGGCGCAGCCTGAAGCCCGCCTCTCTCTCGTCACGCATCGCACATGCTCGATGCATCGGATCAATCCTGGGTGGGAGCCTTGTATGCGTTCAAAGTCGCGGTGGTGGAACTCCCTCCAACAGCATGCTGCTCCCGCTCAAGACCGGATTGGTGAATCTCTCCGACTATCCCGAGGCGCTTTACTGCAGCTTCACCGAGCCAGGCCCCTTCGGCGGGCACACCTGGATCGGAGGCGCGACCTACCGCGCCCTCGTCGACGAGCCGGCCGTGGCGCAGTCCGTGGCCAGCACCCTGATCTACACCGCCGTCCAGCTCGCCGGGATCCTGCTCGCGATCCTGGTGGCCGCCCTGTTGAACAGGCCCGGGTTTCGCGGGCGGTCGATCTACCGGGCGCCGCACTTCCTGCCAGTGGTCACGATGCCGGTGGCCGTGGCCATGCTCTGGCGCTGGATGTACAACGGCGACCACGGCCTGGCCAACTACCTGCTCTCCTGGTCGGGATAGCGGGACCGCGCTGGGCGGCCGATCCGTCGGTCGCCCTGTACGCCCTGGCCGCGATCGACATCTGGATGGCCCTCGGCTACGACATGGTCTACCTTCCTGGCCGGGCTCCAGGGCATTCCCACCGAGTTCTACGAGGCCGCCGCGATCGACGGGCTGAGCCCGGCCCGGAGCTTCCTCCGCATCACGGTGCCGTTGCTGAGCCCGGGCAACTTCTCCGCCGCCGTCCTCACGATGATCAACTCACTGCAGATGTTCGACCTCACCTACATGATGATGAGCACCCCGGCAGCGAGGCAGGCACCGCCAACTCCGCGCCCCCGGGTCCGCACCATCGCCTACCTCTTCTATCAGAAGGCCTTCGTGGAGCATGATCTCGGTTTCGGGGTCGCGGTCGCCTTCGTCCTGCTTGCGTTCATCCTGGTCATGACCGCCGTCCAGTTCCGCCTCCAGCGCAGGTGGGTGCACTATGCGTGACCGTACGGCCGGCGCCGGACACCACGTGGCTACGACCGCCACCCCTTCGTCCTCATGACCGGTGCTTTGGCGATGGTCGGCCCGTTCGTCTGGCAACTTCTCACGTCCGGTAAGACGTTGAGCGAGACCACGCGGGTCCCTCCAACGCTGTTCTTCGACGTGCTGCCCTTCAAAGGCGACAACCTGCTCTTCGGGTTGTTCCTGTTGGTGCTCATGGTGCCCAGCCGGCGCTTCCTGATCCCCCCAGTATGTGATCATCCAGGAACTGGGCTGGGTGAAAACGCTGCAGGGGCTCATCGTGCCCCGGATGTTCAGCGCGTTCGGCACGTTCCTGCTCAGGCAGTTCTTCCTCGCGCTGCCGCGAGACATCGAGGACGCGGCCCGCCTCGACGGTGCCAACCTGCTGCGGGCGTACTGGCACATCGCGCGCACCCTGGCCAAACCCGGGCTGATCGCCCTGACGATCCTGACAGCGCTCTGGTCGTGGAACGACCTCATGTATCCCCTCGTCGTCACCACCGATGCTGATGGCGGGATCGATCATGGCGGCCGCGCCCACGGTCGTCGCCTTCGTCCTGCTGCAGCGCCACTTCGTCCAGGGCATCGCCTTCACCGGCAAGGGATGACCGCATGAATGACCTGAGATTCGGCGTGATCGTCCGCGGCGAACTCGCGGACCTGGCCCATCGCCCCGCCGCGGGTTCCCGGATCGTGGCCTGCTGCGATCTGGACCCGAAGGCGTTGTCGGACGCCCAGGACCGTTTCGGGTCTGGGCGTGATGACCACGTCCGACCCTCGCGAGCTCGTGAAGGCCGAACGCGACGGGGTCCTGGTGCTGACACGGCGTCTGTGACGTCCGCGTGTTGTTTGAGGGCGTTCTCCGCCTCGACCGGGTTCACCTTGCGCCCAGCAGTGTCGATCATGGATCGCTCGCGGCCCAACAGGTGGAGACGGCCCGTCTCGTCCATCCAGCCGAGATCCCCGGTACGATGCCGGCGCATCCCCGGGACGCTCTCCTCGCCGGCCGACTCGCCATCCTCGTAGCCCAGCATGACCGCCTGGCTGGTCACCGCGATGAGGATCGTGCCGCGGACGGTCGCGCCGACATCCACGAGGCCTTTCCTCAAGCTCGCCTGCGCCCTTATCTGCTGGCGACGCCTCACCTCATTGCGTTTGCAGCTCTTGTCGGGAGCCTCCTCTCACCCGCCACCACGCTGCGTACCCGCCCTTGATCAGCCGGAGGCTTGTGCCGACCACTGTCACGGAGCGTGCGGACGCCCGCCCCGTGACAGTGTCCCCTTACCGGGCCACTCGGAAGGCGTCGAGGAGCATGTAGGTGCCGGACTTCTTGACGATCTTGATGGTGTGCGTCCCCGCGCTGAGGCCGTCGGCCTTGAACAGCACCTGCTGGGTGTGCTTGGTGTCGGAGAAGCAGTCGACGGTCTCCGTCAGGACGCCGTCCAGGTAGACGTCGACCCTGCCCATGTCGCGGAAGCGTTCGGTGACGTACTCGATGCCGGTGCCGGAGAAGGTGAACTCGGCCGAGTCGCCGTCGGCGGAGGTGTAGTGCACGTCACCTCCCAGGTCGCCGGGGCGGCCGACGCCGGCGCTCCACGAGCCGGTGTACTTGATCAGGAAGTCGTCGTCGTTGTAGGCCCCTCCCACGGGCTCGGGAGTGGGGGCGCCTTCGCGCACGACCTTGCGGACCTGCTCGAGCTGGGCGAGCTGGTCGGGATCGAGCCTGCCGTACCTGTTGACCTTGGTGTCCAGGCCGATGGCGCCGCCTCGATCGGTGGCCGCCTTCACCCAGCGCACCAGCGAGGTGGTGTCCTTGGAGGTGCCCTTGTTTCCCCAACCCGCCCAGTAGGGGTCGTTCGCTCCCAGATAGGTGAAGTCAAACCACTGGGTGCTCTGCTCGGCGTCGGCCCATCGCCCGGCTGAGGGGATGGCGCCGAGTCCCCTGGACTCGCCTGGGGTGTAGTCGTCGTAGACGGACGTGGGCTGGTGGTTGCGGGCGCCCAGACCCGAGTTCAGCGCGATGATCCGGCTGGGGTTGCCTGCCTTGAGCGCGGCGGCGAGACTGGACCAGTTGTAGGGCTTGGTCATGTCCTGGTAGGCGGGGTGCAGCTGGGGGTAGACCCCGTCGATCCACCAGCCGGCCAGCTTGGTGCCGTAGCGCTCGGAGTACTCCCTGATGACCGACTGCCACTTCGCCATCGTGTCCTGCGAGGGCACGCCGTCCGTTCCGGGCGTGTAACCGAACGCTTTGGTGATCGCGTAGTCGCCAGGCTGCTTGTGCGCCGAGTGCGGCGGGTTGCCCGGAATGTAGAAGATCAATTTGATGCCGCGCTTCGCCAGCGCGTCGGCGATCTCCATGGGCAGGTCGCGCCCAGCAGGGGTGCGCTCGCCTGGCTGCAGCCCGGCGATGCGCTCGTAGGCCCGGTTGGGCGCGATCATGTAGCCGCTGTTCTGGCCGAGGGTGATCATGGCGAACCCGGCTCCCGCCTTCACCAGGTCCTCGGCATAGGCCTCGACGTCGAAGGTCTTGATGAAGTCGTCCCACGACTCGCCGTCCTTCCACATCTCCTCAGGGGAGGCGGCCACCCGGTTGATGTAGTTGGACAGGAAGTGATGGGAGACGCCGTACCTGGCGTCGTGCAGCCAGTCCGTGCCGGGGTTTCCGTCGACGGTCCTGATCAGGACGGGTGCGGACAGGCGGGGCCTGCCCGTCGCGCCGGTCGCGTCCACCGGAGTGACCTCGGCGCGGAGATACTTGCCGCCATAGCTCAGCGGGATGCCGATGTTGCGGGTCAGCACGCCCGTGAGCGGCCTCCACGGGCCGAACCTGGTGGGCCCGGCGAGCCAGCGGAAGCGGGTGGTGCCCTCGGCGTCGCCGTCGGGGTCCTGGAAGCGGTAGCGGATCTCAAGGCCGCCCTTGGTCCGGGCCTCGCCAGTGATCTTCACTTTCTGCGCGTGGGGCGAGTGCCGGGTCGTGGCCAGCGCGGGTGGGGTGATGAGGACGGCGGTGACCGTGATGCCCAGAACGAGCGCGGAACGCATGGCTCTCCTTCATGTGGGGGGTGACTACAGTTCGACGACAGTGCCGGTGCGGCGGGCGCGCTCGGCACCGAAGACCACGAGGTGGCTGTCGACGCTCTCGGCGATGCCGGACAGGATGAGTTCGGGGCGGCCCTGATGGAGGGCGTCGACGAACGAGCGGACCAGCGCCGCGTCGCCTCCCCCGTGGCCCTCGGCCGCGGAGGATCCGTCCTTTGAGGTGTCGATCGTGGTCGTGCGTTCGGTGACGAAGTCGTAGACGTGGATGAACCGGCCGTCGCCGGTGAGCTGGCCGTGGGTGCCGAAGAACTTGGTGTGCCGGTTCGCCAGCGGGGTGAACGCGGTCATCGTGAACGACGCGGTGGTGCCGCCCTCGTACTCGATGTTGACCACCTGGTGGTCGACCACGTCGTTGTCGCAGGCGTAGACGCACCTGCCGTACGGGCCTTCGGCCAGCGCCCGGGTCACGGCCTCCTCGGTGAGCACCCCGGAGGTCATCACCCGGGTGAAGTACTGCTTGGTGCCGCCGTCGCGCAGGCCTTCGCGGTACATCCGGGCGGCGGAGTAGGGGCAGTGGCGCTCGACGTGGCAGTCGACGCAGCGGTCGGCGGCCTCCGGAGGACGGTTCTCTGGACGGAAGTGACGCAGCCCGCCGAAGGAGGAGACCCGCTGGGCCCTGCGGCCGAGGACGAAGCCGAGCCAGTCGAGATCGTGGCAGGACTTGGCGAGCAGGGCGAAGGTGGTCTCGTCCTCGCGCCGCCAGTTGCCGCGCACGAAGGAGTGGGCGAAGTGGTACCAGCCGATGGGTTCCAAGTGCTCGACGCTGACGATCTCGCCGATCTGGGGGAGGAGCTCGCGCAGCTTGCGGGTGTAGTCGGTGTAGCGCATGACGTGGCAGACGGCCACCGTGGCCCCCGTCCGCTCGGCCGCCTCGCCGATCGCGACCGACTCGGCCTCGGTCGGCGCGATGGGCTTTTCCAGCAGGATGTCGTAGCCCTGCTCGGCGAAGGTCTCCGCGGGTCCCAGGTGGTCGGCGTCCAGCGTGGCGACGATCACCGCGTCGGCCACGCGCCCGCATGCCGCCAACTCGCGCCAGTCGGCGAAGACGTTCTCCGACGCGAGGCCGTGCCGTACGGCGAAGCGGGTCCTGACGGCCTCGCGCGGCTCCGCAACGGCGACGATCTCCACCCGGTTCGGCTGCTGGACGGCCAGCTCGGCGTAGGCGGCGCCGCGGGCGCCCGCGCCGACGACAGCGAGGGTGAGCGGCCGGTTCAGTGGCACGCCGAGACGCCCACGCAGGTTGGCGTGGGGGGTGGTTGCGGTGGTCATCCCTTGACGGCTCCCCCGGTGAGACCCTTGACGAAGTGCTTCTGCAGCGCGAGGTAGAAGACGAGGATCGGAAGCGTGGCCATGAACATCAGGCCGAACATCCCGCCGTAATCCCGCTGGAACTGGCCGAGCGAGCGATAGACGCCGACCGTGATGGTGGTGCCGCCCTGCGGACCCAGAATGATGAGCGGATTGAGGAAGTCGTTCCAGATCCAGACGCCCAGGAAGATCAGCACGCTGGCGGTCGCCGGGCGCAGCAGCGGGAAGACGACCCGCCAGAAGGTACCGAAGCGGCCCGAGCCGTCCATGGCCGCCGCCTCCTCCAGCTCGATGGGGATCGAGCGGACGAATCCGGAGAAGACGAAGACCCCGAAGGGCACGTAGTAGCCGACGTTGAAGAGCACAAGGCCGGTGATTGTGCCCATCAGGTGCGTGGCGTTGAGCACCTGGGTGACGGGGACAAGGATGACCTGCGGCGGGATCATCAGCCCAACGAGCAGGACGAGCAGGGCGACACGGCCGAAGCGACCGCGGGTGCGGGCGACGTAGTGGCCGAGCATCGCCGAGACGACGGTCAGCACCACGATCGACAGCAGCGTGACGGTGACGCTGTTGACCAGGCCGTTCCAGAAGAGCCGGTCCGGTCGGGTGAGGGCCTGGGTGAGGTTGTCCAGCGTCGGCGGGATCGGCAGCGCCGCGGGCGAGGCGGTGATGTCCGGGCCGTGCTTGAAGACGTTGGTCACCACCAGGTAGAGCGGCAGGAAGAAGGCACTGGTGACGGCGATCGCGAGAAGTTTCCTCACAGGTCCACCTCTCTGCGCTTGAGCACGCGAAGTACCAGGCTGGAGACGACGGCGATGATGACGAGCATGATGATCGCCAGTGCCGACGACAGGCCGGTGCGGTTCTCGTTGAAGCCGACCTGGATCACGTTCAAGGCCAGCGTGGAGGTGGTGCCGAGGCCGGGGCCACCGGCCGTGAGCACCTGCACGTGGTCGTAGGCCTTGAAGCCGGTGATCAGCAACATGACGGTGTTGAGCGTCATCGCCGGGGCCAGCATCGGCCAGATGACCTGGCGGAAGCGCCGCCACGGCCCGGCTCCGTCGATCTGCGCCGCCTCCAGCAACGACGCCGGCACGCCCTGCAGCCCGGCCAGGTAGACCACCGAGCAGAAGCCGAGCATCTGCCAGGAGATCACGAAGCCGATCGAGTAGAGCGCCAGGCCGGGGTCGGACAGCCACCCGATGTGGGTGCCGAACAACTGGTTGATCAGTCCCTCGTCCTGCAACATGGCCATCCAGACCACGCTGACCACGACCGAACTGAGCACGACCGGGACGAAGAAAACGCTGCGCAGGGCGTTGTAGAGCCAGCCGCTGCGGTCCAGGAGCATCGCCACCGCCACCCCGCCCACGTTGGGCAGGATGACAATGATCAACGTGAGGATCGTGGTGACCCTGAGCGAACGCAGGAATCCGCTGTCGCCCAGCAGGGTGAGGTAGTTACCGATGCCGACGAAGCCGGCGTCGGTGTGGAACAGGTCGGCGTTGGTCAGGCTGTAGCTGAAGCTGATCAGGATCGGCGCGAGCACGAAGCACGCGTAGACGACCAGCCCCGGTGCGGCGAAGACCAGGGGGTAGCTCAGGCGCTTCACTGACCGCCGGCCTTGGTCCACTCCTCGTCCAGGAGCTTGGCGGCTTGAGCGCCGTCGGTCTTGCCCGCGATGATCTGCTGCGCGATGGCGAAGACCTTGTCGCCGATGCCGGGCAGCAGCGCGTCATCACCGGTTTCCACGGTGAAGGCGTTGACGACCTTGGCCGAGGTGAAGACCTGCAGCGTGGCGTTGTAGACCGGACCCAACTGCGGCGGCGAGTAGCCCTTGATCGCGATGATGGCCGCGTCGGACTTGACCAGCACGTCATTGTTGGCGGCGTTCTGGTTGAACTCCAGCGCGAAAGTGCGTGCCGCCTGCAGATTCTTGGACTTGGCGTTCACGATCGGACCGCCGCCGGTGTAGGAGGGCACGACGACCTCGCCGCCGTCGGTGGGCCACGCGAAGACGCCGACCTCGAAGGGCGGCTTGTTGGCGTCGGCCGAGGCGGCGAACCACGAGCCCATCGGGTACATCGCGCCCTTGCCCTCCAGGAAGGCCTTCTCGGTGGAGGGGTAGTCGCGCGAGAGGCCGGCCTTGTCCACGTAGCCCTTGGCCACGAGGTCGGCGAACTTCTGGGTGGCCTTGACGAAGATCGGGTCGCTGAACTTGGTCTGGCCCGCCCGGCGCTTGACCAGGAAGTCGGGCTGCCGGCTGTAGACGTCGGCGCCCACCAGCGCGATCCACACGTAGCCGGCGGCGAAGGCGTCCTTGCCGCCGCCGCCGACCACGAACGGATTGATGCCCTTGGCCTTGAGCTTCGCGCTCACGTCGAGCAGTTCCGCGTAGGTCTTGGGCGGCGCGGTGACGCCGGCGTCGGCGAAGAGCTTCTTGTTGTAGTAGACCAGCGGGGTCGGCTGGGAGTTGTAGGGCAGCTGGTAGATCTTGCCGCCCAGCGGGTTGGACTGCGGGTACTGGTAGGCCTGGAGCTCCTCGGGCGTCCAGGCGTAGAGGTTGCCGCTCTCGGCGAAGCCGGCCGGGGCGACGGCCTGCATCACGTCCGGGAGCTGGCCTGAGGCCAGCAGTTGCTTGGCGTAGGCGTTCCGCTCACCGGCGCTCGGCGCGACGATCTTCTTCACCACGATGTCGGGATGCTTGTCGGTGACGCGCTTGATCGCCTCGTCCCAGTACTGCGGGGTGAGGTTGGGCGTCTCGAAGACCAGGAAGGAGATCTCCTTCTTCCCGTCATCGCTCGCTGACGTCTGCGTGACGGTCCCGCTCGTGCCCGCGGGCGCACAGGCGGCGAGCACGCTGATCGCGAGAGCGCCGAGTGCCTTCTTCATGGGGGGCTCCTTGAGAGTTATTAAACCCAAGGTTGTTTAATAATTGCCTACCGGTTTAGCATTGCGATCACACGGTTGGCAAGGGGGAAACACATGGTCAAGTTGTCGGGCGGAGACCCGGCATTGCTGCGCCGCCTCAACGCCGCGGCGGTGCTGCATGCGCTGCACGGCGCCGAGGAGCTAACCCTCACTGAGCTGGTCAAAGCCAGCCAAATCTCCCGGCCCACCGTCGAAGAGATCATCTCCGACCTCGCGCAGCAAGGCCTGGCCGAGGAGGTACGGCCTGCGCCCGACGGCCCTCGCCCCGTCGGCCGGCCGGCCAAGCACTACCGCTTCCGGCCGGAGGCGGGGCACCTGGCCGGGGTCGACATCGGCCCGCACAAGGTGCTCTGCCTCATCGCCGACCTGCGCGGCGACATCGTGGCCAGCGCCAGGGCCGACGTGCACCCTGAGATGAGCGCGGCCGAACGCCTGTCCGCCGCCCGCGACGTGATCGAGCAGGCCACCCAAGGCCGTGAACTGCGGGCCCTGGGCGTCGGCACCACCGGGGTCATCGCCAGGGGCAAGGTCGTGGCCAGCGGCCGCCTCCCCGACTGGCAGGGCCTCGACCTGGCGGGCGAGCTCGGATCCGGCCGGCCTTACCCCGTGCTCGTCGGCAACGACACCAAGCTGGCCACCCTCGCCGAGCACTGGCGCGGCGCGGCCCGGTCCGCCGGCGACGTGATCTACTTACTGGTCGGCCGGAGCATATCCGTCGGCCTGCTGGTCGGCGGGAAGCTGCACGTCGGCTACAACGGCGGCGCCGGTGAGATCGGCGTGCTGCGCGAGGTGGGCTGGTACACCGCGCTTGACCAAGTGCGGTCCTACGGCCCGGAGCCGCTGTTCGCCGCGGTGCGGCAGGGCGACCCGGAGGCTGCCTCGATCGTGGCCGCCTTCGTCGCCGACCTGGCCATCGGCGTGGCGGCCACCGTGCTGACCGTCGATCCCCAGCTCGTGGTCATCGGCGGCGGCCTGTCCCAGGCCGGCGACCTGCTCGCCGGGCCCCTGCGCGCCGAACTGTCCCGGCTGTGCCTCTTCCCGGTGCAGGTCGAGGCCTCGATCCTGGGCGACGAGTCGGTGGCCCTCGGCGCGGTACGGCTGGCGCTGGACCGGGTCGAGGAGGAGCTGTTCAGCGTGGCAGAGAGCTGAAGCGGCACTTCCGGTACCCGCCGTCCTACGCTCTGTCCACGTCCCTTGCTCCCAGGAGCGGTTCGCCACGGCGGCCATCTGTTCCACGTGTACTGTGCGCGCTCGTGCGCCCGCTCCCCGTGGGCTGGGCGCGAACGCCGCGGAGCAGCTCGCCAGGCCCGATGTTCCTCATCGACCGGCGCGCCCCTGCGACGTCGATGCGCTCGCGGGTCTCCACGTCGATGAGCACGGTGGCGTTACAGTGCCGCCGGCGCAGCGCGAAGGAGTCCCCCAAGCACGAAGGGCCAGCGCGGATATCACGCTCATGCTGGCGCGTCCGGCCAGCTCACGGACCACCGCACCGAAACAGGCGCCTTCGTCCGCCACCTCTTCTACGACCAGCGGTTTCTACGACCAGCGGTGATGACCCCGAAACACCGTACGCATGAGTTCATCCACACGAAGCACAGCTCAGCGGGACGTTACGGCGCCTTCCGTGAGCAGGTGATGATCTGCGACGGGAGGGGCAGGTTGCTTGGCAGCAGTCCGGCACTGCGCAGCTCCTGCCAGAGTGCGGCCGGAATGGCCTGGTGCAGCAGGTTGGCGGCGTCGGTGATCTCCTTGGCGGAGCGCGCTCCGATCAGCACGCTCGCCACGGCCGTCGGGGCGAGGACAAAACGGACGGCCACCGCGCGCAGCGGGATGCCGTGCCGTTCGCAGACGGTCTGCATCCGGAGGGCGCGGTCCACCAGCTCCGGTGCGGCGGTGGCGTAGTCGAAGGTAGCCCCGTCGGTGTCACAGACGAACCGCGTGAGCAGCTCGGACTGGTTCATGCCCACCCCGATCGCCCGCACGACGCCCTCTGCTCGCAGCTGTTCCAGGGCCGGGTAGGCGTGGCCGATGGCCTCGGCGAAGTGCTCGTCGGGGTCGTGCAGATGGACGATGTCGACGCGGTCCAGGCCGAGCCGTTCCAGGCTGGCCTCCAGGCTGCGCCGGACACCGTCGGCGCTGAAGTCTCGTACCCGGCGGTGGGTGGCCGGTACGGCGAAGCCGTTGGCGAGGTCGTCCGCGCCCATGAAAGGGGCGGGGACGAGCAGTCTGCCGACTTTGGTGGCGACGGTGTACTCGTCTCGCGGGCGGTCCCGCAGGGCGGCGCCCAGGCGGCGTTCGGACAGGCCGAGCCCGTAGTGGGGTGCGGTGTCGAATGAGCGGATGCCGGCCGCCCAGGCCGCCTGGATGGCTTGGTCGGCGGCCTCGTCGGTCACCGGTGTGAAGAGATTGCCGAGGGCGGCGGCGCCGAAGGAAAGCGGGGTGACGGTGGCGGTGCTGCGGCCCAGGGGAGTGTGTCGCATGGCCGTGGTCCTTATTGCATGGCGGGGGAGTCGGAGGCTGGTCGTGCCGCAGTACTGGTGACCGAGCCCGAGGCCAGTGAGGCGAGATGGGCGATGGCGGCGGTCACCTCCTGCGCGGCGATCAGGCAGCCGTGAGGCCAGCGGGCGTCGAGTAGGGCGCGCTCAGCCGCCGGGGCCTCGGCGGTGGTGGGAGGTGGAGTCCGACGCCGCCCTGGTGATCGCGAACAGCTTGCCCGAGCAGTCCGGGAGACGAGGCATGACTCTAGGTGAATCTCAGCCTCGGGCCGTCTCGTATCCGATGCCGGGGGCGTTGGGGGTTGCAGCATCCTGTCCGGACCATTCTGGTGGCCGGCTGGCGATGATGACGATGAGGCTGACGTGAAAGAGCGCTGTCAAGTGTTCGGTTTCCGGCGCGAAGCATTGATTCGGGAAAGGCGCTTGCGGACGCGCGGGAAGAGGGCCGGCCGAGCTCAGGCGGCCCTACCGTCCTTGTCGTCAGGCGCGCCCCGGCGGATGGATTTCGCGTTGGCCGTTTGCGAAGTAGGCGGCGATCTGGGGATCGGTTGGCGGGACGTCGAGCGCCTGGCCGTCCTCCCGCAGGGAGGCGGTGGCGGCGTATCCCGCCGCCACCGCCTCACGGGCCGCGACCGGGGAAGTGACGGTGGAGGTGCCTTCACTGATAAATCGCAGGAACTCCGCCACCAGGTGGGGGTCAGCACCCCCGTGGGTGCCTTCTGGTGTCTCGATGGATACGGTGAGGTCGGCGTCCGCACGATAGTCCGAGCGGCGGTTCCAGACCTTGACGACCGCGCCTTCGGCGTCCCCGAAGTTCTCCAGCCGCCCCTCGGTCCCGATGACCGTGTAGTTACGCCAGTAGTCGGGCGTGAAGTGGCACTGCTCGTAACTGGCGTACACCCCGTTGTCCAAGCGCATGTTCACCATGCTGAGATCCTCGACATCGACGACCGGGTTCAGGTCGCGCTGGCTGAGGGGTGGCCAGTTGTCCTCGGAAGACAGCCAGTCCGTCATACGCTCACCGGCCCGGTCCCGGCGTGAGGCGATGTCGCCGTAGAGGAGCAGACCTCCCAAGGCGTTCACCCGTCTGGTGTACCCCCCACCGAGCCAGTGGATGACGTCGATGTCGTGTGCGCCCTTCTGAAGCAGCAGGCCGGTGGTGTTGCGTCGGTCGGCATGCCAGTCCTTGAAGTAGAAGTCGCCGCCGTGTCCGACGAAGTGTCGGCACCAGATGGCCTTGACCTGCCCGATGACCCCATCGTCGATCAGCTTGCGCATAGCCATGACGACGGGCATGTGCCGCATGTTGTGCCCGACGTAGAGCCGCGTGGAGTACGCCCGCGCCGCGGCCAGGAGACGGTCACAGCCCTCCGTGGTGATCGCAAGCGGTTTCTCCAGGAACACCGGGATCCCCGCCTGGAGGAAGTCCAAGCCGATGGGCTCGTGGGTGTGGTCGGGCGTCAGCACGAACACCCCGTCGAGGTCGGCATCGAGAAGCTCACGATGGTCGGTCACCGTGATCAGGTCAGGTCCGAAGCGTTCCCGGACCCCGGACAGCATCCGGGGATCACGGTCGCAGCAGGCGACCAGCCGCGATCCCTTCCCGGGCCGGTGGGCGAGCTCGGCGAGGCTGCTGCGCACGCCAAGGCCGATCACACCAAGCCTGAGGTCATCCATGCCAGGTCCTTCCGATCATCGATCAGGAGTGGTCGTGTGAGTGTTCGAGGTCGATCGACGCTTGGACGTCTAGCCCTTGGCACCGGTGAACGCGATGCCCTGGATGAAGTGCCGCTGCAGGATGATGAAGGCGACGATCATCGGTGCGGTCGCCATGATCGAGCCCGCCATCAGCAGCGAGTAGTCGGTGAAGTGCTCACCTTGCAGAGTCGCCAGGCCGGCCGACAGCGGCATCGCGCTCGGGTCGGTGGTGACGACGAGCGGATACATCAGATCGTTCCACGACCACAGCACCGTGAGAATCGTCAGAGCCAGCAGACCCGGTTTGGCCAGAGGGAGCGCGATACGCAGGAAGATCTGGAACGCGTTGGCTCCGTCGAGGCGGGCCGCCTCCTCGATGTCGTGCGGCAACGCGAGGAAGAACTGCCGGAGCAGGAAGGTGCCGAACGCACTGAACATCCCAGGCACAATCAGGCCCTGCAGGGTGTTCACCCAGCCGAGGTCCTGGATGATGACGTACTGCGGAATGAGGAAAAGCTGGCTCGGCACCATCAGCACTGACAGGAAAAGGCCGAACAGCAGGTTGTTGCCGCGGAACCGCATCCGGGCGAACGCGTAGGCCGCCAGGGAACAGAACACGAGCTGAGCAAAGGTCCGGCCTGCGGCCATGAGTACCGTGTTGAGGAACATCTGCCGGAAGGGCAGCTGCTCGAACACACGGACGTAGTTCGACCACTGCCACCGGTGCGGCAGGAACGTCAGCGGCAGGTGCGTGGTCTCGCTGAACGTCTTCAGCGACGTGAGCAGTTCCCAGATGAAAGGCCCGACCATCACGACCGCGCCGGCGATGAGCACGAGGTGGGTCGCGGCCGTCCCCCTGCGGCGCGTCGAACGGCTGCCGGCCATCGCGCCGTCACGCATAGTGCACCCACCTTTTCTGAAGCCGGAACTGGATGAGTGTCATCGCGAGGATGAACCCGAGGAGGACGAAGGCGACCGCGGCGCCGAAACCGAGATCATGCTCGACGAAGGCCTTCTGGTAGAAGAGGTAGGAGACCGTGCGGACCTGGGGCAGTGCCGGGTTCGCGGTTCCGGCTGCGGCGCCCGGCGTGCTCATCATCATGTAGGCGAGGTCGAACATCTGCAGCGAGTTGATCACTGTGAGCACCGTCGCGAAGAAGATGCTCGGGCTGAGCAGCGGCACGGTGATGCGGAAGAACATCCTGGCCGGGCCGGCGCCGTCGATCGCGGCGGCCTCGTAGTACATGGTGGGGATGCCCTGGAGGCCGGCGAGGAAGATGACCATGTTGTAGCCGAGGGCCATCCAGATGCCGATCGCGGCGATCGCGTACAGCGCCACGGACGGGTCGGAGGCCCAGTGGGGCCCTTGTACGCCCAGGACGGAGAGCATCTGGTTGATCAGGCCGTAGTCCCCGTTGTACATCCACCGCCACAGCATCGCGACGGCGACGGGCATGGTCACGACCGGGAGGAAGTACACCAACCGGTAGATCGAGCGGCCCCGTAGCCCGCGCTGGTTCAGCAGGGTGGCGAGCAGGACCGCGAGCGGGATGCCCGCCAGCTGGACGACGGCGTAGAACAGGGTGTTGGCCACGGACTGGAAGACCGACGGCTCATCCACCAGGGCGCGGTAGTTTGCCATGCCGATCCAGGCGTGCCCACCGAACGGACCGGACTTGGTGAAGCTGTAGTAGAAGGTCTGAGCGATGGGCCACAGGTAGAAGACCGACAGGCCGATGGTCATGGGAGCGACCATGAGGTACGCCCACATCTGCTCGGGTCGGCGGCCAGGCCGGCGGTTCGGGGAGCGCCACACCCGGCGCGGCCTGGCCAGGCTGTTCGCAGCCGACATCACTGTTCCTCGCGCAGCGCCGTGTTCATCACCGTCGCCAGTTCTTTCGCAGCGGCCGCGACGTCCTTGTCACCCGACCAGGCGGGCCCCAGGATCGTGGCTTCCTTGGTCATCCAGGCGTCGGTGTTCTTCGAGGCCGGGAACGGCACCGCGTAGGGGAGTTCGTCCAGGAACGAGCGCAGGTGGAACTGGTGCATCGAGGAGACCCAGGCCTCCTGGGTGCCCTTGAAGGCGGGAATCACGGCACCGGTCTTCGCCTGGATCTCGGCCGCCTCCTTCGACCCCAGGAACTCGGCGAACTGCGTCGCCTCCTTGGGATGCTTCGTCTTCCCGTACACCACGTTGGCCAGACCGTGGATGACCACGGCCCGCCTGGCCCCCTGTGGCAGGACGGCCACGTCCACGTCGTTCTTGATGTTGTCGTTCTTCGCGAATTCGATCGCGTTCCACGACCCGGCGTAGTACATGCCGAACTTGCCCGACTCGAACAGCTGGGCCGGGTAGGTGTCGGTCATCGACTTCACGGATGGTGACACTCCCGCCTTCATCAGGTCGGTCCAGAACTTCAGCCCCGAGATGGTGGCCGGCTGGTCGTAGCCCGAGGACCTCCCATCGGGTGAGATGACGTACCCGCCCGCCTGGAAGACGGTGTTGTAGAAGTTCTCCTGGTTGAAGGGCGGAGCCAGGATTCCGTAGACGCCCTTCGACGCGTCGGTGAGCTTGCGCGCGGCCTCCGCGACGGTCTCCCACGTCCAGGTGTCGTCCGGATACTTGAGCTTGGCGGCGTCGAACAGCTTCTTGTTGTACCAGAGGCCGACGGTGTCGAAGTCCTTGGGGATGCCGTACTGCTCACCCTGGTAGCTGTAGATGGCGGTCAGCGCAGACGGGTAGTTGCCGAGGTCCACCCCGTCGGCCTTGAGCTGGTCCGACAGCGGCAGCAGCATGCCGTTGGAGGCGTAGAGCTGGGCGTGCGGGCCGTTCATCCAGAAGACATCCGGGGCACTGCCGCCGGTCGCGTCACCTTGGAGCTTCGTCCAGTACTCCTGGTTGGCGGTGAGCTGGATGGTGACGTGAATGTTCGGGTGTGCCGCCTGGAACCGGTCGACGATCTGCTGCATGGCCGGCTGCTGGTTCTTGTCCCAGATGCGGTAGGTGAGCTCTATCTTCCCGCCGCTCGGATCATCCGTGCCGCAGGCCGCGACACCGAGCAGGAGACCCGAGATCGCGACCCAGGACCCCAGACGAGTCCCGTGTCGCCTCCACCCGGAAGGCGTTCCCGACTTAAAACACATCATGCCTCTTCTACCGTTCGATGGTCCGAAATAGATCAGATTCTGTAGGGCTTGGCTGGGACGTGCGACCCTCAGGCCTTGGAGATCGGGGGCCGAGGGCCGGGCCCGGGACCGGCCTCGATGAGACGCTCTACTGATCAGGGTTGGCACTCCCGGCAGGTCATGTCGGGTGTGACGAGTGTGGAGGGGAACGCTCGTCGCGTCAAGACCCTAAATCTGATTTGAGGATCATGGCACTAAGGGATAGATAGGAAGCATCTGAGGATGAGAGTGTGGCTGCCGAGAATCGTCTGTGACACCATGAGCCGGCCAGCACAGCACACCGGAGGAAGATTTGAGCCAGCCCGAGCGGGGGTCGCGTGTCCCACGAGAGCAGGGGGACATGGGAGGGTATCGCCCCGGTTACGAGATCGCCGCGGAGCGCATCCTCGAATACATCGTACGAGAACGCCTCGAGCCGGGGGACCGCCTGCCGACGGAGAAAGACCTGGCCGAAGCCGTGCAGATGAGCCGGACCATCGTCAGGGAAGCCGTGAAGATCCTTTCGGCGCTGGGGCGAGTATCGGTGCAGAAGGGCCGGGGCATCTACATCTCCGAGCCGGAGGGCGCCCTGTGGGAGAAGTCCTTCTCGAAATTCCTGCCGGCCGACCTTAAGCAGGTCGACGAGATGTTCGAGTTCCGCCGCACCATCGAGACGGCCACGGTGCGCCTGGCTTCACAACGAGCCAATCCCGCTCAGGTGAAAGCTCTGCGCGATGCCGCACAACAGTCGGCGGACGCCGCGGAAAGCGATGACCTGGACGCCTTCGTCCACGCGGACGAGACGTTTCACAAGGCGATCGCCGCGGCGGCGGGCAACATCTTCCTCTCCGAGACCGTCGTGTCGGTGCAGCGGCTCCAACGGCAGGTCAGCGTCATCGGGCTGGCTGGAGTCGCCGGCGGATCCCTCAGAGTGGCCGCGGAACAGCACCTGGCGATCAGCGCCGCCATCGCGGCAGGCGATGAGTCGCGAGCCGTGGAGTGCATTTGCGAGCACATCGACACCACCCTGCAGCAGTTCCAGCGCGAAATCCGCCACCGTCTGTTCTCCTCCGACGGCTCCTCCTCCTGACCGGCACCAGCCCCGACATGAAGGACGACATGCGCATTACTGACGTGACCGTGGATCTGGTCGAGCTGCCCGCCCAGCCGCCCTTCCGCTGGCGTGCCGGGCTCCCCGGGTCGGAAGGGCCGGTGACTGGCGGCATCCTGCGGGTCCACACCGACGCCGGCCTGATCGGAGAGGCGCACACGCGGCGCGGAGTCATCGTGGCCGATCTGGTGCGGCGTCGCATCCGCGACGACCTGATCGGCCGCGACCCGCTGTGGCGCGAGCTGTTGTGGCAGCGTCTGTGGGAGCTTGACCGGATCGAAGAACTTCCGATTTACGCCCTCGGGCTGGTCGACGTCGCGCTGTGGGATCTGGCGGGCAAGGCCGCGAACCTGCCCGTTCACCAGTTGCTCGGCACCTACCGCGACGCCATCCCCGCCTACGCCAGCACCGTGACGTTCTCCTGCGTGGAGGAGTACCTCGACGTCGCCGACCAGTGCCTCGCGGCCGGCTACACCGCGATCAAGCTGCACGCCTGGGGCGATGCCCGCGCGGACGCGGACCTTTGCCAGAAGCTCCGCGCGCACGTGGGCGACGGTGTTCCCCTCATGTACGACGGCTCGGCGGGCTTCGACCTCGCTGACGCCGTCTACGTCGGGCATGCTCTGGCGGAGGCCGGCTACGTCTGGTACGAGGAACCGATGCGGGAGTTCAGCGTGACCGCCTACCGCTGGCTCGCCGAACGCGTCGCCATCCCCCTCCTTGTCGCCGAGACCTCCGACGGCGCGCACATGAACGTCGCGGATTTCATCCACGCTGGAGCGGCGAGCCGCGTACGAACCAGCGCACAGTACAAGGGCGGCATCACCGGAGCCATGCGCATCGCCCACCTGGCCGAGAGCTTCCAGCTTCGAGCGGAGGTCCATGGGACCGGCATCGTCAACGCGCACCTGTGCATGGCCATCCCCAACACCTCGTACTACGAGTCGCTCGTCTTCACCAATCCCGTAGTCCGCGAGGCGGCGGTGGATCCCGACGGGATGGTGCGAGCCCCGAGCGCGCCCGGTATCGGATACGACACGGTTCAGTACTGACCATGGGCGCCACGGCACCCGGGATCAGCCGCCATGGCCGCGCGATGGCCACTGCCTGGCATCCGCTCGGTGGAGACGGAGGCCACAGGCGAGTTCATGACGCTGAGCGAGCGGATGTGGGCGCGTGCATCGTGTCTTGCACCCATCGTTCCGGTGCTTGGTGGCGCTGCTCGGCACCACCATGCTGATGTTCGCCGCCACACCGCCGCCGGGAGCCGCCCTGCCGTTCGGCATGATCGCCTGGAGTCTTACCAGCACCAACGGCGATCAAAGCAACACTGGAGCTGCCGGCGGTTACCCGGAGGGCGGGGATCAGCGTGTTCACCTTCCCCTCGGACAAGCTGGCCAAGTTGCTGTTCCGCACGTCCAATTCTCTCGACGGAAGCGAGGACGCGGCGGCACTCCGGGCGGCACGGACGCGACCGGTGGGGGAGGGGTACGCCACCGCGCCGACCGGGCGGGCCGGGGCTCGGGCGGTGGGATCGGTTTCGACACCTCCGCCGACCCCACCGTCCGGATACGCGTTGGCATCTCCTACGTCAGCGCCACCGGCACCCAGGCCAACCTCGACGCATCCATGGCGGGAGCGAACGGTCTACATGACCGGGCCGAGCGGGCTGCCTGGTAACGACGACCTCGGCACGATGTCAGCCTGGTACGTCTTGGGCGTCCCCGGCTGTTCCCGCAGACCCTCGGCCGGGCCGAGATGCTCCTGTCGGCGCCGTCTCCCCGCACGCGCTGGTCCACGGAAACGGCCGCCGGCCGCTCCTCATCACCGCCGGGGCCGCCTCTCCTGAGGAGCGGTGGGGCACCTCATCGCCATCACAGCCCGTCGACCACGGCGAGCCGGACGACGGCCAGAAGGTGACGGCCCTGTCAGCACACGGAACGTGCGCTGACAGGGCCATACCGAACGATGGTGTCACTTGACGCTTCCGGCGGTCAGACCGGAACGCCAGTACCGTTGCAGCACAAAGAAGGCGATCAGCAGAGGGATCACCGACAGGAGTGAGCCGGTGATCGTGAGGCTGTAGGGCACGCCGTTGTTCAATTCCGCGCGCCAGTTCGCCAGCCCGACAGTGATCGGCTGCAGCCGGTCGTCACTGAGCATCAGCACCGGGAGCAGGTAGTTGTTCCAGATGCCGACGAACTGGAACAGGAAGATGGTCACCAGCGCGGGCGACATGATCGGCATCGAGATCCGCCAGAAAATACCGGCTTCTCTTGCGCCGTCGATTCGTCCGGCTTCGAGTAGTTCGTCAGGCACAGCCGCCCCGGCGTAGACCCGGGACAAGTAGACACCGAAGGGGCTGACGATACTGGGTAGGAAGACGGCCCAGTAGGTGTTGACCAGGTGGGTCGCGCTGAACATGAGATACAGCGGAAGCGCGAACATCGACGCAGGCACGAGCACCGCGCCCAGCACGATGTTGAAGACGAGACCGCGGCCACGAAAGGAGTACTTCGCCAGCGCGTAGCCGGCCATCGCCGACACGAGGGTGCCGACGGCGGCACCTCCGATGCTGTACAGGACGCTGTTGAGGATCCATCGGAGGAAGACACCGTCCTGCTCCTGGAAGACCTCGTGGATGTTCGTCCAGAGGTCGAAGTGCGAGAACCACAGGCCATTGGTGGTGAACAGGTAACCCTTGTTCTTGGTGGCGGTCACAAGCAGCCACCATGGCGGGACCAGGGTGTAGATCGCGAAAAGGGTCAGCACGAGGAGGACCGCGGCACGGCTCGTCAGTGCCCCTACCGTGTGCTTGTGCGCTGGGCGAGCGCCGGTGGCGTGCGCGGCGGTGGTCATGCGCCGAATCCCTTGCGCTGGACGAACTTCAGGAAACCGAACGAGAGCACAAAGGTGAGCACCGCAAGGATCACTGCTTGGGCCGCCGCGAAGTTGTAGTTGTTGATGTTCGCCGAATACTGGCTCGCCATGATGGGCGTGTAGGTCGCGGTGACAGTGGACGCCACTCGCCGGAGGATGTCTGGTTCGGTGTAGAGCTGTGCGGTGCCGATGATCGAGAAGACCATGGTCAGGATCAGAGCCGGCCGCACGAGCGGGATCTTCACATGCCAGGCCAGCCGCCACCCGGAACACCCGTCCAGGACCGCCGCCTCGAAGAGCTCGCGCGGAATCGCCTGCAGCGCGGAGTGGATGATGAGCATGTTGTAGCCGGTCCAGCCCCACGTCATCATGTTGCCGATCGAGACCAGTGCCAGCCCGCCGGACAGGAAGTCCACGTTGAGACCGATGGTTCTGAGAGCCGCCGTAAATGGGCTGACGCTCGGAATGTAGAGAAATGACCACATGATCGCCGCGATCGCTCCCGGCATCGCGAAAGGCAGGAAAAAGATCATCCGGAAGGTGCGCCTGAACCGGGCAGATCGGGAGTCGAGCAGCAACGCGAGCAGCAGCGAAAGCCCCAGCATCACCGGCACCTGTACCACACCAAGGAGAAGCACCCGCAGGATCGAGGTCATGAAGTCCCTGTCCTGCAACGCCTTCACGTAATTCGACACACCGGTGAACTCGGCGACCGTCGGCGACAACCCCAATCCACTGCGGTGCACCTCGAAGAAGCTTTCGTAGACGGCGTAGCCGATCGGCGCGAGCACCATCAATGTGAACAGCGCCCCGAACGGCAGCAGGAACAGCATCGCCGATCGCGGCGCCCGGCCTCCAGCGGGTCTTCGCGGGAGGAGAGGCGCGCGTTCTGCTGGGCTTGTCACATCATGATCGGGATAAGTGATCGCCATAGATCGTCCTTTGTCAGTGTCGAAGCCACCGGGCGGCGCTGCTCCCCACCCCGCCGGTACGGCGGTGGGGAAGCAGCGCCGTTGTCATACATGCGGCCTCAGCCGGCCACGGCCAAGCCCTGATTCCTCAGTGCCGCCAGAGTCTTGGCCTGGACAGTCTTGACCGCGTCGGAGATCGTGCCCTCACCGTTCGCGGCGCGCTTCATCCCGTCGACGAAGTCGGACTCGACTTGGGTCATCGTCGGCCCCCATGTCCAGCTCGTGGGGGTGTTCTGCGCCGCGGTCCTGAACACCTCGTAGATGTTCTGGCCGCCGAAGTACGCCGATGGCTGGTTGACACCCGGCAGCTCCAGCCCGCTTTTGGCAGCGGGGTAGATCCCGGTGTTCTTGATCAGGTTGTTGAGGCTGCCGGCGTTCGTGCTGAACCAGGTCGCGAACTCGGCCGCCTCCTTTGGGTGCTTACAACCCTTGAGCACGGCCGTGACGGATCCCCCGTTGTTGCCCGCAGTCTGCTCCCCGTCCGTCCACTGCGGCATCGGAGCGACCGCCCACTTTCCGGACAGGCTCGGCAGGTTTGTCTCGATGAGCGGTGCCGCCCACACCGCGGTGATCACTGTCGCGATGTGTCCGTCCTTGACTTCCTTGAACCATGCGGTGTCCAGCGGCGTCACGCCGGCCTTGACCAGCTTGCCGTCCAGCAGGCCCTGCCAGTACTGGCCGACCTTGTGCGTCTCCGGACTGTCGATCGTGACCTGCCACTGATCGTTCGCGGTGCCGAACCAGTGACCGCCCGCCTGCCAGGTGTAGCCGGCCAGGTCGTAGGAGTCCACCGGTGCGTTGATCAGAAAGTTGGCCGGGGCGGCGGCATGGAACTTCTTCGCGGTGGCCGCGAACTCGTCCCATGTCTTCGGCACGGTCAGCCCGTACTTGGTGAAAAGGTCCTTGCGGTAGAACAAGGCCGTCGGCCCGGTGTCGACAGGGATCCCGAAGACTCGGTTCCCGAAGCCTGCCTGTGTCCACGCCCAGTCGACGAACTGATCCTTACTGGCGTTCGCGTAGGTGGAGATGTCCTCAAGCGCATCTGTCACCACGAAGGTCGGCAAGGACTCGTTCCCCACCTGTGCGAGGCACGGTGCGTTGCCTGCCTTCACGGCGTTCTGCATCTTGGCGTAGCCGCCGCCGCCACCCGACGGCACCTTGCTGTAATTGACCTTGACGTTGGGGTGACTCTGATTCCAGAGCGCGACAGACTGGTCATAGCCGGGCGCCCAGCCCCAGAAGTCCAGGCTCGCCGAGCTCGAGGCGCCGTCGGGGCGCGAGCTCGGCCCGCCGGATCCACAAGCGCTCGCCGCCGCCAGGGACGCGACCGCGAGCAGCGTCATGCCGACCCGCGCCGGCCATCGTGGAGTCATCGGATTCCTCCTGCGTTCTATGAAGGGAGCACCCGCCTGAGTGCTTCGCCTGGGGTGTCACCGTCGTCCACCCGCATGCGCGGACCGACGGTGGGTTGCACGCGGGCCGCTGACCGACACGATGCCGTCCGCCACGGGCGACGAGCTCGCGCCTCCCCGCGCAGCCTGATGCTTACACCCGTGTATGCGGCAGATGGGGCACTTCGGCGCGGTGTGCTCAGTGTGGAGTGGGCGGCGAACATGGTCAACCTTATGAATTGGACTTATGGGAGATTTCCTTGGACTAATAATCCGACACTTGCTGGCGATCTCCAGAAGTGGCTGTCCGGGTTGGATTCGCTGTTCGAGCGGTGGCGGGCCAGTTGAGGCAGGTGGAGCCGCGCAGGCAGCTTCGGACGTACCTGCTTGGGGTTGCTGGGCCCGATCGAGTGATTCATCCCGTCCCGTTACAGCCTCGGCCGCGGCTCAGCGGCTTGCCCACCAGCCAGCAGTATCCGCTGCGCGCCCCGTTCCACGGGCACACCGATCCGCTCGCGTGGCATCCCACCCACCTCTACCCGAGGTCAGATCGGAGGCCGCCTTGCGCCCGGAGGTCGACCATCATGCCCCCATCACCTCGACATCGGCTCCGAATGTTTCAGCTTTATTGCGAGACATGGTGTTAATAGTACAGATCTATTGACTCCATCCTGGTGGCGAGACATACTCAGGGCTGAGCGAGATCGAGCACGGCCGTCTGCGTGAACGTGGTCCTCCTTGGGCGCAGGCTCCCGCTGGGTGAGATCAGAAATGAAGCTGATCCAAGTTGCCCTGTCTCCCCCGCAGGCCAACATCAGGAGTGCAGATGATCAGATCATGAGGTGTGACGGCGGCCCTGGCGGCGGTCCTGTATCTGCTGGCTTCGTCCACGGGTGTCGTCAACACGTACGGGTCGGTGCTGATCCTCGAGCGTCGTAACCCCGTTCGGGGCCTATCTCACCCGGGTGTACGCGACGTCCTCCGTACCCGGGGAGCTGAGCGACGCCGTACGGAGAGACTGCGCGGGCGACGTGCGCATCTTCTTCACCGTCGCGCTGCGGTCGATGTCGCCTGCTCCGGTCATCCAGTTCGTCAACATCTGGAACAACTTCTTGGCGCTGATGTTGCTTGCCGATGACCAGCTCTGGCCGCTGACGCTCGGACTCCACTTCTGGAACAGCCAGCTCCGGGATCAACCCTGGTACGACATCGTGGTCACCGGTTCGCCGATCTCGGTTCTTCCCCTCGTCATCGCCTTCGTCGTCCTCCAACGGTACTGGCGTTCGGGACTGGCGGCAGGAAGCCTCAAAGCCTGACAACCCCCCGAGGCAGAGAGATTCTAGAACAAATGGGAAGGATCTTAGGTGTTGTGGCGGCGTCGCGTCGCTGCTTCTTGGCGTCTTCAGCGCGAAGGCGCATACGCAGCAAGGTGGCCGGGGACGCGAGGCGGGAGAACTGGGCAATTGCGCTCCCCAGGCATCGGAGACAACGGCCGGCGGTGAGTCCGGTCTACCGGAAGCGGTGGATGAGCGACAACGATCCCAGCCCAGCGCGTCAATGAGCGGGGCACCTTGAAGGTGAGAGTCGCTGCTGGGAAGGAGGCGTACGGCACGTTTTCCCTGAACGACGGGCTGCCCTACGCGCCAACTCCCTCGATCAGTCAACACGGCCCAGACGATCGAGATCCAGACCAGCGAGCACGACGCCAGCTCGATCAACGGTCCCACGGGGACCGCCCACCGGGTTCCCCAGCCAGTGCCTACTGAACGCCAAGACCCGGTACGTCAGGTCGCCGTTCAACGGCGACGCGAACCGCTCGACGATCGACCTGCTCGAGGTAGCTGTCAACGGTAGGTAGCGGGACGGGAGGTCATCGCGGTCATGACATCTGACCGTGATGACCTCCTCGTCCACGCGGCTTCGATCGCTGCCGGGTCCGACAACTGGCGGCATGCTTCCTCGGCGATTTCGTCCGGCAACCTCGTTTCGGACAGGACGACCGCGCGGTGTCGGCGTCGATGTCATGGCAAGTCATCGGGCTCGCCGTCTTCGCCGGTGCCCAGCGGTCGGGCATCAGTTATCTCGACAAATGCAAGGAGGTAGCGTGAAGAGATTACGAAAGTTCCAGTCCGGCGTCGTCGCAACTGCGACTGTGCTCGCATTTGCGGTGGCGGGCAGCGTTCTCACTGGACCGCAGGCCCGTGCGGCTCAGACGAATGGCACCGCGCCGTACCTGAATCAATGGGCGGTGTCCGGTCCGTACACCAATCCGATAATAGCCGAGCAGTCTTCTGTCCCCGTCGTTCCCGCCCTGGACGCGTCCCTGGTTGATCCGACGAGCAAGGAAACATCCACCTGGCAGTACTTCGACGATCGCATCTTCAACCGGAACTATGACGACTACAACGACCTGATGGGCTATTTTGACGTCAAGCAGGGGCAGCCGACAGCCAACAAGTGGGTTGTGGCCGCAAGCTACGTCTACAGTCCGGTCGCGCGAACTGTGCAGTGGCAGGTGGGCGGATCGGGGTTGTACCGGCTGTTCGCCAACGACGCTCCGGCCGGGCAACAGGACCGCGTCGCAACTCGGGTGAGCAAGGAAGGCACGAGATATCCGATCCAGCTGAACCAGGGCTGGAACAAACTTCTCATCGAGATCCAGCACAAGAACACCGGCACCAACAAGAACTTCCTGGGTTTCTACGCGAGGCTCTGCGACGGCGCGGGTAACGTCGTTCCCGGGCTGACATACTCGGTCGCCGGGCCGAACGCGGCGAACAATCAGCTCACCATCGTCACCAAGGGGCTGGGCATCGACCGGCATGCGTTCGATGCGCGCAACGCGGATGTCCCGGCGAACGACTACCCGTCCAACACGTTGCCTTACGCCTACGACGAGAACCCGTACGTCGCCATGGTGGCGAAGATCGACGGCAACCGAAACACGTCGAGCATTGCTCCGCAGGCGTCTCCCTTCGCCTTTCAGGCGGCCGGGGGGAGTCCCGGTTACTCCTGGTCACTCGCCGAGGGTCAGTTGCCCTCCGGCCTGACGCTGGCGCCGGACGGCCACATCGACGGGACGGTCTCGGACGGCGCCAACAGCGCATCACAGAAGGACTACACCTTCACCGTGAAGGTGACCGATGCCCGCGGTTCCACGACGACGAAGCCGTACACCATAACGGTCAAGAAGAACCCGGTCGACTGGTTCATCGAAGGCAAGATGTCGGCTCTGTCGCACACCACCGGCACGATGCCGAACCTGTACGACCCGAACTTCAACTACGACGAGTGGGCACAGACAGCCAAAGAGATGGGCATGACCCTGCTCTCGACCGAGAGCCTGCAGAACACCATCTACTACTGGCCGTCGCCGAACGCCAACCTGACCCCGAACAACGCCAACAAGCAGTACAAGTACAACGCCCTGTTCCAGGCCACGGACGGCAGCTGGCACGTCCAGGACCGGGTGCTGCAGGCCAAACAAGCTGCCGAGCGGTATGGGTTGAAGTTCGGCGTCTACCTGTCTTCCCTCTACGAAGGATCCGAGATCCTCGAAAGCGATATCCAAGGTCTGGTCGCTAGATACAACCCGTGGTACCTCTTCGCCGATGGCGGTCCCGAAAGCTACTCCAACCCCGACGTCGCCTGGAGCTCGGCGCGCAACTACAACGATCGGGTCCTGATCGATGCGAACCCCAACGCGCAGACCGGCGACCAGGACATCACTCTTCACGAGCGTCCGTTCTGGAACAGCGAACCGTACAACGAGGGTGGCTGGCATGCCGGGGTCCTGCCGCAAGCCAGAAAAGTTGCGCATGAAGAATGGAACGACCCGTACACGACGGCACTCGACATCTGGACGCAGTACGCCAAGGGGAACGAACGTGACAACTGGATCGAAGCCACGAAAGAACTGATCAACCAGTACGGCCACGGCTATGTCATGAACTACGACTCCTCCATCACCGTGACGCGCGGCATGGACAACCTGAGCAGCAACCTGGACAACACGAACATCTTCTCGATGGTGCCGATCTCCTCGCAGCAACTGTCGGACATGCGGACTTCGATCGTGAAGTGGATGGACAACGGGCGCGGACCCGATCTTCGCGAGTCGATGTACGGCACGATGCCGTACACCATGGACTACACCCTGAAGCCCGGCTGGTACACCGACCCGCAGAAGGCGATCGCTCATGGGCAGGGGCCGGACTGGGGCTACGCCATGTCCCGCGACCAGTACGTCTATATGCACATGATCAAGAACCAGATCGCGGGCGTCCCGAAGGCCGGATTCGCCGGCCAATCGCGGATGAGCCACATCGGCCCCTTCGACTATCCGGTGCGCCAGGTCCAGTGGCTGAACAAGGGCAACCCTCTGCCCTTCGCAACAGAGAAATCGAACGGCAAGTACTACATCTCGATCGACACGTCCAGTGTCACGGCAGATCCCATTGACACCATCATCAAGATTCGGACCGGGAGCCCGGTCAGAAACTACAAGATGACCAGTGTCAAGCTCTTCAGCAGCCAGACTGCGGCAAACAGCCTGCAACTGCGGGCCGAGAGTTACATGAACAACTACACCAACGTCCTGGCACCGGCCAAGCTCAAGTTCACGAGCAGCAATGTGCGGGTCGCTACCGTGGGAGCGGCAACGGGCCTGGTCAAGGCCACCGGCGACGGTACCGCCACCATTACCGTGACGGCGACCTACGACGATGGTGTGAACCGTCCTCAGGTCATGACCGACACCTACCCGGTCAAAGTGCGGGGCCGCGCTGTCTCGGCCGCACTTCCGCTTGTCGGCGTGAACATGCTCACTGACGGCGCGCTGTTCTGGGGACAGTTCGCCACCGACAGAGATATTCCAGTGACGTTCAAGGGCTACAGCCGAAAAGGCGGCGAAGTCGATATTCTCGAGGCTTCGAACGTCAAGTACCACTATGCGACGGTCGACGGCAGGCGCGACAACTCCGCGGGTAAGATCGTGGTCACCGAGGTGGCGGCCGACCAGTCACCGTTCATTGTCACAGGCAACACGCTGCGGTTCACCCGCAAGGTTGCCACCACCACGATGTACAGCTACTGGGCAGACGTCACGGTGGACGGGAACACCTATACCTCGACTCGGAACTACATCACGCTGCTTCCGGACGCGAACGTGGTGTCCGGGATGACGCCGAAGGTGACGACCGACAGCGGGCACGCCAGGCTGCTGTCCGACGGAATGATCAACGACACGACCGGCGGCAATCTCGCGAAGTGGTCGGCACCGGCGGGCGACGAGAATTCGAGCATCACCTACGATCTGGGCAAGATGCAGGACCTCTCGCGGGTCAACATCTTCTTCAACCACCACATGCCGAATGCCGACAACGTCACGTACTACAACGTGCCGAAGAAAGTGAAGATCGAGTACAGCGTCGACGGCTCGCAGTGGACCGCCGGCAACGAGACGAATACGGTTTCCGGCGCCGGGCTGCCGACATCGAGGAACACACTGGCGGTTCCGCGGAGCGACACGACGTTGTACGCGTGGGAACAGGAAGGCCTGTACTACAACTATCCGGTCGATCCTGGCCGGCCCAGCGTGCACGCACGCTATGTGAGAGTTTCCTTCCCGGGCGGTGGCCAGGACGGCAGTCCGATCGATGTGTTGGAAGTCCGGGTGTTCTCGCTGCGAGATCTGACCGCCCTGGGCAGTCTCGAGCTGCAACCCAAGGCCGGTGCGGACAGCCAGACGGCAACGATCGATGTCAAGGGTTACTCCCTCCTCGGTGCGCCTGTCGACCTGAGAGGGGCGGAGGTCGCGATCACCAGCGACCACCCGTCCGTGGTGGCCGTCGGCGCGGACAAGGTCCTGTCGTCGGGCGGGGCAGGAAGGGCACGGATCAACGTCACCGCGAAGCTGGCCGGCTACCGGGCCGACGACTACATCTACGTCGACGTTGATGCGGACGGACGCATATCGTTCCCCGCTTTCCTGAAGCAGGTGAAGCTTGCACTGAGCGACAGCACCATCAGGGTGAACGAACCGGTCGTCGGCGCGATCGAGGGAACTCTGAACACGGGTGAGAAGGCGAACCTGTCGAAGGCGAAGACCGAGTACGTGTTCAGCGACAACAGACTGGCAGTCGTACCGGGCAGCAACGCCATCGTGCTGAAACAACCAATCGCCAGCGGGTTCCAGGCGACCTCAAAGGCAGTCGTGACGCTGGACGGTGTGGCTGCCGAGTCGAACCCGCAGACGATTACGGCGCAAGGCGACAACATCGCGGGCTCGGCCACGGTCACGGTGTCCTCGGTTCGCGACCGAAACGGTGTCCCGGATGGCAACAACCAGGACGACCGCTATCTGGGATCGAAGGCGACGGACGGGAACAAGACGACGTCCTGGGCGGCGAAGCAGGCGGACCACAACCCGTGGATCAAACTTCAGTTCCCGTCCCTGGTGGAGATCAACCGCATCACCCTGGTCGACCGCGGCGCCGCCGTCAACCAGATTGTGGAAGGCGTGTTGGAATGGGATGGTGGCAGCAAGAAGGTGACCGGGATCCAGTGGGACGGTCAGCCGGACAACGTCGTGACATTCGATACTCCGGTCAAGACAGGCTGGGTGAAGTTCACCATCGATCCTGACAACACCTACAACAATCCGAGCGACGCGGAGTGCGGATTGGCCGAGTTCGGCGTGTTCGAGGTGCAGAAACCGAAGACCATCGTAGATTTCAGACCGGTCGCCGTCGATACGACAGTCGGCGAGCTTCCAACGCTGCCTGCGCAGGCCGAGGCCGTTCACAGTGACGGCTCGACCGGATCCGTCAATGTGACCTGGGAACCGGTTACCTCGGACATGGTGGCCAAGAGTGGATGGTTCACCGTCCATGGCGCCGTGGCGGGAACGTCTGTCAAGGCGACAGCTGTCGTCAACGTCGTGGATCGGTAATCGTGAGCGATGGGAACGATGTGCCGCCAACCAGGAACTCACGGTGTCCTGAGCGCGGCCACCTTCGGGCCGGGTCGGTACCGGGGAATCATCGGAAACCCTGACCGGTAAAGGCGGCCTGACTCCAGTGGCCCCGAGGCATCGTCCGACGTCTCGGGGCCACTCCGTGACCGAACCGTGGATCAGTGAGCTCCGCGCTGATCACGTTCGTGCCGATCGACTTCTTCGACCGGCTGGCGGAGATCATCCGCGCCTGGGCCGCCGACGATGGCGCCTTGCCGGGGCGGCTGCACGAGTTGGGGACCCCGTGGTAACCGAGAAGATCGGCGAATGTGCCCTTGGAGCGGAATCGGATCAAGATTCGGGATGCGGGCCGCGATGGCGGCGATCATGGAAACGGAGGGCAAATTCCTCGGTGGGCGTCCGCCGTACGGATACATGCTCCGGGACGCTTTGGGGGTGCGGGCGTTCGCCACCTTCACACACCGGCCGAGGAAGCCCGCCGGGTGTTCTGTGACTTCAGAGGAGCATGGCCAGATGCCCCGTCAGCTCTGGTCGCCGGCCAAGACGTCGAACCGGCCGGGGACTCCGACGGCCGGGACGGGCGCCGGCGCATCGCCCGGCGCACCGTCTCCGACCGCGTGATCTTCACCGTCGATCATCCTCCGAACCCTGATCAACATCGGACTCTGCCGAGCCGGCTGGGCGGATGCCACCCTCAGAGGCGCTGCGACGATGTCACGGGACATTTCGGTGCGCTCCGAGATCGGGCTCCGGGCGCAACTCGATGACAGGGTCCCCGATATCGTCCAATTCCAGCACTACGAACTCATTGTCGCCCGTCCGCAGCAACGGGCCAGGGACGTAGAGCGTGCGCTGCGGCCCGGCCAAGCAGTAGCGGCCCAGGCAGAAGCCGTTGACCCAGACGTAGCCGTGGCCCCATCCCGGCAGCGCGAGGAATGTGTCGGCAGGGTCGTCCACGGAGACGAAGCCTCGGAAGAAGGCCGGTGCGACGGTCGCCGTGCCGGGGACGAACGGGATCACGCCCGTGCCGCCGAGCGGCAGGTCGCCCAGCGGGAGGGCCTGTGCCGTCACCTGGTGATGAAGGTACTGCCGCTCGTGCCTGATCCCGCCGGTGATGCCCTTGCGCTCACCCATACGGGGGCCGTAGTTGACCCGGCCGAGCGACTCGACCAGCAGTTCGACCGTGGCCGGCCCCGACACCTCGACCGACTGGTGCTCGCGGTCGAGCGCGGCGACGTGCAGGCCGTCCACGTAAACATGAGCCCGGTCGTGCAGCCCGTCCACGATCAGCGGGTACGATCCGCGGGGCCCGGGGACCTCCACTCGGTAGAGGACCAGACCGTGATCCAGTCCAAGATCCTCAAACGCCGGGGGTGCGGGGAAGACGGCCGGCGGCTCCGCGAGCGAGTTTTTCAGTGCGGGCAACAGGGCGGCCGACTCCGTCAGACGCAGGGTGGCCGCCGGAAGCACGGGCGGCGCAGGAGGAGGTTCCGGAGCGGGGTTGTAGCGTGTCAGGACGTCCCGGAACAGCCAGTACTTCTCGGTAGGCGCCCCGCTCTCACTGATCGGAGCGTCGTAGTCGTAAGAGGTGACCGTCGGAAGGTAAGCGCCGGTCTCCAGGTCGTGGTTCGCGCCCGCCCAGGTGCTGAAGTTCGTCCCTCCGTGCGCCATGTAGATGTTGACGGACGCGCCCGCTTCCAGCAGATCCGCCAGCACGGCGGCAGCCTCGGCCGCGTCACGGGCGACATGCTTGTGACCCCAGTGGTCGAACCAGCCGACCCACAACTCCATGCACACCACGGGGTCATCCGGCCGGTACCGCCGCAAGGCGCTGATCGCCTTCGACGGATCGGAGCCGAACGTGGCGGTCGCCAGTACGCCCTGCAAGGAGCCGCCAGTCAGCGTGTAGTCCTCCGGCCCGTCCGCGGTGAACAGCGGGACGTCGATCCCGACTGAACGCATCATGTCGGCGAGGTGCCGCAAGTAGGTGGCGTCCGTGCCGTACGAGCCGTACTCGTTCTCCACCTGTACCATCAGCACGTTGCCGCCCCGGGTGATCTGGTGCGCGGCGATGCGGGGGAGAATGACCGTGAACCACCGGTCGACGTGGGCGAGGAACGTTGGGTCGCTCGTCCTGAGATGGCCGGTCACCCAGGACGGCAGGCCGCCATTGTCCCACTCCGCGCAGATGTACGGTCCGGGCCGGACGATGGCGTGGAGGTCCGCCCGTGAGGCCGCCTCCAGGAAGCGCTCCAGCTCGTCCAGTCGCCGATACTGCCCCGGCCGCGACTCGTGCAGGTTCCACGGGACGTAGGTCTCCACAGTGTTGAGACCCATCGCGCGTATCATCGCCAGCCGGTGCGACCACTGGTCCGGATGCACCCGGAAATAGTGCATGGCGCCTGAAAGCAGGCGAAATTCTGCGCCGTTAAGGCGGAATTCGCCCTCTTCGATCGTGAAACTACCCATCGACGATCCCTTCGCACGTGATGGGATCGTCATCCGGCCTCACTACGATCCCGACGATGAGCTTGCCGGGGGTGGGATTGGAGGGCCATGGACAATTCGCCGCGTCCTGTTGGATCCGTCGAACGGGTGGAGGGCCAGGAGCCTTGGGACCGCTGGTGGTACTACCTCACACCCAGCCCCGTCCATCGCCGGCTTGGACTGGCCTGCCTCGCGGTCGGTACCCAGAGGGGTCGGCTACCCGTCGTCGGCCCCCGCACACTCGATCATCATGTCGCCCTGATCGTCTTGTCGGGCCGGGGTTGGTTCTCCTGGGGAGGCCGACAACCGGTGGACGTCGCCGCGCCTGTACTGCTGTGGCTGCTCTCGGGCATCGAGCACAACTACGGCCCCTACGAGCAGGGCTGGTCGGAGGCGTTCGCCGACTTCTCCGGGCCCGCCGTCGCCGTCTACGATGAGCTCGGCTACTTCGATCCGGACAATCCCGTCGTTCCGCTGTCATCGGCGGAGCCCGCCCACCTGGTCGTCAAGAAGATGGCTGCGGCCTGTCACCGGGGCGGCCCTCACATGGAGGTGGAAGCGTCCGCGGCCGTGCATGAGCTGCTGGTGACCCTGCACCGCAGCCGCGCCGACTACGACCCACACGGCAACCCCGTACTGCAGAGCCTGGCGAGGGACGCCTGTCTGCCGCTGTCTGTGCCCGAGCACGCCCGCAGGCTGTCCATGAGGGTCGCCGAGCTGCGTGACGCCGTACGGCGCAGCGCCGGGTGCAGCCCGAAGGAGTACTTGCTGCGAATCCGGCTCAATCAGGCCAAGGAACTGCTGGCTTCTACCGATCTCGGAGTGGCCGCTGTAGCCCGCCGAGTGGGGTATGACGATCCCGGATACTTCACCCGCCTGTTCACTCGACGGGTAGGAGTCGCGCCCAGCGTGTTCAGGGAGCAGCGGTCCTGGGGACCGGCGGGTCGCTGATACGCGGCGGTGGGATCCGGCCTGGCTCTCGTGGAACTGCGTGAGCAGGTCCGGATAATCAGGGGACACGCTGCGGTACCTGCCGCAGCCATCATCGACGCGTGGAGCGTGAAGACCTCCGGCAACGTCGGTGAATGCGGTCAGGGCATCGATGCCGGCAAAAGATCAAAAGCCGGAAGCGGCACGTGGCCACGGATACGCCAGGCCTGCTGCCGGCAGTCTTGGTGACCGCGGTGTCCGTGCAGGACGCCGCTGGAGGCAGGGGTTGTCGGACACGGTCGCCGTTGAACATCCGACCATCGCGACGACCTGGGGCGACGGCGGCTGGGACAATTCCGTGATCCGGCATGGCGCCGGGCGCGGGGATCGCTGTCCAGATGGTCAACAGTCGTGCTGGCGGTGGATTGTTCGGCGAGCGGCTTGGGAGTCAGGCTCAGAGAGACCTGACCGCGCCCCAAGCCGACTCGACACGCTGGGCTGGTTGATGCAGCATCGGCTGCAGGTGCGCTTCAGTCCGCCCAGGGGCTCAAGGAACGGACCTCGAATCTGAAGAGCGAGTAGCCGAAGGAAGAGCTCCGCTTGATGCCCTGTATCCGAACGTATCGGGCAGTCACCGGCGCGAAGACGAGTTCGTCCACGCGGGCGCCCTGCGGTTTGTCCCGTACCGAGAGGACTGTCTTCCAGGACGCGGCGTCGTCGGAGACCTGGATGTCGTAGTCGCGGCCAGAGGCCGTCTCCCAGTCGAGCAGGACGCGCTGGACGGACTGAGGTGAGCCGAGGTCGACCTGGATCCATTCGCCGTCGCGGTAGGCGCTGGCCCATCTGGTCTTGGGGTCCCCGTCGGTGGCGTTCTCCGGCGCCAGGCTCAGCACCTCTGAGGAGGACGCTGTCGTCGGCCGGTGCAGCGCCAGGTCCGGTATCTCTAAGACACGCATGCTCCATAGGGCGTATCCGTTGTGCCTCCTACCCGCCCGGGTACCGAGAAGCCGTACGTGTCGTGCGGTGAGCGGTTCGAAGGTGAGGAGGTCGGTTCCGGCTGTTTCGCGGCCCGTGCGGCGAGCGGCTGTGGTCCAGTTCTCGCCGTCTCTGGACACTTGGATCTCGTAGTCGCGGCCGTACGCGAGCGCCCAGTCCAGCTCGACCTCGCTGATCGCGAACGGCTTGCCGAGGTCGACCTGCAGCCAGGCATCGTCTCCCGGACCGCTGGCCCACTTCGTGGTACGGACCCCGTCGAACGCCGCGGCCGCCTCGCCGCCGGAGGCGGTCGCCTCCTTGCCCAGGCTCACCTCCCCCGACGCCGACGCGGCCAGCGTCGTTGCGACCTTCATCAGACCGGGGCCCACGCCGAGCTTGCGCACCGTGTCGAGAAAGGCGCTGTAGGGCACGCCGGACTTGGCCCCGCTCCACATCTTCTGCGCCAGCACCCCGAAGGTGGGCTCGACCAGCCCGTGCACATCCAGCTCCGTGTAGGTGGCCTCGGTCAGGTCGTTCCACACCGCCGACATGGCCCCGAGCAGTTGGGGGTCACCAGGGGCCACGCTCTGGCCGCCGGGGAACACGTGCGGCTCCCACTGGTCGTAGAGGTACTTTCCGTCCAGCCCGTGGCCGTGGTAATAACCCGCGAACGGAACGATGTAGAGCAGGGCGTCATTGGTGTTGATGAAGGAGTACCCGTCCCGCTTGAGCGCCTGTGGTCCGTACCAGCCGTTGTTCCAGCTGTTCATGGTGACGTTGCGGTCGTAACCGTCGGAGTTGGTCGCCATGACCGACAGGCTGCCCCAGGCCCGCGGCTGCTTGCCAAGAGCGCGGATGTGGGCGGCCATCTCGTTGAAGTAGACCTTGTAGCGAGGCTTGTCGACCGTGTACTCGTCGGCGCCGAAGTGCACGTCAGGGCTGCGGAACCAGGGTATGAACTCGTCGAAGACCGACTTCATGAAAGCGGTGGTCTCCGGCTTGGACAGATCCAGGTGATCGGACTCGCCGTTGTTGAGGCCGAGCGACGGCCGGAACCGGATGAAGGCCAGCGAGTGGGCGGGTGCGTCGATCTCGGGGATGATCGTGACGGCGTTCGCGGCGGCGGTGTCTTCGAAGGACTCCCAGTCCGCGCGGTCGTAGGCCCCGTCCCCGGAGGCCAGCCCGGCCAGTTCGGGGTTGTCAGTCTTGAGCCGGAAGCCGGCCTGGACTTGGCTCCAGGAGGGTTTGTTGCCCTTGAAACCGTTGTCGTTCAGGTGCAACTGCAGCTGGTTGAGTTTGAACCAGCCCATCAGCCGCAAGTAGTCGCGGATGTAGTCGGCGGTGAAGAAGCGTCGTCCGACGTCCAGCATGAAGCCGCGTACCTTGTAGTTGGGCCAGTCCACGGCTCTGCCGACGGGGAGTGAATCGCGGCCGTCGTCGAGCAGCAGGATCTGCAGGAGGCTTCGCGTGCCGTAGTAGACGCCCGTCGCGGTCGGGGCGGCGATCGTCACGTTGTGATCGGTAACGGTAAGCGTGTAGCCCTCTTCGGCGAATCGGGCGTCGCCGCCGGGGTCGGCCAGAGCGGGATCGATCGACAGGACGATGTCGCCGTCCTGCGGGGTCCGAGGTGAGACATGCAGCTTCCGCCCTGTCACCTGCTCGATCTCGGCAGAGAGCTGCGTCCCCTGTTCGTCGAGTTCCTTGACCTGCTTCTTGGCGAGCACGATCCGGCTGTGCTTGCGCAACTCGAACGAGCCCGTGCCTCCCTCCCATTGCTGGAGGGCAGGCACGACATCCGGCCTGGCGTTGACACTGTTCCCTTCGGCGGCGGTGGCCGTCGCGGACTGGACCACGAGGAGCGGGGTGGATAACGCGAGTGCGAGCGCGATCCCTGTGAGGAATTGAGGTGCATGTCGTTTCATGTGCACTTCAGCCTAACTATGAAAGGGATTGAAAGACTTATACATCAATTGCGAGCATCGGTATAGACCAGATAGCCACGGAAGTGAGAAGGTGCCGCGTACAAAGAGAATCAGCTGTCTAGACCGGATGGCTCGAGTGGCCAGGAAGGGGCATCTGTGACAGACCTGAACCAGGAACATGCGGGTCCTGGCCATCCGCGTACTATGAAATCTACAAAGTAAAGGCGGCGGATCGGGCACCTATCATCCACCTCGCCACTCAACACGTGAACAGAGCACCAAGGCCAAGGCGGTCGCGCTGATCCGGGTCCAGAACTGGCGACCTCGCGTAATCAAGTGTCGCGTGTTCGCGCCCTCTGGAACTGCAAAGGTCACACGACGTAGTAGCCAGCGGATGAGTGGGGCCGC
>NZ_JBITHZ010000036.1:0-123975 GCF_044458585.1 Nonomuraea sp. NPDC050451
GAACAGCGACGATTGACTCAATCACACTCAAGATCATGGACAACGGCCATGTCGCCGCACGTCATCTACGTGCTCAAACGGAGTGTCGTTCTACATCAGGCTTCTACCTCAACCCCGTGACCACCTGAGCTTGTCGCGATCATCTCGGAGCCCGAGCTCCCCGCCGGAGGCATAGGTCGTAGCAGCTCCCTGGACCTCGTGATGGCACGTTAATGACACGAACGCCCCGCCACATGATCAGTGGCGGGATGCTTCACGAGGTGGAGCCTAGGAGATTCGAACTCCTGACTTCCTGCTTGCAAAACGGCCTGATCACCTGGCGCAACGGCCTCGACCTGCGCTGAGGACCGTCCGCGAGTGACCGTGATTGACCGCTGCTGACCGCCCTTAATGGCACGCCGGACGCGAGGACACTCCGGCACAATCACTGGATGTTCAACTTCGGGGTGCCGGGATACAGGCCGGAGTGGTTGAGTGGACGCTCGGCGCTCACAGCCGCTCATGGAACGAGGCTCGCGCACCTCGTCGGCCGGCGGCTGACCCGTGCGCTGCTGGTGTGGGATCTCGAACAGGATGAGTGGTTCACCAACTGCCCGATCCTCCTGGACTTCGAGGGCGAGCAGGTCGAGATCAACCACTGGAAGTTCGACGAGGTCTCGATCACCTGGAACACCATCGATCCGGTGTGCGCGCTGGACTGGCCGGACTTCCACCTGGCATGGCGAGATGACGTACCGGACGAGCTCACTGCACTGGTCGGGCAGCCTTGTTCGGCAGTGGAGCTGCTGATGTGGAGAAACAGGGATCTCGTGGAGGGAACGATCGCGTCTCTGGGGTTCGGCTTCCCGAACGGCCAGGTGACGATCTTCAACGCCCTCGATGAAAACGGCATCGAGTTCACTTCTCCTGGCGACCGCTACGCGCGATACACGCTCGGACTATCTGATTCGTAGGTTCCCAAACGATCTTCGCTGGCGTTCGCATGCATTCGCCGCCTCGGTGGACGGCACTCTCGCTGTCCAGTCCCGTTCGCCACAGTTCATGATCGTCCGCTCGGGTGGCTCCCGTTGGATCGGCAGTCGCTTTCACTGTGATCAGCCCGCCCACCTGTGCCCCTGGCTACCACTCGCCGAGAGACTGCACCTCCCATGAGAGCCGGATTGTGGGCTTGGTCTGGAGCGCAACCGGCTCCTTGTAGTCCTCCCGGAACCACAGCTTCAGCCCTTCGTAGCCGGACCGCTCGCGCTCGACCGACAGTCTCCCGAGACGCCGCAGCCGCTTGATGTACGTGATCTCCTCGCCGTCCACGTAGAGGCTGATATACGCCTCACCCGCCGTGGGATCGATGGAGAAGAGGACCGATATCGCGCCTCGGGTGAGTTGAAACGAGTGGAGGCCGACTGGCCAATGAACGTCCTCGTCCTCGCCTTGCGGCTCGTCCTCGAAGAGCCAGATCAGTTCCGCCAGCTCGGGGATCTCCATGACAGGACCATACTCGAGGACGTCCACGGACATCAGCAGCCTGACACCGCGCACGCCCGCCCTGCTGATCTGCTTTTTCGGCTGCCGGCAGGCATCTGGTGTTCGCAGGAGCGTGGCCTACCGCTGCATAGCTCTATAACGCTTGAGCAGGGCCGTGATTTTGTCGTGGTTACGCGCGCCGTTCAGCTCGTCGAGCAGGTCGTCAGGGCACAACTCGTAGAGGTCGCCCCACCAGCGGCGCGACTTGTTGTCCCAGATCCGGTAACCGCCGGGAACGCCTCTGGCGACGTAGCGTCTCCTACCCATAGTTCGTCACCCTGCAATCCGCCAGTCCACGGGTCAAGCGCGGTGATCAGCCCGTTACTCGGTGAGCCAGGGTGAGGAACGAGCCCTGGATCGTCGATCGCCCCCAAGCACGTACGGTGTCCAGCCATGCAGTGGCGATCGTGAGGGCTGCATCTGTGCGGCGGCGCGGTAACCCCGGCCGGAGCGATCGGTCAGTACGGCGGGGCCGGCGTGCGGTGCCCGGCCCGGTGTCCCGCCGCCGTCCGGGACCGGCCCCCAGGCCGCACGCCCGGACGGCGGGCGGGCGGAGGGCCGGGGGTGCGGTGGCGCGCCGCGCCGCCGCCTTGATACCTACAAGAACTATTCGGCAATGTTCCGGTTGAACCCCTGTCCGGTTGAGCCCAGTGCCACCAGGTGAAGCCAGAGGAAATAGACAAGTGTCCAGCTAGTGCCCGTCCGCTTTTCAGGCGGACCAATCGCCCTGCTCCAGTGATCGAGACCATGGTCAGGTGCGTGTGGACGATGGCTAAACGCAGCGGGCGGGCAGGCACTGGCTGATCACTCGTCTGATGATGGTGCGGCGGGCAAAGCTCGCACGTCAGCTTCAGCTTCAGCTTCTGGAGCAGATCGTTCGCCATTCTCGTCCTGGTCAACCGAGTTCAACGAGGATACGTTCACGGTTCGAGGAACGGTGTGCAGAACTTCGTCCGAGACAATTCCGGCATTGCTGTGTTCAAGATATGCAAACGCCTGCTCGACCGAGGAGTCATGATTGAAGTGATCTTTGAAGTAGTGAAGGCGGTCGCGGCAATCTTCAATTAGCTCTGACCAGGTCTTGAGCCACACCCGTACGCGCGTGGAACCCTCAGCGTAGTCAAGCGCACATCCAACAGGACGTCCCTGTTGGCGGGCCTCAGCACGTGCGAGACCATTCATCTTGCTGGTGATTAGCCAGAAATCCCAGTTTACAGTTACGTCAGTGAACTGAGGGTCTTCCGCTACCGCAAGTGCATAGCTCTTTATCTGTGAGAGTTCCTTGTCGCTGACCACAACTCTCGGTGCTTTAAGTTCCACAATCAGATGCTGGAGTCGCCCATTCTCGCGCTGCGAGCGCGAGAGCATCAGGTCTACAATTCCAATTGATCCATCCTCGCGCCGGACTGGTGACGGTGAGCGCACTGGCCTGCGAAGCTGGTTGAGATGGCGATCAAGTACCGCATCAAGAGATCGATCACTTACCAGTAGCCCATAATGCTCCCCAAAGACCCAGGTCTCATTCTCAAGAATCTTATGAAGCTCCACGCGCTCCTTGACATGTCTGGAGGCTTCGGGATCGAAAACGAGATGCTCGAGAACTCGCAAGAAGTCCAAACGATCAGCAACACTGTTTGCGGCCTTTATCAGGTTCGCCAAGCTTGTTCGGTCCAGAAGTCGAGAAAGCTCCTTCTTATCGTCAGAACTCAACTTAAAGATCTCATCCAGCACACGATGAGCGTGCTCTGGCTGGTGACGCACAGTTTCCCGCAGGAGGGCAAGAGTTATCTTTTGCTGCCTCTTCGTCCGGGGAATGTGCCGACTGATCGTTGCGGCGACCGTGTCGAAGGTTTCCCGCTCAAGCAACTCGGCATCATCCTGCGGCTCGTGCCGATAAGGATATACGTCGTCCGCTTTCCACTGCTCGACGAGCTCGGTACGGCGCTCTCTTATGCGCTGCTTGAAGTGATCGCGCAACTCCACACGTGCAGCTTGCACGAGCGCACCAATAGCAGTCTGCGTATCGTCGACAAGGACGAAATCCGCGAGGTGATCAGGGACGCCAGACCATAGAATGTAGGCTGTGAAATCGAACCCCGGAGCCTTAATGCCCATATCGATGATATCCATGGATACCGCGTTCTCATCACATAGGTGAAGTTCGCGAGTAACCTTCATCTTCCATTCGATGATGCGGATATTGGCGGAGAACTCCGTGCCATCAACCACGAAAGAGAATGGCCGCAACGTATCCTTGTTGATTGCCGGGCCTGGTTCCACTCGCTTTCCGTCATACACGACGGAGATGTTTGGGTATCGGATCAAATATGGGCCAAACTCGGTGATGATCTTGTTCGTGGCGCTCTCGGCCAACAGAGCGTTTAGCCCACCCTGCCCTCCCCACGCCTCAAAAATGGTACCAGGCGACTCATCTGTCGGCTTCGGATCTGATATCACAAAGTCGTTGCGAGCATCAATTGATGCCGATATGACAGTTTTAAACAAATTGCGTGTAATATCTGGAGCGACCGTCGTCCATTGCAGATGGGAGCCGAGTGCATAGCCACGAAGCCTGCCCTGCCCTCTCCTGCCATGCAAGGGTCTGCTCTCTTGCAGGGATACACGGGCTCCCGGTTTCCAAGAACCGCCAATGCGGTCAAATGAAGGTCCGCAGGATTGAGGAGGTATGCCCGATCCGTCATCTTTGATGCTAACTCGTTCAACACCGCCCAATTCAGAGCGTTTCAACTCCACCACAACGCTGTAGGCATCTGCGTCCAGAGAGTTCCAGATGAGTTCCTTGACTGCCCCAACCGGGTCTCGTTCACGCGCAAGACGCTCAACGTGATCCTCGGCCGCCTCAAGATGAACCCGTCGCACCCAAGCATCTTGCAACTTTTCTTCCGAATGGACCACGTCGCACGCATTGTTGTTATCAACAAGAGACGAAAGCTGTCTTTGGGCACAATTAGAGACATATAATCGGTGCAATTATGCTGCGCCCGATACGGCTTCGGCCGACACCTCCCAGCTGCACCACAACGCGCAGGTTGCCTGATCACCTCGTTCGTTGTCGACCTGGCGCGTAGCGGCAGCGGACGGGGGACGGGGGACGGGGTGTCAAGCTCGGCTTCGCGTGTACGTCGACTGGCCGCCGCTTCTCGCTCATCCGTTGTCCTGCGTGCACGGCTGGGCTTGATACGGAGGAGCCGGCCCGCTGGGCTTGCCCGGGTCGATAGCAGGCGAGGTGATCAGACTTCCACGTCAGCCACCCCAGCTCTCACGAGCCGATCACCTCGGGGCTGAAGACCCCCAGCCGGCGGCATGCTTGTGCCTGTGCTGATCATGGCGGTCTCACCGCACTTCGACACTGTCTAAGTCCAGGCTTCCCCACGTCGTTGAGCCTGCGCTCGATGTGTGGTGGGCCGGTCGGGCGGGACCGGCCCAGAGAGGCCGCACGCCTGCCCGGTCCGGCCCGACCGCCCACCGGACGGCGGCTTGACGGTTTAGAGAGCGCCCTCCTCATTCAGGGAACTCTCAGGCAGGTGCCCAGCGCAGCAAGTGGTCACGTCTCAGGACAGCCGGAAGCCATGTACCGCGAATGAGTAAGACGGTAGCTTCGCGGTGTGGCTGATGACGCTGAGCTGACGCGCTGGGTGGTACACGGGGAACGGTTGATCTACGACAACCGGTGGATTCGGCTGGGGCTGGCCGATGTGGAGATCCCAGGCGGGGAGCGGTTCGAGCATCACGTGGTGCATCTGGATCGGGCGGCGATCGCTGTCGTTCTGGATGAGCAGGATCGGGTGTTGCTGATGTGGCGGCATCGGTTCGTGTTCGACCGGTGGGGGTGGGAGCTCCCCGGTGGGCTCGTCGAGGCCGGTGAGGATCCGATGGCGACCGCTATCCGGGAGGTGGAAGAGGAGACCGGGTACCGACCCAAGAACGTCGAGCACCTGGTGAGCTATCAGCCGATGGCCGGCATGGTGGATGCGGAGCACCTGCTGTTCGTGGCGCGCGGCGCCGAGCTGGTGGGCTCGCCTGAGGGTGAGGTGGAGGCCGACCGGATCGAGTGGGTTCCGATGGCGGAGGTTCCCAGCATGATTGCCCGCGGGGACATCTGGACGTCGGGGACGTTGATCGGGTTGCTTCAGGCTCAGGTGTGGCTCAACGGCCGAGGGCGCGGTTGACGGCTTTCGCCAGTTCGTCGATGCGGCGGCGCTGTCTGCGGCTGCCGGTCATGGTGGCCAGTTGCTGAGCGCGTTGGATGTGGGGCTGGGCGGCTTCGGGGTCGCCGACGGCCAGGAGGGCATGGCCGAGGTCGCAGCGGACGCCTGATTCGGCTCTGTTGTAGGTGCCGTCCATACCGGCGAGGGCCGAGCGAAGGTCTTCGGCGGTGTCTGGGTCGCCGAAACGTACGAGACAGTTGCCGCGCCAGCGGGCTATGTGGTGGGCGTTGATGGACAGGTACGGCATGTCGGGGTCGCCGTCCCCTTCGGGGAGAAGGGCGGTGGCTTGGTCGAGAGCCGCGCGGCAGGTGGTCTCGTCGCCGAGGATGGCGGCGGCTTCGGCTTCGGCTGCTGAGAGCCAGGTGCGGAGGCGCGCCGGTACGCGGGCGCCGTGCTGCTCGTGAACATGCTGGAGGAGTTCGGTGGCTTCGGCGGGGCGGCCGAGTTCCATGAGGACGTACGCCTGTTCGCCGGAGACATAGGCGAGCAGGGCCGCGTCGTCGGCCTCGTAGGCGGCGGCCTTGGCGCGCTCGTAGTGCGTCCAGGCGTCGTTGAGGGCCAGGGTGTTGATGGCTTGCCATCCCGCGAGTGAGGCGGTTTCGGCGAGTAGGTGGGCCAGTTGGGCGCGAAGTCCGGGGCGGATGGCGTGGCGGTGGGCGCGCTGGATCTGGGCCATCTGGGCATGCATCTTGTCGGCGATGGCGGGGCCTCCGAGGCGGCGGTCCAGCAGGCGAAGGTTGTTGGTGTCGGTGCGCAGGATCATGACCGTGGTGGGGTCGACGGCTGCGGCGGCGTCCAGGCGGCTGATGAGTTCGGTGGTTTGTTCTTCGTGTTCGTCGTCGTGGTCGCCGGTGGGTGAGGCGATGTCGAGGAGTGCCAGGCCGAGGAGCATGCGGGCGTGGTCGGGCAGGCGTAGGCCGGAGGCGATGCGCTCGATGACGGCGAGTTCTTTGATCGTTCCGTTGCCGCGCAGGACGGCGTTGACGCGGGGCTGACCGAGGCCGGTGGCGGTGCCGATGCGGACCTGACTGGCGCCGTATTTGACCGCAAGACCGAAAAGTCCGGCAATGTCGCGCTCTCTGAGAATTTCCCGGGTCTGTTCCCGCTCCCAGAGAACGGCGGGTAGTTCAATTGGGTCGAACGCGCCATTTTGCATTGCTGACCTCCGGCTTTGTCATGTCCGGATGATGCATTGCCGTGTGGCGGAGCCTATATCCCATCGTCGTATATCAGCGTGGGATAGGTAAGAAAAGTATCGGTAACCATGCTGTCCGGCATGACAACGCCAGTCAGATGCACAGAGTGCGAGGGACGGGGCTGGAAGATCGTCACCCGGCGCGGCCACGTGGCGGCTTCGGGGCTGGGTCTCGCGGCATCCGCCCAAGAGGACTGCCTGCACTGCCCGGGGCCGGCCGAGACGGCGCAGGAGCGGTTCGAGTGGGAAGTCCGCATCACCTCGGAGCAGGGTGAAGCCCTGGGACCGTGCGGGTCCTCTGCCTTCCAGGCCACCGCGATGGACGAGCTGCGCAAGGCGATGCGAGGCATGCCGGGTGACGCCGCCATTCGGGGCAGCATCGTGCACAAGGTCTTCGACTTCGGTGCGGGTGCGGACGGCTGGTCAAGCCGTCATATCTTCCGGGCATATGTCGACCCGGCTGGGTCCGTGCTATTTGAGCGGGTCGCCAAATGATCGCCCCCATGATGATCAGAACGGATCCCTGCCGGTCGGCCGAGCTCCTTCAAGAGGCTCTGCGGCACGACGGAATCAAGGCCGATGTCCATGACGGTTATGGGCTGGCGTTGGTTTCGGTCTGGGTGGGCCTGGTCGTGTGGTGCGATGGCGGGCGCTTTTGGTGGCGTACCGGGTGGAATGCCGGTCGTCGGCGCGTCATATATGCGTGGCATCCGGCGACTGATCCATTTCGGGCGGCCCGTCGTATCGCCATGCGGTACGAGGAATTGCGCACCCAGCAATGCGCTGAGGTGGACCAACACGAGGTGCCCTCGGGGGAGCCTCAGTGAGCGGGGCGTGGGAGCGCGTCGGGAACCGCGCAACGATCGTGACCATGGAGCACAGCCCGGGCTCCACGCTGGCCCACCGATCTATGTTGATCGGGCGCGAAGGGGTCGTGGTGGCGGTGCTGCGCAACGGCAACGTCGCTCTCCTGAAGCTCGACGGCGAGTGGTACGACCTTCCGGAAGGTGTGCAGCGTTGGGCTGTCGCATGGGATGACCTCGCGCTTCATGAACCGGCGGGCGCGTCTGAGGTCACTGTCCAGACGTACGTGGCCGGCTTCTCGAAAGAGGGTCGCGTCCTGAAGCAGCACGCGGTGGCGCCTGGAACGAAGGTCGCCATTTGTTCTTCGCCGGTCAGGCCGCTGCCCTTCTGCGGTTGGTCGCTGACCTTCTCCCCCAATGCCCCACAGGCGTGCGCGAAGTGCCTCACGCTCCTCGATGCCCTTGATCGAGACGCCAGTAGGGTCACTATGCCCGTACCCTGATGGGGCCTGACAAGCACATCCTTAGCCGGTACTGTGCTTGTGCGCATGAGTGCAAGAGCGAACGGGCGGTTGAGATGAGCATGGACTTCGCCCCACCGAAATACGCCCAGGTGATGCGGGCCATTCAAGAGCGTATCGAGTCAGGCGAGTACGCCCCGGGCGACATGCTGCCGTCCGAAACACAGCTGGTGCGCGAATTGGGCGTCGGCCGAACCACAGTGGTGCGTGCCCTTCAGACGTTGGCCATGCAAGGTTGGATCGAGCGCGAGCACGGGCGCGGCTCCTTTGTGAAGGGTCGTCCGGAGAGCGCGGCCGAGATCGTACGGCCCAGCCAGGCGACTACCGAGCAGGGCGAGAGCGCCGATGCGGTGGTGGAAGCCGGGCGCGTACCGGCTCCCCGGCATGTAGCGCGGCTGCTGGGTGTCGCCGAGCAAACCCCAGTGATCATGCGTAAGCGGGTGGCTCGACAGGCGGACGTGATCTCGGCCGTGGAGACGTTCTGGGTGCCACTGGAGCATGCCATCGGCACCGACCTGGACAAGCCCGAACCCCTGCGGCGCGGCATCCGCCAGCACCTCCAGGCCGTCAAGCACCTGCGCTTCGACCACATCACCGAGCGAGTCAGCGCGCGCACGCCCACCAAGGAAGAAGCCGAGCTGCTCGGGTCATCCAACCCCGTCCTCGGCGTGCTGGCCACCGTGCATGACCCAGCCGGCAACGTGCTGATGGTGGCGAGCCTGGCCCTGCCCGGGAGCCTGCACGAGCTCGAAGATGTCTTCAAGGTGAGCTAACTCTTACCCGCCACTTACCAGTCATCCACTTGTGCGGACGAGTTGCGATCACTTACTCTCAACTCATGCGGACAAGTGGACGAGCGAACGAAGGGCTCTCCACCGCTATCGAGAGGAACAAGATGGCAATCCAGGGACCCATCCCCGTCACCTACAACATGGTCTTCCCGCACGGCTGCTACATCGTCGGCGAGGTCGAGCCCGTCAAGGACTTCGACGCCTCCTCCAACGGCCGGTTCGTGCAGGCCCGCGACAAGCAGACCGCTGAGCTGGTCTGGCAGGTCGCGGTCATGGACGGTGACCCGACCCTCAAGCCCGCCCAGAAGACCGTGGCGGTCAAGATCCTCGCACCCGTCCAGCCGGTACCGCCGCAGCCGATGCCGGGCCTGCCGTTCACGCCGGTCGAGTTCGACGGCATCACGATCACGCCGTACGTCAACGCCGCCGGACGCCTCGCGTACTCGATCAAGGTCCGCGAGATGCACGCACCCCGCCAGACCACCCAGCCCACCCAGAGCAAGGCTTCGGCCGGAAAGGACGCCGCCTAAATGACCCGCCGCCGTACCCCGCGCAACAGCGTGATCCGACTGACCACCGGGCACGCCGCCCGCACCCTCAACCACCCATACGCCCGCCGTGAGCCCGTCCTGGCGCTCGACTTCGGCGCCACCTCCGTCCTGGTCACCACGAACGGACCTGTGACGGCCGATGACCTGGAGTTCGCGCGCCAGCTCGCCCGCGAGGCCCACCGCTTCGCCCGCTCCATCGAGCGCAGCTTCTACGGGCTGCCCGACGGCAAGGGGGTCGCGGCATGAATCTCGGCCCGTACACCTACGTCACCCTGTCCCTGCGCCCGGAGTCCACGCCGCACGTCGGCGTCTCCTTCCACACGCCCGACCTCAAGGTTCGCGCCGGACTCCTGCTCAGCAGTCCGCGGCCGTACCTGGAGTTCAACTCTCACGAGGCCGCCGTGCACATCTCCACCACCGGAGCCGGGCCGGTCACCGACACCGACCTGGCCATCGCCAGAGAGATCTTCACCGCTGCCGCTCGCTACCTGGCCGACTGCGAGCAGCTACACGCCGAACAGTCGGCCACCACCAAGGACGCCACCGACCCGGCGGCCTGACATGAGGCGGGGCCGCTGGAAGCGGCAACTTCCGGCGGCCCCTCGGTTCTCCCCTGACTCCACATCACGAGAGGTTCCCAGCTTATGTTCAAGCGGCTGCCTGGCGACGAGGCGCGCAACCTCGTCTCCACCACGCCCGACACGGCCGTCGTCTTCCGACCGGCCGTCGTCAAGACTCCCGCCATCATCACCATCGTTCTCCTGGCCTGCCGTACGCTGGCCCGGCTCGTCCGCACGATCTGGCGCCACCCCATCGCCACCGCCATCCCGGTAGCCGTCGGCGCGGCCTGGTACTTCTACGGCTGGCCGCTGGCAGCATCCCTGTTCGGCGCTGTCGTCTTGGTCCTGGCCTCGTGGGCGTTCCTCGACCGGCCGTCCTTCGCCCGCCTGGTCGGCTACCGGCTGCTGGCCTGGTGCCGGCTCGTCTGGGTCTACCGGCGACACTGGCAACCCGTCATGATCGTCTCCGGTCTCGGCCGTCACCTCCGGGGCCGCGACTACCTCCCCCGGCTCGGCAAGGTCACCTGCACCTCGTGGGCCGACCTGGTCACCGTGCGCATGCTCAAGGGACAGGCGGTCAAGGACTGGGCCGACCGCACCGACCACCTGGCCCAAGGGTTCGGCGCGAAGTCGTGCCGGGTGGCCCTATCCCGGGCCGGGCGGTTGACGCTGACCTTCCCGCGCAGCGATCCACTTGCCTCGCCCCTGCCAGCGCTCGCCATACCGCAGGAGCCGACCGTGGGACCGGTCGAGATCGGCAAAGGCGAGGATGGGCGGCCGTGGCGGCTCAAGGTGCACGGCACGCACGTCCTCGTCGCGGGCGCGACCGGGGCCGGCAAAGGATCGATCATCTGGTCCGTCATCCGCTCCCTGCTCCCCGCCGCCAGCGCGGGCCTGGTCGAGTTGTGGGCGCTGGACCCCAAGCTCATGGAGCTGTCCTACGGACGCGACCTGTTCGGCACTCGGTACGCAGCCACTCCCGAGGAGTGCGCCGACCTACTGGACGAGGCCGTCTGCGTCATGCAGAAACGAGCTGCCCGCTTCGCCGGACTCCAGCGCTCCCACACACCCACCGTCGATGACCCGTTCGTCCTGGTCATAGTCGATGAAGTGGCGTTCCTGACCGCCTACCAGTCCGACCGGCAACTCAGGCAACGCATCTCCGCAGCACTGGCCACCCTCACCACCCAAGGGCGCGCCGTCGGCGTCGGCGTCCTGGCCACGCTTCAGGACCCGCGCAAAGAGGTCATGAACATCCGCAACCTGTTCCCCGACAAGATCGCCCTCCGGCTCGACGAATCGGAACAGGTGGACATGGTCCTCGGCGACGGCGCACGCGACCGGGGCGCCCTGGCCGACCACATCTCCCCCGTCCCGGAGCTGGGCGCGGGCGTCGGCTACGTCCGGCTGGAAGCCAGCCCCGAACCCGTCCGGGTGCGCGCCGCTTACGTCTCCGATCACGACATCCGCGCCATGGTCGACGCCTACGCCCCGCACGGGGAGGCCGCGTGAAGATCTGCTTCCACGGCACAGCCGACGAAATCAGCCTGGTCGCAGGCCGCCCGCTCATGGTCCTGCTGACCGCCCGTGACGTGCCCCGCATGCGGGTCTTCGAGCTCTACCGGCCCCACGTTCACGCCTCCCCCTCCCACGAGCACTACCGGCTCTGCGCCGTGATGACCGAGACCACCGACGAAGGGAGGACCGCGTGAACCATCCGCACGACCGTGCTCTCCCTCGGGCCGTCCGCCAGGCCATGCCGATGGCCCGGGATGTCCTCGTAGAGGTCGCCAAGCTCCACGGGGTCTGCATCAGGCCCGTCCCGCTGCGGCGGCTCGACATCGTCACCGGCAAGTCCGAGATCATCGACGTGCCGTGCGGGGCCGTTCTCGCCAGCAAGTGCCCGCCGTGTGCCAAGCGCAACCGGCAGCTCCGCATGGCCCAATGCCGCGAGGGCTGGCACCTCGACGAGGAGCCCACGATCATGCCCGACGAGCCGAACGAGGAGCAGCGCTGGCTGGTCGAGTTCCGCGCCGACATGCAGGCCAAGCGGGATGCCGCCGAGCAGGCCGGCGACGACACCACCGACCTGGACACGGTCCTGTCCGGCCTCGATGACGAGATCAACGCCGCTGGCATGCGGGGCAGCGTCACCGGATCCGCGGTGCCCAAGCGCACCCGATCGACCCGGCGTCGGCAGGACGCACCCGACCTGCCCAAGCGGAAGATGACCAACACCACCCTTGGACGCACCTTCACCACCGCCGACGGCAAGACCTACCGGCCGTCGCTGTTCGTCACGCTCACTCTGCCCAGCTACGGCAAGGTCCGTGACGGCGTCCCGATCGATCCCGACACCTACGACTACCGGCGCGCTGCTCGGGACGCGCTGCACTTCTCCAAGCTCGTGGATCGCTTCGTGCAGAACCTGCGCCGGGTCGCGGGCTATGACGTGCAGTACTTCGCGGCTGTCGAACCTCAGAAGCGGCTCGCCCCGCACCTGCACATGGCCATCCGGGGCACCCTGCCGCGTGCGGAGATCAAGCAGATCGCCGCGGCCACCTATCACCAGGTGTGGTGGCCTCAGGCCGACGAGGTGCGCTTCGAGGGCGATCGGCTGCCGGTGTGGGACGAAGAGGCCGGCTACCTCGACCCGGCAACCGGCGAGGTCCTGCCCACATGGGACCAGGCGCTCGACGCCCTCCATGAAGACGCCGAGCCGCTCCACGTGATCCGCTTCGGCGATCAGGTGGACGTCCAAGGTGTTCTCGCCGGTACGCCGGACGCTGACCAGTGCATCCGGTACCTGTCCAAGTACCTGACCAAGTCCATCGGCGAGACCCTCGACGGCGGCCAGGTCCATCGCGAGCACGCCGCCCGCATGGTCGACGCCCTGCGGTACGAACCGTGCTCGCCGACCTGCCCGAACTGGCTGCGCTACGGCGTCCAGCCCAAGAACGCCAAAGCCGGGATGGCCCCCGGCCAGTGCCGATCCAAGGCGCACAAGCCCGAACACCTCGGCTACCCAGGCCGCCGTGTCCTGGTCTCCCGCAAGTGGTCCAACAAGACCCTCGCCGAGCACAAACAGGACCGCCGCACCTGGGTCCTGGAAGCCCTCGGCCAGACCAACGAACCCACCGACCCACACCGCTACATCTGGCGACCCGTCCCGGCCGGAGACGCCAACGTGCCACCACTCGCCGTACGACTCCTGAGATCCGTCCACGAACGCCAACGCTGGCGAGCCCACCTCAGAGAGCTGGAAGCCAGAGCAGCCGGACAAGATCTTTCGGCAACCGAGGGCATGGGGAGGGCCGCATGATCAAGCACGACGAACTACTGACCGTCCGCCAGGTCCTCAACGAGCTCGGCGGGGTGTCCCGCCGCACGTTCTACCGCTGGCGCGAGATTGGCAAGGCGCCTGACGGCATCCGCCTGCCCAACGGCGAACTGCGCATCTATCGCAGCGAACTCAATATCTGGCTGGAGTCCTTGAGGGAGGACGCGTGAACGCCTCCTACGACGTGAAGTTCTGGGACATCCGCCCGAACAAGTCCACCAAACCCGGTGAGAACCGCAAGACGATCTCCTACACCGTGCGCTGGACCGTGGCGGCGCGGGAGAAGTCCAAGACCTTCCGCACGTCGGCGCAGGCGAAGAACTGGCTCTCCGACCTGCGCCAGGCCGCCAAGAAGGGTGAGCTGTTCGACCTGGGGACGGGCCTCCCGCAGTCGATGCTCAAGGCCAAGGAGGCCCGTACCGTCTACGACTTCGTCAGGGCCTATATCGACATGAAGTGGCCGCATGCGGCGGCCAAGACGCGCGACAGCATCTCTGACGGCCTCGCCACGGTCCTGCCCGCTCTCACGAAAGACCGCCCCGGCCGTCCGGACGCCGAGATCTTGCGTACGGCTCTACGTAAGTACGCGCTCCTCCCTGAGGCCAAGCGTCCGGATGTGCCGCTAGAGAGCAAGCAGGCGCTGCGGTGGTTGGAAGGTGCTTCGCTCGACCTGACCGACCTGAACGAGACCAAGACTGTGCGGCTGGCACTCGATGCCCTGGCGCTCCGGCTCGATGGCAAGGCAGCGAGCGCCAACACGATCCGCCGCAAGCGCGCCGTCCTGCACGCCGTTCTGGAGTACGCGGTAGAGCTGGAGGAACTGACCGCCAACCCGGTGCACAAGGTCAAGTGGAAGCCGCCCAAGACCACGGAGACGGTGGATCCGCGGGTCGTCGTGAATCCCCGCCAGGCTGAAGCGCTGCTGACCGCAGTGGCCTCCGTAGGCGTGCGGGGTCGCGGGCGCCGGCTCCAAGCCATGTTCGCCTGCATGTACTACGCGGCCCTACGTCCCGGCGAGACCGTCGCGCTCAGGAAGCAGGACTGCCATCTTCCGGCAACCGGCTGGGGCCGCATCCTCGTCGATGTCTCCCGCCCAGAAGTGAACACCCGATGGACCGACACCGGAGACGCCCATGAGGAACGCGGCCTCAAACACCGGGGCCGCGACGACGTTCGCCCGGTTCCCATCCCGCCCAAGCTGGTCCAGATCCTCCGGCAACACATCGAAGAGTTCGGCGTGGCCGAGGATGGCCGGCTGTTCCGCAGCGAGCGCGGCAAGGTCGTGGCCTCGACCGCCTACACAGAGGTCTGGCAGGACGCCCGTGCCCTGGCGCTCACGCCCGCCCAGGTTGCCTCTCCCCTGGCTCGCAGGCCGTACGACCTGAGGCACGCGGCCGTCTCCCTCTGGCTCAACGCGGGCGTACCCGCCCCGGACGTAGCTGAGAGAGCCGGGCACGGTGTGGACGTGCTGCTCAGGGTCTACGCCAAGTGCCTCGACGGCCAACAGGAGATCGCCAACAAGCGGATTGAGGACGCCCTCGCCGCATGATCACCCAGCACCACCCCGAAGGGTCCCGGCACGCCACCGGGACCCTTCGGCGTTCCCTGTACTTTCCCACGCCCACACGATCCGCAGATCTTCCGGATCAAGGCCCCCGACCAGGGGAAACGCCTCATGATCCATTCCGGACATATTCCGGGACCTGTGACAACGGGCCGCTCACGGCGGCATCCGGCTGCATACCCCTGAAATGCAGAAGAGGCCCCGAAGGGCCTCTGAGCTGCGCTTACTGCGTGTGGCAGGTGCAAGGTTCGAACTTGCGTAGGCTGAGCCGACGGTTTTACAGACCGCTCCCTTTGGCCACTCGGGCAACCTGCCTTGCCATCCGCTCTCGCGGCGACAGATAGAAGGATAGCGGACTTCCGAGGTGTACGTGACACCGGTTGGGTGCGTGCCGGATCTCTGTTTGGCACCGCGCCGAAACGGGCGGAGGGGAGCGCGAATCTGGACGGTTCCCCGTACGGGGAGCGGTGTCCTGCGCGGCGGGCCGATGCTGGCTAGGCTCGTTCGCTGGGTCCGCGCGTTTCGCGTACGCCGGGGAAGCAGGATCCGGGTAGTGCTTTCGCCGCTGAGAGGATGAGTGTTTTGGCCGATTCGTCTTTCGACATCGTGAGCAAGATCGACCGCCAGGAGGTCGACAACGCTCTGAACCAGACGGTCAAGGAGATCGCGCACCGCTTCGACTTCAAGGGTACGGGGGCCGCGATCAGCTGGTCAGGGCAGAACAACATCGAGATCAAGGCGAACAGCGAGGAGCGGGCGAACGCCGCTCTCGACGTGTTCAAGGAGAAGGTGGTCAAGCGGGGCCTCTCGCTGAAGATCCTCGACGCGGGCGAGCCCAAGCTGTCGGGCAAGGAGTACCGGATGCTGGTCAGCCTGAAGGAGGGCATCGACCAGGAGAACGCGAAGAAGATCTCCAAGCTGATTCGCGACGAGGGGCCGAAGGGGGTCAAGGCGCAGATTCAGGGCGAGGAGCTCCGGGTCAGCTCGAAGAAGAAGGACGACCTTCAGGAGCTCATCTCCCTTCTGAAGGGCAAGGATCTGGACATCGCCCTCCAGTTCGTGAACTACCGCTAGCGAGGGCCTATTTCAGGCCTCTGAACTGGCGTTTCAGCGTTCCGCTGGACTCGGAGGGCACATCCGGGGCACACGGTCGAGCGCGCTGTCCACAAGGGCACGCGTCTTCTCCTGTGCCTCGGGCCGCTCCCCCACATGTATGCGTCCTCGGTGTGGAGTGACTGAGAGCGAGCTACACGGTCTTGGCCGAGGTGCCATTGCGGATCGGCCAAATGGCTCCGTGGGTGATCCAGGCCAATTGGAGATGGGGCACCCACCGCGCCGCGGGCCGCCAACGCCCATGTGCATGGCCTAGAGCCGTATTCCAGAAGTGGGTTCATAGCTACTCGTTGATTGTGGCGATGCGGGATGGCGGCTTTGTCGCGGATGGCGAGCGTGCCGAAGCGAGGCGGTCGCGGCCCAATGAGGTTTGAGCCGGTAAGCCGCCTCTGCCCGGGCTTGTGAGGCGGTCAAGATCCGCCAGGTGCCATCACGATGCCGTCGTCGGAACAACCCATAGATCGTCTGCCAGCGCCCATACCGCTCTGGGAATTCCGCTAAAACGCTCCCACCCGTATCCGCATCGGATCCGTCAATCAGCCGCCGTTTCGTCCAGATCGGCGGGCGCTCCGGCGTACGTCCGGCGGGCAGGGACGGCTCCGGCACCGTCACCAATGAGGTGCTGGCGAAGTCTCCGCGTTTGATGGTCTTCTTGGGCCGTTGAACCATCTACCCGAGACCTCGTGCTTGTGTCGATCGTCGACGCGGCATCCGGTCTTTCAGATCCGTCCGCCTCGACTCGTTTTCGCTGGCCAGAGCTCTTTGTCCGTACGCACCATGGGACTTCGATCCCCCTCCGGGAGAAAAGGAATCTAGGCACCGGTGTGAAAGAACCACTGCCTGGCTACGGGCGCCCATCGACAGGGTTGGAAAACTGTCCGTCACCGAGTTCTCACTCAGTGGGACCATGGATGGAGTCAACCACAGGGGATTACTCCCTCTGCCGTAAGGGTGGAACAGTGGACATAGAAGGACGCCTTCTCGACCTGACGTCACGCATGCGGGCACTCGAAGCGGGCGCGTCCAGCAGTGACGCCAGCAAGGCCACAACGGCCGAAGTCGCCCAGATAAAGGCCGACATCGCCGAGTTCCGGAATGAGGTCAGACAAGACCTTGCGGCTCTCGGCGATGAGATTGCCGGGCTTCGGCGGCACTTGAACGAGTACCTCAGTTCCATCCAATCCAAGGTCCAGCTCCAGCCAGGGTCCCTCTAGCCCGAGCTCATCGATCTCTAAACAGCAAAGGCTCAGCCGAAGCCGCCGATATGCCCGCGACGGCTCCGGCTGAGCTCAGCGCCCCGCTTGATCTTTGACCCGCGCGGGGTGGACAGCGACCGCGAAGCATGGAGGCAGCGCCCATAAGCCACAAGTGGCCTGGGATGGTGAGTGGCGGCGGGCGGTATGTCGGGGCTCGATCGTAAGCTCGGTAAACGTGACGAAGATCCCCCTGCGCCGCTTTACGGCGCGTGCCCTGCCCATTGATGATCAAGGTCGGGTCCTCCTGCTCTATGGCTTTGATCCGGCTCGCCCCGACGAGCCGTTCTGGTTCACGATCGGCGGGGCGGCGGAGGACGGCGAGACGTTGCAGGAGGCGGCGGCGCGGGAGTTGTTCGAGGAGGTCGGGATCCGGGCGAATGCGGACGAGCTCAGCGGGCCGTACGGGAACAGTGTGATCGAGTTCAACTGGGCCGAGTACGCCATCACGCAGGATCAGACGTTCTTCGCGATCTGGGTGGGCACCGATGCGGTCGTGTCGTTCGATCACATGGAGCAGATCGAGAAGGACACGACGACGGCTTATCGGTGGTGGAGCGTGGAGGAGCTCGAGAGCACGGAAGAGGCCTTCTTTCCCACGAATCTCGCGTCCATCCTGCGCCAGATCGTCGCGGATGACGTGTCGACGGGGGTTACTGGGGGCGGAGGATCCGCGTAGCGCCGGCGATCAGCGCCGTGGCCAGGATCCAGCCGGAGACGATCAGTCCGTACGCGAGCCACTGCGTCCACCCGCCCGGGTCGAACAGCTCTCGTTGCCCGAATGCGGGGATCGGGAGCAGGAGGTCGAAGGTGTAGGCGAAGGGGTTGAAATCGGGGCTCTCGGAGGGTTTGAGCGCTCTCGGGGGGTTGATGGCGAAGACGACCGTCCCGAGAGCCAGCAGCAGGGCGAACCACATGCCCGCCAACCAGGGGCGGTAGCCGTACCCGACCGCGACGTCGAGCAGCCGCCCCCACGCCCGGCTTCCGAGGCCCTGCGTCTGCCGGCGGGCGCGGAGTTTGGCGAGTTGGGTGCGCCGGGCGAGCGCGTCGTTGCCGTCGCTGAGGAACCAGGCGGCGAGTTGCTCGTACGGCTGCGGCCTGAACCCCTCCGGATCCCGGGTCACCCAGTCGATTCGGCGGGTTACGCCGGAGCCACGCAGCCGGTCATAGGTCAGGCCGTTCAGGCGTAGTTTCTCGGGCCAGGTGTCTGGGTTGTCGTGCAACGTGCCGACGGTGGTGTGTGCGAGGGTGACAACGCCTTCGATGGGCTTCGCGGGCTTCAGGTAGAGCTCGCGAAGCTCCATGTGGCTTGCCTGGAGGGCGTAGCGGGTGTCCGGGCTTCGGATGATTCCGTCGAGCGAGAGTGTCCCGTTGATCCGCACTCCGCGTAACCGTACGCAGCCCAATGCCAGGAATCCATCGGTGCAGCGCATGACGTCCTCGACGACCATGTTGTCGGCGATGAGGGCCTGCTTGCCAGGATTGCGGAGGGTTGCGCCGTCCAGAAAGAAGCCGCCGTTCAGGCGGGCGCCGACCAGGCCGATTGCTCCGGTGAAGTCGGCGTTGCGCATGTACGTGCCGGAGTCCACGACGACGGCGTTCGCGTAGAGCGCCCATCCCTCGTCGTCGTCGGCCGTCACCTTGGTGCCGCCCAGCCACAGCCCGCTCTCGAACTGGGCCCGGCTCAGGCGGACGGTGCCGGTGATGTTCGAGCCGGACAGGCTGAGGTGCCCGGCCACCCGCATGCCGCCGCCGCTGAGGCCCGGGAGGTGGCAGTCGGTGAGGCGTACGGTGCGGGTGGTGGAGTCGGTGAAACGGATGGGTTCATCCAGATGGCAGCCGATCAGGTTGAGTTCGTACGGGATCGTGCCGCCGACGATCGCGAGCCGGCCCGTGATCCGCGCGCCGCGCAGACGTACCGCCGGGACCGAGCCGGTGCCGGTGTCGCGGGCACCGAGGAGCAACTGGGCGATCACTTCGGCTCTGATCGAGCGTTCGGGCCCCCACGTGTGGCCGTCCGTGGGGGCGTTCGCGCCGGCCGTGCGGGGCGGGCCGATCTCGAACGGGCCCAGCTCGACGATCTGCCCGGTGGCGAACGCGTTCCAGAGCCTCCGCTCCGCCTTGGTTAATCGGCGCATGGGTCAGCGGCGGTAGCCGGCCATCCGCTCGAGGCGGGCGACCCGCTCGGACGTGGGCGGATGCGTGGAGAACAGGCGGCCGAAGCCGGAGCCGCTGAACGGGTTCGCGATCATCATGTGGGAGGCCGAAGTGAGGCGGCTGTTCTCGGGGAGCGGAAGCCTGCGGGCACCCATCTCGATCTTGCGGAGCGCCGAGGCAAGGGCGAGCGGGTCACCTGTGAGCCTGGCACCCGATTCGTCGGCCTGGAACTCTCTCGTCCGGGAGATCGCCATCTGCACCATCCCGGCCGCCACCGGTCCGAGCACCATCATCAGCAGCGCGCCCACGAAGCCCGGCCCCTCGTCATCGTCCGAGCCGCCGAAGAACACGGCCACGTAACTGATCCAGGTGATCATCGTGGCCAGCGCGCCGGCGACGGAGGAGATGAGGATGTCCCGGTTGTACACGTGTGACAGCTCGTGCCCGATCACTCCGCGCAGCTCGGCCTCGTCGAGCAGCTGGGTCAGGCCGTACGTCACGCACACCGCGGCCTGGCGAGGGCTTCGGCCGGTCGCGAACGCGTTCGGCTGCACCGTCGGCGAGATGTACAGGCGCGGCATCGGCTGGCGAGCCTCGGTGGAGAGCTCTCGAACGATCCGATAGAGCGTGGGCTGCTCCACCTCGCTGACCGGCCTGGCACGCATGGCCGACAGGGCGATGCGGTCGGAGAAGAAGTAGGCGACTCCGTTGCTCGCCAGGGCGAGCACGAGCGCGATCTGCACACCGGCGCCGCCGCCCAACCACGCGCCCACCGCGACAATCAGCGCCGACAGGCCGCCCAGCAGGATGGCCGTGCGCAGACCGTTGTGGTGCAAGGTTCCCCCCTTCGTGGTCTGGGTTCACCTCCTCCAACGACCACGACCCGGTCCTTCGTTCCCCAGCCGCTCCCCGGTGTGCTCAGCTGCGGGCGGAGCGCGACTTTCTCCATGGTTCGTCTCTCAGCCGAAGGCGGACAGTGAGGTCATGTCCAGGACCAGTTGGGGGGCGATCGAGAACAGCACGGCCACCGCCATGGCGAGGCCGATGGCCAGCCACGTCGCGGGCGTCGGGTGGTGCCGGACGAGGACCGGTGCCGTGGGAGAGGTGAAGAGGCGCGCGGTCCAGACGGCGTAGTAGTAGAGGCCGATCACGGTGTTGACGGCCATGATCAGGGCCAGCCAGCCTGAGCCGCCCTCCACGATCTCGCGGAAGACGAACACCTTGGCGAACAGCCCGGCCAGGCCCGGTGGCAGGCCGGCCAGGCAGACCAGACAGAACGCCAGCGCGAGCCCCGCCGCGGGGCGCCGGAACACCAGGCCCCGGTAGTCGTCGAGCTCATTGCGGGTGGCGGTCCTGGAGACGAGCAGGACCACCGCGAACGCGCCGAGGTTCATGGCGGCGTAGATGACCAGGTACGCCATGGAGGTGCCGACTGCGCCGACCACGACCGGTGGCGCCGCGTCACCGCCCACCTGCCCAAGCGGGGTGCCGACCGCGCCGACCACGACCCCGCCGACCCCGACCGCGCCGGCCCCGGTTCCGGCTGGGGCTGGGAGCGCGCCGGTCGCCCCGGCGAGCCGGGGCGCGATGCCCTGGGCCGCCACCGCCAGCGGCGCCAGGATGTAGCCGGACTGCGCGACGGAGGACCAGGCCAGCAGGCGTACGGCGGAGCGTTGACGCATGGCGAGCAGGTTGCCCGCGGTCATGGTCAGCGCGGCGATGACCCCCACTATGGGCGCCCACGTGGCGGCCTGCCCGGACAGTCCGGCGACCAGTATGAGGATCAACCCGGCGAACCCGGCCGCCTTGGAGATCACCGAGAGCAGCGCGGCCACGGGGACGGGGGCGCCCTGATAGACGTCGGCCGCCCAGGAGTGGAACGGCACCGCAGCGATCTTGAAGGCGAACCCCGCCACGACCAGCACGACTCCGACCGAGACGACGGCGGGCAGACCCTGGGCCGTCGCCAGGGCCGTGTCCTCCGCCATCCCCGGCGCCGGGGCCTGACCGCTGAACACGGCCGCCAGGCGGGACAGGTAGACCGTGCCCGCGACGCCGTACAGAAGCGAGACGCCGAACAACATGACCGCCGTCGACACCACCGAAACCACGAAGAGCTTCACGGCGGCTTCGGAGGCCCGGCCGTCGTAGCGCTTCAACGCGGTGAGAGCGAAGACCGGGAGCGAGACCAGCTCGAGCGCCACCACGAGCATGATCAGGTCTCGGGAGGCGGGCAGGGTCACCGCGCCGACCAGAGTGCAAAGGAGGAGGAAGTACCACTCACCGACCGGGATGCCGCCGCCCGCCAGTTCGGTCATCGACATCAGCACGACCACCACGGCCGCGACCAGCACCATGCCCGCGAACACCAGCGTGAACCCGTCCGCCACGAAGGAGCACAGCCTGGCGGGACCGGCGAGGTCGGCCGGGACGCAGAAGGTCGATCGCGGCGGGCCGCCCCTGATCGCCTGCGCGACGACGAAGGCCAGCGCGACCAGGACGCCTGCCAGCGTGACGAGTCCCAGCACGGGCTTCGTACGGGGGCGGGCCGGAAGGAAGGCGTCCAGTAGCAGCACCAGGCCGGCCACCAGGGCCAGCGTCAGCGGGGGCGCGATCACGAAGTAGTCGATCTGCTGGGTCATGAGACGGCTCCCAGCAGGATCTGCACGGCCGGTGTGGTGAGCGACAGGAGGAGGCCGGGCCAGAGTCCGAAGAGCAGGATCAGGGCCACCAGCGGCGTCCATGCCAGCAGCTCGTAGCTCCTGATGTCGTCTGCCGCCTGCTGCCGTGGAGGGCCGCCCGAGAAGGTGCCGCTACTCACGGGTTCGGCCTCCGCCAGGCGTGCGTCGGCGCCGGGCGGTCGGGTGTGGTCTGAAGGCGTGCCGCCGCTCAAAGGCCCGGCACCTTCCAGGAGCGCTTCGTCACCGGACCGTGCGGCGTGGTCCGAAGGCATGCCGGGTTCGGTGGTGCTTGGAGGCTTGGTCTCGCCGCTGTAGGGCTCCGGTCTCGGGGGTGGCTCCAGGGTGGCCGTTGCCGAGCGTCTTGCCGTCGAACCGAGAGGTACGACGGGACGCTCGTCCGGCGTGGCGCCTTCCCACTCGTCCAAGAGGGCGCCGCCCGTTCGGGGGCGGCCATGGGTCACGCGGGACAACATGACCAGGAAGTACGCGGCCGTCAGGACCGCCCCCAGACCCCCGACCGCCATGTACGTCAGGAACAGCCCGCGGGGCAGCCCGTTCGCTGGCTGGAACGCCCCGAACAGCGCCAGCATCTCTCCCCAGAACCCGGCCAGCCCGGGCAACCCCAGCGAGGCGATCGCCGCGAAGGTGAGCACCGAGCCCAGCCGCGGCAGCGTCGCCAGCATGCCGCCGCCCAGGGAAGGCATGTCGGCGGTGTGGTAGCGGTCCTTGATCGCCCCGGCCAGGAAGAACAGCAGGCCGGTGATGAGGCCGTGGGCGACGTTCGCGAAGAGGGCGCCGTTGATGCCGACCGGGGTCAGCGTGGCGAACCCCAGCAGGACGAAGCCCATGTGGCCGACGGACGAGTACGCGATCATGCGTTTGAGGTCACGCTGGGCGAGGCAGGCCAGAGCGCCATAGATGATGCCCACCACGGCGAACGCACCGAGCCACGGCGCCACCGCCATCGCGCCCTCGGGAAGGATGGGGATGGCGATCCTGGCGAAGCCGTACGTGCCCATCTTCAGCAGTACCCCGGCGAGCAGCACCGAGCCGACGGTGGGAGCCTCGGTGTGGGCGTCTGGCAGCCAGGTGTGCAAAGGCCACATGGGGGTCTTCACCGCCAGGCCGATGCCGATCGCCACGAACGCCAGGATCTGCACAGACCTGGCCATGCCGGCACCGTGGGCCGCGCTCAGGGCCTCGATGTCGAGTGTGCCGGTCTGGGCCCATACGAGCAGCAGGCCGAGCAGCATCACGACCGAGCCGAGCAGCGTGTACAGGATGAACTTGACCGACGCCGCCCGGCGGCCCTCGCCGCCCCAGATGCCGATCAGGAAGTACATCGGGATGAGGACGATCTCGAAGAACACGAAGAAGAGCAGCAGGTCGAGGGCGAGGAATGTACCGATCATGCCTACTTCGAGCACCAGCAGCGTGAACACCAGCGCCCTCGGCCGCGCCCCCACGAACCCCCTCCGAGCGGTGCCCCAGCACAGGTAGACGAAGCACAGGAACGTCAGCAGCGCCGTCAGCACGATCAGTGGCAGCGAGATCCCGTCGACGCCGAGGTGGAAGCGGAGCCCCAGCCCGGGGATCCACGCCCGGTCGACCTCGAACTGCGGCCGCGCGCCCCGCGAGTAGTCGAACGTCGCCGCCATCAGCACGGCCAGCGCCAGTGTCAGACCGGACAGGGTCAGTCCGTACGTGTGCAGCAGCGGCCGGAGCCGGTGCGGCGCGAGGAGGAGCAGGAGGGCGCCGAGCAGCGGCACGGCCAGCAGTGCGACGGAGAGCCAGGCCATCATGCGAGCACCCCCACCTCTGCCCTGAGGCGAGACCAGGCCGTCATGCGCACCCCTACCTCTGCCCTGAGGCGAGACCAGGCTGTCATGCGAACACCACCGCCCCCACCGCTATCAGCAGGACACCGGCCAGCACGCCGCTCACATAGAGCTGGACATTGCCGTTCTGGGCCAGTCGCAGCACTCCGGACAATCCGCGCGCCGATCTGCCGGACGCGCGCACCGCCCCGTCCACGACCACGTCGTCCGTCCGCACCACGAGCCTGGCCAGGGCCAGGACCGGGCGTACGAACAGCGCGGTGTAGAGGCCGTCCACGTAGAACGCCCGCTCGCACGGCCCCCGCAACGGGCCCAGCAGACGGGCCGGGTCGGCGACGGGGTCGATACGCCAGAACGCGTACACCGCTCCGGCGCCGAGCGCGGCGAGCACGATGCTCACGGCGGCCACGCCGAGGTCCAGGTGCAGTTCCCCGGCGAAGCCCAGCAGCAGGGCGGGGACGGCGAGGACGACGACAGGAACGAGCATCGTGCGGGGGGCCTCGGTGACGTCCACCACGTGGGCCGTGCCCGGCTCCGGCTCTGGGAGCGCCACGGCCCGCGCCTCGCCGAAGAACGTGCGTAGCCAGGCTCTGGTGGCGTACGCGCCGGTGACGGCAACCGTCGCGAGCGCGCAGCCGTACACGAGGAGCGCGGCCGCGTCCGTCAGGCCACCGGTGGACAGTGCGCGGTCCATGGCCAGCAGGATGCCGTCCTTGCTGAAGAAGCCGCTGGCCGGAGGGATGCCCATCAAGGCGGCGAAACCTATCGTCATCGTCACGAACGTCACCGGCAGTTCGCGCCGCAGGCCGCCCATCTGGGTCATCAGGTTGGAGCCGACGTGGTGGATCACCGCGCCCGCGCACAGGAACAGCAGGGCCTTGAACGCGCCGTGAGTCAGCAGGTGGAAGATGGCCGCCGTGTCGGAGCCCGCGGCCAGGCCGCCTGCCATGTACGCGAGCTGGCTGATGGTGGAGTAGGCGAGCACGCGTTTCAGGTCGTCCTGGGCCAACGCGGCCAGCGCGGAGCCCAGCATGCCCAGGGCCGCGACGACGGCCAGCACGTCGAGCGTGGGCTGGGCCGCGAGGAACGCGGGGAACAGCCTGGCCACGATGAAGATGCCGGCGGCGACCATGGTGGCGGCATGGATCAGGGCGCTGATCGGCGTGGGGCCCGCCATGGCGTCAGGCAGCCAGGTGTGCAGCGGGACCTGCGCGCTCTTGCCCGCCACACCGGCCAGCAGGAGCATTGTGGCGATCACGAGCGTGGCCGCAGACATCTCCGGCACTTTCCCCAGCACGTCGCTGATGCGGAAACTGCCTGCCGCGAGACCGAGCACGAAGATGCCGAAGAGGAAGCCGACGTCGCCCAGGCGGGTGACGAGGAACGCCTTGACCGCCGCGCGGGAATTGCTCCGGTCTTCCCACCAGTGGCCGATGAGGAGGTACGAGCAGAGGCCCATGATCTCCCAGCCCACGTACAGGACCAGGAGGTCGCCCGCGTAGACCACCAGGAGCATGGCGCTGGTGAACAGGCTGATGAACGCGCTGTAGGAGGGATAACGCGGGTCGTCCTTGAGGTAGCCGACGGAGTAGATCTGTACGGCCAGGGCGACGATGGTGACCAGGACGCCGAGGATGCTCGACAGGTTGTCGGCCTGGAGGGCGAGTGTGATCGGGACGCCGCCGGTGATGATGGTGCCGTACGTCTGGCCTGTGGGTGGGGAGGTGGTGGCGCCGTGCAGGTAGGCGAGGCCAGGGCCCCAGGCGAGCCAGCCCGCCAGGATCGCTGAGAGTGTGGTCGGGAGGATCGCGATCCAGGCTGCCCTGGTGTTGGCTCCCTGGGCCGCGACTCTGGTCGCCTCGGTTGCCTTGGCTTCGCGCTCGGGCGTCGTGGCCTCTATCGCGGAGGTCACGGTTTCGGGGGCGGGAATTGTGGCCTTGGACGTGGTTTCGGAGGCGGGCGTTGTCGTCTCGAGGCTGTCGGCCGGGGTGCCTGGGCTGGGCGTCTTGGGGTGCGGTGTCGCTCTTGTGCTGGAGGGGGCGCTAGGACGCTGGTGGGGCCAGCGGGAGAGCAGGAGGCCTGCCGCGGCGGCGATGAAGGGCAGGAGCACGGCGATGAGCGGGAATGTCGTCACAGCGTGCCACCTCGCTTGACGGGCTGCTCGCCCTCACGGCCGCCTTCAGTCTCTGCCCGCTTTGCCCGATCTGCATCGCTTGCCCCGTCCGAGCGGTCTGAGGCTCCTCGAGTTGCCTGAGCGGACTGGGCGTTCCGGTGCTCATTGGGCTCGGCAGTGGCGGGCGGACGGCCTTCGGTGGGGTCGGGCTGGGCGGGATCGGGCTGGGCGGGATCGGGCGCGGAGGGGTCGAGCGGGGCTTGGTCGAGCGGGGCTTGGTCAGTCGGGGCTTGGTCGGACGCGGCGGGAGCAGGCGCGGCGGGAGCAGACGTGTGCTCCGGGGCGATGGTGTGGCTTCGTACCGGTGTCGTGGCTGAGTGCGCGGCGTCGGGGGTGGGCTCGTCGGCGGCAGTACCCGTGATCGCCAGCGTTTCCGCGGGCTCGTCGGTCGGTTCGGCGAGGTCGCGGAGGTGGTCGATGTCGACGGTGCGGCGGTTGCGGTAAAGCGCCAGCACGATCGCGAGGCCCAGGCCCACCTCGGCGGCCGCTATGACGATGACGAACAGGGTGAGGACCTGGCCGCTGTGCAGGCGGTCGGCCAGCCACACGTCGAACGCCACCAGGTTGAGGTTGACGGCGTTGAGCATCAACTCGACCGACATCAACACGAGGATCGTGTTGCGACGGACGAGCACGCCATAGACGCCGATGGAGAACAGGAGCGCGGAGACCACAGCCGGGTAGACGATGTGCACTAATGACCCCCGGTCTGATCGGGTGGCAGATTCCCCCCGGTCCGGTCGGGCACCGAGTTGTCGGAGGGTGACGGGCTGGTCTCCGGCCGGGCGGGCGAGCTTTCCGCGCCTCCAGCGGATGGCGACTTATCCCCCGTACGCGTGCCATCCCCGGGCAAGTGGCCCCCGGCCGTGCCCCTTCCGGTCGGCGAATTTGCGGCGCTCGACTTGTCGGGTGGTGAGCTGTTCCCCGTTTGAGCGGATGGTGCGCCGCCGGGGATGTCCGTACGGGACAGGACGATGGCGCCGATCAGGGCGGCGAGCAGGAGCACGGACAGCGCCTCGAACGGCAGCACCCAGGTGGCGAACACACTGGCGCCCAACTCCTTCGCGGCTCCATGGCCTGGGGTCAACGGTGTGTAGGCGGCGTGGAATCCGTCGATCACCACCGTGACGAGAATGGCCGCGGTCGCCACGGCCACCAGGGCCGCGACCAGGCGGTTGCCACTGTCCAGGTCTGTGGAGCGGCCGATGGGGGCCCGGGTGAGCATGATGCCGAACAGCAACAACACGACCACCGCGCCCACATAGATCAGCACCTGGACCCAGGCGACGAACTCGGCGGTCAGCACGAGATAGCAGCCCGCCAGGGCACCGAAGGACACCACGAGCCAGAGGGCGGCATGGACGAGTTGTTTGGTCGTGACGACAAGCAGCGCCGATCCAACCGCTACCGCGCCCAACAGCAAGAAGACGATCTCTTGCCCGGTGGGTGACAGGTAGGAGGGCACCGCTTCGGTCACGACTCCTCCTCGGACTCCCTTGTCTCGTCAGGACCGAGCCGCCCGGGTGGCCGGATGGACCGTGGATCGGCCATCCTGCGCCTGCGGGGGCTCGCGGCAGAAGTTTGCTCCTCCGGCTCGGGCTTCGGTTGCGGGACGCCCGGGGCTGTGGACAACTTTTCTTGGGATGGCTGTCCTGTGGATGAAGCCTGTCCCTGGGGTGACTCCTTCACGGAGGGACCCGTCTCGCCGTCTTCTGTGGAGGACGAGGTGGTGGTCGCCTGACCGGTCGGTGGGGAGGACGAATCGGTCGTCGATTCGACGCCCGCCGTGTCGTCTTCCTCCGTAGTGGGAGCTGCGGCCGTCTCACCCTCTCCTGCGGGGGGAGATGTGGTCGTCTGGCTGCCTTCCGAGCGCGGCGCGCCGGCGTTCGTCTCGCCCGGTGCGGTGGAGGCGGTGTCGTCCTGAGCGCGGGGTGGGAGGGCGCCTGGAGGACGGATGCCCCGTACGTTCTGGATGGGTCGGCGTGGGCGTCCGCCTGGTGTGCGTGTGGCAGGGCCTGATCCAGGCGCGTCCGCGGCGGGCTCCCCATCCTGGGCGTCGGGCCTGGGTGTCGTCGCTGAGGTGCCGGGGCCCGTGGATGGGGCGCTGGATTCGGGCATCGTCCCGGATGCGCCGGCTTTGGGCGTTCTTCCGGCCACGCCAGCTTGCGTAGCTCCGGGTACTCCGGCTTCGGGGGTTGTTTCGGGGACGCCTGCTGGGCGTTCTGCCCTGGTTGTGGGCTGCGGTCCTGTTGTGGGCCCTGCGTCCTGCGCTTCGGGAGTGGCTCTTGTGTTGCTTGTTTCCGCTGCCGGTGGGGTCTTCGCCGTGTCTGGGGAGGGGCGGGCGGCCGCGCCTCTGGGCTGGGGCGGTTCCGCTGTGCGTCCTGTACGGGCGGCAGGGCGGCGGGGGGCGGCGGTGAGTTCCTTCGGGGGCTCGGCGCCCGGGTCGTGGGCCGGAGGCGGGGGGACGGTCTGGGTCCAGGCGGCCAGCTTGTCCTTCTCGTGGATGAGGTTGCGGATGTCGCCTTCCGCGTACTCGAACTCCGGAGACCAGAAGAGGGCGTCGAACGGGCAGACCTCGATGCATATCCCGCAGTACATGCACAGGCTGAAGTCGATGGCGAAGCGGTCGAGGACGTTCCGCTGGCGGGGACGGCCGCCCTCGGGGGCCGGGATCGTCTCCTTGTGGGAGTCGATGTAGATGCACCAGTCGGGGCACTCTCGGGCACAGAGCATGCAGGAGGTGCAGTTTTCCTCGACCAGGGCGATGACGCCGCGGCTGCGGGGCGGGAGGGCAGGCTTGACCTCGGGATACTGCTGCGTCACCGATTTGCGCAGCATGTGGCGAAGGGTGATGGACAGCCCCTTTGCTAGCCCGACTCCTGGTATCCGCCCCATGCTTCAATATCATGACGCAATTGGTCCCGCAGGCAAATGAGTGGGGACAGGGTCCCCAGTTTTCCACAGCTGTCCACAGGTTGACGGGGAGTTATCCACAAGCTGTGTGCATGCCCGGTATGAACCGTGCCGGGGCGATAGTCTCTCGGCCATGCAGCAGAGGCATCAGGTCCGTCCCGGTGGCGGGGCGTGGGCGGCCGCCGTCGTCTGGGCCTGCCTGCCCCTGTTCACGTGCGGGCTGGCGACCCCGTTCACCATCGGGTTCGCCGCGTTCTGGCTGCGGAGCATCTGGCAGGTCTTCGCGGCGTCCGCCTATCTGGTCTGCATCGGGTCGTTCGTGATCTCGGCGCTGGCGTACGAAAACTTCGAAGACATCCCCAATCCGCTGGCCGCGCTGGTCTCGGTGGGGCTGTTCGTCAGCTGGCTCGGCGGGGCCATCCACTCGGGACTCCTGGTGCCGACCATGGCACGGGCGCGACTTCAGCCGCCGCCCCGGGGGCCGGTGCATCCGCAGCACACGGATCTGCACCAGAGGACGACCTCGCCCTCCCATCAGCATGGGCATCGGGAGCCTGGCCCCTATCAGCGGCGTTCTGGCCCGGCTGAGACGCACCGGCCGCGTCCCGCCTCCGCTGAGACGTACCAGCGGCGTACTGACTCCGCCGACACCCATCCGCCGCGTTCCAGTCCTGCTGAAAACTACCGGCGGCGCCCGACCCAGCCCGAGTCGCGCCGGCGGCGTCCGGGAGAGCCTGAGTGGATCGGGCATTATCAGGTGCTTCAGTCGCTCGGGCGCGGTGGACAGGGGGCGGTTTACCTGGCCATGGCGCCCAACGGGACCCGGGTGGCCGTGAAGGTGCTGCATGATCTCGTCGATGAGACGGCGCGGGCCAGGTTCGCACGGGAGGTGGACACGGCGCGGCGGGTGGCGACGTTTTCCACAGCCCGGGTGCTCGACGTGAACATCTCCGGCCAGCACGCCTACATTGTCAGCGAGTACGTGGAGGGACCCTCGCTGGAGCAGCTCGTCAAGAAACATGGTCCGCGTGATGAGGACAGTCTGACCAGGCTGGCGTTATCCACAGCCGGAGCGCTGGCGGCTATCCACAAGGCGGGGATCGTGCATCGTGATTTCAAGCCGAGCAATGTGCTGATCGGGAACGACGGACCCCGGGTGATCGACTTCGGGATCGCCCGGGCATTGGATCAAGTGACGATGACGTCGGGGAAGATGGTCGGGACGCCGCCGTACATGTCGCCCGAGCAGCTGACCGGGGAGGCTGTGGGGCCGGCTTCCGATGTGTTCAGCTGGGCTGTGACGATGATGTTCGCGGCTACGGGGCGGCCGGCCTTTGGGGAGGACACGGTGCCTGCTGTGTTCAACCGGGTGCTCACGCTGCATCCGGACCTGTCGCCGTTGCCGCCTGCTTTACGGACGGTTGTGGGGTCTTGCCTTAACAAGCGGCCTGAGGATCGGCCTTCGGCGTCTGATGTGATGCTGGCGATCGTGCACTGAGTTGTTGCCGCCCAGGGTGGTTCTCCGGTCGCCTGGTCGCGGCAGGGATGGGTTGCGGTGTGACTGGCCTGGCGTCTTGGGTTGGCGTGCTGGGTGAGCAGTTGGCCTCAGAGGGGTCGGTCTGCCGGTGTCTTCAGCATCCTTGCCTGCCGCCGCCGGTCCGGGCGGGTTGGTCGTTGATCGCGGCGCCCCTTCAACATGGCTGGCGTCGGTGGTTCGGGCGTGTCGCCAGTACGTTGGCGTCCTTGATCGTGGCGCGCCTTCGACATGGCCGGGCCTCGCTGGTCTGGACGTGTTGCCGGTGTCGTTGGCGTCGTTGATCGCCGTGCGCCTTCGACATGGGCGTCGCTGATCCGGGCGTATTACCGGTGTCATTGGCGTCGTAGATCGTGGGCGTGCCTTCGGGCTGGTTGGGCGTCGCTGAGCTGCACGGGCCCTCAGGCTGCGTTGCCGAACTGGGCGAGCCCTCAAGCCGATCGGGCGTCGGGTGTTTTGCCAGTGTGGCTGGCTGCGGCTGATCGCGGGTGTCGGCAACGGGAGTTGGATCGGGTGCGTTGGCCGCGTGGCTGGGCACTGCTGTTCTTGGCGCGTCAGTGGCTGCTGCCCTGGACGTCAGGGGGCGGCTGCTGCCCTGGACGTCAGGGGGCGGCTGCTGCCCTGGACGTCAGGGGGCGGCTGCTGGCTTGGACGTCAGGGAGTGGCTTCCTTGGTGGCTCTGGTGAGGTTTAGGTACTCCTCGCGGGAGATGCGGTGTACGGCGAGGGAGAGGTTGTGGCGTTTCGCGAAGGAGTGGGCGTATTCGGGGAGCCAGCGGCCCGGGAGGTGGTGGAGGGGGCTGCCTGTTGCGTCGAGGATGAAGAGGCCGGTGAGGCTGTCGTACTGGTAGAGGAGAAGGCTGAAGGCTTCGCGTGGGGAGGCGCCGATTCGGCGGGTGGCCGTGACCTCCGTGCCTTGGAAGATCTGGAGTTTGCCGGAGGAGTTCGCTTTGAGGTACGGTCCGCGGCCCGCTGAGGGCAGGAGGGTGCCTCTGCGTGCCTGCCAGCGGTTTATTCGTCCGAAGACGGGGCGTAGGACCAGCAGGGCGGGGCTGAAGGCGACCATCAGCCATTTGGATTCCAGCATTTCCAGGAGAAACCGGCCCATTGACGAGACAGCGCGCCAGGCGGCCCACATTCCGAGAGACGCCAGGTAGGCCATGAGGGCCATACCTGCGATTCCCGCGCAAATGGCCACCGGCTTGTGCCATTTGCGCGGGAATAACGGTCGGAGGCCGCGTAAGCGTTGCCAGCCGGGGGCGCGGCCTGCCAGGACCGCGCGTACGCGGGCCGGGTGGAAAGAGCGGGCGTCCAGCAGTGGGATGCCTGCCCTGTGCGCGAAGAGGTCCAGGTCGGGCTTGTGCCACTCGCCCGGCAGGTCGAGCAGGACCAGACCGTCCACGTCCAGGACGGCTATGCCTTGCACGGGTTGGAGCTTGCCGGTTTTGGTGGCGACCTGTTGGCAGTTGTAGTGGTAGAGGGTCGCTGGTGCAACGCGTACGGAATGGCCTGAAGCATTGTCGGTGACGACCAAGGTTTGGCCGTGTGATGTCAGAACGGTTTCCGGGCGGAGTTCGCCCTTTGTCGCGCCTGAGATCGGAACAAGATGGTCCACAGTCATACCCCCAAAGGCCCCCTGCCCAGGTACGACGAATAAAGCGAATCTAAAGTTTCAGCTCTAGACGAGAACCTTGATGATGCCGGTCAGGGCCAGTTGGCCCAGGGCCAGGGGGACCAGGATGGCCCAGGCGAGCTTTTGGAGCTGGTCCTCGCGCAGCCGGGGGAACGTGACGCGTAGCCAGATCACCACGAACGACAGCGCGAAGACCTTGATCAGAGTCCACAGCCAGCCGGGGAGGAACGGGCCGTGCCAGCCGCCCAGGAACAGGACGGTGGTCAGGAAGGACAGGACCACGATCCCGACGTACTCGGAGAGCATGAACAGCGCGAAGCGCATGCCCGTGTACTCGGTCATCGGGCCCATGATGATCTCGGACTCGGCGATCGGCATGTCGAACGGGGGGCGGCGCAGCTCGGCGAGCCCCGCCAGGAAGAAGACGACGCCGCCGACGGCCTGCCACGGCAGCCACCACCACTGCCACGCCTCGACGATGCCGGGAATCGACAGCGTGCCCGCGGCCATGGCAACGGAGGAGGCCGCGAGGACCAGCGGCAGCTCGTACGACATGAGCTGGGCGGCCGAACGCATGCCGCCGAGCACCGAGTATTTGTTGGCCGAAGCCCACCCGGCCATGATCGAGCCGAGGACGCCGACGCCCATGACGGCGAGGACGAAGAAGAGCCCGAGGTCGAGGTTCACGGCCACGCGGCCGCGGTCGATGGGGATGGCGATCAGTACGACGAGGTACGGGACGAGCGCCACACCGGGGGCGATCATGAAGATGCGGCGGTCGGCCGCGGCCGGGATGACGTCCTCCTTCTGCGCGAACTTCACCCCGTCGGCGATGAGCTGCGCCCAGCCGTGGAAACGGCCCGCGTACATGGGGCCCAGCCGCGACTGCATGTGAGCCATGACCTTGTGCTCGGTCTGGCCGACGATCAGCGGCAGAACCAGGAACACGATGAGGATGACGGCGAAGCTCAGCACCACTTCAAGCATCTGGCGGCCCCCAGTCGGCTGGAACTCCTGGCGGAAGCGTCTTGCGGCGGCTCGGTGCGCCGTGTCCCGATTCGCCGGGCTCCTTGGCACCGGGCCACGGCTTGGCCACGCGGGCGGCGAGAATGAAATCCTTGCGGAGCGGGTGGCCCTCGAACCCGTCGGGCAGGAGGAGGGGCACGAGGTAGGGGTGGTCGTCGAAGATCACGCCGAACATCTCGTACGTCTCGCGCTCGTGCCAGTTCGCGCCCCGGTAGACGCCTACCGCGGTGGGGAGGTGGGGGTCTTCGCGGGGTACGCGGGTGCGGAGGAGCAGGCGTGCTCCGGCGGTCAGGTTGTAGACGTGGGCGACGACGAGGAAGGCGTCCGGCGGGTCGTCCACGCCGGTCAGCCAGTCGAAGAACGCGTAGCCGAGGTCGTCCCGGACGAACGTCAGGAGCTCGATCCAGTCGGCGGAGGCCACGTCGATCGTGGTGTCGCCGTAGGACTCGGAGACCTGGGCGCGGTCCCCGAACTGGGCCTCCACCCGGGTGAGGCTGCCGGGGAGTGTAGCGGCGTCGGGTGACTGATCCGGCGTCGGCTGCTGGCTGCCGTCGTTCGTCGGTTGTGTGGACGGGCGGGTCTGGGGCTGCTCTGACGGCTGTGCGGACGGGCGGGTCTCCGGCTGCTCGGACGGCTGTGCGGACGGGCGGGTCTCCGGCTGCTCTGACGGCCGTGCAGGCGGGCGAGTCCCGGGCTCCTCGGGCGGGCGGGATCCGGACCGCTCTGACGGCTGTGCGGACGGGCGGGTCTCCGACTGCTCTGACGGCCGTGCAGGCGGGCGAGTCCCGGGCTGCTCCGGCGGGCGGATTCCGGGCCCCTCGGACGGCTGCGCGGGCGGGCGGGTCTCGGGCCGCTCGGATGGCTGCTGGTCGTGAGGGCTGGAGGCGTTCGAGGGCTCAGGGGTGTTGTCCGGTCGGTCGGGAGTTCCGTCGGTGGTCACGCGTCCTCCCCGTGGGAGCGGGACCACACGTACCGGTCGCTGAGCTTCTCGTCGGCGATCTTCTCCTGGAGCTTCATGATCCCGTACAGGAGAGCCTCCGGGCGGGGCGGGCAGCCGGGCACGTACACGTCGACGGGGATGATCTGGTCCACGCCGTTGGTCACGCAGTAGGAGTCCCAGTAGGGGCCGCCGGAGTTGGAGCAGGCGCCGAACGAGATCACGTATTTAGGGTCGGGCATCTGCTCGTAGAGCCGCTTGACGGCTGGGGCCATCTTGTCGGTGACCGTGCCGGAGACGATCATCAGGTCGGCCTGGCGCGGGCCGTTCGCGAACGGGATCACGCCGAATCTGATGAAGTCGTGCCTGCTCATGGAGGTCGCGATGAACTCGATGGCGCAGCAGGCCAGCCCGAAGTTGAACACCCACAGCGAGTAGCGCCGGCCCCAGTTGAGCACGAAGCGCATCGGCTTGGGCGCCAACCTGGAGATCGGGCCCACGGTGGGCATCGGGAGGTCTGTTGCTGCCATGTTGACCATTCTTGCGCGGATCGCAGGTCAGGCAAAGGAATCTTCGGTTGGGGGGTTGTTGGGGAGTTCTTGGCTTGGTGAGGGTTGTCGCGGTTTCCCGTGAGGGCTGGGCGATGCGGCGGCCGCCGTGCTGGCGCGGGTGCCTCGGTATCGGCGCCGATTCGGTCGAGCGGGGTGGTGGGGTTGGCGCATCGATGTGAGTGAAGGGCTCGGCGCTGATAGGGAAGCGAGAAGGGGAGTGGACGGGGCAGGGGCGGTCGCGCGGAGGCGAGGGACGACGCGGGGCGGGCGAGACGACGAGCACGAGCATTCAGTCGGACGATATGCGGGTCGTATGAGGGCGCCGGGCGGAGAGTGGAGAGCGGGCGACGCGCAGGTGCGGCCGGGGATGGGGTGCGGGGCGGGGTGGGATGGCGGGGCGGGGTGGGTTAGGTCCAGGTGAGTACGTGTTTGCGCCAGGCGTACAGGATGCCGAGGGCGATGAAGCCGAGGAAGACGAACATCTCCACAAGCGTCGTCAGGCCGTAGCCGGGCGCGTCGAAGATGGTGGCCCAGGGGAACAGGAAGACGGCGTCCACCGCGAACACCACGTACAGGTACGTGAAGACGTAGTAGCGGACCTGCGACTGCGCCCACCCTTCACCGACCGGGTCGACCCCGCACTCGTACGTGGTCAGTTTGTCTGGGGTTGGGCGGGTCGGGCGGAGGAGGCGGTTGGCCATCAGGGCGCCGGCCACGATGGCGACACCGATGGCGAGCAATGCGGCGACGAGCACGTAGGACCCGAAGTAGTCCTCCATGAGTGAGATCGTAACCCGGGATCTCCATCACGAACCTGGTCAAAGTTCAGGAATCCGCCACGAACCACAGGGAAGGGGCGCCGCCAGATACCCGCGCCGGTCAAAGGCTCGGGCGTGATCACGTCAAGACGGGGTAAACGGTAAGATCAACCCCATACCCTGACATTCATGCACAAATTGCGATTCTTTTCCGGAATCGCTCTGCTGGCTCTCTCGACGACCGCCTGTGGTCTGGCGGCCGGCTCCCCCGAGAGGGACGTCATGGTCCCGGCAGAGCCGACGATGATCGACTTTGTCGACCCGGCGGCCGTTGCCGGCCTGTCCACCAGGACGCTCACCGACGATTACTACGCCGGCAGCCGATATGTGCACATCAGCTACCCCGAGTTCCAGAACGCCCCCGCGCTCAACCGCGCCCTGCGCGCCGAGGCCGAGCGGAAGTGGCGGGACTTCCGCGGGCGGACCGAAGGCCGCGCCGCCTATACGCGGCCCGAGCTGAACGTGGACTGGCAGCTCGCCGCCGCCTCCCCCCAGGCGATCGCGGTACGGCTGCGGACGGGCGAGTTCCAGGGCGCGGGCTGGGGCTACTCCACGCGTACGTACTGGTTCGACCGGCGCAACGGCAAGGTCACGGAGTCGGCCGGGCTGCTCGACGGCGAGCACGCCCTGCGGCAGCTCGCCCAGCTGGTGCGCGAGCAGCTCAAGGAGCGCGGGTCGCAGGTCGAGCGGGAAGAGGTCGCCGCCGGGGGCGACCGGTTCGACTCGATGGCGTTCAACCGGAGCGGGGACCTGGTGGTCGAGTTCGACGACTGCCAGATAGGGCCGTGCTCGCTGGGGCGGCTGGCCGTGGCGATCCCGGCGGATCGGGTGCGTCTGCTGCTGTCCGAGTTCGGGCGGCGGGCGCAGGACGATGTGCGCGAGGCGGCCAGGCGGGCGCAGGACGATGTGCGCGAGGTGGCCAGGCGGGCGCAGGACAGCGTGCGGGAGGCGGCCAGGAGGGCGCCGATCCGGCAGCCCGAAACGGCGCCCACGGAGAGCCCGCGGGCCGTCAGCAACCGGGCGGGGACCGTGGACTGCGCCAAGGCGAAGTGCGTGGCGCTGACGTTCGACGACGGCCCCGGGCCCTACACCGCAAAATTGCTGGACATCTTGCGGAAAGAGCGGGCGAGGGCGACGTTCTTCGTGGTCGGCTCCAACGCCGCCGCCCAGCCCGAGCTGGTCAAGAGGATGAGCGCCGAAGGACACCTCGTCGGGAACCACACCTGGGACCACAAGGACCTCTCGAAGCAGGCGACCAGCCGGATCACCGACTCGCTCAGGCGCACCGAGGACGCCGTCTCGACCGCCATCGGGCAGCGGCCGGCGCTCGCGCGGGCGCCGTACGGGGCCGTGAGCCAGGCCGTGCGCGACGTCGCGACCGAACTGGGGCTGGCCCTGGTCGACTGGGACATCGACGCCAAGGATCTGCTGGCAGATAAAGCGGGCGACATCGCGGACCTTGCCGTGCGCAAGGCGCATCCAGGTGCGATCATTCTCATGCACGACATCCACCGGGAAACCGTTGACGCGGTTCCGGACATCCTCAAAAGGCTGCGGGGGAAGGGTTACAGCTTCGTCACCGTTCCTGAGTTGTACGGCTCGGCAGGGATGCAGGCCGGACACCTGTACCGGTCGGGGAGCGAGCTGCCGGGTAAGCGCCCCCTGACGTAAGACACGTATTGGGGGGACGTATAGTTGGCGCTCGTGACCCGAACCGTTCTGTACGCACGCCTGCATGTGGACCTCTGCAGGCTCGCGTCCGGGCTGTGTCGTCGTTCTCCCACCTCACCCTGACTTCGACCGCGTTTACCCGCTTTACGCGGGATGCAAACGCGTGACCTTCCGAGGATCTAGCATGGATACAGAGAACGCGCCCCGGGCGACCGCGCCTCGGGCGTCGAGGAGGACTGAGCCGTGACCCAGCGCAGCGAGGGCACAAGTGCGCACAGTCGAGTTTCGTTCACAGCACTGACGAGGGAGGCGCTGTGAACAAGCAGGTCCAGCAACTCGACCGCGTGATCATCAGGTTCGCCGGAGACTCCGGCGACGGCATGCAGCTCACCGGCGACCGCTTCACCGCGGGCACGGCGGAGTTCGGCAACGACCTGTCGACGCTCCCCAACTTCCCCGCCGAGATCCGCGCGCCCGCAGGCACCTTGCCGGGTGTGTCGAGCTTCCAGCTCCACTTCGCGGACCACGACATCCTCACGCCCGGTGACGCGCCGAACGTGCTCGTGGCCATGAACCCGGCCGCGCTCAAGGCCAACCTGGGCGACCTGCCCAGAGGCGCGGACATCATCGCCAACACCGACGAGTTCACCAAGCGCAACCTGCAGAAGGTCGGCTATGGCGCCAACCCGCTGGAGGACGACTCGCTCAGCGAGTGGCGCGTGCACGCGGTGCCGCTGACCTCGCTCACCGTCAAGGCCCTCGAGGGCTTCGAGCTGTCCAAGAAGGACGCCGAGCGGTCGAAGAACATGTTCGCGCTGGGCCTGCTCAGCTGGCTCTACCACCGGCCGACCGAGCACACCATCAAGTTCCTCGAGCAGAAGTTCGCGAAGAAGCCGGACATCGCCAAGGCCAACATCGCCGCCTTCCAGGCGGGCTGGAACTACGGCGAGACCACCGAGTCCTTCTCCGTCTCGTACGAGGTCAAGCCCGCGCAGCTGGCCCCTGGCGTCTATCGCAACATCTCCGGCAACCAGGCCCTCGCGTACGGCCTGATCGCCGCCAGCGTGCAGTCCAAGCTCCCGCTGTTCCTGGGCTCCTACCCGATCACCCCGGCCAGCGACATCCTGCACGAGCTGAGCAAGCACAAGCGGTTCGGCATCCGCACCTTCCAGGCGGAGGACGAGATCGCGGGCGTCGGCGCGGCGCTCGGGGCCGCGTTCGGCGGGGCGCTCGGCGTGACCACCACGTCCGGTCCGGGTGTGGCGCTCAAGGCCGAGACCGTCGGCCTGGCGGTCACCACGGAGCTGCCGCTGATCATCGTGGACGTGCAGCGCGCGGGGCCGAGCACCGGCATGCCGACCAAGACCGAGCAGACCGACCTGCTCATGGCCATGTTCGGCCGCAACGGCGAGTCCCCGGTGCCGATCGTGGCGCCGATGTCGCCGAGCGACTGCTTCGACGCCGCCATCGAGGCCGCCAGGATCGCGGTCAAGTACCGCACCCCGGTCATGCTGCTCTCGGACGGCTACCTGGCCAACGGCTCGGAGCCCTGGCGCCTGCCCGAAGTTTCCGACTTGCCGGACATTTCGCAGCCCTTCACCGATGCCCCCAACGGCGCCGACGGCGAGTTCCTGCCGTACAAGCGTGACACCGAGACGCTCGCCCGCCCGTGGGCCATCCCCGGCACGGCCGGGCTCGAGCACCGCATCGGCGGCATCGAGAAGGCCGACGGCACCGGCAACATCTCCTACGACCCCAACAACCACGACCTGATGGTCCGCACGCGTGCCGCGAAGATCGCCGGCATCGACGTGCCGGAGCTGGCGGTCGACGACCCCGACGGCGACGCGAAGGTGCTCGTCATCGGCTGGGGCTCGACGTACGGACCGATCGCCGCGGCCGTCCGCCGGATCAGGAGGAACGGCGGCAAGGTCGCCCAGGCCCACCTGCGCCACCTCAACCCGCTGCCCGCCAACACCGGCGAGGTGCTCAAGAGCTACGACAAGGTGCTGCTGCCCGAGATCAACCTCGGCCAGCTCGCGCTGCTGCTGCGGGCTCGCTACCTCGTCGACGTGATCAGCTACAACCGTGTGCGCGGGCTCCCGTTCAAGGCCGAGGAGCTGGCCGGAGTCATCCAGGACGTGATCGACAGTGACTGAGCTCGTTAACGGGAAGGGCCTGTCGCTCATCCCCAAGACCGACGTCAAGCAGAGCCTGAAGGACTTCAAGTCCGACCAGGAGGTGCGCTGGTGCCCGGGCTGCGGCGACTACGCCATCCTGGCCGCGGTGCAGAGCTTCCTGCCGGAGCTGGGGCTCAAGCGCGAGAACATCGTGTTCGTGTCGGGCATCGGCTGCTCGTCGCGCTTCCCGTACTACCTCAACACGTACGGTTTCCACTCGATCCACGGCCGCGCGCCCGCCATCGCGACGGGGCTGGCCGCCTCCCGGCCCGACCTGTCGGTGTGGGTGATCACCGGTGACGGCGACGCGCTGTCGATCGGCGGCAACCACCTGATCCACGCGCTGCGCCGCAACGTCAACCTGAACATCCTGCTGTTCAACAACCGGATCTACGGGCTGACCAAGGGCCAGTACTCGCCCACCTCCGAGGTCGGCAAGATCACCAAGTCGACGCCCATGGGCTCGCTGGACAAGCCGTTCAACCCGATCTCGCTGGCCCTCGGCGCCGAGGCGTCGTTCGTGGCCCGCACCATCGACTCCGACCGCAAGCACCTGCAGTCGGTGCTGCGCGAGGCCACCGCGCACCGCGGCACGTCGCTGGTGGAGATCTACCAGAACTGCAACATCTTCAACGACAACGCCTTCGAGCAGCTCAAGGACCCCGAGGTCCGCGACGATATCACGCTGCGCCTGGAGCACGGGCAGCCGATCGTGAGCGCCTCCAAGGCCGTCGTGCGGGCGGCCAACGGGGGCATCGAGGTGGTGGCGCGTGACAGCGTGAGCGAGGACCAGATCCTCGTGCACGACGCGCACGCTCCCGACCCGTCGGCGGCCTTCGCGCTCAGCAGGCTGGACGAGCCGGCGTTCGAGCACGTGCCGATCGGCATCTTCCGGCAGATCGACCGGCCGGCGTACGACGTGCTGATGGCCGAGCAGCTCGAGGAGGCCGTGGCGCAGAAGGGCCCCGGCGATCTGAGCGATCTGCTCCTGGGTGGAGACACCTGGCGCATCGGCTAGTTGATGATTAGATGGAGCCGTCGGCCTGAACGGCTCCATCTTTCCACGGAGGTCAATCCACGATGTCGCATTGGCCGGAGACCGTGGTGATGGTGACAGGGGCGGCCGGATTCATCGGCTCGCATCTGGTGACGCGCTTACGAGCGCTCGGCGCCCAGGTGCACGCCGTCAGCCGCCGCCCCCAGCAGGCTCGCCATGGCGAGACCTGGCACGTGGCGAGCCTCAGTGACGCCGATTCGACGACGCGGCTCTTCCGGTCGGTACGGCCGACGCTCCTGTTCCACCTCGCCGGTGAGGTCACCGGATCGAGAGGTGACGAGGTCCTCCGCGCGACCCTGGAGAGCAACGTCATCGGCGGGGTCAACGTGTTGGCCGCCGCGCACGAAAGCGGCATCAAGACCGTCTTCACCGGCTCCATCGAGGAGCCGCGCCCGGGCAACGACCAGGCGCCGCCGTCGTCGGCCTACGCGATGTCCAAATGGGCCGCCACCGGCTACGCGCAGCTCTACCACCGCCTCTGGGACCTGCCCGTCACCGTTCTGCGCCCCAGCATGGTCTACGGGCCCGCCCAGCCCGACACCACCAAGCTCGTGCCGTACGTGACGCTCTGCCTCCTGCGGGGCCAGCGCCCCCGGCTCACCAAGGCCGCCAAACTCGCCGACTGGATCTATGTCGACGATGTCGTCGACGCTTTCGTCCTGGCGGGCGAATCAGACAAGGCCATCGGACACACTCTGGATATCGGCACCGGCGTCAAGACCCCGGCCCATGAGGTCGTCGAGCGGCTTTATCGGATCACCGGCACGAGCACGCGGCCCGAATTCGGCGCCGCGCCCGATCGTCCGCACGATATTACGCAGGTCGGCGACATCGCTCCGGCCGCGGATCGGCTCGGCTGGCGTCCTGTCACGGAATTGGACGAAGGGTTGCGCCGAACAGTCGATTGGTATGCGTCGCAAGAATGTCACAAAGAATCACACGCTGAAGCCGGGCCAGCATAATTCTGGGAGCATAGGGGTACTTGTCTGGCCGGAGGAGCGCCTTTATGAGCCGTCTTAATGCCCTGCGCAGCCGTTTCGTGGACGCTCCGGACTCGCTGGGGGCCAAGGCACGGGCGCGAAGGTGGCAGTGGTTCGCCGACCGGTTCCCCGACCTCGACCAGATGAACGTGCTCGACCTCGGCGGCACGGCCGGGGCCTGGATGCGCGCCCCGGTCCGGCCGGCCCACGTACACATCGTCAACCTCGAGCAACCGCCCGCCGACCTGCCGGCCTGGCTGCGCGCCGATGTCGCCGACGCCTGCGACCTACCGGCCGCGATCCGTGGCACGCGGTACGACCTGGTCTTCTCCAACGCGGTCATCGAGCACGTCGGCGGGCACCAGCGCCGGCAGCGGTTCGCCGACACCGTCCACGAGATGGCCGAGCGGCACTGGGTGCAGACGCCCTACCGCTATTTCCCGGTCGAGCCGCACTTCCTGTTCCCGGGGTTCCAGTTCCTGCCGCTCGCCGCGCGGACGACGATCCTGCGCCGCTGGCCACTCGTCCACACCCCGACCTCCGACCGCGACGCCGCCCGCATGATCGCCATGGAGGTCGAGCTGCTCAGCGTGACCGAGATGCGACACTACTTCCCCAAGTCCCAGATCCGCTTCGAGCGGCTGGCCGGGCTGGTGAAGTCGGTCATCGCGATCCGCAGCTAGTCAGCGGCCAGCACGCTCGCTCCGCCGCTCTCCCAGGTGTTGCCCTTCCAGACGTTGCCCGGCCCGTTGGAGTCCCAGTACGACACCGGGCCGGCGTAGCCGCCCTTCGGCCACACCTTGCGGCTGAAGACGTTGTCGATCACCTTGATGTTCGAGGACAGGCCCTTCCTGCCGGCGCCCGCGTAGAGCGACCAGCCGCCCCCGGCCAGCAGGTTGCCCTGCACGGTGACGTTGCGGGTCACGCCGAAGTCCTGGAAGAGCGCTATCGCGCCCGTCTGGTCGAGCGTGTTGATCACGGTGTTGCGCCGGATGATCAGCTCGGTGCCCGCGGCGGCGGTGCCCGTTGACATGATCATGTCGGTGTGGTCGCCGGAGTAGTACTTCGGGTCGTGCACGTACGAGTCCTCGACCAGGCCCTGGTCGGTGAGGATGCCGTTGGAGATCGTGTGGATGTCCACCCGGCGGATCGTGATCATCTTGCCCTGGTTGAGGATGCCGAACTGGGTGCGCTGCTTGCCGTTGCCGAAGATCTCGCTGTCCTCGACCTTGAGCCCGGTGTGCCCCTCGCGCTGGAGGATGCCCCAGTAGTCGGACTGCCCGCGCACCCGGGTGTTGCGGATGGTCACGTTGTCGGCCTCGACCGTGATGTCGCCGGTGATGTCCCAGCCGTCGATGACCTTGCCGTCCTCCTTGATGACGATCGAGCCGGTCTTGCGGACCAGCTCGGTGCCTTCGGGGACGCCCGTGTTCCCGGGCCCGGGCCAGCCACCGCTCGGCGGCGGGGCGGTCGTCGGCGTCTTCGTCGGAGTGGGGGTCGGGGTCTGGGTGGGGGTCCCGGGAGGCGTCTTCGTGGGAGTCCCGGGGAGCGTCACGGTCGGGGTCGGCGTCCGGGTGGAAGTCGGGGTCGGGGTCGGCGTCCTGGTGGGAGTGGCCGTCGGCGTCGGCGTCCTGGTCGGCGTCACCGTCGGAGTCGCGGTCGGCGTCCTCGTCGAAGTCGGCGTCGGAGTCGCAGAAGGAGGCGTCGGAGTCGCAGAAGGAGTAGTAGGAGGAGTAGGAGTACTAGTGGGCGTCCTCGTCGGCCTTGGCGTCGGTGAGGAGATCAGGGTCGGCGTCTTGATGGGCGTCACGGTCGGGGTCGCGGAGTCGCCGGGCGCCGGCGTCCCGGTCGGCGTGCGCGTCGGCCGCGAGGTCGGCTTCTTGGTGGGCCGCCGGGGCCACCACCACGGGCCCTTGGTCTTCCGTGGCCGCGGGCTCTCGGTGGTGGGGCGCGGCCGGGACTTCTGGCCGGCGGCGGCCCGCGGTGAGACCGAAGCACGTGCCCCGCTCGCGTCCGTCAGGACCGCCTGAGGCTTCAGCACATCAGAGGCGATGACGCCGTATCCACCCGCCAGCACCGCGACGGCGGAGACACCGGCCAGGGATAACCACCCGGTCCGCCTCTTACTTCGATTACTCCGCCGATGCCTTGACACAGGTGACTCCTTCCGATCACGGCCACATCGAGTCCCCAAGGGGAGAGAGTAGCCATGCCGGAAGCACTAAGAGGGGCTTTTTGCCGAAAATGGCTCCTTTACCCCTCAATTCCCAGAAAGCTCACCTTTCTCAATGATCAACAAAAACCCGTTATCCGGGACTTACCGCCCCACCGTTTTCCCAGGTGTTGCCGTGCCACGTATTTCCGGGCCCGTCCTTATCCCAATATGAAACCGGCCCCGCAGATCCGCCCTTGGGCCACACCCGGCGGCTGAAGACGTTGCCGATCACCTTGATGTTCGACGAGGTGCCCTTGACCCCGGCCCCCGCGTACAGCGACCAGCCACCCCCGGCCAGCAGGTTGCCCTCCACCGTCACGTTCTTGACCACGCCGAAGTCCTGGAACAGCGCGATCGCGGCCGTCTGGTCCAGCGTGTTGATCACCGTGTTGCGCCGGATGGTCAGCTCGGTGCCGGCGGCGGGCGGGCCGGTCGACATGATCATGTCGGTGTGGTCGCCGGAGTAGTACTTCGGGTCGTGCACGTACGAGTCCTCGACCACGCCCTGCTGGGTCAGGATGCCGTTGGAGATCGTGTGGATGTCCACCCGGCGCACGGTGATCAGCTTGCCCTGGTTGAGGATGCCGAACTGGGTGCGCTCCTTGCCGTTGCCGAAGATCTCGCTGTCCTCGACCTTCAGCCCGGTGCGCCCCTCGCGCTGGAGGATCCCCCACCAGCCCTTGGTGCCGCGGACGCGCGTGTTGCGGATGGTCACGTCGTCGGCCTCGACCGTGATGTAACCGGTCACCTCGACGCCGTCGATGACCGTGCCGTTCTTGGTCACCCGGATGGACCCGGATTCGCGCAGCGGCACGCCGTTGGGCACACCCGTGTTGTCCGGTCCCGGCCAGCTCCGCTCGGCCGGGTTCAACGGCGGGGCCGAGGCGGACGCGGTCGGGGGCGTGGCGAGCGACTGGGTGGCCAGCGGCTTCTCCTGGGCGCCGCCGTTCTGGCATCCGCTCAGCAGCACGATCAGGCCCAGGCCGAGCCACCGGCCTATGACGGACGGCCTCACTAGGCGTTGGGCTTCCGGCCGCCGACGAGGTCGGCCAGCGCGGGTGGCGTCCAGCGCTTGGCGACCTGGCGGAGGTTGCTCTTCCACGCCTCGCCGGGCCGCTGCTTGAACAGCGTGGTGTGCTCGTCGGTGGCCTCGTCCTCGGGCCTGCCGTTGGAGTAGTAGTAGAGCGCCATCGAGCGCCGCGCCCGGTCCGGCGGGCAGGTGAGCGGGTCCGGGTGCCCGTGGTTGGCGTCGTCGGTCGTGGCGAACACCACGAACCGGTTGAAGACCGGGAGGATCTTGCCCTCACACTCGGTCATGTCCTTGTTCCACAGCTGCAGGTGCCCGCCGTAGCTCTCCTCCCAGTCCTTGTTGAGGTAGAGCAGGCCGTTGAGGCGGCGGTCGAGGTTCAGCTTGCGGCTCTTGTTGAAGTCGGCGTGCACCTTGAGGAAGCCGCCCGGCCGGATCTGGTGCAGGCCGCCGCCCTCGAAGTGCGGGTCGGAGACGAGTTGCGTGATGCCGGTCAGCCGCTCCAGGAACTGGACGAACACCCCGCTGTTGAACTCCGCCAGCAGGTGCCTGGTGGCCGGCCCCATGCGCTCGGTGTCGGCCAGCGCCAGCTTCACCTCGCGCGCGGTGTCGAACCGCTGCCAGGTGGCGTCCCGCGGCTCGGGGAACTCCTCGAGGACGGGCTCCAGCACCTCGGGGGGCAGGAAGTCGTCGATGACCACATGGCGGAACGGCGAGGCCGTACGGAACTGCTCGGAATACTTGTCCGCCAGCGGGAAGAGGTCATCCCGGCGGAAGGTGAAAGCCTGCAGATCCTGCATGAAATGTGTCTCCGTCTCTACGACACCGCGGCCCCTACCTCCTCATCGCCTCAGCCGTGTCATCTGTTACCTGTAACGCTCCATTCCTGGGGCGCGATGGGGACATGTGAAGCCCGGCTCTCCCCGAGTCGCGATCGTGATCGTGACTTACAACAGCGCTCCGGTCCTCGGCGGTTGCCTGGCCTCTCTGCCCGAGGGCACCGACGGCGTACATCTCGCCGCCGTCGTCGTGGCGGACAACGCCTCCAAGGACGACTCGCTCCGCATCGCGGAACAGGCCACCGGCCTGCCCATGCGTCCCGTGCAAGTGGGCAGGAACGCCGGGTACGCGGCGGCGATCAACGCCGGGATCGCGGCGCTCGACCTCCATGAGCTCGACGCGATCTTCGTGATGAACCCCGACTGCCGCCTTCGTCCCGGTTCGCTGGCCGTGCTGAGCGAGGCCCTCGGCCGTCCGGGCACCGGCATCGCCGTCCCCCGGCTGATCAGCACCGAGGGCGTGCTCCACCACTCGCTCCGCCGCACGCCGGCCGTACGCCGTGCGCTGGCCGAGGCGCTGCTCGGCGGGCACCTGGCGGGCCGCGTCGGCGCGCTGGGCGAGATGATCGTCGATCCCGGCCGCTACGAGCGGCCGGGCCCCGCGGACTGGGCCACCGGAGCCGCCATGCTCATCTCCGTCGCGGCGCTCACCGAGGTCGGCCCGTGGGACGAGTCGTTCCTGCTGTACAGCGAGGAGACCGAGTACGCGCTGCGGGCCGCGGACGGGGGCTGGAGCCTCTGGTACGAGCCCGCCGCGGTGGTCGAGCACATCGGCGGCGAGGCGAAGACGAGCCCGATGCTGGCCGCGCTGCTCACGGTCAACCGCGTGCGGCTGTTCCGGCAGCGCAGGGGCAGGATCGCGACCGCGGGCTTCTACCTCGCCGTCCTGCTCGGCGAGGCCATGCGGGCCGCCGCGGGCCGCCGCACGGCCAGAGCGTCGGTCGTGGCCCTCCTCAGACCCTCCCGGCGACTGCGGACCCTACCTGGATGAGAGGAACACCATGAGAGTCGAGCACCTGGAGCTCGAAGGCGTGCTGCTGTTCGTGCCGACGCCCAGCCACGACGATCGGGGCTTCTTCACCAGGACCTTCGACGCCGCGATCGCCGCGGAGCACGGGCTGGACCACGCCGCGTTCGTCCAGGACAGCCAGTCGCGCTCGCGCCTGGGCACGATCAGGGGCATGCACGGCCGCTCGGGCCGCGGCGAGGCCAAGCTGGTACGGGCCGCGCACGGCGCCGTGCTCGACATCCTGGTGGACGCGCGGCCGGACTCGCCGACATTCGGCTCCCACATCACCGTCCGGCTCGACGACGTGTCGTTCGCGCACCTCTACGTGCCGCCGGGCATCCTGCACGGCTACCAGGCGCTGACCGAGCACGCCGACGTCTGCTACCGCATCGACAGGGAGCACGACCCGGCCGAGGACCTGGCCGTCCGCTACGACGACCCCGACCTCGCGCTGCCCTGGCCGTTGCCGGTCACCGCGATCAGCGAGCGCGACAGGTCGGCGGGCTCCTGGAAGGAGCTCAGGAGCAGCTTGTCCGCCTGATCACGGCGCTCGAACCGCAGCAGCGCCCCCGCCGCGCCGACCAGCAGGAACATCACGCTGGTGATGCCGGGGAAGGAGAGCAGGTCGAAGGTGGCCGCGCCCAGCAGCGGGATCACCAGGCAGGCGGCGATGGTCAGGCCCAGGTTGCGTACGTTCGGATCGGAGCTCAGCCGGCGGACCCAGAGGGCCACGACGATCCCGCATCCGATCACGCCGACGAACCCCAGCACGCCGAGCAGCCCGGTCTCGACCAGTGACAGCAGATACTGGTTGTCGAACACCTGATGCTTGAAGGGATACCAGGTGCCGAGCCCACGGCCGAAGATCGGGCTCTTGTCGAACTCCCGCATCGCGAACGGGTAGTCGTGGGTGCGGTAGATGATGCTGCTGTCCTCGCCGGCGCCGGCGAACAGGTTGTAGAACGTGCCGATCAGGCCCGGCGCCAGGACCTTCATGAAGCCCAGGAACACCACGAACGCGCCGATGGTGACGATCCGCCGCCGGTTGGACCAGCCGAGCAGGAGGATCAGCCCCGCCCCCGCCAGGCCGAGCACCGCGGTCCTGGAGACCGAGAACATCAGGCCGGCCGCGATGATGGCGGCACAGATCCACCAGCGGGTCGCGGCCTGCCCGCGGCTGCGCGCCTGGAAGCCGAGATGCGCGGCCAGCGGCAGCAGCATCGCCGACAGCGCGCCGAACTCGATCGGGTGCCCGAGCGTGCCGGCGACGCGGCGCAGGTCCGACCGGGAGATCACGGTCGGCACCTCCTCGACGGAGGAGTGGCGCAGCCCGGGGATCTGCATGTACTTGGTGAGGTCGAAGTCGAGCCTGAACTGCAGCAACGCGACGATCGCCGCGAACGCGCCGCCGATCACGACCGCCTTGAGCACGAAGTCGAGGCGCTCGCGGCTGCCGATGCCGTCGCAGACCATCAGCAGCAGGCTCACGTAGCCCGCGTAGAGCACGAACGTGTGGTCGGAGAGGTTGAGCTCGTCGGACGGCAGGTACAGGTAGGTCGTGTACCCGTAGATCGCCAGCAGGAGCGTGCCGTACACGAAGATCGCGGTGCGGACCGGGTTGCCGCCCTTGGCCACGCCGGTCGTACTGATCATCTGTGCGCACACCCACACCAGGCCCAGCACCAGAGCCATGATCTCGGCGGGCGTGAGCGACAGCGGGAGCCCGGCCACCGCCAGGCGGGCCGGAAGCATCAGCAGGACCACGACGAAGAAGCAGACCAGCGTGGCGCCGTCAGCGCGCCGGAGCGGCCGCTGGGCCAGGTTGGCCGGGGTCATCTTTCGCGTCCAGCCAGCGACCGCGTTCCGTTGCTCGCGACGGGCTCGTAGAGGCCGAGCTCGGGCGGGACCGGACGGCGCGCCCGGCGATGGCGGGCGAAGCTCTCGGCCGCGAAGGCGGCGAACAGGCTCATGAAGAACGCCAGCGCCCCGGTGACCACCGCGCTGCGCATCCGGCTGCCCTTCTTCTCGTCGGGTTGGGTGGGCGGCACCACGACGGTGGCGCTCACGTAGGTGGTGGGCGGTGCCTTGACCTGCTGCTGCCGGGCGCGCAGCTCCTGCTGGGCCAGCTCGGTGACCTTCGTGACGATGCCGTGGGCCAGCTCAGCGCTCGGCGCCTCGCAGGTGATGACGATGAAGGGGGTCGCCGGCATCATCTCGGGGTTGGTGCCCCCACTGGTGATCTTGAGCGTGACGTCGCCGCCGATCGGCGCGCCGACCTTGGCCACCGCCTCAGGGGTGTTCAGCCCCTGGATGAGGATCGACGAGGTCATGCTCAACCCCTGGTCGAAGGAGACCAGGGGGTTGGTGCGCGGGTTGGGGAACTTGGGGTCGCTCGGCACGCTGCCGCCGGTGACCGGCAGCGTGAGAACGAGCGCCGAGCTGGAGATGAAGGTCTTGGGCGCCACGGCGAAGACGCCGACGGCCCCCACGACCGTGAGCAGGAAGGCCGGAATCGTCACGTACCACCGCTTGAACAGAACGGTCGCCGTCGCCCAGAAGTCCATGCGCGGGCCTCATCCCTCGCCGTCGTCCTGGGTGGCCTTCCCGGGCCAGGGCACGGGAGAGAGCTGCTCCCCCCGGTAGACGGGGAACTCCATGGTGGAGGAGCTGTCCTCGTCGAGGTCCACGGGCGCCGGCTCCGGCGTTTCCACCGGCTCCGGCACGGGCACCGGCTCCTGCGCCGACATAGGAGCGACCACTGGGACCGCCACGGGGGCGACCACCGGGACCGCCATGGGCGCCGCCACGGGCGCCGGCGGCTCCGGCTGCTTCAACTGCTTGGGCGCGCGCCTGGTCACCACGCCGTAGGCGATGCCGAGGCCCAGGAGCAGGGAGAGCAGGGCGCCGCCGATCGCCCCCTGCCAGTTCACGCTGTGGTCGGCCTCGGGGGTGGACGGCGGCACGATGTCGGTGGACGTGATGAAGGTGTTCGCCGGGGCGCCGAGCGCCTTCTGCCATTTGAACAACTCGGTCGCCACGCGCTCGCGTGCCGCCATCAGCACGGCCGTGGCCTGCCGGGGAGACTCGCTGTCGACCCTGATGTAGATGTAGGGCCCGTTGATGTCCAGGACGTTGGGGTTGGAGCGCCCGTCGTCGATCGTGATCTCCGTCGGGCCGTCCTTGGGGGCGCCGAGCTGGGTCCAGACGTCCTGCGTGTTCATCGACAGGATGACGATGCTGGCACCGGTCTTCAGCGCGTCGTTGAAGGAGAGGAACGGGTTGGTGAGCCCCTGCTTGGTCTTGTCGGAGGGGACGGTGCCCCCGTTCACCGGCGTGGCCAGCACGAGGGAGACATCGGTCGTGTAGTGCGCCGGAATGACCGCGTACACCACAACGCCCACCAGGATCGACAGACAGATCAGTGGCGGGCCTATGAGAACTCGGCGGAGAAGACCAAGAATCGTCTTCCAGAACTCCATTTTGGTACGTTCCCCCGCATCAGCAATGCTTGCCCTATAGCGGACCATCGCCCATCCTCGGCCAGACGTTACATCTCCGTAGAACGGTTACACCGCGCGTAGTCGAAGCGATAGACCTACGACTACGGCGACGGGGGCTTCGGGTGGGGATCACGGTAGAGCGTCCGGCGACGCGGCGCAGGCTGGCCGGACTCGACGGCTTACGGGGCCTGGCGGCGCTGTTCGTCGTCCTTCACCATTGCTGGCTCCTGTCCTTCCCCGGGTTCCCGGTCAACGACGCGCCCGGGTGGACGGGATGGCTGCTCTACGGCCATTTCGCGGTCGTGGTGTTCATCGTCCTGTCCGGTTTCTCGCTGGCGATCTCGCCCGCCCGCTCCGGCTGGCAGCTGGGCGGCATCCCCACGTTCCTCAACCGCCGCGCCTGGCGCATCCTGCCGCCCTACTGGGCGGCGCTGGCGTTTAGCCTGGTGATCGCGTGGGCGGTCATCCCGCAGCCCGGGCAGCAGACGCCCACCGGGCAGTCGGTCCTCATCTACGGGCTCCTTCTGCAGGACGTCTTCGGCTCCCCCAGTCCCAACGGGGCCCTGTGGTCGATCGCCGTCGAGGCGCAGCTCTACCTGGTGTTCCCGCTGATGCTGCTGGTCCTGCGCAAGATGGGCGCGGCGGTGATGCTCGGCGCGGTGACCCTGATCGTCGTGGCGGTGGGGGCGCTGGCGCCTTCCGTGCCGGCCGTGGACCTGCTGATGCGGCTGACGCCGCAGTTCGCCGCGCTCTTCGCCATGGGGGCGGTCTGCGCCGGCGTCGTGCGCGCGCAGGAGCGTACGGAGCGCCTGCCCTGGCACTGGTTCGCGGCGGCCGCCGCGGTCCCGGTGCTCCTGCTGATCGTGGTCGCCGGGCCGGTCTGGGTGGTCGCGAACTTCTTCTGGGTGGATCTGGCGGTCGGCCCGGCCGCCGGGTTGTTGCTGACGGGCGTGGCGACGGGCAAGCCGGTCTGGCTGGTACGGCTGCTCGACACGCGTCCGCTCCGGCGGCTGGGCTCCTTCTCCTACAGCCTCTACCTGATCCACTCACCGCTCGTCGTCATGATCAACCGGCTGGTCGTGGCGCCGTACGTGCCGCCGGGCATGCCGACCTTTCTCCTCACGCTCGCCCTGGCAGTGCCGGTGAGCGTGGGGACGGCGTGGTTGTTCGCCTCGGTCTTCGAGTTGCCCTTCCAACGGCACCGGAGCTGGAAGGGCCTGCGCGACGCCGTACGCGCGCGGTTCGTCAGGTGAGCTTGGCCAGCGCCTCGGCCTCGTACTCCGCCGCGAGCTCCTCCGGGATGCGCGTCAGGTCGTCGGCCCGGTAGAAGTCGCGCAGGGTGGTGCCGCGGCAGGTGGCGTCCACGTTGGGCGCCGCCGCGCGGGAGCGGACGTCGTCGATGTGGACGGTGCGGAAGTCGATGCTGAAGCGGGTCCTGCCGGAGGTGTTGGTGACGGTCGAGTGCAGGTGCGCCCCGGAGAAGAGCAGCATCCCGCCCGGCTCCGGCACCAGCCGCAGCTCGGTCTCGAGGTCGAGCGCCTCCTCCGGCTTGGGCTGCTCCCGGGTGTCGCTGTGGATGTGCTGGGCGGCCGTGGGCCGGCTGACGGCGGTCCATTCCGCGTAGTCGTATCGGCCGCTGCCGTTGCGCACGGGGCGGTCGAAGTACTGCGGGTGCAGGGCGAAAACGTTCTCCGGGACCACCTCGTAGATCGGCATCCACCAGTTGACCTGGCAGAACGGCGCGGCGTACCAGCAGTCGCGATGAGCGTGGTAGGCGTAGGAGATGCCGGAGTCGAGGTAGTGGTCGGCGGTGGAGGTGCGCAGCCTCGGCACGTCGAAGTAGGTCTTGTCCAGCGCCATGCCCAGCTCGTCGAGCAGGGTGACGAGGAGCTTCTTGCTGGTGGGGTGGTGGATGAAGCGCGGCTTGAGGTCCGCGAGCAGTGCCGCGAACGCCTCGACCGGCATCTCGTACTGGGCGGTCTGGGGGTCGCGGCCCTCGAACGCCTCCTCGATCAACTCGCGGGCGAACTCGATCAGCTTGGTCGAGGCAGGCGTCGCGGAGTAGAGGAAGAGGTCTCCCTGGAAGAGCATTTTGCGCCGAACATCATCGTTGATTCGGCTATTTGCCAATAAAACGGACATAGCGAGATTTTCCCCCTCGCGTGGTTCTTTTCCCTTCTCTCGCCTTAGCCCGCTTCTTTGTTACAGGGAGGTTAGAGGGGTCACAGAGGAAGCTGTGTCTGCGTGTCCGGCCTGCCCACGTAGACCGAGTAGTCCGGGTGGTCGAAGCGGTGCAGCGCCTGGATGTTGTCGTTCCAGGGGGCGGGAACCGGGCGCTTGTGCCGCAGCCCGTTGATCGGCGCCAGCTTCATCAGGTCGTTGTCCTCGTTGAACTCCCGGATCGCGCTGAGCTCGCCGACATAGTCGTTGTGGATGATCTGGTCGTCGTCGCCGACGGTGTCGTCGAGGTAGCAGAACACGCGGGGCAGGAAGTACTTGTGGTCGCCCTTGAACAGCCGCAGCGCCGCCGCGGTCGAGGAGTAGAAGTCGACGTCGATGGAGACGAACCCGATCGGTGCCGGGCGCTCGCTGTCGAGGAACTCGCCGACCGTGTCCTCGATGTTGCCCAGGACCAGAGTGGCCTCTCCCAGCCGTGCCCGGAGGGCGTCGACGTCCATGACGAAGTCGCCCTCGCGCCAGATGTAGGGCAGGTCCCGGAAGTCGGTGGGCTTGGGCAGCCCGGCGCCGGTGTCGAAGCCGTAGACGTCGATCTTCACGCCCGAGGCGGCCGACGCCAGCGCCGCCATGCGGTTGAGCTCCACCATGCCCGCGCCGCCCGCGACGCCGAACTCGACCACGCTGATCCGGGCGACGCCGAGGCGCCTGGCCAGCTCGGCCGCCTGCTGCACGCCGTAGGCGTAGTGCGGCCTCGGGTAGAGGTCGAGCGAGCAGCGCAGCTGGTACGAGCCGAACGGCAGACGCCGCATGACGGCCAGCAGGATCCGGCCCGGCTGCATGAGCAGCCGCACGATGCGAATCAACACGAGGAGATCACCCTTTCGAGGAGACGAGTCGGGCGGCCAACCCGGCGAGTTTGCGGCTGCGGTGCGTCAGCATCTGCTGCTGCCGGCGCCAGTAGGTACGCAGCAGCACGGCGTGGGCACGGTTGCGTTGCTCGGTGGACAGCTCCATGAGCCGCACCGCTCGGTACATCGCCCGGAACTGCAGCGTGGTGGCGAAATGCGCGGTCCAGGCCGGCACGCCGAGCGCCGCGGCGATCCCGGGCAGGCGCCGCTCGCGCAGGTTGCGGTGGGCGAGCGTCTCCGGCACGTGGCCCCAGGGCGCGGTCAGCGCGAGCATGGTGGCGTAGACCTCGTCCTCACGGATCATCAGCGGCCGGGGCACGGCGGCCACCTGCTCGCGCCGCATCAGGCCGTAGAGGGGGTCGAGTCCGTGGTGCTGGGTGGTGACGACGTCCCACAGCTCGTCCAGGCGGTCGATGGGGTCGTCGGAGAGCATCTGGGTGCCGCGGTAGCGGGGCCGGTGGACCGTCCCGTCCGGCCCGGTGTAGCTGACGTCCGAGGTGACCAGGATGAGCCGCTCGTCGGCCAGGAACGGCTCCAGGGTCCGGGAGACGTAGCCCGGTTCGAGCAGGTCGTCGTCGCCCATCCAGCGGAAGAACTCCCCCCGCGCCCGCCGCAGCACCTCCACGAAGTTCCCGACCACGTGCAGGTCACGCGGCTGCCGGTAGTAGGCGATCCGGCTGTCCTGCCTCGCCAGCTCACGGCACAGCTCCTCCGTGGCGTCGGTGGAGGCGTTGTCCGAGATCACCACCTCGATCTCGGCGTGGTCCTGGGCGAGCGCCGACCGCACGGCCGCCTCCAGGCGGTCCGCACCGTTGCGGACCGGGATTCCGATGGACACCAGCATCGCTTCTCCTCGAGGTCATCGCGCGCGGGCGGGAAGCAGCCGCACCAGGCGATCACTCACAATGTGGAACTGGTCGCGGGTCACCACGACCAGCACGTAGGCCAGCAGGCCGCCGCCGCCCGCCACGATGAGCTGGATCAGGGGGCTCCCCTGGGTCAGCATCGCCAGGCCCAGCATGACGGCCGCGCATATCAGCGCTCCGGCCGCCGGGCGGACGAGACCCGGCAGGGCCGGGGCGAGCCGTACCCCGGCCCGCTGGACGGCGAGCACGGCGAGCGGAAGGGCGACGAGCACGGCGGCGGCCGCCTGCCCGATCGCGGCGCCGCGGATGCCGTCGAGATTCGTGCCGACGATGACCGCCGGGATCATCGCCGCCGCGTGCCCGAGGTTCATCCAGACCGTCGAGCGGGTGGCGCCCTGCCCGTTCAGGATGTCGAGGGCGAAGGAGGTGAGCATGCGCACCACCATCAGGACCGCCAGGAACCGCAGCACGCCGGCGGCCAGCTCCCACTTCGGGCCGTAGATGAAGATGATCAACGGGTGCGCGAGCAGCGCCATGAAGACGGCCAGCGGCAGCACCGCGGCGATGAGCAGCGGCACGGTCTTCTGCACGCCGAGCGACAGGGACTCCTCGTTCCGCTCGGCCAGCCGGGAGAAGCCGGCGATCGACACCATGCGAATGGCGCTGCCGATCATGCCGGGCACCCAGCTCGACACGTTGAAGGCCATCAGGTAGAAGCCGAGCCAGTCCTCGCCCATGATGTTGCCGACGATGATGTAGCCCACGTTGAGCAGCGTGATCTCCAGCGCGATCCCCGCTGCCGAGGGGATGCCGAACCGCAGCAGCTTGGCCGCGATCTGCCGGTCGAACCCGAACCGGTACGGCAGCCGCGCGTAGAGCAGCATGAAGACGCCGGTGACCACGGCGCCCACGAGCTGTCCCCAGGCGAAGCTGTACGCGCCCGCCCCGTTGATCGCCAGGACGATGGCCACCGGCGCGTTGACGAGGAAGCCCGCGAGGACCGCCTTGGTGTTCTTGCCGGTGCGGAACCAGCGCAACAGGGCCGCGCTGCGCACCGCGGTGACCGCCTCGACGAGGATGACCGCAGTGAGGATGCGCACCACGGACGTGGCCTCCTCGCTGCCCGCCAGCATCGAGAAGTACGGCGCGCCGACCCAGAAGATCCCGTACAGGCCCAGTGCGGAGATCATGGTCAGGGTCGTCGCCGTGGGCGCGATGTCCTCCAGGCGCCCACGCCACTGCACGACGGCCGACATGACGCCGACGTCCTTGACCACCATGACGAACTGGGTGGCCGCGAGCGCGACGGCGTAGATGCCGAAGTCCGCCGGCGCGAGGAGTCTGGCCAGAATCAGGCCGAGGATGAACGAGCCCGCGCGGGTGACCAGTGTGCCGAGAAAGCTCCACACGGCCCCTCGGCCCGCCTTACGCCCGATGTCACTGATGTCCGGGCCCGGTTGCTCTGCCATGCCCGCCTTCCTAGCTTGGCTCGCTGATCCGCTCCAGCCAGATCTCCCGCCAGAACGGGACGAACGCGCGGGGGCAGTTGGACTTGTAGACGCCGTCGCAGACGATTCCTTCGAGCGCGATGCAGGGGTTCTTCATCTCCAGCATCTCGCCCGTCTTCTCGTCGATGCAGCGCTCGACGCGGGCGCTCACGCGGGCGACGCGGCCGCACGAACGCGCCATGTCCTCCTCGAAGCCCAGCCCGCGGTTGAACCCCTTGGAGTTCAGCGTGGCGACGATCTCGTCTCTCGACTTGATCCGCACCAGCTCACCCGGCTGGAGGTCGGTCGTGCCCGTCGGCGTGCGGCCGCTGTGCGGGCCCGGCCGTACGAAGCCCCAGGCCAGGCCGCCCTTGATGCGCAACCACTTCGGGAACTTCCTGGACAGGCGCTGGTAGCGGTTGAACAGCCCGAAGAAGAGCGTGCGGAGGGTCGATCCGACCCCGGCGTTGCCCACCTGGATGTCGGCGACGTACTGCTTCATGTCACGGAACGGGAGGTGGTCCGGGGCGGCGCGCAGCAGCTCCGTGGCCTGGCAGCGGAAGCGCTCCTCGCCCTCCGGCCCCGGCTCCCTGCGGGTGTTGACCTCCAGGATCGGCAGCAGCGGTTGTTCGGGGCGGATGGCCGGCTCCGAGGTGGGCGGCCCGTCCACCCGCTTGAGCCAGGCGGTCTTCCAGTAGAGCAGGCAGGCGGTCTGGCAGCCGCCATGGGCCGAGCCGTCGCAGCGGGAGCCCGTCAGATGGACGGCGTCCTCCATGCGCCGCATCCCGGTCATGGTCATGGTGTCGCAGAGCTTGTTGGCCACCTTGTGCACGGTGAGCCGTTGCCCGCAGAACCGCAGCATCTCCGGCATGAAAGGGAGGCTGTCCAGCTCACCCTTGTCATCGAGCGTGGCGAGGATCTCCTCCGCGCTGAGGACCTCGACCATGTCGCCGACTTTCAGCGCCAGGTTCAACCCATCCACTCCTTCACCAGGCCCGCGTTCTGCAGGGCATGAGCCGCGTCCGCTACTGCCTGGAACGGCAGGTTCGACCGTTCCGCGATGTCCAGGAGACTGTTCAGCCCGTCGGAAAGGCTCAACACCCACAACATCGCCATCTGCGCCTGCTTCGTGTCACTGCGCCCGCCGAGTGACCCGTACAGGCCTCGGGTCCCCAGCTGGGGCTCGCCGTACGGGCTGAGGTTCTGGTAGCGGCGGTTGCCCTCCAGAACCCGCACGGCCGTCCACAGCGTCTCAAGGGTGTCCTCCATCGCCTCGGGACGCACGAAGTCGGGATTGTCGGCTGAGGTGTGATATTCCGGGTATCCGCCGTACGGTGTCCTGGTCAGCGAGCCGACGGCGAGGTTGAACCCCGGCGAGCAGTACTGCCGCTCGTCGTAGCCGTACGGGGAGAAGTCCAGGGCGGTGTGCGGCCGGTCCTTCAGCACGTGCGCGAAGACCTGGTCGATCTCGGCGTCGCCGCGCCTGCTGCGTTTGTAGGTGATCGTGCCGCTGTCCCCCGCGCAGGCCAGCGTCACGCCGTGCCTGATGCGGTCGGTGCGCTCCCGGTTCAGTGCGAGCCAGGTGATCGCGCCGATGGTGCCGGGCGCGAAGATGAACCGGTAGGTGTACCAGGGGTCGGACAGCCGCTGCGCCAGGGCGACGGCCACCGCCACGCCGGCCAGGTTGTCGTTGGCCAGCGAGGGATGGCAGACGTGGCAGGAGATCAGCACCTCCTGGGAGCTGCTGCCGCGGATGACGTGCTCACCGTAGGTCAGGTGCCCGTCGGCCAGCGTGGAGTCGATCCTGACCTCGTACGGGCCGTCGGCCATCCCGTCCAGGGTGTTCTGGCTCAGGCAGAAGCCCCAGGTCTCGGCGTAGTAGCTGGTCCGGTACGGGATCAGGTCCGGCTGCCCGGGCAGCGTGTGCAGGTGCCCGCGCAGCTCCTCCAGGGACATCGTGGCCTCGACCGGCACGCTGTATCCCACGACGTGCAGGTTGGAGTCCTGGAAGTCGACCACCTTGTTGCCCGCGGCGTCCCTGATATAGGCGTCGCGGATGTTCCATTCCCGGGGGATCGTCCAGTCGAGGACCCTGGTCCCGGTCGGCACCTGGGTGATCTCCAGCGGGATCGACTCGCCGATGATCTCCAGGGTCTGCCGCAGCCCGGCGCCGGTGATGCTCCGGCACAGCGGGTAGAGCCGCCGTACCAGGTCGTGCATCTCCTCGCCGGTCATGGCCGGAGGGTGTCGTCGACGGTGCCTGCCTCGCGCCGGTCGGCGAGCCGGGCCAGTCTGGTGAAGCGGCGCTCGAAGTCCTGCTTGGTCAGACCGTGCTCGCGGTAGGCGTCGATCAGCTCCACCGCGCCCGCCTTGACCGTCCAGCGCGCCTCGTAGCCCAGCGCGGCCCTGATCCGGGAGAAGTCGACGCGGTAGGAGCGCGGATCGGATCCCGTCTCGCCGGTGATGGTCAGCGTCGATCCGGGCACCGCTGCGACGACCTCGGCCGCGATCTCGGCGACGGTCACGTTGTTGACCTCGGTGCCCACGTTGAAGGCCGTCGCGTGCACGGCTTCGCGGGGCGCGACGAGAGCGGCCGCGAAGGCGTCGGCGATGTCCCTGGCGTGGACCAGCGGGCGCCAGGGCGTGCCGTCGGACAGCACCCGGACCTCGCCGGTCAGGTGCGCGTGGCCCACCAGGTTGTTCAGCACGATATCGGCGCGCAGCCTCGGGGAGAATCCGAAGGCGGTGGCGTTGCGCAGGAACACCGGCGTGAAGTCGTCGTCGGCCAGCGCAGCCAGGTCGTCCTCGACCCGCACCTTGGACTCGGCGTACGGCGTCACCGGGCGCAGCGGCGCGTCCTCGTCCAGCAGCTCCTCGCCGCCGGACGCGCCGTAGACCGAGCAGGTGGAGGCGTACAGGAAGCGGCGCACGCCCGCCTCCTTGGCCAGCCTGGCCAGCCGGACGGAGGCGTGGTGGTTGATGTCGTAGGTCAGGTCGGGCGCGAGCGCGCCGAGCGGGTCGTTGGACAGCGCGGCCAGATGGATCACCGCGTCGAATCCCGCCACGTGTTCGGGACCCGCGTCACGCAGGTCCACCGCGTACGTCTCGACCTTCCCGGGCTCGGGACCGAGCAGGCAGTCGGCGAACAGGCCGGAGTCCAGGCCGACCACCTCGTGTCCGGCCTCGGCCAGCATGGGAGCCATCACGCTGCCCAGGTAGCCCTGGTGGCCGGTGAGAAGTACCCGCATCAGTTCTCCAGATCGACGGTCAGCTTGGAAACGTGGAACGCCTCGGCATAGCGCGCGTGGCACTCGATGCCGCGGATGCGGGCCAGGCCCAGGAACGCCTCGCGGTCGTACCAGGGCCGGTGCCGCTGGGAGGCGTAGTGGCGCTGGAGCAGATCGACCTTCAGCTCCGCCACCTCCTCCGTGAGCGGCTGGAAAACGGAGGGCGCGGCGAGGTCGCCGTCCCATTTGACGATCTCGTAGCCGAGCGTCAGGTGGTCGCGGAAGGCCGTGGGCACGAGCTTGGCCAGCCCGCGATGGTCCTGGTGGGCGTCGCCCCGCCAGGGTGCGTAGATCAGGCCCGGCTCGGTGCGGGCGCGCAGCTCCTCCACCGCGGCCTTGGCCTCCTCCCACCTGGCGGGCAGGTAGCCGTCGGGCAGCTTCAGCACGGTGACGCGGAGGTCCGCGCCCGGGCAGAAGTCCGCCAGCGCCGCGCGCTCCTCGTCCTCGCGCTCGGTGCCGCCGCCGGACAGCACCAGCGCGTCCACGCGGATGCCGGGCCGGGCGGCGCAGATCGTCAGCAGGCTGCCGCCGGCCCCGATCGCGAGGTCGTCACAGTGCGCGGCGAGCGCCACGACGCCGGTGAGCCGCCCCGCGCGCAGGCCGATCACCGGGACCGTTCCCAAAGGGCCCACGGGCGCTCGCCCCGGGAGTAGGCCTCGTCCAGCTCCATCCGCTGGTTCACGGTGTCGGTCGGCCGCCAGTAGCCGCGGTGGGGGTAGGCCAGCAGGCGTCCGCGCTTGGCCAGCTCCACGCAGCCGTCGGCGACCAGGTCGCCGTTCTCCGGGATGTGCTCGAAGACCTCCTGGGTCAGCACGAAGTAGCCGCCGTTGACCCACACCGGCATCTCGCTGACCGGCGAGATGCCGCCGATCAGGCCGTTCTCGCCCACGTCCACGCAGTGGAAGGTCTGGGACGGCGGCACGACCATCATCGAGGCGGCCGCGCCCGACTCGACGAAGCGGTCGATGATGTCGGGCAGCGGCGCGTCGGTGAGCACGTCCGCGTAGTTCGCGAGGAACATCTCGTCGCCGTCCAGGTGGTGACGGACGCGGCGCAGCCGTTCGCCGATCGGGGAGTTGGTCCCGGTCTGCACGAACGAGATGGACCAGTCGGAGATGTCGCTCGACAGCAGCTCGACCTTGCCACCGCGTAAGACGAAGTCGTTGGACGTGGCTTCCTGGTAGCCGAGGAAGAAGTCCTTGATGTGGTGGGCACCGTAGCCCAGGCACAGGATGAACTCCTTGTGCCCGAAGTGCGCGTAGTAACGCATGACGTGCCAGAGCAGCGGCCGCGGGCCGACGAGCGCCATCGGCTTGGGCACCTCGCCCGGCACACCCGTACGCATGCGTGTGCCGAAGCCTCCACAGAACAGGACAACCTTCACACGACCTCCAGGTGTGGGATCGGGAAGACCAGACGGCCTCCCCATTCGTGCACATAGGAGAGCTGAGCGGTGAGCTCTTCGCGCAGGTTCCACGGCAGGACCAGCACATAGTCCGGACGATCTTGAGCGATGCGCTCCGGAGCGGCGATGGGGATCCGGGTGCCCGGAGTGAATCTGCCGTGCTTGTAGGGGTTGCGGTCAACCGTGTAGGCCAGCAGGTCCTGGCGGATGCCGCAGTGGTTGAGGAGCGTGTTGCCCTTGCCCGGCGCGCCGTAGCCGACGACCGTCTTGCCTTCTTCGGCGGCGTCGATCAGGAAGCGGAGCAGGTCGCGGCGGACGCGTGCGACCCGTTCGGCGAAGCCGGCGTAGCCGGACAGATCGTGGAGCCCGGCGGCCTTCTCCCGCGCGAGCACGTCGAGCACCCGGTCGGACGGGTCCCCCGACGGCCGGGCCCACAGCCGGATGGATCCGCCATGGGTGGGCAGCAGCTCGACGTCCACCAGAGTCAGCCCGCCGGAGGCCAGCGCCCGCTGCGCGGAGGCGACCGTGTAGTACTGGAAGTGCTCGTGGTAGATCGTGTCGTACTGGTTCAGCTCCATGAGCGTGAGCAGGTGCTGGACCTCGATCGACACCCATCCGTCGTCGGCCACCAGGGCGCGCAGGCCCTCGGTGAAGCCGATCACGTCGGGGATGTGCGCGTAGACGTTGTTGGCCACGACCAGGTCGGCTGGACCGTTCTCGGCCCGCACCGCGGCGCCCGTCTCCGGCGTCAGGAACGCGGTGAGCGTCGGCACGCCCTTGTCCTTGGCCGCCTGTCCCACGTTGGCCGACGGCTCGATGCCCAGGCACCTGATGCCGCGGTCGACGACGTGCTGCAACAGGTAGCCGTCGTTGCTGGCCACCTCGGCCACGAACGACGGCTTCAAACGTTCCACAGCGGAGTCGACGAACTGCCGTGCGTGTTCCACCCAGGAGGCGGAATAAGAGGCAAAGTAGGCGTATTCGGTGAAAGTTTCTTCCGGCGTGATCAGCGGCGGTATCTGAGCCAGCCAGCAGCTGGTGCAGACCCGCAGGTGAAGTGGATAAGTGATCTCGGGCTGGTCGAGCTGTTCCGCGGTGAGGAAGAGCTCACAGGGCGGAGTAGCCCCGAGATCCACCACACCGACCAGGTCGGCCGAACCACACAGCCGGCACGATGTCCTCAACAATGGGCCCCACCCGAAAATGACAAGATTTCCCCCTATGGCAAACCCACAGACGTACTTCGGGTGGGCGCCAAGGAGTGTTACAAGTATCTTCATGAAGCACCTGAGCATCAGTGGAGCACTTGTCTACACCCCCCGCATCCACAGCGATCCGCGGGGCGACTTCCTGGAAAGTTTCCGCGCCGCCGACCTGCAGGAGGCGCTGGGGCAATCGATGGACCTCGCGCAGGTGAACTGTTCGGTCTCCAAACGCGGCGTGCTGCGCGGCGTCCACTTCGCCGACGTCCCCCCAGGTCAGGCCAAATACGTCATGTGCGTCTCGGGCGAGGTGCTGGACGTCGTCGTGGACGTGCGCGTGGGCTCGCCCACCTTCGGCCAGTGGGAGGCGGTGCGGCTGAACGACGTGTCGCGCTGCGGGATCTACCTCTCCGAGGGCCTGGGGCACGCCTTCATGGCGCTCAGCGAGTCGGCCACCGTCGTCTACCTCTGCTCCACCACGTACGACCCGGCGCGGGAGCACGGCGTCCACCCGCTGGACCCGGATCTCGGCATCGAATGGCCCCTCGACGGGGAGCCCATCATCTCCGCGAAGGACGCCGCGGCGCCCACGCTCAAGCAGGCTCAGGAAGCAGGGATACTCCCATCGTGGTGAGCGTCGTGATACCGGCCCACAATGAGGCCAAGGTGATCGGCCGCTTGCTGGACGGTCTCCTCCGGGAGGCCGCGCCCGGCGAGTTCGACGTCGTGGTGGTGGCCAACGGCTGCACCGACGGCACGGTCGCCGCGACGCAGCCGTACGACGTCCGCGTCCTGTCGACGCCGGTCCCCTCCAAGCGCGAGGCGCTGCGGATGGGCGACGAGGCGGCACGCGGATATCCCCGGCTGTACGTGGACGCCGACATCGAGCTGAGCACCGCCTCCGTCCGCGCGCTGGCCGACGTGCTGGCCGCGCCGGACGGGCCGCTCGCCGCCGCGCCCGAGCGGGAGCTGGCGCTGGCCGATCGCCCGTGGCCGATCCGCGCCTACTACGCGATCTGGACGCGGCTGCCGCACGTGCGCGCCGGGCTGTTCGGCCGGGGCGTCATCGCGGTGAACGACGAGGGCAACGCGCGGATCCGTGCCCTGCCGCCGGCGATGGCCGACGATCTGGCCGCCTCGCTGGCGTTCGGAGCGGACGAGCGCGTGATCGTGACCAGTGCCCGTGCGGTGATCCAGACTCCGCGTACCGTCGCCGACCTGATGCGCCGCCGGGTGCGTGCCACGACCAGCGTGAGCGAGCTGGAGCAGAGCTCGGCCACGGCCGGGGAGCGCACGGGCATGCGGGATCTGCTGGCCATCGTGGCCGGAGAGCCGCGCCTGGTGGGCGCGGCGGTCGTCTTCGCCCTGGTGGCCGTGCTGGCCAGGCGGAGAGCCGCCCGCGCGATCCGCGCGGGCGACTACACCACCTGGCTGCGTGACGAGAGCAGCCGGGGTTAACCGACCGGCGTGTTCATGTCGGTGGTGATCTCGGCCGCGGTGAGTGCCTTGTTGTAGACGCGGACCTCGTCGATGAGACCGCTGAAGTACTCACCCGAACCGCTGTTGCCGCCGATCCGCAACGGACTCGTCCCGGTACGCAGGTTGCCACCCGTCGGATTGGTGGCCACCTGCGTGCCGTTCACGAACATCCGCAACGTCGACCCGTCATACGTCGCCGCCACATGACTCCAGGTGTTCAACGGCAGATTGCTCGCCGCCGGCGCGTTCGCCCCCGACGACGTATAGATGAACGCCGCCGGACCGCTGCTGCCGCTACCCATGATCGCGTACGCCAGATCGGCGCCGAACTCCTTCATCAGCACCGTCCGCCACCCCGAGACACTCGTAGGCCGCACCCACGCCTCCAAGGTCATCCCGCCGGTCAACCGCAACGACGCGGAATCAGCCACCGTCACCCAGCTCGACGTGCCGTTGAACGACAGCGCCTGGCCGTACTTGCCGGCCGACCAGGTCGCCGCGGTGGCCGTGCCGTTGTTGCCGGTGCCGGAGGCGTCGGCGACGACGGTGCCGGTGCCGGCGTTCATCCCGTAGGCGGCCACCAGGCCGGTGACCGTGGGCGGCTGGGTCACGACGGCCGACGCCTCGTTGGACGACGGGCTGGTGTTGCTGGACCCGTCGAAGGCCACGACGCGGTAGTAGTACGTGCCCGCCGCGACGCCCGAGTCGGTGAACGACGTGCTCGCGGTCGAACCCACCTGGTTGGCGCCGGACGGGGTGAACCCGGCGGTGGCGGACCTGTGGACGGTGTACCCGGTCACCGCCACGTTGTCGGTCGAGGCCGTCCAGGTCAGCTGGGCGCTGCCCGGGCCGCCGGTCGCCGCCAGCGAGCCCGGCGCGGTGGGCGCCTGGGTGTCGGGCGGTCCCTGCTGGCCGACGGGGGTGTTCATGTCGGTGGTGATCTCGGCCGCGGTGAGTGCCTTGTTGTAGACGCGGACCTCGTCGATGAGACCGCTGAAGTACTCACCCGAACCGCTGTTGCCGCCGATCCGCAACGGACTCGTCCCGGTACGCAGGTTGCCACCCGTCGGATTGGTGGCCACCTGCGTGCCGTTCACGAACATCCGCAACGTCGACCCGTCATACGTCGCCGCCACATGACTCCAGGTGTTCAACGGCAGATTGCTCGCCGCCGGCGCGTTCGCCCCCGACGACGTATAGATGAACGCCGCCGGACCGCTGCTGCCGCTACCCATGATCGCGTACGCCAGATCGGCGCCGAACTCCTTCATCAGCACCGTCCGCCACCCCGAGACACTCGTAGGCCGCACCCACGCCTCCAAGGACATCCCGCCGGTCAACCGCAACGACGCGGAATCAGCCACCGTCACCCAGCTCGACGTGCCGTTGAACGACAGCGCCTGGCCGTACTTGCCGGTCACGCTCCACGCGGTGTTCGCGGCCGTGCCGTTGTTGCCCTTGCCCGAGGCGTCGGCGACTGCCGTGCCGCCGCCCTCGTCCATCGCGTAGGCGGCCACCAGGCCGTCCGGCGCCTGTGAACGCTGGTAGCTCGCGGTGTGGGTCGCCGCGGTGGCGGGCGCGGTGAGGTTGTGGTTGGCCGCGCCGCCGTCGGACCAGGAGGTGAACGTGTGGCTGAAGCCGTCGGCGCTCTGCGGCGAGGGCGCGGAGATCGAGTTGTGGGAGCCCACGATCACCGTCCGGGTGAACGGGGCGACGGTCTGCTCGCTGTTGAAGCCGAGCTGCAGCCCGGTGGGCGAGGTCTGGAAGGTCAGGTTCACCGTCTTCGGCTGGAGTGTCACGCTCTTGGTGTCGGTGAGGCCGTGCGCGTCCGTCACGGTCAGCCTGAGCTCCAGGTGAGCGGGATATTCGTGGTCCGGGGCGGCGAAGGACCCGCTCGCGCCGGTGAACGTGGTGATCTCGTGCTCGTGGCAGGTGCTGGGGCAGTGATGCATGATCAGCTTCCAGGACATCCGCGCCCCTGGAATCGTGCCGTCCTGGGCGTCCGTGCCGGTGCCGGAGAACGCGATCGTGTCCCCGACCGCCCAGGTCAGGGCGGACGACGGGGAGTTGATGGTCGCGGTCGGCGCCGTGTTGTTCACGTTGATCGTGACGGTGGCGTCCCCCAGGCCGCCGCGCCCGTCATCGGCGCGCAGCTTCACCACGTAGGAGCCCGGCTGGGTGTAGGTGAAGGACGGGGTGGCCGAGGTGGAGTCGTCGAAGTCGCCGTCGCCGTCCAGGTCCCAACGGAAGGTGAGCGGGTCGCCGTCGGCGTCCGCGGATCCGGCGGAGGTGAAGTTCACGGTGAGCGGCGCGTTGCCCGACGTGGCGCTCGCGCCGATGACGGCGGTCGGCGGGGTGTTGTTGTAGAGGTAGCGGATGATCTGCCCGTTGGAGAAGTCGACCGCGAAGAGGTCTCCGCCGGGGCCGGTCTGCAGCTCCACGGCGGGCATGCCCGAGTCGAACGTGGTGATGGTGGCCGTGTCGGGCAGGCCGCCCGCCCCCTTGGTCATGACCCAGACGCACGATCGGCTGTAGTCGGAGAAGAACATCGCGCCGTCGTAGGCATCGGGGTAGGGGCCGCCGTTGTAGAAGGCCACGCCGCTGGAGGACGAGCCGCCGGACGGGCACGGGTCGTTCGGCGCGGGTTTGGAACCGTGGTTCCAGGCGAAGTACGGCTGGGCGTGCGCCGCGGCGCCCTCCGCGTAGAGGTTCTCGCAGAGGGTCAGATTGAGGTTGTCGTAGCCGCCCTGTCTGGCGGCGCCCTCGTAGCAGGGCCAGCCGAAGTTCTTCACCGGGCCGGTGGGGTCGGCGATCCGGTTGATCTCCTCCCACGTGTTCCAGCCGACTTCACCGGCCCAGACCTCGCTGGTGCCCGGCCGGATGGTGAAGCGGAACGGGTTGCGCTGGCCGTAGGCGATGGTCCTGGCCACATTGGGGTCGCTGCTGCCGGCGTTCGGGTTGCCGGGCGCGGCCGCGCCGGTGTCCGGGTTGATCCTGATGACGGTGCCGTTGAGCGCCGCGGGGTCACCGCCGGTGCGCGGGTCCTGCGAGCGCAGCGCGCCGCCCTCGGCGGCCGGCGGGGTGAGCGCCGTGCCGACCGCCGACGGCGGGTCGCCGCACGGGTTGTCCGGGGTGACGTCGGAGCTGGTCAGGTTGTCCTGGCCGTAGTCGGCGAAGTTGAAGCTGGCACCGTCGCCGCCACTGGCGTAGAGCATGCCGTCGGGGCCGAACTTGAGGTCGCCGACGGAGTGGCTGGGGTGCTGCTGGCACCAGTCGGTGATCAGCGGGGTCTCGACGACCGAGCCACCCGAGGGCGCCAGCGAGGATAAGCGCCCGGTGATGAGGCAGCCGTCCCCGGTGGCGCCGGGCGGGGTCGGGCAGGGGTCGGCGCTCACGCCTGCCGTACCCCAGCGTGGCGCGGTGCCGCCGGGCACCGCGTCGTAGGCGTACAGGACGTAGATGCGCGGGTCGGCCGGGAAGTTCGGGTGCAGGGCCATGCCGAGGAGCCCGCGGTCCCAGAAGTTGTGCACCTGCGTGCGCAGGTCGGCGTAGATCGCCGGCGTGGTGTCGGTGATCGAGTCGAAGACCTTGATCAGGCCGCTCTTCTCGGCGACGAACACCCGGCCGTCCGAGGCGAACTCGATGTTGGTCGGGTTGGTCAGCCCGCTGAAGACGACCTGTTTCTGGAAGCTGCCCGGCAGCGCCTGCGCGGCGGACGGCGCGATGAGCGTCAGGCCGGTGGTGAGCAGCAGAACGGAAAGGAGCGCATGGCGAAGCCGCCTCAACACGTGGAACCCCCTTGAGCTGAAACTCCCCCGAGCCCTGAACTCGATCTATCGCACCGAATCAGGCGGAAGTCACGAGGGCTGTCCACAAGTGGACAGCCACGCATAAAGCAACCACCCCAGCTCGTACGGCCGGCACTCCCGATCGACGGCGACGGGCGGGTAGATCCGGTCCAGCACGCCGAGGCGCATCCCCTGATGCACTCCCGTCGCCACCGCCCGCACCCCGCGCACCAGTTTGCGGGGATCCGCCCTGGCCTCCTTGCGCCACGTCAGAGCGAGCTCCTCGAGCACGAAGGCGGGCCGCTCGATCATCCAGTCGAGCCCCTTGGAGATCTCCGCCACGTAGGCGGTGCCCCCCGCGTCGGCCAGGTCGAGCAGCGCCATCGGCCCCATCGACAGCTGATGAACGCTGTAGACCGGATAGCCCTCGACCACCGACCCGGTGCGGGCGTCGTAATGCCACCACCACTCCCCCTGCGGGCCCTGCGCGCGGCAGATGCCCTCCGCCACCTGCTCGGCCGCGCGCAGCGCCTCGGCGTCGCCGGTGGCGGCGTGCAGCCTGGCCAGCGCCTGCAGCGGGTAGACCTGGTCGGCGAAGCAGCCCACGTGGGCGCGGTACCGGGGGACCAGCGGCCCCTTCCCGAGCGCGTGCGGGTAGAGCCGGTTGCCCGCCAGCCCGGCCAGCAGCCGCTCACGGGCGCGCTCGGCCCGGCCGTCGGTCACACCGGCCGCGACCAGGGCGGCCAGCGCCCACGCCGCCTCGACGGTGTAGATCTGGGCGCCCGTGTCCAGCTCCGCGAGCCGGCTCAGCGCCAGGTCCAGATCGGCGTGCCCGGCCTCCGCGGCCGCCCAGCAGATCAGCGCGGCGTCGCCGGTCCCCGTCACCTCCGGCAGCCGTTTGACCAGGTTGCCCACCAGGTCGAGGAGGCTGTCACCGGCCAGGGCCGCCCGCTGCCGCTGCTCCGTCAGGGTCCCCACGCCGAGCGCGACGATCGCCGAGTAGCGGATGCTGCGCCCTTCCGGCGCCGCTGTCCACGTCCCGTCGGCGTTCTGGCGGCCGCGGCGGGTGAACACGAACTCGCCGTCGGCGTAGCCCGGCGGCAGCCCGCGCACGGACAGGTCCACCATGCCCGTCACGAAGTCCTGATGTCCGGAGCTCAGCAGAGCGATCCGGTGATCCGTCACGTCGTCTCCTCGATCCTGCGTTTGACACCGACCCGCTCCCGGAGCACCAGGAGCAGGAATCTGCCGTTGGTCCGCACGTAGCGCGGACCGAGCCGCAACGGCTCCTGCAGCATGCGGTAGAGCCATTCCAGGCCCAGGCGCTGCCAGCGCAGCGGCGCCCTGCGGGTGTGCCCGGCCAGCACGTCGAACGAGCCGCCCACGCCGTGGATGATCCGCGCCCGGGTGCTCTCGCCCCACTCGCGGATGAAGATCTCCTTCTTCGGCGAGGTGATGCCCAGGAACAACAGGTCGGCCTGGGATTCGGCGATCTCGGCGGCGACCTCGGCCGAGTCCTCCACCGGGAAATATCCGTTGCGCGACCCGGCGATGCCCAGCCCTGGGTAGCGCTGCCGTACCTCTGCCAGCACCCGGGCCAGCACCTCGTCGGTCGCGCCGAGGAAATAGGCGCGGTAGCCGCGCCGGTCCCCCTCGGCCATCAGCTCGGTGAACAGGTCGATGCCCGCCACCCGCTCGGGAAGCCGGTGACCGAGCATCCGCGCGGCCCAGACCACCGCCTGACCGTCGGCCAGCACGAGATCGCTGTCGAGCACGGACTGCCGTAACTCGGCGTCGGCACGCATGTTGACCACCTTGGCGGCGTTCACCACGCCGATGGTGAGCCTCCTGTTCTCCGAGACCGCCGCCACGCACCGCGCGATCACCTGGCGCATGGTGAGGGCGTCCAGTGTGGTGCCGAGTATCGTCTTCCTGGAGGTCTGCTCCGGCAACCTCGTCATCCATCCCCCTGGGTGTCCATGACATATCGGTTCCGGCTCAGGAAACGTGACATCACGGGAGGACCAGCTCGGTGAGCGTCGCGCGGTGGTCCGTCCGGGGCACCCGCAGGGTCTGGAAGCTCCGGATCGCGATCCGGCGGTCGGCCAGCACATGATCGATGGCCACCTTCGGGAACAACCGCGGCTGCTCGTAGTAGGGCCAGGTCATGGACAGCCCCTTTCCGGTGACGTCGGCGGCGTCCCGGTAGCCGGTGGCGATCAGGTCGCGCAGCACCGCGTGGTCCAGGGTGGAGTTGAAGTCGCCGGCCAGCACCCGCAGGCGCCCTCCGGCGGGTGGCAACGCCCGGATGCTCGACGCCCAGCACGCCGTACGCCAGCCCTCTGAGGGCGCGCACGCGTGGACCGCGACGAGGTCCACCTCCCGTCCGCCCGGCAGGGTGACGACGGCGGGAAGGTGGCGCGGGCTCTCCTCGAAGGCGGGGGCCGCGATCGGCGCGTCCCCCGGCCGCAGCGGGTAGCGCGAGTAGATCGCCGCGCCCTGGGAGTTCTCCCCCGGCAGGACGATCTCGTACGGCAGCAGCCGCCCCAGCCCGAGTTCCTCCACCCGTTTCCGCATCAGGCCGGTGAACTCCAGCAGGTGCAGCACGTCCGGCCGTTCGCGCTCGACCGCGTCGACCAGGTCGGGCGGCAGCACGGAAGAGTGCAGCAGGTTGACGGCCATCACCCGCAGCACCGGGCCACCGGCGGGCGGGTTGCCCTCCGGGATGGCGCGCGGCAGCACGATGACCGCGAAGGCCGCGGTCACGACCAGCGCGGCCACCAGCAGCACACCGGAGCGCAGGAAGACCGCGAAGCCCAGCGGCACCAGCGCGAGCACGGCCGCGTAGGGAGTGAACGACACCAGCTGGGACCAGACGAACTTCGGCTCCCATCCGCACAGGCGCAGGCCCGCCCATCCGGCCAGGCCTGCCACCACGAGCCACAGCATCGAGTCCCTCAGGCGACGCTGCACCGGCGTCCACGCATCAGCACCGGCCAGGCCGCGTGCAGCGCCGCCCGCCAATGCCGGATCGGCTCCCCCCTGGTGTGCGCGAGCACGCTGTAGGCCGGCCGCTTGGCCGGGCGGGGGAAGGCGGCGCTGGTCACGGGGCGTACGCGGTCCGGGTCCGCGCCGAGCAGGCTGAAGATCTCCTTGGCGAACCCGCACCAGGTGGTCTCGCCCGCGCTGGTGCCGTGGTAGACGCCCGGCGGCAGGTCCGACCGGGCCAGCCGCACGAGGTAGTCCGCCAGGTCGGCCGCCCAGGTCGGCTGGCCGTGCTGGTCGTCGACCACGTCGATCGTGGGCCGCTCACCCGCCAGGCGGATCATGGTCCGCACGAAGTTCGCGCCGCCCATCCCGTAGAGCCAGGCGCTGCGCACCACGTAGTGCCCGTGCTCCAGCGCCGCGTACTCCCCGGCGAGCTTGGTCCGCCCGTACGCGTTGATCGGCCCCGTCGGCGCGTCCTCCGGGTACGGCACCACGCCGTCCCCGTCGAAGACGTAGTCGGTGGAGACGTGCACCAGCCGCGCCCCAGCCAGGTCGCAGGCCTCGGCCAGCCAGCGCACGGCATGCCCGTTGACCGTCAGCGCCTCCGCCTCACTGGCCTCGGCGTCGTCCACCGCGGTCCAGCCGGCGCAGTTGATCACGACTCTCGGCCGGTAGGCGGACACGAAGTCACGCACCGCGCGCCTGTCGCGCAGGTCCAGCTCGGCCCGGCCGAGCGCGAGCACCGGCTCCCCCGTCAACGCCGCCCTGTCGAGGACGTCGGCGGCGAGCATGCCGCCGGCGCCCGTGATGAGCCACCTCATGCCGCCTCCCGGCACAACCGATCGATCACGAGGTCCACCAGTCCCGGTGCTCGGCGTACCAGCGGACGGTGTCCTTCAGCCCCTGCTCGAACGGGATCTCCGGCCGGTAGCCGAGCGCCCGCAACTTCGAGTCGTCCATCGAGTACCTGCGGTCGTGGCCCTTGCGGTCCTCGACGTACTCGACCGCGTCCCAGCCCCTGCCGCAGGCCTGCAGCAGGCGGCCGGTCAGCTCCTTGTTGGTCATCTCGGCCGTGCCCGCGATGTTGTAGACCTCGCCCGGCTCGCCCTTCTCGGCGACCAGCCGGATGCCGGCGCAGTGGTCCTGGACGTGGATCCAGTCGCGGACGTTGCCGCCGTCGCCGTACAGCGGGACCTTCCGGCCGCGCATCAGGTTCGTCAGGAACAGCGGGATGAGCTTCTCCGGGTACTGTCTCGGCCCGTAGTTGTTGCCGCACCTCGTGATCGAGACGTTCAGGCCGTAGGTGATCGCATAGGCCCGGGCGACCAGGTCGCCGCCGGCCTTCGACGCCGCGTACGGCGAGCGCGGGCGCAGCGGCGCGTCCTCGTCCCACGAGCCGATGTCGATGGACCCGTACACCTCGTCGGTCGACACCTGGACCACCTTCGGCACCCCGGCCTCCAGGCATGCCTGGAGGAGGGTCTGGGTGCCCAGCGTGTTGGTGCGCATGAACTCGGCCGCGCCCTCGATCGACCGGTCCACGTGCGACTCGGCCGCGAAGTTCACCACGAGGTCGTGGCCCGGGACGACGCTCCTGAGCAGCTCGGCGTCGCAGATGTCCCCGTGCACGAACTCGTGCCGCACTCCTTCGAGGTTGGCCCGGTTGCCGGCATACGTGAGCTTGTCCAGCACCGTGACGTACATATCGTGCAAATTGCGGACGAAGTGCGAGCCGATGAAGCCCGCTCCGCCCGTCACCAGGATCCGGGTCATGAACTGATCTGTACCTTGCTGTGATCGCCCAGCACGAGGCGGTGGGCTCTGGGCGTGTTGGGTGCCGGGGTGACCTCGACGTCGTGGCCGATCAGCGACGACTCGATGCGGCCGACCCCGGCGATGGAGGCCCTGGGCAGCACGATCGAATACTCGATCTCGCTGCCGGTGACGGCGCAGTCGGCGCCGATGGAGGTGAAGGGGCCGACGTAGCTCTCGCGGATCCGCGCGCCCTGGCCGATGATCACCGGGCCGACGATCCTGGACCGCTCGACCACGGCCCCCTCTGCCACGACCACCCGGCCGACCAGCTCGCTGGCCTCGTCCACGTGCCCGCGTACGCTGGGCTCGACCGACTCCAGGACCAGCCGGTTGACCTCCAGCATGTCGGTGACGTTGCCGGTGTCCTTCCAGTAGCCGGAGATCACCGAGGACTCGACGCGCAGGCCCGCCTCGATCAGCCACTGGATCGCGTCGGTGATCTCCAGCTCGCCCCGCCACGACGGCTTGAGCTCGGCCACCGCCTCGTGGACGGCCGGGCTGAACAGGTAGACGCCGACCAGCGCCAGGTCGCTCTTGGGGCGGGCGGGCTTCTCCTCCAGGCCGACCACCCGGCCGGAGGCGTCGAGCTCGGCCACCCCGAACTGGCGCGGGTCGCCGACCCTGGTGAGCATGATCTGGGCGGCGGGCCGCTCGCGGGCGAACCTGTCCACCAGGTCGTTGATGCCGCCCACGACGAAGTTGTCGCCCAGGTACATGACGAAGTCCTCGTCGCCCAGGAACTCCCTGGCGATCAGCACGCCGTGCGCGAGCCCGAGCGGGGCCTCCTGTCTCAGGTACGTGACCTGCAGCCCGAAGGCCGAGCCGTCCCCCACGGCGGACTCGATCTCCGCGTGGGTGTCGCCGACCACCAGGCCGAGCTCCCTGATCCCCGCCGCCGCGATCGCCTCCAGCCCGTAGAAGAGGACCGGCTTGTTCGCGACCGGCACCAGCTGCTTGGCCGAGGTGTGCGTGATGGGCCGGAGCCGTGTGCCCGACCCCCCGGCGAGCACGAGTGCTTTCACCGCTAGTAAGCCCCTTCTCCACGGGTGACGACGGACCAGGTCTTCCAGAGGATCTGCAGGTCGAGGATGAGCGACCAGTTCTCCACGTACCGCAGGTCGAGGCGCACGGACTCCTCCCAGCTCAGGTCGGAGCGGCCGCTGACCTGCCAGAGGCCGGTCATGCCGGGCTTGACCACCAGGCGGCGGCGGACGTCGGCGCCGTACTTGCCCACTTCCTCCGGCAGCGGCGGGCGGGGGCCGACCAGGGACATCTCGCCTCGGAGCACGTTCAGCAGCTGCGGCAGCTCGTCGAGCGAGTATTTCCGCAGGAAAGCGCCTACCCGAGTGATTCTTGGATCGTTCCTAATCTTGAAGAGCACTCCGTCGAACTCGTTCGCGTCCAGAAGTGCGCTCTTGAGCCGCTCCGCATCCACCACCATCGTACGAAATTTCACGACACGGAACTCTTTGCCGCCTTTGCCGACCCTGGTCTGGTGGAACAGCGCCGGCCCGTGGCTGGTGAGGCGGATCACCAGCGCGAGGGCCAGCAGCGGCAGCGCCAGGAGCAGCAGGGCGGCCGCCGCGACGAGGCGGTCGAACACGGTCTTCGCGACCTGCTTGGTGCCGTCGAACTCGGGATGCTCCAGGTGCAGCAGCGGCATCCCCGCGACCGGCCGGATGCTGATGCGCGGCCCGGCCACGTCCATGAGCGCGGGGGCCACGAAGAGGTCGGTGCGCGCGGTCTCCAGGCTCCAGGCCAGCCGGCGCAGCGCGGCCCCGTCCAACTCCGGGCAGGCCAGCACCGCCACGGCGTCGGCCTGCACGCGCTCGACCACCGCGGCCACGTCGCCGAAGGAGCCGAGCACGGGGATGCCGTCCAGGTCGATGTCCATCGCGCTGCCCATCGCACTGTCGGGAAGGCAGGCTCCCACCACCTGCATTCCGTGATGCGGCTGCCGTCTGAACTGCATCACCAGGTCGAGAATCGACTCCCGGTGCCCGACCGCGATCACCTGGCGCATGTAGTCGCCCACCGCTCTCCGCCGGTGGAGACGTTTACGCATCCGGTAGCGGAAGTACAGCGTGGACAGCAGCGCCAGCGGCAGCATCGCCATCACGAAACTGCGCGCGACCGCGGTCTGCGTCGCGTAGGCCAGGATGGCGACGGTCGCCATCAGGCCGATACCGCCGTTGAAGACGGCCTTGAACTCGTCCGTTCCCTCGCCGTTGGCGCGCTGGCGGTACGCGCCGCCCATCATGAGCGCGACGGGCCAGGCGACGATCAGGCCGAGTCCGAGCATGAACTCGACCCACGGAATGAACACCCCGGCGATCAGCCGGATGCCCAGCACGCAGACGCATGCCAGCAGTGCGCATGTCGTGTCCCCGCCTAACAGGAGCCGTAGGTACGCGCGCGTCCAGATGCTCGACGCGCGGCGTGGCACGGCCCCGAGGAGCACGACAGCGGACTCCCCAGTCCCCACCCTCATAGCACCACCCTGAAACTCTGTGCACCGCGATAACAGGACGTTCCTTGAACCACATGGGTTGACATGTCCCACGCACAATCAAGGGCGGCGGCCCCCACTAAAGAGTAAAGATCCATTCCAGTACGGGGAATAACGTCCAATGTCCACAATCGGACGACGGCTCAGCAACCGAAGGGCTTGACGGAACGATCCATAAGTGCAGCGGTCTGGCGCGCAAAATGTGCGGTTTACGGTGATATTTCGGCAGGTTGCCGCCGAATGAAGCCGCTAGTCGTACTCCAGGTCCGGCAATGCGGACGGCGGGTCCGGACTCCGCCAGACGACCACAACCCCGTCATGCGCGGAGTCGGCGGCCAGCGCCAGCCGATCGAGGTCGAAGTCCGGCAGATAGCGCAGACGCGCCAGGAAGGTGGCGTCCGTGGCCGAACGCGGCACGACGCAGCCCTCACCGTCGCGGTCGAGCAGGATGTAGAGGACGTCTTCCCCGGCTTCGGTGACGACACGGACCTCCACCACGTCCTCCCAGGCGAGAGCCTCGACGCTACCGTCCGCGTAGTGACGGGTGACGCCCTCTTCCGTGACATACACGTAGGAGTCCGGCATCGGGTTGCCGTGCATGGGCGCGATTCTTGCGAGTTCCGGGGCTGTCCCGCAAGGGTTCGCACACAATGGTGCGGTTGGCCCCCTCAGTGGCCGCCCCACGAGTGGCTGAGATGCGCGGCCACCGCCGCCCTGGCCGCGTCCTGCGGGCCGTCGGCGATGGCGTCGAGCAGCTCGCGGTGCTCGCGCACCAGGACGTCCCGGTCCGTGTAGACCTCCCGGAGCCGCACCAGCCCGAGCCGCGTCTCCGCCGCCAGGACTCCGTAGAGCCGTTCGAGCCTGGGGCTCCCCACGGCCTCGATCAGCGCCTGGTGCATAGCCATGTGCTCGGCCACGCTCTCCGACCAGGGCGCGTCGGCGGGCAGGGCCGCCATCCGGTGCAGGGCGGCGTCCGCCCCCGGAACCCGCCGCCCGGCCACGGCCTGCGCCATGAGGTCTTCGAGGGGCCTGCGTACGTACATGAGATCGTCGAGGTCCGAAAGCGTCACCTCGGGGACATAAGCACTGCGGTTGCGCTCGCGTCTCAGCAGCCCCTCGTGGACGAGGCTCGCCAGCGCTTCCCGCACGGTGGGCCTGGCGACGCCGTACGAGGCGGCGATCTCCTGCTCGGGCAGCGGCGTGCCGGGCGGGATCTCGCCGGAGAGCACCCTGCTGCGCAGGGCGTCGGCGAGCGCGCCGACGGTGGAGACGGGTCTGAGCGGCAACGTCACGGCTGCGACTCTAGCTCCCTTTCCGGCACAAGCTCTTGGTCGCGTACTTTCTCCGGGATCGCCACGGCCACCAGGCTCAGCGCGAGGAGCACCAGGCCCGCGATCGAGACCGGGGCCAGCCGCTCGCCGAGCACCACCAGGCCGAGCAGCGCCGCGACGGCCGGCTCCGCCAGGGCCAGGGTGGCGGCCGTGGCCACCGGCGTGGTCCGCAGGCCCCTGCCGTACAGGAAGTAGGACAGGGCCGTGGTGCCGAGGCCCAGGTAGACGACGGCGAGCAGCCCGCGCGGCTCGCCCATCCAGGCGACCCCGGTCGCCAGGAGGACGGGGAGCATGATCAGCGCCGCGCCCCCGAACATGACCCCCATCACGGCGTCGGACTCGGCTCCACGGCCGATCGCCCGTGCGGCCATGACCGCGTAGAAGGCGTAGAGCAGGCCGCCGAGCAGCGCGAACAGCACCCCCGAGACCAACTGACCGCCGCTCTCGGCCCCGCCTCCCACGATGAGCGCGACGCACCCGCAGATGGCCGCCGCGGTCGCCACGGCCCACCGCCCGCTCGGCCGGTGACCGTGCAGAAGCCAGGACAGCAACCCCGTGAAGACGGGTCCGCTGCCGATCGCCACCACCGTGCCGATGGCGACCCCCGTGCGGCCGACGGCGGCGAAGAAGCAGAGCTGGTACGCGGCCACGGCGACCGCGGCCAGCAGCAGGCTCGGCCTGATCGCCTTCCTGACGCCGCCCCCGGCCACGAGCGCGAGCGCCGTCCCCCCGACGACCAGCCGCGCGGCGGCCAGCGCCACGGAGTCGGCGGAGACGAGCAGTCCTGCCGTCCCGGCCGTGCCCCAGAGCACGGAGGCAGCGACAACGGCGAGAGGTCCGTTTCTCATGCCCATCATTGTCTGACAATTAGACAATTTCGTCCAGTTGCTGGTCGATCAGCCGCCCTGCCGGGGCCACCACCTCCCCCGCGTAGTCGTCCAGCACGGCCAGGGCGTCGTGGATGTCCGGCACGCTCTTGCGCGGGAGCTCGAACAGCGTCTCGTCCTCCGCGGTGATCGACCCCTCGACGTGGAAGGCTCCGCCGGAGACGGCGATGGAGACCTCGAAACGGACCTCGCGGCCGTCGGGCAGCGTGAGGTTGTTGCCGACGCGGGCGCCCGCGGGCGGGAGGAAATAGGAGAAGGGCTCGCTTCTGACGAACGGGTGACGTAATTCCGCGAGCATCCCTGACGCCCGGCTCAGGGCTTCCAGGAGACCGGCCGCGGCCAGACTCTCGCTGTCCACCAGGAAAGGGTAGATCAGCGGGCCGGTAAGTGGCCACGGGTCAGCTGTGCGTGACGGTCACAGAGCGGGGGAAGACGGCGACGGGCGGGGTGACGGGGCCCGGGAAGGCGGCGACGGGCGGGGGCGGTCACGGAGTCGGGAACGCCGTCGCCGGCGGGTCGGTCACGGGGCCGGGAAGGCGGCGATCGGCGGGTCGGTCGCCAGGCGGGCGTGGCGTTCGACGTCGTGGCGGGCGCCCTCGTGGCGGAGCTTGCCGCGTTCGATGCCCTCTGGCCGGAACCCGGCCTTCGTGGCGACCCGGCACGACGCCGGGTTGTTGACGCGGTGCCCCAGCTCCAGCCGGTGGAGCCCCAGCTCGCCGAACGCCCACCGGGCCAGCTCGCCGGTGGCCGCCGCGGCGATGCCCCGCCCTCTGGCCTCGGGCACGACCCAGTAGGACACCCAGCCGTTGTCGTGCTCGTCGAGGCGGGAGACGGCGACGTTTCCGACCACCTGCTCACCTTCGGGGCCCTCGACCGTGACGGCGAACGCGTGGCCCACCCCCTGCCAGGCGGTGATCCACCCGGAGGCGTCCTTGAGCGTGACGACGGGCCAGGACGCCTGCGTCCGGAGGTCCGGCGCCTGAAATGCCCTCAGCACGACCGGCGCGTCGTCCGCGCGCCACTCCCGCAACCGAACGTGCACAGCGCCCACAATGCCCGACATTACCCGTAATGCACCTATAACGCGCCCTGCCCGATCTGATGCGCGGCCTCGAACTCGGCCACCATCGCCTTCGGCGCGGTCAGGCACCAGGCCTCGGCCACCAGCTCGAACAACTCCTCAGAGTCGATCTTGTCGAGGTGCACCACCACCCAGCCGAACCGCCCGGCCGTGAACTGCACCTCGAACACCTCGGGCCGCTCGGCCACCAGCGCGATCTGCTCCTCGATCGTGGCCTTGAGCCCGACGGTCTCGGTCGCCTCCCACAGGTAGCCGAAGCCCTTGTCGCGGACCTTGAGGCCGATCCACTCGCCACCGTGGCTCATGCGGACCCCGGGCAGCTCGTCCAGCAGCTGAAGGAACTCATCGACGCTCACACCCATGCCCGCCTGTCTACCAAACCCGACCGACAGTTCCCACCGCGGCCTGAAGGCCGCGTTCCCGCTAACGTGATGCCGGTGGCCGACACACGTACCAAACTGCTCGAAGCCGCGCTGGAGACGCTCAAGGAGCACGGCATCGCCGGCGTCTCCGCCCGTACGATCGCCGCGGCGGCGGGCGTCAACCAGGCCCTCGTCTTCTATCACTTCGGCAGCGTCGACCAGCTCCTCGCGGCCGCCGTCGAGCACGGCTCCCAGCAGCGCATAGCCCTCTACCGCGCCCGCTTCGCCGCCGTCACCACCCTCCGCGAGCTCCTCGACCTCGGCCGCGCGCTGCACGCGGAGGAACGGGCGGAAGGCACCGTTGCCGCCCTCGCCCAGCTCCTCGCGGGCGGCCAGACCGACTCCAAACTCGCACCGGCCACCACCACCGGCCTCAACCTGTGGATCGAGGAGGTCGAGCAGGCGCTGGGGAGGGTGCTGGCGAAGTCGCCGCTGGCGGAGTTCGTGGACGTGCCGGGCCTGGCCAAGGCCACGGCGGCGGCGTTCGTGGGCCTGGAGCTCTACGAGGGAGTGGACCCGGACGGCGCGAACCAGGCGTTCGACGCCCTGGAGAGCCTGGCGGGCCTGGTGACGGCCCTGGAGGACATGGGCCCCCTCGTACGCCGCGCCGCCCGGGCCAAGCTGCGCCGTCACTCGTAGTAGCGCACCTCCAGCACGTTGCCGTCGGGGTCGGGGAAGAACATCGTCTCGGGGGCGATGCCCTGGGCGCCGAAGGAGTTGACGCCGGAGCCCGTGATCTCGACCCCGTGCTGCTTCAGCCTGACCTGCAGCTCGTCGAAATCCTCCTTTCCGACGGCCAGGCAGAAGTGGTTGATCGGATGTCCGGTGCTGCCCTTGACCCCGGTGCCCTCGTCCACTCCCGTGGAGGACTCGTACGACATCAGGTCGAGGATGGTCTCGGCCGAGATCCGCACACTCGGAAAGGCCGCCTTTCCCTCGCGAAACGCCTCGGCCCGCACCCCGGGCAGGCCGATAACCTGCTCGTAGAAATGCAGGGAATCGAGCTGGTCGGAGACCCAGCAGACGAGATGGTCCAGCCGTACGTCCATGCATACCTCCGTTTGCTGCCGCCCGAATCCCCCTGTCCACCTGCGGATCCATGGTTGGACGGTGATTCAGCGGCCGACACCGGCCTGCGCCGTACTCATTTCATAATGAAAGATGCGGATGACAGCGAAGTAAACACGGCAGGTCCGGCGGCGACATCGCCGCGCCAATTGAGAAGGCCACCTCAATACGAATCCGGCGTGGCTGCATTCGGTCGGGGAGCGCGGCGGTGGCGGTGGCCGCCGCGACCCTGGCCGGCGGGTCGGTCCCTGTACCGGCTCAGCCCGGCGAGGCGCCGCCGGTTCTGGCCGCCTCGGCGGCCAGACGGGCCATCGTCAGGACGCCCTCCTGCTGCGCCTTCGTCACGGCGGGTTTGCCGCCCTTGGGAAATTTCTTGGAGTAGTACAGCTTGCGTCCTTCGGCGGCAGGTCCTCCGGATCGGGGTCCGTACCCATGCCGCCGCCACCGAGTCGCCTGAGCAACCGATATCGACCCGATAAGACGGTATCCGGGCCAGAGGTCATGGATCAGCAGAGTAGCGGCCGGCTCTCGAATCGATCTAGAGACGCTGTTGCCTGCCGGCGCCAGGAATGGTGATCAAGCCTCGACTATCCTCACGTCCGGGGAGCTGGTTCCACCCACTGGAGGTCGCCGGTGAGTTCTGAAGGTCTTGCGCGGGCCAGATTCCGCGTGCTCGGACCGGTGGAGCTCCAGAGCGAGACCGGACACGTCGTCCTGACCGGCAAGCAGGGGGCGTTGCTGACGATCCTGCTGCTGAGCGCCAACCGCGTGGTGTCGGTCCAGCGGCTGGCGGAGTCGCTGTGGGGCGTGCCGCTGCCCAGTTCGCCCTCCTCCCGCGTCCGGATGCTGATCTCCGACCTCAGGAAGACGTGCGCCGCCGCGGGGAAAGATCTGATCCGTACGCAGCGACCCGGGTACGTCGTGCGGCTGGCGCCCGACCAGCTCGATCTGACCAGGTTCCTCGACGGTGTGGCGCAGGCCCGCAAGGCGGCGTCCGGAGGCGACCCGGAGACCGCGGTGACCCGCTACGACGAGGCGCTGAGCCTCTGGCACGGGGCGCCGCTGGTGGGGATCGACGGCTCCTTCGTTCAGGCGGAGGTGGCCAGGCTCGAGGAGCTGCGGCTGGAAGCCGTGGAGGAGCGGGGCTCGGCCATGCTCATGACGGGCAGGCACGCCGAAGCCGTCACCGAGCTCACCGCGGTCGTCGCGGATCATCCCCTGCGCGAGTCGGCGCACGGCCAGCTCATGCTCGCGCTGCACCGGAGCGGCCGGCGCGCCGACGCCCTGGCGGTCTACCGGAGACTGCGCGAACGGATCAGCGAGGAGCTGGGGCTGGAGCCCGAACGCGAGCTGCAACAGCTTCACCAGCGGATCCTCACCTCTGACACCACGCCGGAACCCCAGCCACATGCGATGGTCTCGCCGATCCCCCGGCAGTTACCCGCTCCGCCACCGCACTTCGTCGGCCGCGAACGCGAACGCGCCGAGCTGGATCGCCTCGCCCGCGACCGGACCAGGAACAGCGTGGCCATCGCCGCCATCAGCGCCACCGGGGGAATGGGGAAGACCTCGCTGGCCCTGCACTGGGCGCACGACAACATCGACCTCTTCCCCGACGGCCAGCTCTACGTCAACCTCCATGGGTTCGACCCGAGCAGCGACCCGCTGCCGGCTCATGTGGCGCTGCGCCACTTTCTCGGCTCTCTCGGTGTCCCGGCGGCGGTCATCCCGGCCGGGGAGGAGGCCCAGGCCGGGCTCTACCGGTCGCTGGTCGCCGACCGCCGCCTGCTCGTCGTCCTTGACAACGCCCGCGACGTGGCACAGGTCGAGCCGCTGCTGCCCGGCAGCCCTGACTGCGTCGTGGTGATCACCAGCCGTAACCGCCTCCCGGGCCTGAACGCCACCCGCGGCGCGAGCCTGATCGGGCTGGACGCCCTCACCCCCGCCGAGACGCGCCGCCTGCTCGGCCGCCACCTGGGCGAATCGAGGATCGGCGCGGATCCCGACAGCGCGGCCGCCCTCGTGGAGCACAGCGGCGGCCTCCCCCTGGCGATCAGCGTGCTCTCTGCGCGCGCCGCCATGCACCCCGGCTTTCCCCTGTCGGTCCTCGCCGAGGAGCTGAGCAGCCCCGCCACCCGCCTCGACGCCCTGCAGACCGGCGACTTGAACGCGGACCTGCGGGCCGCGTTCAAGTCGTCGTACGAGGCACTCCACCCCGGCACCGCCCGGCTGTTCGCGCTGCTGGGGCTGGCGCCGTGGCCGGACATCAGCCTGCGATCGGCCGCCGCGCTCGCCGGCCTGCCCGGCTCCCGCACCAAGGTGTTGCTGCGGCACCTCGAAGCCGCCAACCTGACCCAGCAGCACCGTCCCGGGCGATATCGCACGCATGACCTGGTCCGCCTCTACTCCGCCGAACGCGCGCAGTCCGATCTGCCCGATCACGAGCGGGAGGAGGCGCTGACCCGCCTGGTCGACTCGTACGTGCTCACCGCGTTCGCCGGCGACCGGCTGCTGAACCCCAACCGTCCCTTCGCCGAGCGGATCTCCGCCGAGCCCGAGCGGGAGGAGTTCGAGGACGCCGCGTCGGCCTGGGCGTGGTTCGAGGACGAGCAGTCCAGCCTCATCGCCGTGCAGCGGCACGCCGAGAAGCTGGGCCTGGACGCGGCCGTCTGGCGGCTGGCGTGGGCCATGGACACGTTCCACAAGCGGTGCCAGCACGAGCTGCGCATCCGGTCCTGGGAGACGGCCCTGGCCGCCGCCGAGCGGCTGGGACAGCCGGGCCCTCGGGCCTTCGCCCATTGGTATCTGGGATACGCCTACGCGCAGGACTCCCGGGCCGACGACGGCCTTGAACACCTGCTGCTCGCGTTCAAGCTGTTCGAGCAGGAGGGAGACCTCGCCGGGCAGGCGCACACCAGCCACACCCTCGGGTTCGCCTGGCTGGAGCGGGGCGGACCCGAGCGCGCGCTCCCGCACGTCGAGAACGCCCTGCGCCTCCAGCGCCAGCTCCGAGACCCCCTCTGGGAGGCCAACGCGCTCAGCGCCGCCGGCTGGTGCCACGCCAGGCTCGGCCACTACCCGGAGGCGCGATCGTACTGCGAGCAGGCTCTGGAGCTGTTCCGGAAGCACGAGGACCTGAACGGCGAATCCGCCACCCTCGACAGCCTCGGCTACATCGCCCACAGGGCGGGGCAACACGATCAGGCGCTCGGCTACTACGGCCGATGCCTCGAACTACGCGACAAACTCGGCAACGCCTACCAGGGCGCCGACACCCTCGTCCGCATCGGCGACGCCCACCACGAAGCGGACCGGCCCGCCGCCGCCCTCGACGCCTGGCAGCGAGCGCTCGATCTCTACCACAAGCAGCACCGCGCGGTCGAAGCCGGGAACGTCCAGGAGAAGATCAGGCGCCTTGCCGCACCGCCTTCCGCTCCAGCCGGACCCTCAGGTCACGCGGCACCAGCAGACCGCTGAAGTCGGGCACCATCGCCGTCTCCTGCGTCCGCGCCAGGTCCATGCCGCCGACCAGCCAGGCCGTCGCCAGGGTCAGCTGCATCATGCCGAGCTGGGTCCCCACGCACACCCTCGGCCCGGCGCCGAAAGGCAGATAGGTGTGCCTGACGGGCGCGGCACGAGGCTCCAGCCACCGTTCCGGCACCAGCTGGTCGGGGTCGGACCACCAGCGCGGATCGCGATGCAGCCGATACAGGCTGAACAGCACCTGGTCCCCCGCCTTGAGCCGCCATCCGTCGAGCTCGGTCTCGTGACGTACGGTCCTGCCGATCAGCCAGGTCGGCGGCCAGAGCCTGAGCACCTCCTTGACGAACGCCTCGGTGTACGGCAGGTCCCCCATGACCGGGACATCGCCGGCCGACGCGGCCTCGGCCTCCAGCCGGGCCAGCACGTCGGGCCGCGTGCTGAGCTCGTACACGATCCAGGTGAGCGCGGCGGCCGGGACACCCAGCGCGGCCAGCATGATCCCGCGCAGGAACCGCTCGATCTGCAGGTCGGACAGCTGCTGATCGCCCGGGGCGAGCAGCACGGCGAGGAGATCCTGGGCGGAGGAGTCTCCGGCCTGACGGCGGCGGCGCACGATGTCGGTCATGAGCGCCAGGAGCCGCTTGCGGGAGCGGGCGAAGCGCCGCACCTTGCGCGACGGCCACCACGGCGGGAGCTGCAGCGAGTCACGCGAGAGAGGGTCGATGGCCGCGACGTTCTCGGCCAGCGTCTCCGGCACGCCTTCCGCGTCGGCGCTCAGGCAGAAGTCGGCGGTCGCCCGGCCGAAGAAATCGGCCATCGTGGCGAGCACGTCCAGCTCCCCGTCACCGACGGTCTTGAGGAAGATCTCCCGCAACCGTTCGGCGTGCGCCTGCGCGACCCTCCTGTGCAATCCCTGCCAGCCCGCGCGGCGGGTGGTGGTCCACAGCTCGGCGTCGGCCGCCATCCGCTCGGTGTCCATGCTTCCCGCCAGCGGCGAATTCTCGGCCAGGAAGTCTTTGTTGGTCCGGGTGAGCAACGCATGCACCTGATCCGGTGAGGACACCACGATGGTGCGGGCGTCGAACGAGAAGACGTCCCCGTATTCACGGTGACACCGTTCCAGGAAGCCGTTCCTGTCCCGGTCGTACTCCTCGGCGTTACCGAACAACCAGTGCCCTCGAGGGCCGGGAGGCCGCTCCGAACCAGGTGCATGCGTCACTCGTCGGCCCTCTTAGTTGAAGAAGTTCCAGTAGGTGTACATGCCTCCCATGCGGACCCGGCCCACGAGGCGGACGGCTGCGTGTCGGATGTGCTTCATGCGTAACCTCCGTAGCGCGACTGACGTCACTGACCACGATCGATCACGGGGCGCATGATCTCCGCATGAAAACCGCCTGCCCACCGCCATTGCCAATGATCCCACCGACCCTGGTCCGGGACATCACCGACCTGATGACGCACTCCCTCCTGTTCTGACCGGAGGCGCGGTCACCCCCGTAACCTCGCCATCCTCCTGGGTTCGATCAACGGCGGAACAGGACGTCGAGTTCGCTGAAGTCCAGTGAGCCGTCCAGCGCCGTGAGGCCTCCCGTGCCGAGCAGCTCCGCGGCGGCTCTCCGGGTCGCGGCGTAGGCGGCCTGGGCCAACCCGGTGCCCAGGCTGACCCTGCGTACCCCGGCCTGCGCGAGTTCGGTGACACCCGGTCCACCCGCGACGGCCATCGCGTTGACCGGCAGCGGCGATGCCGCGCAGAGGGTGTTCAGCGCGTCCAGGTCGAGCAGGCCCGGGACGAAGATGCCGTCGGCTCCCGCCTCCGCGTAGGCTTCCGCGCGCTCCAGCACCTCGCCCAGCTGCCCGTCCGGTGCGCCGATCCCGAACAGGAAGACGTCGGTACGGGCGTTGACGAACAGTTCCGGCAGGGACGCGGCGGCCGCGGCATCCCTGGCGGCGCGCAGCCTGGCGCTCTGCTCGGCCACGTCGAACAGAGGACCGCCGACGGCCGTGGAGTCCTCCAGATTGACGCCCACCGCACCGGCCTCGACCACCGCCCGCACGGTCGCGGCGACATCCGCCGGGCCAGGTCCGTACCCTCCTTCCACGTCGACCGTCACCGGCACGTCGACGGAGTCCACGATGCGCCGCGCGGCCTCCGCCATCTCGGCCCGGGTGAGCCGCTGCCCGTCCCCACGGCCCAGCGACCACGAGACACCACCGCTGGTCGTGGCGATCGCCGTGGCGCCGGCTGCGGCGATGACGGCCGCACTGGCGGCGTCCCAGGCATTGGGCAGCACCAGCACGGGCCCGGCGCTCAGGGCGCGGAACAGCCGGGCCTTCCGCTGAGTCGCGGCATCGACGGAGGGGGAGGTGTCAACAGACATGTACGTGACTGCCTTTCGGATCGTCCTGCTTCCGGGATACTGCTGGGCAGAAGGCCGAGGGTCCACTGATTAAGCTCAGACCGAATCCTGGAGGCGGTGGGATGAAGGCGCGGCTCGCCTTTTCGGTGAACGATCTGGCCGAGACCCGGTTCGCCGTCTCGCCCATGTGGGAAGTCGTCACCAGCGTCAGAGCGCTGGCCGCCGCGGTGGTGCCGCGCCCGCACCGCGGCTGGGCCGACCAGGTGCGCCCCCGGCTCGCAGCCGCGGGCCTCGATCGCGGCTGGCTGGCCGACATGATCCCGCCCAGCGGCCACCTCCCCGACTTCCTCAACCCGGCGCCGGCGACCCCATCCCCCGGCCTTTCCGACGAGCTGGCCGCCATCGAGGCCACCGATCCCGAGCAGATACGGCAGGACGTCGACCGCCTCGCCGCTGAGCGCGAAGGCGCATTGTCCCCCCGGCTGCGGAGCCTTCACCGGACCCCTCAGAGCTGCCTGCCTCGGATCGTGGCGGAGATCGAGCTCTACTGGGGGCTGGCGATCGCGCCCTACTGGGCCAGGATCCGCTCGACCCTGGAGGCGGACATCTTCCACCGGGGGCGCCAGGTGGCCGAGCAGGGTACGGCCCAGGCGCTGGACGAGCTGCACCACACGGTGCGTTGGGCCGGCGGCAGCCTCCACCTGGTACAGCGGCACTGCGCCATCACCAGGATCGAGACCGGAGCCGGGCTGCTCCTGGTGCCGTCGGTCTTCGCCTGGCCGCGGGTGCTGACCCGGTCCGTCGCGTCCGAACCACCCCAGCTGGCCTACCCGGCGCGCGGGATCGGCATGTTGTGGGAGCGCCGGACACACGCGCACACGGAAGCCCTCGCCGCCGTGATCGGCCGCTCCCGGGCGTTGATCCTGGCCGAACTGGACACGCCCGCCTCGACCACCGAACTCGCCCAACGCTCGGGCCTTTCCGCGGCGGGCGTGTCCCAGCACCTCACCGCCCTGCGGGCCGCCGGCCTGACCAGCACCCACCGAGCGGGCCGTTCGGTCCTCTACGCCCGCACCGCCCTCGCCGATGCCCTACTCACCGCGCAAGCGTAGAAAACCTCCAGTGCGTAGAGAAGCTGACCACTCGAGCGACAGCCCGGCTCACGGGGTGGCATGTGCTCCTGTGTCAGCGCCGTGGGGTGCGGAGATGGATGCGTTCGCCCTGCTTGCCGAACAGGCTGAGCACTTCGACGCTGCCGCGTCCGGCGGCGCCGAACCAGTGCGGAATCTGACAGTCGAACTCGGCCGCCTCGCCTGCACCCATGACGAAGTCGTGGTCGGCCAGTCTCACGCGCAGCCGTCCGCGCAGCACGTAGAGCCATTCGTAGCCCGCGTGGGTCCGCAGGTGGGGCTCTTCGTCGTGCGCCGGGATGGTCATCTTGTACGCGCGCGGCTCTCCCTGATGCCGCGACAACGGGATCAGCACCCGGCCGTCTTTCCTGGTGGGCTGCTGCGGCACCCGCGGATCGAGGATCCGGGGCGCGGCGACGATCTCGTCGAGAGGGATGCCCAGCGCCGCGGTGATCGGCAGGAGCAGTTCGAGGCTCGGCTTGCGCTGAGCTGATTCGAGCCGGGACAGCGTGCTGGTCGAGATGCCGGTGGCGCGCGCGAGGTCGGCCAGGCTGACGCCCTTCTTCTCGCGGGCGCGTCGCAGCCGGGGAGCGATCTGCTCAATCACCCCGCTGACGCTCGGTTGCCGGTCCATGGGCCGCAGTCAATCAATGTGTCCCGGAATCAGCAACGAAGTTTGTCGATTCCGGCCCAGCTTCCCGATCCTCTTCGCATGAACGCAACAACGCTGTGGGACACGATCGTCGTCGGCGGCGGGGCCGCCGGCCTGTCGGCCGGGGTCGTGCTCGCGAGAGCCCGGTTCGCGACTCTGGTCGTCGACGGCGGGGAGCCCCGGAACGGGCCCGTCGATCACATGCACGGGTACCTGTCCCGGGACGGCATGGCGCCGAGGGAGTTCGTCGCGACCGGGCGAGACGAGCTCACGCATTACGGCGGGACACATGTGCGGGCGTCGGTGACCGACGCGCGGCGCGCCCCGGACGGCACGTTCGAGCTGCTGCTCGACGACGGCCGCGCCCTTCGCGCCAGGTCGGTGCTGGTCGCGACCGGGCTGACCGACGAACTGCCCGACATCCCTGGACTGTCCGAACGGTGGGCCTCGGAGGTGCACCACTGCCCCCACTGCCATGGCTACGAGGTGCGGGGACGCGCCGTCGTCGTGATCGGCAGCACGATGGCGGCGGTGTCGGCACATCTGGCCGCGCTGATGCGCCGCTACAGCTCCTCCGTGACGTTCTGCGTCAACGGCACCGAGGTCGGCACCGCCGAGCGGCAGCGCCTCACGGCGTACGGCGTGCGCCTGGTCGACGCGCGCGTCGCCCGGGTCTCAACGAGTGGCGAGGGTTGGGTCGCGATCGAGCTCGACAACGGCGAGACGGTCACGTGCGAGGCCGTCTTCGTGGCGCCTCGCCCGGTGCCCCATGACGCGATCCTGACCACGCTCGGCGCGGGCAAGGACCCGGTGAGCGGACTCGTCGCCGTCGATCCCCAAGGTGCCACGAATGTCCCCGGGCTCTGGGCGGCCGGGAACGTGGTCAACCCCCGGGCGCAGGTCATCGCCGCCGCGGGCGCGGGCTCCACCGCCGCCATCAACATGACCGCCTGGCTGCTGGAACGGGAGCTGTCCGCTGCCGTGGGTGCGAGCTGATGGCCGGCATCACCGCGGAGACGTCCCGGAACGTTCCCTCCGGCAGGTTGCCCGCCGGCGTGTACCTGCTCGCTTTCAGCCTGTTCGCGATGGGGAGCGCGGAGTTCCTGCTGGCCGGCGTGCTGCCGGAGGTGGCCGCCGATCTGGACGTCACGCTCTCCTCGGCCGGGTTCCTGATCACCGCGTTCGCGCTGGGTGTCGTGATCGGCGGGCCGCCGTTCGCCGTGCTCAGCCTGCGTTGGCCGCGCCGCACCGCGCTGGTGGCGACCCAGGCCCTCTTCGCCGCCGGCATCGCCGTCGGCCTGGTGGGCGATTACCAGGTTCTGCTGCTGACGAGGGTGGTCTCGGGGATCGCCTACGCGGGCTTCTTCGCCGTCGCGTCGGTGACCGCGATCAGCCTGGTGACGCCGGACCGGAACGCCCGCGCCTCCGGAGTCGTGGTCAGCGGGCTCAGCGTGGCAATGGTCCTCGGCGGCCCCGCAGGCACGCTGCTCAGCCACTTCATCCAATGGCGCGGCGGCTTCTGGGCCGTCGTGGCCCTGACGGTCGCCGGCCTCATCGGCTGCCTCCTCGGGCTCCCCGCCACCGCCCCTGACACCGACCGGCCCTCCGGGCCGAGCGTTTCGCGTGAGCTCGCCACGATGCGGAAGCCGCTGCTCTGGGGCATCTACGCGATCACGATCCTGACCACCGCGGCGTACATGATCACGTTCAACTACCTGTCGGCCATGCTCGCCGGCATCACCGCCGTCCCCGAGGTCTGGATCCCGGCGATCCTCGCGCTTTTCGGAGTCGGCGCCTTCGTCGGTCTGTCCATCGGCGGCCGCGTCTCCGACCAGCGCCCTCACCTCGCCCTCCTTACGGGCGCATCGGCGGTCGTGATCCTGTCGGTCGTGCTGGCGATCGCGATCCGGCAGGTCTGGGTGGTGGTGCCCATGGTCTTTCTGATCGGCGTCGCCGCGTTCGTGCTGAACCCCGCCCTCTACGGCCGCGTCTTCGCCATCGCAGCCGACGCGCCGACCCTCGCCGGCGCCACCACCGTGTCGGCGTTCCAGCTGGGCATCAGCATCACCCCCGTTCTGGCAGCCGCCTCGCTCACGCAAGGAGCCGCTCTCACATCGGTCTGCTTGATCGGGGCCGCCCTCGCCGCGGCTGCCGTACCCCTCATCCTCCTGGACCAGGCGCATGCAACCGATCACCGATGAACGCCAGAAGCGTACTTCGAGGGCAACCCGACCCGGCAGAGCCTGCCTGGAGCGATCCATGGTGAAGAGCCGGCGAGTCGGGGGTTACGCGATCTTGACGGGAAGATTACGGCTATGCCTAACATGTATGTAGGCGGCGACGGGCGGCGTTCCTTCGGCCGTCGTGATCGGCCCGTAGCGCCGGAAGGACACGCGCATGCAGGACCCCCCGAGCTCCGAACCCTGGAGGCAGTGGCACAACGGTCTCGAGCTGGACCGATCTTGGCCGGCGCCCGGGCGCGGGATAATCGTCAACCGGGCGGAGCTCAAGAAGCGCTCAACGCAAATGGCCATTGACGCCCTCAGCGCGAAGACCTCCCTCAGCGGCGGAACGCATTCGGATCGCACGCCGAGTGACGCCTTCGGGCACTACGTCATGGGGACCGCCTTCGGTGCCTACTCCTCCGTCCCCGTCCCGCGCACCGATCTGGACGGCGCATGGGCATCTGCGGACAAGATGATGGACGCGCTCAACCGGAAGTTCTCTCACCTCGAGGAGCGGTCAGAGGCATTCCACAAGTCGCACGAGGGCTTCGGCCAGCTGGTGTACGTCGCCGCCATGAACTATGACACGGCCGAGGGAATCCTCGACCGCCGTCTGGACAAGCTGCGCAAGGTTGTCCACGGGCAGCAGGATCCGGGTCGTTCCCGGCCTCCCTCTGACACCGAGCCGTGGCACGAGGAGGACGTCTCGGCCAACAGCGCGGCCGGCATCAGGAAGTTCTTCGAACGGAGCCATCCGGAGCGCCTGCTGGACCTCGGCGTGGTGCTTCACAACTTCGCCGACCGGATGGCCGATGCGGCGTCCGCCATCGAGGGGCACTCGAAGGGGCTGGCTCAGGTGTGGGGCAGCGAGGCGGCGGAGCTGTGCCAGCAGGCGCTCAGGATGCTGCACGGCAGCGCGAAGACGCTCGCCTACGACGCGGGCCGGACGGGCGACGTGCTCCTCTCGTTCGGCGAGCTCTACTGGCGATACAAGGAAAACTGCGCCAAGGCCGTCGGCGACTTCGAGATCGATGACCTGTGGGAGTGGGCCGGCGGCGAGGACAACGAGGACGACGAGCGCGCCCGCCAGTACCTGCGCGAGTTCAACCAGCAGATGGGCTTCTGGTACGACATGATCCCCGCGGACGCCGAGCTGCTGCTGCCCCAGATCGCCTACGTCGAATACGTTGACCTCTACCACGACGAAGAAGGCACGTACTTCGACCGCCTGGAAAAGGACGAGCCGTTCTCCTGGCTGTTCAACTACCCCTGGAAGGAGAAGTCCCCAGACCCGATCCTGCCCAAGGAGTCGGCGACCGAGATCCTCGAGACGCAGCTGCAGGAGCCCTATCGGCACTGGTGGCAGTGAACGCCTTGCAACTGAAGCACGACAATCGCCGTCAGTCCGACCGGGCAGGAGACCCCGGTCCCACCGATGCCGCAGCAGCCGTCTATTGCGGCTCGGGCCGGTGATCAAGAGCAGCAGCGACCGCATGCTGCCTGCGTAGATACCGCCAGCCCAGGACCCCGTACCAGATCATGACGGGCAGGTGGAGCGCATACCCGAGCTGTTCCTGTGCCCCTGTAGGGCCGTCGGTCCCGGTCGTCCACGGAAGCACGACCGCGGCCAGGCCGCCAAGTGCGGCGATCATGCCGGTGACACGGAGCCCGGCGGGCATCGGGATGCCCACTGCGCCGGCGACGGTGGCGGCGACCCACAGCAGCCCGGCCAGATTGACTGCCCATTTGGCCGTGAGCAGGACGGCCAGGGCCACCGTGGCGGCGGCCGGAGCGGTCTGGCGGGCGGCCAGCTGGGTCAGTGCCAGGTTTCCGGCGTCATGAAGCAGGCCCGCCAGCCCGGCGCCGGCCAGCAGGCCACCGGCCAGCGTCACCAGATACGGTCTTGACGTCTCGGCCGGGCGGACAGCCATCACAAGCCCGGCCGCGGTCAGTGCCAGCCAGCCCAGCACGTCGAAGGCCAGCTCGGCCAAGTGCGGTCCGACGCGCTCGCTCACCGCGTCCAGCGCGGCGCCGGGGTCGGACGGACTCAGGGTCAACCCCGATGGCACCACGATGGCCGTACCGGCGATCATGGCTACCAGCGACGTCAACAGCAGCACACCGGTTAGCCGGCGCCGAGGGTTCGGATCAGTCATGGACCGTGACGGTAGAACCCTGACGCAGGGACAAAGTCAACCTGCCAGCAGAGGGGACGCCATGTGGCGGATCGGGCAACTGGCGCGCATGGTCGGCGTATCCGAACGGACCCTGCGCCACTACGACAAGGTCGGGTTGCTGGTTCCCGCCGCGGTCGACCGTGCCACCGGCTACCGCTGGTACGGCGTGGCCGAGCTGTCCCGGCTCGAACGCATCCGAGGCCTGCGGCACCTCGGCCTGCCGCTGCGCCAGATCGCCGATCTGCTGGACGCTCCCGAGACACAGGTGCGGCAGGCGCTGACCGAGATCGTGGCGAACATCAGGCGTGACATCGCCGCGCTGGCCGCGACCGCGGCTCAAGCCGAGGACCACCTCGCCGTGCCGATGTCGGTCCTGCCTCAGCAGACCGCAGTGGACTCGCGTCGCCTACGTGTCCGCCACATGCGCCTCAACCATCCCGCCGAACTGGCCGCCGTCTGCCCGGCGCCACCGGCGACCCTGCTGACCTGGCTCCGCGGGCAGCCGACGGGCGGCTTCGCCGCCGCGGTGACCACCGACGGCGCCGGCGAGCAACTCTTGCTGCCTGCCCGCACCGTCGTACGAGCCGTCGCTTCACCCTCGGCAGGGGTGGTCCGCGCCGGGCAGGACCTGTTCGGCTGGCTGCACCGTCACCGCCTGGCAGTCACCGGTCCCACCGTGGAAGAGCACCTCATCGACGCCGACGGCGCTCACGCCATCGTCCTTGAGGTACCAGTGACGCGGATCGGTCAAGAACTGATTTAATCCCTCAAGTTGATCTAGGGGGCTGTGGCATGACGGAGCCGAAGAGTCCGAGCATGGGGCGTAGAGCGTTGTGGGGCACCGCTGCAGGGCTGGCGGGTGCCGCCATGATCGCGAAGACCCCGACTGCGGCGGCGGAGACGGCCCCGCTGGACTGGTTCAACGTCAAGGACTACGGGGCGCTCGGCAACGGGGCCGATGACGACACCCCGAAGATCCAGGCCGCGATCGATGCGGCGGTGGCCGCTGGAGGCGGAACCGTGTACTTCCCCGCGGGGGCGTACGCGGTCACCCCGACGGCCGGCGGTCCGGCCTTGTCCATCGGCGGCAACGGAATCCGACTGGTCGGCGCGAGCAGCAAGGCCTCCACGCTGGTCAAGAAAGCGAACGGCATCCTGTTGCGTATGTCCGGAGCCCCAACCGACACGAGCGGGTCGAAACATCGGCGCTACTGTTCGATTGAGAACCTCGGGTTCAACGGCAGCGGCAAGACCGGGTTACTGCTCGAGCTTTACTACAATGACAACTCCTACTTTCGTGATGTTTTCATGTCGAGCAACAACGACCTGTGCATCGACGCCGTCGAGTTCTGGGACTCCAGGTTCTACAATCTGGTGATCGAGGAGAGCACCGGCACAGCGAACAGCACTACTCAGCCCAACGTGTGGCTTCGAAACTCCTCGGCCACGACCGGCTGGGGATACAGTGCCGACAACGTCAACCAGATCCATTTCATCGGATGCCGCATGGAGGCATTCGGCACCGGCGCCTTGTGGATCACCCAGGGCACCGCGAAGAACAATAATCCCAATGGGATCTATCTGACGGACTGCAAATTCGAAACCTCCAGGATGCAGGGCGGCCCTCATCTGAAGGTCGACGCGTCCTGTCGGCATGTCTATGCGTCCAATATCTATGCTTACGCGGGTGGTTTTGCCTCCGGGTATTCCACTGCACAGAACATCATCGCCTGGGCGGGAAGCGCCGGCGCCCTGGAGAACGTGCTGATCGCCAACAGCTCGTCGGCGGCGACGGTCAACTCCGGGATCGATCTCTACTCCGGCTCCGGCTCGACCGCCGTCCTGCGTAACGTCGTGGGGCGCTACTCCACAAAGCCGACCGGCACTCACATTTACTACGAAGCCTCAAGCACCGGCGATTTCCGGGTGGAGAACTGCTACGCGAACATCGGAGGGCAGTCCGGCGGTACCGTCCCAACCAAGAACCAGCCGAACCCGCCGCTGCGGATGGTCGCGGGCGCGGTCAGCGACGCCTCGTTCACGCACACCCCGGTCGACGGGACACTTGCTGTCGACTCGACCAACAGACGCCTTTACGTACGAGTAGGCGGCAAGTGGCTGTCGACGGCGCTGAGTTAGCGGCGGCCTCCCAGCCCTCATCCGCGTACGCCGCGGCCAGGAGCCGCTCCTGCTCCGCACGGTTGCGATAGCCGTACGCAGCGGCTCGGAGGCGAACAGGAACATGGCCTTGGCCCCCGCCTCCCGCGCGGTGGCGTAGGTCAGAGCGGTACGACCGGGCCCGACGTAGGTGAGCTCCTCGCGGTCCAGGCCCAGGTGGTTGGGCACGGTGAAGACCGAGACGTAGTAGCCCATGTCGCGCACGAACCGCGCGTCGGGCCCGAAGGCCAGGGCCCGGGTGACCGAGCGCATGCCGTCGGACAGGGTGACCTTTACTCCATCGGGCCCCTCGTCCAGGGCGGTGACGGAGTCGCCGAAGCGGTAGGTGACACCGTCGGTCGTGCTGTACAGCAGCCGGTGGAGGTCGCCGCGCAGGACCTCGGCGTCGCCATGTTCGCGCCCGCCGAAGGTGTCGCCGTCCATGCTGGCCACCTTCTTGCCCGCGGCGTTGACGACCGAGCCGGACCGCACCTCGGTGCGCATGGCGCGCACCTTGTCCATTCGGAGGCGCACGCTCCAGCCACATCCCCGGCATCCGCTCAGGCCTTGCGGAGCCCGGCGAACTGCAGGCCGGTGAAACCTGCCACCACCACCGCCTGGGCGATCACGAAGGCGGTGCCCAGACCGGCTAGCGGGAACCACTCGGCGATCAGCATCTCGGCGCTGGCCAGCACCCATGCCACGTTGACCACCATCACCGCGATCGCCGCCGCTCTGTTCACCACCGGACGGCCGGCAATGTAGAGGAGAGTCGCGGCGAAGGCGACCAGGAACGTGCCGACCGGTACGAGGAAGGTGGCGGGCAGGCCGAGCATCGAGCCGAAGATCGGTGCGACGACGAGGAAGACGAGGCCGTTGGCGCCCGACCCGATGGCGTCCTGCTTGAGCGCGAACCGCAGCAACTTGGCCTCGGCGTCGGAACCGGCGGCAGTGGTGGCCATGATCAGATCCTTTCGTGGTGCGGGACGCTGTCGTCCCTGCTGCCATCGAAATTACGAAGGCCGGTGCCGCGCCGAATCTGTCATCGTGACGGTAGTGCCCGGTCAAGGTCACCCGCTCGCACACTGGGCAGGCTGTTCCAGCCCTGGCGCTTCGCCGCCGATGCCACGCCGGAGGTATGACGCACGTTCCGCTAGATTTTCGGCCATGTTGTACGGGCGGGCTGCGGAGCAGGCGCAGCTGGATCGGCTGCTGGCGGACGCGCGATCCGGGCGCAGCGGTGTGCTCGTGGTGCGCGGGCAGCCGGGTATCGGGAAGTCCGCCTTGCTCGGCCATGTGATCGAACGCGCTGCGGGAGTGCGGGTGCTTCACGGGGTCGGCATCGAGTCCGAGGCGGAGCTGCCGTATGCGGCCCTGCATCTGCTCCTACGTTCCGAGCTTGACCGGATCGACGCGCTGCCCGAACCACAGGCGGCGGCGCTGCGGGGCGCGCTGGGGCTGGCTGCGGCGCCTCCGGTGAACCGGTTTCTCGTCGGGCTGGCCGTGCTCAGCCTGCTGGCCGAGGTCGCGGGCGACGGGCCGCTGCTCTGCCTGGTCGATGACGCGCAGTGGTTCGATCGGGCGTCCATCGACACGCTGGTGTTCGTGGCGCGGCGGCTGGACGCGGAAGGCATCATGATGGTGTTCGCGGGAAGGGCGGAGTTCCACCCACAAGGGCTACCCGAGCTGTGGCTGGACGGTGTGGACCGCGATGCCGCCGTCGCACTGCTGGCCGAGTCGGCCAGGGACCTGGCGCCGAAGGTGCGTGACCGCGTCCTGGCCGAGGCGGGCGGCAATCCACTTGCGCTCCTGGAACTGCCGTCCACGTTCACCGCGGAGCAGCAAGCCGGGCAGCTGAACCCCTTCACCACGATTCCGGTCGCCAACCGGGTGCAAGAGGCCTTCCAGCAGCAGATCAGGGCGCTGCCCCGCACGGCTCAGGCCCTGCTCGCGGTGCTCGCCGCCGACGACACGGGCGACCTGGGCATCGTGCTGCGTGCCGCGGAGTCCTTCTCCGCCCGGCTGGCGGACCTGGAAGCGGCGGAGCAGGCCAAGCTGGTCACGGTGAACGGGGCCGCGGTGGCCTTCAGGCATCCGCTCATCAGGGCCGCTGCCTACCAGAACGTGCCGTTGACGTCACGGCTGGCCGTACGGCTTGCGCTCGCCGAGGTGCTCGACGGCGCCGAGCACGCCGACCGCCGGGCCTGGCATCTGGCCGCGGCGACGACCACACCTGACGAGGAGGTGGCGCGCGAGCTGGAGCTGGCCGCGGAACGGGCGCGCACCCGTTCCGGTTATGCGGCCATGGCCGCGGCCTACGAACGGGCCGCCGAACTCACCCCCGACACCGCCAAGCGCTCGGTACGGCTGGCCGCGGCGGCCGTGGCGGCCAGCGACGCGGGCCAGCCGACTCGCGCGGGCACGCTGGCTGACCGGGCCAGTGAGAAGATCCAGGACCCGCTGGCCCTCGCCCGCCTGATCCAGGTGCGCGCCCATCGAGAGTTCGAGCAGGGCAGCCAGGCCGCGGCCGGCGAGCTCATCATCGCCGGCGCGGAGCGGGTCGCCCCGCTGGACGCCGAGCGGGCGGCCTACCTGCTCGTGGAGGCGGTGCGCTGTGGATGGTACGCCAGTGACCCGGGCCTTGCGGAGCAGGCGGCGAAGCTGCTCAGGGCCCTGCCCGAGGTCGGCTCTCCGCTGATGAGCGGCGCGCTCGGGCTGGCCGCACTGATCAACGGCGAGCTGCAGGATGCGGTCACGCTCATGCAGGGGCTGGTGCTCGCTCCGGATCTGTCCGCGCTCCAGGTGCCGGGTCTGCTCTTCGTGGCACAGCTGTGCGCGCCGATCGGGCGCTACGGTCAGGGCGAGGCTGTCGCGGCGCGCGTCGAGGCCGAGTGTAGGGCCCACGACATGCGTGGCTGGCTGACCGTCGCGGTGGAGACCCGGCTGCAGGCGCAGATGCTGCTCGGCAGATATCACGAAGCGGCGGCCAGGCTGGAGGAGATCATCCCCATGGTCGGCGACCTGGGGCAACGGAACGGAGCGGTCGCGCTCACCGCGCTGCTCGCATTGGCCCGCGGCGAGCTGGGTGACGAGCAGGATTGCCGGGCGGCGGCCGCGGCCGCCTTGGAACAGGCGGGAGCGCGCGGGCTCCGCACGGCTGAGGCGGTCGCGGTGGCCGGGCTCGGGCGGCTGGAGCTCGCGCTGGGCCGGCCAGAGGCGTCGCTGGGGATCCTGGAGAGGATTTCCCCCGCCACGGCGCCGGTGTCCGTCTTCTCCGCCCCCGACCGGATCGAGGCCGCGGTCAGAGCCGGGAAGCCCGAGCTGGCGCGCGAGCCCCTGGCGTACTACCTGGCCTGGGCGGCCGGCGTCGGCATGCCGTCCGCCAATGCGGTCGCACTGCGCTGCCGTGCCCTCGTCGAGGACGACGAGGACCTGTACGACGAGGCGGTGCAGGTGCACGAGCAAGGCGAGCAGCCGCACGAGCAGGCCCGCACACGACTGCTCTACGGCGAGTGGTTGCGTCGTGCGCGCAGGCGCGCCGCCGCCCGCGCCCAGCTGCGCGCGGCCCTGGAGACGTTCGACCGGCTCGGCATGACGCTGTGGGCCGAGCGGGCCCGCGGGGAGCTGCGCGCCACCGGCGACGTCCCCGCAGCTCCGCGCCAGGCGAACGACCCGCTCAGCGTCCTCACCGCGCAGGAGAGGCAGGTGGTACGGCTGGCCGCCACGGGCGCGTCCAACCGCGACATCGCGGCCCAGCTGTACCTCAGCCCGCGCACCGTCGGCTACCACCTGTACAAGGCCTTCCCCAAGCTGGGGATCTCCTCGCGGGCGGAGCTGGCCGCGATCGCTACATGAGCCTGCCGTACAGCTCGATGATCTTCGCTTCGTCGGCGACGAGCGGCAGCCGGTCGAAGGTCAGGGTCCAGTCGCTCGAGATGCCACCGGTGTCGCCGACGCGCTCGATGATGCCGAAACTGACCGGTTCGGTCTGCCCCTTGGGTAGGAGCGTGCCGTGCCATTCCAGGTATGTCGCGCCGTCGACCTTGACCGCCTGGCCCGGCTGCAGCTGGACGTCGCTGACCTGATCAAAGAACCTCTTCAGGTAGGCGAGCTTGCCCTGCATGGTGCGCAGCGTGCCGCCGTTCAGGCCAGGGGCGGACAGTGGCGCGCCGGTGAGCCGACCCACCAGGGCCTCCGCGTCCTCGTTGTTCCACGCCTCGCCGCGGGCGACGAGCTCGTCGGGGTCGAGGACGGGCTTGCGGCCCTGATCGGGGGTGCTGCCGTCGGCGACGTCGGCAAAAGGGTCGGGCAACCCGGGGTCGAGCGGCTTGAACAAGGTGTGCCGATCGTAGTAGCGGCGGCCCTGGACGACCTTGCCACCGTCGGTCAGCTGAACCCGGTAGACCGCAGGGTAGGCGATCTCGTGTCCCTTGACCGTGGCCTCGTTGTGCGCTTCGAACATCACAGCGGGACCGTTCACAGCGATGCGCGTGCCGCGGAAGCGGAAGTCGGGGACGAGGCTGAGCGTTCCGCTGATCGCCTTCCTGATGGCCTCCTCACCCTGGAGCAGCGGGCTGCTCACCTTCGCCGGCTCCCACAGCGTCGCGTCCTTGGACCAGATGTCGACGTAGGCGCTCACCCGGTCGGATGTGGTGACCTTGCCGAACTTGATCTGCCGCTTGATGAAGGTGCAGGCGTTTGGCGACACCCAGCCGCTGATGGAGGTGACCTCCGGCCGCGCCTCCACACAGCCCGCTCCGTCCCAGCCCTCCTCGGTCGCCTGCGCCGGGCTCACGATCGTGCACAGCGCAAGCACCGCCCCGACCGCGAGACCCATCCCTGCCATCCGCGTCGCCTTCATGACCTGCCCTTTCGATGTTTCTTTCAAGTGACACCGAAATTAGGCCGATCCTCTTCGCGGCGAATCTGTCAACGTGACGGTAGTCAGGCGTACCGCACCAGGTCTGTCACGGGAAGCGCAGGAAGCCGTCGCGCGCCAACGCCGACGGGACAGGAGGCACGAACGGCCCCCTTGCGGCACCCGGCCGTAGGCCTGCGCCGTCCGAGACCGGCCCTCAGCCGCACGCCCGGACGGGGCCGGCGACCGAGAGCCAAATCACAGCTGTCTCCGCAGGTCTACGCCTCGCCGGAGGTCAGACCGACCGGACAGGCGACGCCGACAACGACGTGTCCGCCTGCTCGGGGAAACCGCGCCCGCAATGGGAGCGGCTTCAGGCGGATATACGAGCAGGTCGACGGTGTCGTCTGCTGGTGGATCGGCTCACCTCTCCACACCGTCCAGGCATATGGTGGCGCGCATGCTGGGAGCAGCGGCACGCCCGGAAGCCGAGCACAGGGCCGAGCGCCAACAGCGCGCCCGTGTGCAGGCAGCCGACCGGCGTAGCACTGGCTGCATCCGCCACCTATCCAGCCGTCGCGAGTTCCTGTGTTACGACCACACCCTGGAACAGGGACGGCCGATCAGCAGAAAGATCGAGAAATCTGTCGTGTTCGTCTGCTGAGATTCGGCCCATGGATCAACAGCGCTCCCTGGCCGAAGTCCACGAACTCTGTATCGAGCTGTTGGGTGAGCGGCTCGGCCGGCAGATGGCCGCTCTTGCCCGGCCGGGGTTCGTGCTCAAGCCCGCCGGCCCCGACATGCCCCCAACCGGCCGGTCCCGCGCAGGGGGCTCAGCGCTTCTGGAACCGGGAACGCCATGGCCGCAGGCCACGGACGGAGCCCCGCTCAGCCTGTTCGCCGTGCTGGACACCGACGAACTGGCCCCATTGCTCGGTGACCGACTGCCCGCCCGGCTTGGCCTGGTCAACGTCTTCAAGGCCGTCCGACGGGGTATCGACGAATGCACGATCATCTGCGCAGATCCAGCCCATGCCGTGGAGACGCCGACACCGGCGCAGGGGGAGATCCTCACCTTGGTCGGGCTGCATGCGGCGCCAATCATCACTCTGCCGTCGGTTTCGGGCGAGTACGACGAGGGCGACCCGGTCCTTCAGACATTCGACTACCGCGCCGAACCCGACTATGACGAAGACCATTGGGAGTCCCCAACCGAACGGTTCGTGCAGGGGCCGCTCCGTGAGGAGTGGGACTACTACTGCCGGGCCCGACAGGGATTCGCGCCCGGAGACAGCCAGGCGTTCGGCTGGCCTCACATCGACAGCTGGGTCGGAAAGAGGGCAGACGGATACGAACATCTCCTCACGCTCTCGGGCGGCCTGCGGAACGACGACGGGTTCGAGCGTGTGATGGTCCCCCCGAACGCGCTTGAAACTGGCAAGTTCACCAACGTGGTCTGCGAACAAGATGGCTTGCACTGATTCACCGCTATCGGTCCCTGAAGAGAAGCTACGCCCTTCGAAAAGAAGGGCACCACCCCAACCCGGGTGCAACGCCAGTACTCCGGGACCACACCTGCGCCGACGGCGAGCGCCTCCGACCCACTCCGTCGGCGCTGGGGTCCATCGATCCGGCCGTGTTCCAGTCCGCCGTCGAGCGTGCGGCGAAGTAGCTCATGGTCCCCGGCACGGTGGTCCTGCTCCGCACCCCGCAGGAACCTTCCGGGCGACCGCCGGCACAACTGAGCTGGGCACGGCCAAACCGCCCACCACGGGCGACCACTTCCTGCAACACCAGGCCATGACCTCGGCGCTGATCATCCTCCTCGCCCAGGACGGCGAACTCCGGCTGAGTGACCCGGTATCCGACTACGTTCCCGGAGTGCCCAACGGCGACCACATCACCATCGCCGAGCTGCTGAAGATGCACAGCGGACTCTACAACTACACCAACGCACCCGAACTCGCGGCGACCATGGACGTCGACCCGCACAAGGCTTTGACGCCGCAGGCCATGCTGGACATCGCGTTCGGGCGCCCACCGAACTTCACACCCGACGCAACCTACGAGTACAGCATCTCCAACTACGCGCTGCTGGACCTCGTCGCCAAGAAGGCAGGCGGCCACCCGCTGGCCCAGCAGTTCCGTGACCGGCTGTGCGCCCCGCTCGGACCGGCGGGGACCTCGCTGCCCGCCGACGTGCAGGCGGCGGCCCGGTCAGGAAAGCTCCAGCCGGTGGACCACACCCACCAGAACCCCTCCCACGCCACCGCCGCCGGAGGCGTCATCTCCCCCGCGAACGACCTGGCCATCTGGATCCGGTCCCTGGTGACGGGCAAGGTCCTCAACCCCACGTTCCAGCAGCAGTGGCTCCACAGTCCGCAAGCCGAGGACCCGGCCGCGCCCGATGGGAAGAAGTACGGGTACGGCATCGCCTACCAGCGCTTCGGCCCGACGCCTCGATGTACTACCACGGCGGTGAACTCCCCGGCTTCAACTCCTTCATCGGCCACGACCACCAGGTCTACGCCGGCCTCACCCTCCCGACCGGCGCCGACCAGTCGGTGTGCTTCGGGTGCCGAGGCGATCGATGACCTAGCGGAACGTCCGTCGCTGGTGACTTCGAATTCCCACTGCTAGGCGGTGTCGGCGGTCATGGCTTGAGCGTGAACGGGCTTGATCAAGGCAAGAAAGAGCCGGGACGCCATGATCAACGTCTGGTCGCACCCCTCCTGAAGGTCTGCCGCCGCGAGACAGAAGTCGGGCGCGTCCCAATGCGTGACCCGCACGCGCCCCAGCGATCAGGAAAATCGATGGCAGTAGGCCGAATCCCAGCCGGTCACGCCTCGCCGGACGTCAGGCCGACCGGGCAGGCCACCCCCGTGCCGCCGATGCCGCAGTAGCCGTTCGGGTTCTTGAACAGGTACTGCTGGTGGTAGCGCTTCGCCTCCCGCAATAGTTCCGGAGACTCCTGCTCGGCCCTCAAGCAGTCTCAGACAGGGACCACCTGCACCGCCTTCCCGCACAGTTTGCTCATGTCGTCCTCGTCAGACGTCAGAACGACGGCAGGGCGCACCGAGCGCAGTGCGGTGGCCGCGACTACAGCGTCGATGGCGTACTTGTGACCGTGCAGGCGGGCATCTCGAAGAAGCTCGATCGCTCGCGACGAGATGTCCTCGGTCACCGGCTCGATCTTCAGCCGGGACAGATACCACTTGAGACGCTCGCTTCTGACGCGGACGTCTTGTGCCTCGATCGGTGTCATGGCGCTGACCACAACCCGAAAGTCGTTGTCCTGCGCCTCCCGTACGAACGCTGTCACCCGCTGGTCGGCCTCGCACCACTTCACGAGCCCCTCGCAATCGAGAACGACGGTGCCCGCGCTCAACCGGCTTCGTGCGCGCGCCATCCGTCCTCCCCTTGGAGTTCGGGCGCGGACTTGACGTGGCGGAACAACTCCGCCGCCTCATCACGCAAAGACTGGGGGATCGGCCCAGAAGCGGCCTCGTTCGCCTGCAGGGCCTCCTCCAAGAGATCCCGCTCGATCTGGCGCTCCACAGCGGCATCAACGTAGGCGGAAAACCCCCGGGCCCCGACTCGCTCTCGGACAGCGCGAATGTTACCCGTTCTCAGAGACACACTGACCTTGGCGGCTGGGCCGTCTCCCGGGGCGAAGTCTCGCTCTGGCATGCTCATAGGCTCAGTTTACTACTCGAAGTAGCAAAATGCCGGTCCTCGCTCTACGCAAGGACCGGCCGCTATGTCTGCCTACGCCTCGCCGGACATCAGACCGGCTGGGCAGGAGACCCCGGTACCGCCGATTCCACAGTACCCATTGGGAACTTTGTACAGATATTGCTGGTGGTAGCGCTTTGCCTCAGGCAATAGATGCGCAACCTAACGGACCTTCGACCGGTACTCAGCCCACAAGTCGACAGCCTCTTGGAGATCAAGAGCGGCAACGTCCTCGCGGGCCATCCCCACCGTGTAGATCAACCGGTCCGCGAGCCAATCTGGAACCGGTTCTCTAGGGGGCGCTTTCTCCACCCGAATGTGATCGGCCAGCGTGCCAAGACGCTCGATCACCTGGCCGAGCTGGACGATCTCCGGACGGTCGGTGCCCGCCTCGCGAACCCTCGCCGTCGCCTCAGCGTAGACTTCCGTATCGGCCCGCTCGCCGACGGCCCACACCTCGCAGATCTCCACCGACTTGTCGTCGGTGATGCGGTAGACGACACGCCAGGTGTTGCGACCGACCACAAGCTTCCGAAACCCGGTCAGTTCCCCACCGAGCGGGTAACCCGCCTCAGGGTTGTCCAACAGGAGAAGGATCTTCTTGAGCACCTTGGGCACCGCGTCCGGGCCAATGCGTCGGAGGTCATCGACCGCTGGCGCTGTGAAGACGACGTCGCACACGTCTACTCGTCGTCCGGGATGGCGGCCAGCGACTCGCGAGTGTGCCCGAAAGCGGCCAGCACCTCATCGAGCGAGATCCGCTCGCCCGTGTCCGTGACCGACCGAGCGAGCACAAGCGCCAGATCGCGCAGATCGGCCGCCGCCTCCTCCAACTCGTTGAGTCGGCGGATGCTCACCACAGCCGCCACCGGTTGGCGCCGACGGGTGACCACCAGATCGGCCCCCTGCTCCGCATCAGCCACCAGGCGGGCAACCCCTCGCTGGGCCGCCTCGGTGACGCTCAACTCAGTAGCGTCGTGCAGAACAGTCATACATTAACTGTACATCTTTCTGTGCAGAACCGCGATCCCGGAGCGGGCAGGCTCGGGATAGAGAACTGGCCTTCGCCCAGTACGACGCGTTCATCGCCGATCTACGGACGAGGACTTGATCGCTTGCCCAGCTCAAGGCCGACATGGCCGTCTGGCAGCAGACGATGACCCAGACCACCAAGACCCACTACATCAACGGCACTGCCCCCTCCTGACACCGTTCGGAGTCCGGAGTCTGGCGGCGTGCGGCCCCAGAGCATGCTGTGCCGCCGCATCCGCAGCGGGTTCGTGCGGCAGCCGAGGGCAGGGACGGACAGCCTGGACGAGGGCAGGCCGGAGCGCGTTCGCCCCCAGTGAGGCGCGGCCAACGCTCATCGCTTACGAGCCACGGAGCCGATCGGCGAGCTGCGCCAGGTAGAGGGATCCAGGTGCCAGCCCCGAGCGGTTGGTCCCCTCCACATAGCCGGTCTGGTGGTTGGTGTACCAGTTCTGCCCGGTGACGATGCCGGTAGTGCCGATGGCGAAGTTCTGGGCGGTCGGTGGAGTCTGCACGCACAGCTTCTTGCCGTTGTCGACGGTGCAGTTCCACGCCACGCTGTTCACCGAGGACCAGCCATGCCCATCCCCCCTGTCTCCGCGGTTGTGCAGGGCCAGGACCCAATCGTTCTCGCTCTGGTTGGACAGTTCCTGGATGTTGTCGTACAGGAGCCCCTGACTCCACCGGTGATGGCCGCCGGTCTCGTTGTAGCCAAACTTGCTGTACCCGTTCAGCCACACATTGCCAGAGCAGGTGCTCATCCCCGTGCCGATGAAGGCGTGCCGCGCATGGAACGCTATCAGGTCGTCGAAGAGGACCTGCTGGGACATGCCACCGGCGCAGAAGCTGTACCGCCTCCCTCCGATGATCTCGGAACGAGGTTGGACGGCCCGAACCCGCTGCACGGTAACCCGCGTGCTGCGCTGCACCCAGACGCCGGAGACCGAGAAGTGCAGGAGCGCGGCGTTCATGACCCACGCGTCCTCCACCCTGCTGACGAAGATGCAGCTCTGCGGGTGATCCTCGCTAGTGCTCGACGGATCGCCCATGTCGATGCGGAGGTCCTCCACACCGACATTACGGACGAGCCCGACCCGGTCCCAGACATATACGTAGGACTGGGACAGGGACCGTCGCAGATCGTTGAAGACGGGGGCGCAAATGATGATGTCGTTGCCGACGATCTCCCGGATGTACCTGTTGTACATGATGGGCAGCTCCGGCGGTTGGCCGGGGGTCCAGGGAGCTTCGTTCACCACGCCCCCGCCGTTGATCGCGTCGGTCCACTCCTGGGTGTGCGGGTGATAGATGATGATGTTGTCGCCGACCTTGAGGTTGGCCGTCGATGCCAGGGTGATCCGGCGCTGTCCGGTCGTGACCAGGCTGGAGGTGATGCCGGTCTTGGTGCCGGGCACCTGCGATTCCCAGTCGCCGGACGTACCACCGACGAAGAGGACCGCGCTCCTGCTCCCGTCGCCCTTACCGGTGATGACCGTGTTGACCGACGGGTCGGCTTCCTTGCCGACCCCGCGCAACACGACACCGTCGTACTTCATCCGGAGCGTGCCGTCGACGATGTAGTGACCGGGCTTGAGGAGCAGCGCCCCTCTGAACCCGTTGGCGCCGAGCGGCATCCCGCCCACCTCGTCGAGCGCGGCCTGAATGTGCGCGGTGTTGTCACCATCGACAGGGCCGATCTCCTTGACGACTGGGACGGACGGGATCGGCGTCTGGCCATTGCGGTACCCGGCCCAACTGAAGTCCGGGATCACCTTCCCTCGCGAATCCGGCTTGTAGACAAGCCGGCCGTCGGCGCCCGGGTAGACGAGCTGGGAATGCCATGTAGCCGCCTGCGCCGCGTCGGGGGCCAGCACGTCACGGGTCAGGGACGCGGCCGCCCCCGCGACCACGGCCCCGCCACCGATCCTGAGCAGGCTGCGGCGCGATAGAGATCCGGGCATAGTGTGTTTCTCCTCCGAAGGGGCCCGGACCCAACTCTCCGACCACCGAGGCGGGGTCTGAGCTTGTCCGTTGAGTCAGGGAAAGACATTCGGAGGGTAGAGGAGGGCGGTATGTTTCCCGTATATCGCCGGGGTCATCCGAAGCTGTGCACCTCGCCGATCGCGTACTTGTGGCCATGCAAGCGGGCATCTCGTAGCAGTTCGATCGCCCGTGAAGTGATCTCCTCGGTCACCGACTCGATCTTCAATCGAGACAAGTACCACCTAAGACGATCGCTCTTGACACGGACGTCTTGCGCCTCGATCGGCGTCATCGCACTGACCACGACCCGGTAGTCGTTGTCCTGCGCCTCCCGCACGAGCGCGGTCACCCGCTGGTCTGCCTCACACCACTTCACAAGCCCTTCGCAATCGAGAACCAGGGTGCCCGCGCTCAGCCGGCTTCGTGCGCGTGCCATCCGCGCTCCTCCTGGAGTTCCGGGGCCGATGACGCTGCGAAACAGTTCCGCCGCCTCATCACGCAAAAACTGAGGGATCGACCCAGAAGCGGCCTCATTGGCCTGAAGGGGGTGATCTTCGCAGCAGGCCGGTGTCAGCGATGCTGCCGACATTTGCCGACCTCTCGAACCGTCGTCAGGTTGGGCGCCGTAGCCGCTGACGGACACGTTGTATGCGCGCCGTCCCCCTGAGCCCCACCCTCGATGCCCAGGCGTATTCGGCGTTCGAGGCGATTTTGCATGATCCCCCAGGAGGAGTATCGCGCCCTTGCAACTTGCAGAAGGGGCAACAACTCACGATCTTGCCGGGTGCCTGGCAGCCGTCAGATCACTCACCGGCAGGCGCGACACCCAGCGGGCACGAGACTCCAGTGCCACCGATCCCGCAATACCCGTTTGGCACATTAAAAAGATATTGCTGGTGGCAGAACTTAACTCTCCGCAACAATTCATGCGAGGAGAGTTATGTGACCATTGTCCCGGTCGTCTCCTACGCTCGCATTTCCGCTGACATCAGACGGGATGAGCACGGGGTGCAGGACCAGCACCGCCTCAACCGGGAGACGGCGGAACGGCAGGGGTGGACGGTCGTCCACGAGTACACGGACAACGACAAGTCAGCGGCGAAAGCCGATGTCGTACGCGACTACTTCGAGGCCATGCTGCGGGTTCTCCAAGCCGGCGAACTTCCCAACGGGACGGCGGTGCAAGGCGTCGTGATCGTCGCCGAAGACCGTCTCGCGCGGCGTCCCGGCGACTACGAGCGCTTCGTTGAAGCGATCACGTACCAGGACGGCCGCGTGTTCGCCGACGCTCGTGGCACGAAGGACCTGTACAGCGAGGACACCGAGAGCATGGGCCTCTTCGGTGCGGTGATCTCCAAGATGGAGGTCCGCAAGATGCAGCGCCGCATGCGCCGCTCGCATCGGACGCGAGCCGAGCAAGGAATGCCCGTCGGCGGTACACGCCCGTTCGGCTGGAAGCCCGACCGTCTCACCCTCGACCCCAAGGAGGCACCTCTCGTACGGCAGGCAGTCCTTGACCTCATCGCAGGCCGCTCGCTCTACTCCATCGCCAACCAGTGGCGTCGGGAGGGCGCGAAGACATCGCTCGACAACGAGTGGACCCCTCAGTCGCTCAAGCTCACCGTGCAGAACCCTCGCGTCTGTGGTTGGCGGGAGATCAACGGCGAACTCGTCCGGGACGCGGCGGGTAGTCCCGTGGTCGGGCAGTGGGAACCGATCGTGACGCCCGAACAGTGGATGGCGGTCAAGAACATCTTCGACGCCCGCAGAGGTCACTACATCCACCGGGACGGGAGCATCGGCCACATTCTCACACCGGACTTCCGCGAGCCGAACTACCTGCTCACCGGCTTCCTCCGCTGCGGTCGTGCCAAGCCGGACGGTTCCCTCTGCAACACCTCGCTGCGCGTCACCCACAGCAAGGACTGCGTTCAGCACATCTACATCTGCCCCGGCAAGACCGTCGGCGGCTGCGGCGGACTCGGGCGGCGCGGTGACATGGTCGATCTCTTTATCTCGGAAGCGGTCCTCGCCAAGCTGGAGCAGGTCCAACTCGCCGCATCCACCGCGTCCGCCGAGTGGCCAGGCCAGGCGGAGTGCGAGGGCGCAAAGACTCGCCTGGAGGAACTGCGCGTCCAGTGGACGGCGGGCAACATCACCAACGAGCTGTTCTTCTCAACAGCGCCGGACCTTGAGAAGCGCATCGCCCGCCTTCGCACCGAGGCACAAGGCTTCACCGCTGCCGCTCAGCGCCGCCAAGCCCGCTCCGACACCGACATCAGCGACATCCGACGGCGCTGGTACCTACCAGAGGAGGAAGACGGACTACCCCTCACCATCAAGCGGTCCTACATCCGCGAAGCCCTCCTAGCCGTGATCATCTATCCGTCCGGCAAGGGACGCAGGACGTTCAACCCCGACCTGCTTGAGCCGATCTGGCGAGAAGGCTGAGCCCAAGACGTCCAGGACGTCCGAGAAGGCTGTCTCCCTTACCCAGGGGCGACAGCCTTCTTACTTTGTCCCCGAACCATCAGTGACAGCCGGACTTCTACGGACACCCCCGGACGCCTACGGGACGTGCCGGACGTCTGCACTCTCGTCGCCGCCGGAACTCCGACCTGCGTAAACACGTTCTCCGAGTGGTACAACGTACTCACACCAAGGGCCACCGCCCCTCTACAGCACGACCGCAGCGAACATCTCGGCGAATCACCTCAAGGCGCATAGACGATTCCGGGCAAGCACATCCACGACCACTGATGACCCGTCGGATTTCCCGGCCCGACGGCAGGTGTCCACGCAGAGCGCGCCATTCACCTTCTCGCCGCACTCCATTCCTGTTCTCTCGCTGCTGGTACCACCGCCAATGGCTGTCTTCAGGCTGCCGTGGCGCTGGCGTCTGGTCGTGCTCGTCAGGTACGGCGGTGCCTCCCGCCCGCGAGCCGAGGAGGCCACCTGAACCAACCGAACGAGCTGTCTGCCCAGGAGTGGGGCAAGCAGCAAGCTGCACGATCCCCTCGCTGGTCAGAAGAAAAGTGGCAGCGCATCGCCACCGTGCTCGGCGTATGCGTCGCCCGCCAAACCCCGCCCGACGGCTCCTCCGGGGACGCCGCATGAGCGAGGTTCCTCACCTGTCACCCGAGATGCTGGCCGTGATGCAGCGAGCGGCCATGCCCGACTTCACCCGCTGGCAACAGATGGTCCACGCCACGGGCGGCTGCGCCCAACCGGTCCGGCTGCACGGCGAGAGGTACACGCTGGACAGCCGGACGGGCGAAGTTCTCGACATGTACCGCACCGCCGACGAGCCGACCGGCTTCCTGCTCACAGCCTGCGGCAACCGGCGTGCGTCCAGATGTCCGGCCTGCTCGGCGGTCTACAAGGACGACACGTACCACCTGATCATCACTGGCTTACGCGGCGGCAAGGGCGTTCCGGAGGAGGTCAGTCTGCATCCCCGCGCGTTCGTCACCTTCACCGCCCCATCCTTCGGTGCCGTCCACGCCCACCGCGAGCAGTCCAACCGGACACTCCCATGCCGTCCACGCCGGGACCACCCCGTCTGCGAGCACGGCCGGCCTAAGGGCTGCGGTTTGCGTCATGAGCGCGATGATGTCCAGGTCGGACAGCCCCTGTGCGTGGACTGTTACGACTACATCGGAGCCGTCCTGTGGAACGCTCACGCGGGCGCCCTCTGGCGGGAGTTCACCAAGACGATGCCGAGCGTCCTGGCCCGTCTGCTCGACATCACGCGAAGGGAGCTACGCCGGACGGTCCGCCTTTCGTACGCCAAGGTCGCCGAGTACCAAGCTCGCGGCCTGGTCCACTTCCATGCCGTCGTCAGACTCGACGGACCGGACGGGCCCGCCGACCGCCCTCCGGACCACATCACGATCGACCTGCTCGACCGGTCCATACGCCGGACCGCCGGTCAGGTCGCGGTTCGAGTAGAGAGCGGACCGCCCTCGCCGGTCCGGTGGGGCGATCAGCTCGACGTACGACCGGTCTACGTTTCAGCTGAGCTGGGCGGCCTGAGCGATCAGCGAGTCGCCGCGTACGTGGCCAAGTACGCCACCAAGGGAGCCGAGTCGGCAGGCACTGTTGACCGTCCAATTCGGCATGCCGGGGAGATCGCCAGACTGAAGGTCACCGAGCACGCCCGCCGCATGATCTACACCTGTTTCAGCCTCGCCGAACTCCAGCCCTACCGAACCCTTCTCCTGCGGCAGTGGGCGCACATGCTCGGCTACCGGGGACACTTCTCCACCAAGTCACGCCACTACTCGATCAGACTCGGGGACATGCGACAGGCCCGGGCCGACTTCCGCGCCGAGCAAGCCCGGCTGATCACGGGCACTCCGCCTCCCAATCCGGAGAAGACCGTGACGGTGGGCGAGTGGCACTATGACGGAAGCGGCCATCGCCACGGAGAGGCTTTCTGGGCCGAGGTAGCTCGCCAACGGATCGCCACCGCTCGCAGGATCGCACGACAGCAAGCAAGCGAGAACCGGTAGGGCCCCGTGCCTCTAGACCTAGAGAGATCACCTCTAGGTCTAGAGACACTCCTAGAGGCCCATTAGCCGCCTGACCAGGCACCTAGCGTCTAGAGGCTCCTAATCTCGCCGAGCCCCATCGGGCCAGATCACCCGCACGGGCACCTCCCGCCGCTGAGCCTCATCCACCACGTCAGCAGTCCCGCCATAACCTCGGGCCGGCTGCCCGTCCCAGACGGCGAACAACACATCGGCGTCGTCCAGCATCCGCGCACTGGCCGCCATGTGCGACTCCGCAGTGGACTCCACAAACTCCAGCGTGTGAGTCCGGCCCGCCCGGTTCAGCAACTCGCCGTACGCTGCATGGCATTCGCCCGGCAGCCCGTCCCGATACTCCCTGGCCGGGATCACGGCCTCCAGCACACCACCGAGATCGAGCACCGCACGAGCGAAGATCTGATCAGCCCCGTCCGCCAGACAGGACAACCCGGTGACACCCGGACCGTACTCAGCAAGCGCCTCACGTACCGCCCCGTCGATCAGGACGGCGGTCTCCTCCGGCAAGCCCCGATGGCCGGACACAGCGATGCGAACCATGATCCCCCTAGATCAGAGTGGCGTGAAGACGCTCGTCGAACGAGCGCAGAGCACCGGACGACGGCCCGGCATACGATCGGCGGAAGTTCTTGACCCGGTGCAGGACACGCTCAGAGCCATACGTCGTAGCCACAGTGAGCGCATTGGACGCCAGATACAGCGCCTCGTCATAGCGCCCCGACATGGCCTCAGCCGTCGCCACCTCCGTCATGAGCACACCTTGCTGCTTCGCACCGGGCTGGGCCGACGAAAGCGACTCGTTGAACGCGGCAACGGCTTCAACCGGCCGCTTGAGCCGTACCATCACCAGAGCCCGATACCCCGCCAGCTTGGCGTGATCGAACGGGAACACCCACGGCCAGGGCGGTGCAGCGGCCCGCTCGCCAGCCCGTACCGCCGCCTCAGCCGCACTCAACGCCTGAAGCGCTGCCGCCTCGTCCCGCGCGGTCGCATGGCCGAGCGCTTCGAGACTCGACAGCCACGCGCGGGCGATTGCCGGTGGCCGCTCACCGATCTCCCGCCGCGCCCGCGCCAAGAGATTCAGTCCGATCAGCGGATCGTCGGCGTCGATCTCGAAGGCGGCCAGACTGCCGATCATGTACGCCGCCAGCAGCGCATGGTTGGCCTGCCGCGCGCTGTCGACGGCGCGACGGTAGTAGAGGCGCGCCGAACCGGTGTCCTGCATATCGGCATGCACCCAGGCCGCGAAGCCTGCCGCCTCGCTCAAACCCGCCCGAATCTCGTCAGCATGCGGAGACCGCGACGCGCGGCCGAGAACGCGGCTCGCGAGATCGACCTGCGCCACAGCCGGCCTGGCGAGTTCCCGCGCAGGCGTGACGGCCTCCAACCGACGCTGGGCACCGGTGATGCTGGTCAGCGTGGCAGCCGTCGTCTCGTCCACATCGGGACGCTTGGGCAGGGCCACCCCCGCCAGCGCGGTCAATGCCAGGGCCTTGCCGAAATCTCTGCGCTTCGTCGGATCGTCATCCCCTCGGGCTCCAAAGCGGAGCAAGTGAAGCGGCACCCCGATCTGGATGGATATCTCCCGAACCTGGTCCACAGTGAGCGGCTGACGACCACGCAACACCTTGGACACCCAACTCTGGGAGTAGCCGACCGCCTCAGCGAGCTGGCCCTGCGTCCAACCGTGCGCCCGCCGCACCTCTTCGAGGATGGTTGGTAGATCGCAGTCGGCGAGAGCGGCGGCCACAACTGGCCCGGACCAGAACTGCGGCGGTATATGGGGCACAACGCTAGGTTAAGCCGCTGGCCTCGGCCGTACCGATATTCGTGAGGGGAATACCCATACCACCAGCAGCACTAGGCCGTTCACCTGCGGTTTTATGACGGCAACGCTCAGTACATGAACGAACTGCCGCCCCACTCCTTGGCCGCCGCGCAACAACTGGCCACCGCCCTTGTAGACGAGGGAATCAGTGCCGACGTCCATCACGACTACGGCACGCCTATGGTGTCGGTCTGGGTCAGCCTGATCGTTTGGTGTGCGGACGAAACGTACTGGTGGCGCACCGGCTGGAACCCACGCAGACACCGACCGATCTACGCAGGACACCCCTTCACTCAGCCGGCCCGCGCCGCCCACCGAGTCGCCCTTCGCTATACGCAACTGCGCATGTCGCATCCGCTCTCGTCACTGATCGCCGGAGCGCAGCCATGCCCCTAACCGTGCAGCAACTGCTCCACAGATTCCCCGGCTGGCAGATCACCGACATGTCCGGAGGCTGGGTCGCCATGCGAGTCAACTTCATGCCCAAGAACAGCGGTCTCTCCAACGTGCGTTGCGGAGAGACCTTGGAGGAACTGGCCGGGAATCTACACGCTGAGATCAGGCAGCAGAAGTCACGGGCATCGGTAGCAGGTAACTCGATGGCAAGCTGACCAGGAGCGACATTTCTATCCTCGGCGGCGGATGCATTGCGGCAATCCGACCTTCCGCTTTTCAGGCGGAGCATTCACCCTGCTCCAGTGATCAAGACCATAGTCAGGTGCGTGTGGACGGTGGCGCGGATGCGTCGACGTGTGGGGACGTTGCTGTCAGGGCTGCTGTCACCTCTCCCATGGCCATTGGGAGGCGACGAAGAAAGGCCGCTGCAGCAACCGCCACGGCCCTCGACTACGGGAACCGAGGCCGGCGATCGTCAGGGCCTCACCGGTGACTGGTCGACAGACAGGTCATCCGTCGCCGATAACCTCTTCATGAACCTGGGCCAGTGCTGGACTGAAACGTCCGTTGCCAGGCATCAGAGTGCGCTGGCGGCTGAATCATGGGGAGTTTGTGGCATGGACTCGGTAACGCTGCACACGGCGGCACGACGGTACCTGATGGAGCGGTACGACGAGCTGACCGACAAGTACGCCGCACTGCCCAACGAGGTACGATCCGCATTCGGGTACAACTACCGTCCCGAAGCCTGGCACATCTTTCCCCGCTACAACGTGATCGCAGCGATCCTGGAACACGTGGAGCGGCTCGATCCAGACCGGCTGCCCGAGTTCTCCGACCTAGTCGACGCCCTATCCGAGGCTGCCGACACGGCCCAGTCGCCGTTCACACAACCGGCATCGAATAAGACCGAGGCAAAGGCGATGGCTGAGGAACGCCGGCTGTTTCAGGCGACCTTGCAAGCCTGGGTAGCGCGGGCCGACCTTCCGGTGGAACCGCTGCCGTACCGGCGCGTGTTGATGCCCGCCGAGTCGTTCGAACGACAGAAACAGTTGGAGCAGCGGTGGGGGCTGGTGGGCAGGTCGTGGCACCCCATGCTCGCCGAGCCAACTTCCCCCGACGTCCTCGTGCTGACGGAGGCATCGATGTGGGACGAGCAGGGACTCGCCCAGGTGCGCGCCGCAGTACGCGACATGAGCGGCGGCCGCGTGACAGAACTGCGCGAGTACGGCGCGGACTACCTCGTAGATGTAGAGATGTTCGAACCCCAGTACACCGGCGCTGAGGGCGTGTGGAGCGATGACACGCTTACCTGGATCGCGTTCGCCTCCCACGAGGGAACGGTCGCCTTCGGCGGCCAACTCGCCACCGCCCTCGAAGCAAAGTGGACCGAGCTCGACCGGTGGCGCTGGTCAGCCTAATTGAGTCATCGCACGATGGCCGAGACCTCGATTGTGGTGCGCTTCTCGGTACGAGCCGGGCATGGCAGCCCAAACTGCAACCCCCGAAACACGCTCCTGAGAACCGACGGTTTAACAGCGGGCCGACGTATCGGGCTGGATCCGGTCACTGACCTCCGGATACGGCTCCTGCCTTTCCCTTATCCGAGAAGATCATCCCGCGTATATCCCGCGACGGAGCCAAGCCATGTCCTCCGGCGGACCGGGGCTGAGGAACGAAGTCCCGGGCCTTCGATCGCCCCCAGCCACATACGGCGACCGGCTACAGCCAGGCGATCGTGAGTGTGGTACCGACCGGCGGGGTTACACGCGCGGTCATCAGGATCTCCTGGTTGGTGGTCACCGGTCCCAGATATGCAGACATAGGGGTCCAGGTGGGCGGTCATCAGGAATTCCGCTCGATGGCCATGTACTCTCTCGTGATGACGTTTTGACCAAATGATCCATTGTGAATGGAACGGCTCTTGCTGACCGGCGATCTTATACGGCTACGTCCCCTTGAACCCTCCGACGCCGAGCTGATGTGGCGTTGGAATCATGACCCTGAGGTCGGACGCTGGATGTTCAACAGCTACCCCGAGTCGCTCGCACAGATCACCAGACGCTTCGAGGAACTGCCCCGCAACTCCTATACCAGCGCCTTCTTCGGCGTCGAACCACTCAACGAAAGACAGTTGATCGGCTCAGTACGGCTCCGCGACGCCGAACCCGAGACCGGCGCCGCCGAACTCGACCTTCGGATCGGTGATAAAGAGTATTGGGGTCGCGGCTATGCCACCGACACCGTGAGAGTGATCTGCCAATACGGCTTCGCGGAGATGCGACTCCACAGAATCCGACTCTCTGTGGTCGCGGAGAACGCCGCCGCCATCCGCGTCTATGAAAAGGTCGGCTTCGTCGTGGAGGGCCGTGAACGAGAAGCCTTCCGCCGAGACGGCACGTGGCATGACATGGTCCTGATGGGCCTTTTGGATGGTGAGCTACGGTGACCGGGCACCCGGATCCCAGTTGGCCATAGACCTGGAGTTTCACGGCCGCCGACCTCGATCAGGTTGGCCGTCTACCTGGAGAAGTTCCTGATCGCTACAGCAGGTCGACGGACACGCCCGGCGAAATGAACGGCGGCGGCGCCCCTGGTCGGCGGGCCAGGCTCGGTACGGCGGGCGCTCTGTACGGCGGGCGGCCCTGAGTCCCGCCGCCGTCCGGGACCGGCGCCCACGCCGCACGCCCGGACGGCGGGCGGGCGGGCGGGCCGTGCGGCGGCGCGAAGCGCCGGCGCCCTTGATCTCCTATGGGTACAACTCGGCAAGCTTGAGCTGTGGCGTCTTCAGCGATCGGGTGCTGAGACATCAGGTCCAGCCGGTCTAGGGCTCGGCCGTGATCCACCTTTCGACGTTCTAGCAGTTCGCCGTATTGCTGATAGCGCGTGGGCGGTGCGGGCCGCGACCGGCCGAAGAGCCGCAGCGCGGCCAGCGACCGCCCGACGCGCGGCAGGTCGCCGGAGGCGGGCTGCCCTTGACCCTGTAAGGAAGCTTGTCGCCGAGAACGGCTCTGGCCCATGATCGATGCCTGGAGTACCGGGCGACCATGGGCCAGGATCTAGCTATCTCTGCAGGTCTACGCCTCGCCGGAGGTCAGACCGACCGGACAGGCCACGCCTGTCCCGCCGATTCCGCAGTAGCCGTTTTTGTTGCGGTGAAGGTACTGCTGGTGATAGTCCTCGGCGTAGTAGAACGGGCCCGCGGGGGCGAGTTCGGTGGTGATCTCGCTGTAGCCCGCCTGCTTCAGGACCTGCTGGTACGCGTCCCGTGACGCCTCCGCGGCCTTCTGCTGCTCCGGTGAGTGGTAGTAGATCGCCGACCGGTACTGCGTGCCCGCGTCGTTGCCCTGGCGCATGCCCTGGGTCGGGTCGTGGGCCTCCCAGAAGACCTTCAGGAGCTCCTCGTACGACACCTTCGCCGGGTCGAAGGCCACCCTGACGGCCTCCGTGTGCCCCGTGAGGCCGCTGCAGACCTCCTCATACGTCGGGTTGGGCGTGTAGCCGCCCTGGTATCCGACCGCCGTCGTGACGACCCCGGGCGTCTGCCAGAACTTGCGCTCCGCGCCCCAGAAGCAGCCGAGGCCGAAGTCGGCGATCTCGAGGCCCTCGGGCGGGGTGAGGGGGGCGTCGAGGACCGCGTGACGGGACGGGATCGGCATGGGGTCCGGGCGGCCCGGGAGGGCGTCCTCGGGTCGGACCATCGATGTCTTGTTGCCGCCGAACAGCCAGCCCATGGCACTACCTCCAGTAGGTCTCGTCCCAGAGTACATAGACCCTAACGCTTTAGGAGCTCTACACATTTCCGTATAGTGAGAGGCATTTGTGTTTAAAGGTGGTAATGGCCGAAGATGGGGTTCATGCCTGACCTTCGGCGCGGTGTCTTGTTCGGGATCGCCGCCTACACGATGTGGGGGCTGTTCCCCCTCTACTGGCCGCTCCTCAAGCCTTCCGGAGCCGTTGAGATCCTCGCCCACCGGATGGTGTGGTCGCTGGTCGCCGTCGCGGCCGCGCTGGCGGTGCGCAGGCACTGGTCGTGGTTCCGCCCGCTGCTCAGGCAGCCCATGAAGCTGGGGCTGCTGGTGCTGGCGGCCATGGTCGTGACCCTCAACTGGGGCACGTACATCTACGCCGTCAACAGCGGGCACGTCGTCGAGAGCGCCCTGGGCTACTTCATCAACCCGCTCGTCAACGTGCTGTTCGGGGTGGTGCTGCTGCGGGAGCGGCTGCGGCCGCTGCAGTGGGTGGCCGTCGGGTTCGGGACCCTGGCGGTGCTGGTGCTGACGTTCGACTACGGGCGGCTGCCGTGGATCGCGCTCACGCTGGCCGTGAGCTTCGGCGTGTACGGGCTGCTGAAGAAGCGGGCCAACGTGCCGGCCACCGAGGGTCTCGCGATCGAGACCCTGGTGCTGATCCTCCCGGCGCTCGGCTACATCTTCTTCCTGCAGGCCGGCGGGCAGGGGACGTTCGCCGACCAGGGCCTCGGGCACGCCCTGCTGCTGATCGGCGGCGGGGTCGCCACCGCCATCCCGCTGATCTGCTTCGGGGCGGCGGCCATCCGGGTGCCGCTCAGCACCATGGGGCTGCTGCAGTACATCGCGCCGGTCCTGCAGTTCGCGTGCGGTGTGCTGATCGCCAAGGAGACCATGCCGTCCAGCCGGTGGATCGGCTTCTCGATCGTCTGGCTGGCCCTGGCGATCTTCACGTACGACGGCTTCAGGACGGCTCGCGCCGCGAAGCGGGTCAGGAAATCAGCCGGAACGCTGGACCACGTAGTCACATAGCGCCAAAAATGCGGACCTGGCGGGGATGTCGGGAAGGCCGGAGATGTCGGTACGGGCGCGGTCAACCCAGGATTCCAGCTCCGCCCGAGCCTGAGCCATCGCGGGATCGGCGCGGAGCAGGGTCAGCGCCTCCTCCACATCCTCCTCGGCCACCGGCCCCGCGAGCAGCTCGCGCAGCCGCGACGGCTCCTCCGACGCCAGAGCGTACAGAACCGGGAGGGTCTTGATCCCCTCCCGCAGGTCGGTCCCCGGCGTCTTGCCCGACTGGGCGCCGGACGAGGCCACGTCCAGCAGGTCGTCACCGAGCTGCCAGGCCACGCCGATGGCCTCACAGGCGCGGCTGAGGCGCTCCTCGACGTCCGCGGGCGCGCCGGACAGCAGCGCGCCGAAGCGGCCGGAGGCGGCGATCAGGGAGCCCGTCTTGTCGGCGAGCACGCTCAGGTAGTGGCCGATCGGGTCCTCGCCGTCGCGCGGACCGACGGTCTCGCGGATCTGCCCCTGGACGAGGCGGGAGAACGTCTGGGCCTGGATGCGGATCAGCTCGGGACCGAGGTCCGCGAGGAGGTCGGACGCCTGGGCGAACAGATAGTCGCCGGTGAGGATGGCCACGGTGTTGTCCCACCGGGCGTTGGCGGACGGGGAGCCCCGGCGGACCGGGGCCTCGTCCATGACGTCGTCGTGGTAGAGCGAACCCAGGTGGGTCAGCTCGATCACCACCGCGCCGGGCACGACCCCCGGCGCGGACGGGTCGCCGAACTGCGCGGCCAGCAGCACCATCAGCGTACGGAACCGCTTGCCGCCGGCCTCGATGAGGTGCTTGGACGCCTCCGTGACGAAGGCGTCCTCGCTCTCCACCGACGAACGCAGGAGCTTCTCGACCGCGGCCAGTCCGGTGGCCACGTCCTGCGCCAGCCGTTCGTCCTCGATGGGAAGGTCAACCACGGGAGGCGCAGACATACGAGATCCCCTTATCTGATGAACAGGCTGTGAGCAGCGTCGTTGGCAACACCGAGCACGGACTCCGGGTAGAGCCCCACTCCTACGGTAACCAGCAACGAAACGGCGATGACGGCCACGGTCCCCATACTGGGCACCGCGATCGCCGGGCCGTCGGCCGCCGGCTCGCTGAAGAACATCAGCACGATCACGCGGACGTAGAAGAACGCGGCGATGGCCGAGGCCACCACACCCACCACGACCAGGCCGGCCATCCAGCCGCCCATCGAGTCGCCGGACTGCGTGCCGCTGTTCAGAGCGGCGGCGAAGACGGCGTACTTGCCGAAGAAGCCGCTCGTGAGCGGGATGCCGGCGAAGGCCAGCAGGAAGAAGGCGAACACCCCGGCCAGCACCGGCGCGCGCTTGCCGAGCCCGGCCCAGCGCGACAGGTGACCGGCCTCGCCGCCCGGGTCGCGCACGAGCGTGACCACCGCGAACGCGCCGACCGTCGTGATGCCGTAGACCGCGAGGTAGAACAGGATCGCCTTCAGGGAGACCGCGTTCTGCTCGGCGGAGCCGAACGTGGCCATCACGCCGACGAGCAGGAAGCCCGCGTGCGCGATGGACGAGTACGCCAGCATCCTCTTGATCTCGGTCTGCGTGATCGCCAGGATCGAGCCGACGATCATGGTCAGGGCGGCGACGCCCCAGATGATCGGCCGCCAGTTCCAGTCGAGGTTGCCCAGACCCACCCAGAACACCCGCAGCACGGCGCCCACGGCCGCGACCAGCGTGCCGGAGGCCATGAGGGCGGTGATGGGCGTCGGGGCGCCCTGGTAGACGTCCGGCTTCCAGGCGTGGAACGGCGCCGCGCCGATCTTGAACAGCAGGCCCACGCCGAGCAGCGCGAGGCCGAGCATCAGGATCGGGTCGAGCGAGGCGCTCCTGGCCATGGCCTCGTTGATGCCCGGCAGCGAGACGGTGCCGGCGAAGCCGTACACCATCGCGGTGCCGTACAGGAAGAAGGCCGAGGAGAACGCGCCCAGCAGGAAGTACTTCATGGACGCCTCCTGCGAGAGCAGGCGGCGCCGGCGGGCCAGGCCGCACAGCAGGTAGAGCGGCAGCGACATGACCTCGAGGCCCACGAACATCATCAGCAGGTCGTGGGAGGCCGGGAAGAGCAGCATGCCGCCGACCGCGAACAGCACCAGCGGGTACACCTCGGTGTGCCCGCCGCCCGCGGCCTCGGCCTCCTCCTCGTCGGCGCTGCCGGGCACGGCCGCGGCCGAGGCGACGAAGTGACCCTCGTCGTTGATCAGCAGCACGCACACGAACGACAGGACGAGGATGACGCCCCAGATGAACAGCGCGGGCCCGTCCACCGCGACGGCGCCCATGGCGACCGGTGCGGTGGGCACGTTGCCGCGCAGCACCTGCACGAGCACCAGGGCGAACGCGCCGAACAGGCTCAGCAGGGTGAGCGGGACGTGGATCGACTTACGCAGGTATCGGGGCGCGAACGCCTCGACGAGCACCCCGATGACGGCCGCGCCGAACACCACCAGCAGCGGCGCCAGCGTGCCGTACTCGATCGTCGGCGCTGGGATGGAGTTCACTGACCTGTCCCCTTCTCAGCGATGGTGGAGGTGGGCACCTTCACGTTGGTCAGCGTCTGGTGCACCGACGGGTTGATCACGTCGAGCAGCGGCTTGGGGAAGAAGCCGAAGCCGATGATCAGGGCGACCAGCGGGGCCAGCACCCAGATCTCGCGGGCGTTCAGGTCCTTGAACGCCTTGACCGGCTCGGCCGTCGGCCCGTTCATGGTCCGCTGGACCATCCACAGGATGTAGACGGCGGCGAGGATGACCGCCACCGCGGCGACCACCGCGGCCACCGTCAGGGCGCCCGACCCGTGAGCCTGGCTGGAGTACGTGCCGATCATGACCATGAACTCGCTCACGAACGAGGAGAGCCCCGGCAGCGAGAGACCGGCCAGACCGGCGACCAGGAAGAAGCCCGCGAGCACCGGCGCGACGCTCTGCACGCCTCCGTAGTCCCCGATGAACGGCGAGCCGCGCCTGGCGATGAGGAAGCCCGCGGCCAGGAACAGCGCGCCGGTGGCGAAGCCGTGGTTGACCATGTAGAGGGCCGCGCCGGACTGGGCGACCGACGACATGGCGAACACGCCGAGCACGATGAACCCGAAGTGCGAGATCGACGTGTACGCGATGAGGCGCTTCATGTCGGTCTGCCCGATGGCCACGATGGCGCCGTAGATGATGCTGATGACCGCCAGTACGACGATCGGCGTCGTGAACGCCTTGGCCGCGTCGGGGAACAGCTCCAGGCAGAAGCGGAGCATCCCGAACGTGCCGACCTTGTCCAGCACGCCCACCAGCAGCACGGCGGCACCGGCCGGAGCCTGCGCGGCCGCGTCGGGCAGCCAGGTGTGCACCGGCCAGAGCGGCGCCTTGATCGCGAAGGCGATGAAGAAGCCGCCGAACAGCCACTTCTGCATGGCCGGGTCCTGCACGGCCCCGATCAGCTCGGGGAACATGAAGGTCTTGCTGCCGCCGACCACGTAGAGCCCGATGACCGCGACCAGCATGAGCAGGCCGCCGAACAGCGAGTACAGCAGGAACTTGACGGCCGCGTAGGACCGCTGGGCGCCGCCGTACGACCCGATCATGAAGTACATCGGGATCAGCATGGCTTCGAAGAACACGTAGAAGAGGAAGATGTCGGTCGCCGCGAAGACGCCGATCATCATCGTCTCGAGCACCAGCAGCAGCGAGAAGTACGTCTTCACCGACCGCTTGGGCGTGATGAGCGTGCCGTCGGCGGTCTTGACGCCGTCGGCGTCGTGCCAGGAGGCCAGCACCACGATCGGCACCAGAACCACCGAGAGCGCGATCAGCACGAGCGCGACGCCGTCCACGCCGACCCCGAACTTCACGCCGAAGCTCGGGATCCAGTTGTACTCGGCGGTGAACTGGAAGCGCGGACCGGTCGGCTTGAACCCGGCGGCCATGACGCCCGTGAGGACCAGCGTCAGCAGCGAGACCAGCAGGGTGACCTGCTTGGCCAGCTTGTCACTGCCCTTGGGAAGCAGGGCCACCACGATGGCGCCCACCACGGGCACCGCCATGAGTATCGGAAGCCAGGGTGACATCAGAGGTTCCCAACGAGGAGCAGGGCGCCGGTCAGCAGGGCGGCACCGATGAAGATGGACAGCGCGTACGTTCTGGCGAAGCCCGTCTGGAGCCTCCGCAGGCGCCCCGAGGTGCCCCCGATGCCCGCGGCCAGGCCGTTGACCAGCCCGTCGATGCCGCGGTTGTCGAAGAACACCGCGATCCGGGTCAGCCACTGGCCGGGACGCATGAAGAGCGACTCGTTGAGCGCGTCACCGTAGAGGTCACGGCGGGCGAACGTGGTGACGAACGACCCGCGCGGCTGCACGGCGGGCACCTCGGCCCGGCCGTACTTCACCCAGGCGAAGGCCGCGCCGACCGCGACGAGCGCGAGCGTGGCCAGACCCGCCAGGCTGGTGAAGTGGAACGAGGGCAGCTCCTCCGGCCGGCCGACGGCCGGGGCGAGGAACATCATGAGGCGGTTGCTCAGGATGAGGTAGCCGCCCAGCCCGATCGAGCCGATCGACAGGATGATCAGCGGCCACGTCATGACGGCCGGCGACTCGTGCGGGTGCGCGTCCTCGGCCCAGCGCTTCTCGCCGAAGAAGGTCATGAAGACCATCCGCGACATGTAGAAGCCCGTGATGCCGGCGCCCAGGACGGCCAGCCAGCCGAGGACCGGGCTGTGCTCGACCGCGGTCTCGATGATGCCGTCCTTGGTGAAGTAACCGGACAGCAGCGGGAACCCGATGATCGCCAGGTAGCCGATGAAGAACGTGACGAAGGTGATCGGCATGTACTTGCGCAGCCCGCCGTACTTCCGCATGTTCACTTCGTCGTTCATGCCGTGCATGACCGAACCGGCGCCGAGGAACATGTCGGCCTTGAAGAAGCCGTGCGTGATCAGGTGACCGATCGCGAACGCGTACCCCGCGGGGCCGAGGCCCGCGCCGAGCATCATGTAGCCGATCTGCGACATCGTCGAACCGGCCAGGCCCTTCTTGATGTCGTCCTTCGCGCAACCGATGATCGCACCGGCGAGCAGCGTGGCCGCGCCGACGATGGCGACGGCGAGCGCCGCGCCGGAGCCCTCGGGGAAGAAGAACGCCCCCGAGCGGACCACCAGGTAGACGCCGGCGGTGACCATGGTCGCGGCGTGGATCAGGGCCGACACGGGGGTCGGGCCCTCCATGGCGTCCAGGAGCCAGGACTGCAGCGGGAGCTGGGCGGACTTGCCGCACGCGCCGAGGAGCAGCAGCAGGCCGATGGCCAGCATGGTGCCGTTCTCCTGGCCCGGCGTGATCTGCTCGCCGAGGCTCTTGAACGTCAGCGTGCCGAACGTGGTCCAGATGACGAACATGCCGACCAGCAGGCCGAAGTCACCGACGCGGTTGACGACGAACGCCTTCTTCGCCGCGACCGCCGCCGACGGCTTGAACTGCCAGAACCCGATCAGCAGGTACGACGCCAGACCGACGCCCTCCCAGCCGATGAACAGGCCCACGTAGTTGTCGGACAGCACCAGCAGGAGCATCGCGGAGACGAACAGGTTCAGGTAGCCGAAGAACCTGCGCCGGTGCTCGTCGTGCGACATGTAGCCGATCGAGTAGATGTGGATCAGCGAGCCCACACCGGTGATCAACAGCGCGAAGCTGATCGACAGCGGGTCGATCAGCAGCCCCATCTTCACCAGACCGGGGATGAAGTCGTAAAGCTCGACCGCCCGCCGGCGCTGCTCTTCCCCGAACCCGACGAGCTCGAAGAACGCCAGCACCGCCACGACGAACGAGGCGAGGGACATGGCCACGCCCAGCAGATGGCCCCAGCGGTTGGTGAACCGGCCCAGCACCAGCAGGATGGCCGCCCCCACCAGGGGGAGGGCGATCATCAGCCAGGAGACCCCGATCATACCGCCGGTGTGCTGGATGATCTCAACAGGAGATTCCACCAGTCACCTCTTAGTACTTCAGCAGGTTCGCGTCGTCGACCGACGCGGACCTGCGGGTTCGGAAGATCGTCACGATGATGGCCAGGCCGACCACGACCTCGGCCGCGGCCACCACCATCACGAAGAACGCGATGATCTGGCCCTCCAGGTTGCCGACCTGCCTGGAGAAGGTGACAAAGGCGAGGTTGCAGGCGTTGAGCATGAGCTCCACGCACATGAACACCACGATGGCGTTACGCCGGATCAGCACGCCCAGAGCGCCGATGGCGAACAGCAGGCCGGACAGGACGAGGTAGTGCGTCGTCACTTGGTCACCTCATTGTTCTGCTCGCTGTCATCCCGCTCGATGGCGCGCTCCTCAGCGTCCTCCTCGGCCGTGTGCTTGATGGCCTCGGCGAGCTTCGGGTCGGCGGGCAGGTGGTCGTGCTCCACGTCGTAGCGGGCGATGTAGCGGTTGACCGAGGACTCGGCGACCGACCCGTCGGGCAGCAGCGCCGGCATGTCGATGGCGTTGCTCCTGGCGTACGTGCCGGGGCCGGGCAGCGCCGACGGCTGGTCGCCGAGGAACCTGGCGCGGGCCAGGTCCTTCTGCGTCGGCTTCTCGGTGAGCCGCTCGCGGTGCGCCAGCACCATCGCGCCCAGCGCCGCCGTGATCAGCAGCGCCGAGGTGATCTCGAACGCGAACACGTACTTGGTGAACAGCAGCAGCGCGATCGAGCGGATGTAGCCGCCCTGCGCCGTGGCCTGCGCCAGCCCCGCCTGGTCGGCGAAGATCGCGTTGCCGACGGCCAGGACGATCAGCACCAGGAAGCCGACTGCCGCCAGGGAGGCCCAGAAGCGCTGGCCCTTCAGCGTCTCGACGAAGGAGTCGGAGGAGTCGACGCCCACCAGCATGAGCACGAACAGGAACAGCATCATGATCGCGCCGGTGTAGACGATGATCTGCACCGCGGCCAGGAAGGGCGCGTCCTGCACGGCGTACAGGACCGCGAGGGAGAGCATCACCGTGCCGAGCATCAGCGCGGAGTACACGGCCTTCCTGTTGAAGACCATGCCGAGCGCGGCGCCGACGGACACGACGGCGAGCACCCAGAACGTGATGGTCTCACCCATTGGTCCGCCCCAGCCGGTAGTAGTCCTCTTCGGTCTCACCGAGCCGCATGGGGTGCGGCGGCTGCTCCATGCCCTGCGTCAGCGGCGCGAGGAGCATCTCCTTGGTGAAGATGAGGCTCTCGCGGGAGGTGTCGGCGAGCTCGTACTCGTTGGTCATGGTGAGCGCCCGGGTCGGGCAGGCCTCGATGCACAGACCGCAGAGGATGCACCGCAGATAGTTGATCTGGTAGGTGCGCCCGTAACGCTCGCCCGGCGAGAAACGCTCCTCGTCGGTGTTGTCCGCGCCCTCGACGAAGATCGCGTCGGCCGGACACGCCCAGGCGCACAGCTCGCAGCCGACACACTTCTCCAGCCCGTCAGGCCAGCGGTTGAGCTGGTGACGCCCGTGGAAGCGAGGAGCCGTCGGCTTCTTCTCCTCCGGGTAGTTCGTCGTGACGGGCTTCTTGAACATCGTGTGGAAGGTGACCCCGAAGCCCTTGACGGGGTTCAGCCAATCAGTTAGTCCCACTGGGAATCTCCTTGTGCTGCACCCCGTGGTAGTGCGGCAGATCGAGCGGCGGCACCGGGAAGCCACCTGCCGTCGGCTCTTCGGTCAGTTCCTCGAACTCGGCCTCGACCTGGGCCTT
>NZ_JBITHZ010000037.1:0-119690 GCF_044458585.1 Nonomuraea sp. NPDC050451
CAGAGGAGTACGAGGCTCTCTACTACGCTCAACACCAACCCAGCGAACCCGCCGGAATCAACCGTTGAGGTCTCCATCAAAGTCGGGGCGGTTCACCCTTGACATCCTGGCGCTATGTGCGTCCCACCAACTTTGTCGGCCTTGGAATTAGACCGGTGGCTGAGGCAAGGCACATGTCTGTGCTCTGTGCCGCGCGCGAATCGTCGATTGCCCTCAAGTACGTAAGGCGACTGGCACGCCGTGGCGATCGTAAGGACCGTATCTGTGTGGTGGCGTGGTAGATCCGGCTGGCGCGTTCAGCCGCTATGGCGGTCTCGGCGTGTGGCGCCCGGCTCGTAGTCCCGCGCCGTCCGGGACTGGCCCCCAGACCGCATGCCTGAGCAGGGGAGATCTTGGGCCAACTGTTCACCGTCCCGGAACCGGTCGCCCTGCTCAGCACCTTGGTTCCGGCTTCCACCTCAGCCGCCTTCGGGCCTGGAGTTGTGTGTAACGAAGCATCCCGGAGCCTGAGGTCCCCGTCGGACGCATAGACCACGGTCACGACATCCGGCAGGCTTGATGGTCATGGAAGTCGGGTTATCCCTTGTGCTGGGGTGATCTTGGTTCTTTGACCTGGAAAACAGAGGTGCAGGTGGGGCATGTTGAGTGCTCGCGAGTCGCCGTGAGTGACCGCAGTTCCCCGCTGCTCTGGCACGCGATCAAGACCGGGGCGTATGCAGCCGGGAAGCGGGGCCTCACTGGAGATGGTCACTTGCGCCGGTCAGGGCATCTTGGGCGAAGTGTCTGCGCGAGAAACGCACACCGGTGGCGCGGGAGGCGAAGGCGAGAGCCCTGGGGACGAGGTTCTCGGTGAGGTCATCACGGTCGAGACCCAGTTCCTGAAGGTGGGGAAGGAGGTTCTCGGGGACTTCTCCGTGGCGATAGGAGTAGCCATACAGGCCGAACTTGGTGATCAAGTCTCCGTCGATGAGGAGGCTGAAATTGTCGCTCTTGATATTGGCAACCACCGTGGCCATGGTCGTGCCCGACGACAGGAGTTCTGGTGCTGCGTCCACAGACGTGCCCCATCCGTAGTCGATCAGAACGGTTCCGCCATCGGCCGCATAAGCTTCGACTCCGAATTCGCCGATGGTCCCCGGGATGACATCGATCCGACGTAGAACCTCGCGGGGAATTAAGCCTTGCACGAAGCTGATGCATAGCCAGGTATCGTCGGCATCATCGGTGAACTCCTGATAGAGCCATGCGTACTCTTCTGCCATGGCGTCGCTCATCTACTCGCCTTTCCTGAAGGATCAAACTCAGACCGATCCTCGCAGGAGGGACCGACATCTTTCTGCCTCCGACCTCGGACGGCGGATCTGTACCGCTAGCTGCTCAAGAAGCACATCACGCCGTATCTCGGCAACGTCTCGCTCGGCGAGCTCTCCACGGCGATGATTCGGCAGTGGCGGGCGGACCTGCTCGGCAAGGGCGTCTCGGTGAGCATGGCGGCCAAGGCATACCGCCTCCGCCGTGCCGTGCTCATGACGGCGGCCGAGGACGACCGGATCATCTCCCGCAACCCGTGCCGGATCCGCGGAGCCGGCGACGAGCACGCCGAGGAGCGGCCGGTCCTCTCTGTGGGGCAGGTCTTCGAACTGGCGGACAAGGTGGGGCGCCGCCCAGTGGGCAGCATCCGAGGGCTCAAGTGAGGCGAGGGGCATCGCATCCGATTCCAGCGGCACGGCGAGATGCGGACGTACTCGGCGGTCTTCCCAACCAGGGCAGAAGCCGAGCGGGCGCTGTGGCGAATGATCGACACGAGACAGGCCGACTGCACCCACGATTGGCGGTACAGGGCTTTCGTGCTCCTGGCCACCTTCGCGAGCCTGCGATGGAGTGAGGTCAGCGCACTACGCCGGATGGATGTCGATCTCAAGGCGCGTACGGTCCGCGTCCGGGTCGCCTTCGTCGAGCGCTCTGCGGGTGGACTGATGCTGGGACCGCCCAGGTCCAAGGCCGGACGTCGGACGGTGGGCATTCCGCAGAGCATCGTCCGCGTCCTCCAAGAGCACATGAACACCTACGTCCAGGACGAGCCGGGCGCCCTCATGTTCCCGGCGGCCAAGGGCGGGCCGATACGCCGGAGTGGCTTCAACACCCGCACTCGCTGGGTGGATGTCGTCACGGAGATCGGCTTGCCAGGGCTTCATTTCCACGACCTGAGGCACACGGGCAACATGCTGGCCGCCGATTCCGGCGCGGGGCTCAAGGACCTCATGGCACGCATGGGACACGACAACGTCCGAGCAGCCATGATCTACCAGCACGCGGTCAGGGGAGCCGACGAGGCGATCACCAACGCCATCGATCGGCAACTCGAATCGCGCGACGATGACGACGACAAGGGCACGGCGGGCGCACTGGTCCCCACAGGGTGATCAAGAGCTAATGGTCCGTCAATGGCCCGCGAAGATCGAACCAGTCCGGAAACAATCAAGGCCCGGGTCGGGATTCATGTCCCCACCTGGGCCTTCACGATGAGAGCGGGTGACGGGAATTGAACCCGCGCTGTCAGCTTGGGAACTCTTTCAAGATCCAGACCTCTGAGCAGGGAAACGCTGACCTGGGCATCTGCGGGTGGAGTGACCGTGAGTGACCGTGACTCCCCGCTGATCGCTCTGCGAACGGGCACGAACCTATGGCCATTCGATGCGAACAAGATAGACCTCTCGCTGCCGGTCCAGGACCACATAGGTGGCGAGACCACGTTCTCCGAACGGGTGCGTAAGCATGTTCGCCCTTGGGTTCTTGGAGTTGTACGGGTCTCCACTCCAAGGAGCGGTCTCCAGCAGCGCGAACAGATCCGCGAGCGGATGCAGTGCGTGATCGGGTAGCGCGGCGATCTGTTCCTCGGCTACGGGATCGATGATGAGCTTGAACACCTAGACATCGATCCCACGAGCAGCAAGGATCTCCCGCCACGGCCTCCCTTGAGGAACGGGTTCGCCGGCAAGAGCCTGCTGAGCGCGGACGTGCATCTGGCGGCGCCCCTCGGGGTCCTTTGCGGTGTCACATGCGGAGATCCACCAGCGGTGCACGAAGGCGTTCAGCGCCCCAAGATCCAGGCTCACCCTGACCTCGTCGAGCACGGCCTTGAGCCCGGCGTCGAAAGCTTCGCGATCTTCCGGGACGACCAGCGCGGCGCGGATGGCCCGCAGGTTCTTCTCAGGCAGAGGCGCGCCAACGGAGATGAAGTCCTGCGGTTGTGCGGTCATGCCCGCTCCCTTCCTTGTCCTCTAGAGACTACAGAGGAGGGGTGACATCCTTCACGCACACGCGAGAGATGGGCCTGCCACAGTATGAGAGTCAGCGGGTGGCGGGAATCGAACCCGCGCTGTCAGCTTGGGAACTGCACGGATCGCAGCACGTGGGGGCTCTGAGCTGGGGGAAAGCCTGGTCCCGAGTGACCGTGATTGACCCCTCGTCACCCTGCCTAATTGCCCGCTAATTGCACGGCGATCAGCTTAACGACCTGGGCTTTCTCGCGCGACGCGCGCACCCTGCGCCCTGATCATCCCGTCTGCCGTCGACCCGGGTCGATGGCGGGCGGGATGATTAGGCTCCCACCTCAGCCGCCTCCGGCCCCAGCAGCAGGCACTTTGGGATCATCCCGGAGTCGGAGGCCCCCACCGGAGGCGGGAGCACTTGTCAAGACTTGTGCATCGACTGGTTGCTGAGTCCGGAACGATGTGGCTTGGCGGGTGGAGAGATCATCCGAGTAGTGGGAACTCGGCGCTTGGGTGCCAGCGGTCGCCGTCGCTGACAAAAAGGCTGACCGACGCCACATTGGCAATGATGGGCAGTCGTGCGGTCAACGCGGCTTCCGCCTCGTCGAGCACGTGCGTCTGCTGGCCGTGGGCGACAGTCAGGTGCGGGATGACCTCCGTGAACTGTCCACCGTAGGGCGGTGCTTCGGGCCACCGTGCCGCGACAGCCTCGGTCAGGACGCGAAACGGCTGGTCGGGTGTCGGTGCGAGGTAGAGCACCTCGGGGAAACGCCGGCACTTGTCGAACCGGACGGTCATCGGGCTGTGCTCGCCGAGCAGTGCTCTGAGTTCGTCGATCACCGTGGTGTCGATGCGATCGGTGTCCAGGAACGGCACAAGCACCGTCACGTGCGCGGGAACCCCTGCCGAGGCAGAGGAATCAAAACGCCGCCGCCAGCGCCCAACCACCGGCTCAGCTTCCTTCACGACGGCCAGCAAGGCCGTCTCGCCTGCTCGGTACTGTCCTGAAGAGCCGTCCGGCATGGTCGGATGATCTCAAGCTTCCTGGCTCGCCCCGCTGACTTGATCAGAAGCCTGTCCGCCCTGCTGGCGTGACTCCTCACAGATGTGTCTGCGCGGCGGCTTCGCCCGGGCCACCCCCATCGTCGAAGGAGAGGGAGCCGCGCAGATGGCGATGCTGTCGGAATCGGTCGATGCCGTCATCGGAGTCGACACTCACCGCGATAGTCACAGTGCCCGCCTGGTCAACCCGGTTGGCGGCGAGCTGGCCGCCATCACTATCACCGCCGACGCCGACGGGTACGCGCATCTGATCCGCTGGGCCGCCCAACACGCGCCCGGACCAAACGTGGTCTGGGCCATCGAAGGCACCCGCAGCCACGGCGCCGGCCTGGCCCGCGCCCTGCGTATCACTGGCCAGCAGGTCATCGAGTCCGATCGGCCCAAACGCGTCAGCCGGCGTGGCAGCGGCATGAACGACGCCCTCGGCGCCCGCCGCGCCGCCCGCGAAGCCCTCGGCTGCGAGCAGAGCGCCATACCCCGCACGGACGGCCCGCGGGAGGCAGCACGCATGCTGCTGGTCACCCGCGAAAGCGCCATCAGCGCACGCACCAGCGCCGTCAACCAGCTCAAGGCCCTCATCCTGACCGCCCCCGAACCACTGTGGCGACGGCTGCGCAGCCTCAAGCGCCAGGCCTTGATCGACGCTTGCCTGCGCCTGCGCCCCGCAGCGGTCGCCGACGCCGAAGAGCGCACCCGCCGCACCGTCATGCAACGTCTGGCCCGCCGCATCCGCAACCTGACCGACGAAGTGCACGCTGCCGAAACCGAGCTGGCCGAACTCGTCGATGAGCACGTCAGCCACCTACTACAGATGCGTGGCGTTGGCGTCATCACCGCCGCCCAATGCTGGGTGTCCTGGTCAGGCCCCGGCCGCTTCCGCAACGAGGCCGCCTTCGCCGCCCTGGCCGGCGTCAGCCCCATCGAGGCCAGCAGCGGCAGACACACCCGCCACCGGCTCAATCCCTTCGGCGACCGAGCGCTGAACCGGGCTCTGCATCACATCGCCCTCACCCTGGAACGCTGCGACCCCGAAACCCGGAACTACCTGGCCAGACGCACCAGCGATGGCAAGACCCGACGCGAAGCCATCCGCTGCCTCAAGCGCTACCTCGCCCGCAAGATCTACCGCGCCCTCGAACACCCGCCCTCAACAGCACAGGCCGCTTGACAAACATAGAAGCGTCACGCGATGGCCGCCTCCATTTCATGACACGGTGGCGAAGAGCGCCCGACCTGGCTTGCAGTGATGACCGTTTCCTGTGCCGGCTCCCGAGGAGGCCAACGGCCATCCAGCGTTACCGATGCGACTCAGGTCAACGAAGGAGCCAACCGTAGGCAAGGGCCGAGCGGTCGGGGAGCTCGAGGGGCGGTAGCCCCTCGACTTGGGGTTTGGGGCGGGAGCCCCAATAGACACAGTCTGAGCTTGATCGGCGCGAAGCGCCCCAGGAGCGAAGGCGATGCAGTCGAGCGGGGCGTGGGGGCCGCGCCCCCACTGAACACTGTCTGAGCTCTTGAGCGCGAAGCGCCCATAGGAGAAGGCCTTGCTTGTGGAGCGGGTGACGGGAATCGAACCCGCGCTGTCAGCTTGGGAAGCTGATGTTCTGCCATTGAACTACACCCGCGTGCGACCCGAAGCCGCGTCCCCCACTGTAGCGGAAACTTGGCGTACAACAGCAATCCCGACCCCGCAGAGTTTCCGATCGGGCGGTAAGTTGCTCACCGTGCTGCTATCTGACCGTGACATCCTTGCCGAGATCGAAGTCGGCCGGCTCGGGCTTGATCCGTTCGACCGGGACATGATCCAGCCCTCCAGCATCGACGTACGGCTTGACCGGTTCTTTCGGGTGTTCGAGAACCACCGCTACCCGCACATCGACCCCTCTGTGGAGCAGCCGGATCTGACGCGGATGGTCGAGCCCGATGGGGATGAGCCGTTCATCCTGCATCCGGGGGAGTTCGTGCTGGCCTCCACCTATGAGGTGGTGACGTTGCCGGATGATCTGGCGTCGCGGCTGGAGGGGAAGAGTTCGCTGGGGCGGCTCGGGTTGCTGACGCATTCGACCGCGGGGTTCATCGATCCGGGCTTCAGCGGGCATGTCACGCTGGAGTTGTCGAACGTGGCCACGTTGCCGATCAAGCTGTGGCCGGGGATGAAGATCGGGCAGTTGTGTGTGTTCCGGCTCAGTTCGCCGGCCGAGCATCCGTACGGGTCCGAGAAGTACGGGTCGCGGTATCAGGGGCAGCGGGGGCCGACGCCGTCGAGGTCGTTCCGGGACTTCCATCGGACCAAGGTTTAATAACGGTCCCCCGGTAAGGTGACAAAAAAGGCACCAAAGTACCCTCTGTCCCGGGTGTTGCACAACATACGCAGGGTAACCAGTAGGAGAAGGGGACATGAAGTTCGCATTTCGCCTGGTAGCCCGTACCCTTTCCACGGACCATCCCCGCACATCTGGAGAACGACGTGCGCCTGCGTCTCACGCCACGTGAGGACAGCTACTACGACCTGTTCGCAGACTCCGCGAACAACCTGGTCACCGCATCCCGTTTGCTGGTAGAGATCATTAGTGACGGATCGGACAGGGAGGCCCTGGCCGAGAAGATGCGTGCTTGCGAGCACGCCGGGGACGAACGCACCCATGCGATCATGAACCGGCTCAATGAGAGCTTTATCACTCCGTTCGACCGTGAGGACATCTACCGACTCGCTTCCAACCTCGACGACGTGATGGACGCCATGGAGGCGGCCTCCGACCTCATCGTCCTGTACCAGCTCGACCACCTGCCGAAGGACGTGGTCAGGCAGGTCGAGGTGCTGGAGCGGGCCGCCGAGCTGACCGCCGAGGCCATGCCGCGGCTGCGGTCCATGAAGAACCTCAACGAGTACTGGATCGAGGTCAACCGCCTGGAGAACCAGGGTGACCAGGTCTACCGGAGGTTGCTGGCCAAGCTGTTCAGCGGCGAGTACGACGCGCTCACCGTCATGAAGATGAAGGAGGTCGTCGACGCCCTCGAAGAGGCGGCCGACGCCTTCGAGCACGTGGCCAACACCGTCGAGTCGATCGCGGTCAAGGAAAGCTAGGCCCAGTAGTGGACCTCACGCTCGCCCTCGTCATCGGCGTGGTCGTCATCTCTTTGGTATTCGACTACACCAACGGGTTCCATGACGCGGCGAACGCCATCGCAACCTCCGTCTCGACCCGGGCCCTGACCCCCAGGGCCGCGCTGTTCATGGCCGCGGCCATGAACTTCATCGGCGCCCACCTGGGCACCCAGGTCGCGCAGACGGTCGGCAAGGGGATCATCGATGCTCCGAACGGCCCCCACGGACTGGTCGTCGTGGCCTCGGCGCTCATCGGTGCGATCTCCTGGAACCTGATCACGTGGTACTTCGGCCTGCCCTCCTCCTCCAGTCACGCGCTCATCGGCGGCCTGGTGGGCTCCGCCCTGGCTTCGGCCAGCGTGGTGCACTGGGACGGCGTGTTCGAGAAGGTCGTCATCCCGATGGTGCTGTCGCCGCTGATCGGGTTCACGCTGGCGGCCTTGATCATGATCGCAATTTACTGGATCTTCCGCAACAGCCAGCCGGGTAAGACCAACCGGGGCTTCCGCTACGCGCAGACCGTTTCGGCCGCCGCCATGGCGCTCGGGCACGGGCTGCAGGACGCGCAGAAGACCATGGGTGTCATCTTCCTGGCACTCACCGTCGGCGGGCTCGCCAACCCGTCCGACCCCATCCCGCAGTGGGTCATCCTGGCCGCCGCCGGGGCGATCTCGCTGGGGACGTACGCGGGCGGCTGGCGCATCATGCGTACGCTGGGCCGGCGCATCATCGCGCTCGACCCGCCCCAGGGCTTCGCCGCGGAGTCGGCGGCGGCGACGGTCCTGTACGGGGCGGCCATCGGGTTCGGGGCGCCGATCTCCACCACGCACACGATCACCTCGGCGATCATGGGTGTGGGGGCCACCAAGCGACTCAGCGCCGTGCGCTGGGGGGTCGCCGGGAACATCGTGACCGCCTGGATCCTGACCATCCCGGCCGCCGCCCTGGTGGCCGCCGTCTCCTACTTCATCCTTCACGCGATCGTGGAGTAGCCGCCTCCCCGGAGGGGGCATACATCACGTCCACGTCCCAGCGGTTGAAGCCGAGGGACTCGTACAACCTGATCGCCGCCGTGTTGGCCTCGTCCACGTACAGCATCGCCTGGGCGAGGCCGCGCGAGCGCAGGTGGCACAGCCCGGCCAGGGTCAGCGTCTTGCCCAGGCCGGTGCCCTGCTGTGTGGGGTCGACGCCCACGACGTACACCTCTCCCAGGGGCTCGTGGCCGTGGGACGAGGAGCCGTGGATCTTCGTCCAGTGGAAGCCGGCGAGCCGGTCGCCGCGGAAGGCCAGGAAGAACCCCTCCGGGTCGAACCAGGGCTCCTGCTCGCGGCGGAGCAGGTCGTCCATCGTCCAGGCGCCCTGTTCGGGGTGGTGGGCGAAGGCGGCGGCGTTGACCTTGAGCCAGGCCTCCTCGTCCTGACCCGGTACGAACGTGCGCAGCAGTACCCCGTCGGGCAGGGCGGAAGCCTCAAGAGGGGCGAAGAGGGAGCGGCGCATCTGCCAGAGCGAGCGCACCCGCTCGAAGCCGAACGCGGCCGCCAGCGCCCCGGCGCCCTCGTGGTCGCCGTGCGCCCACAGGCGCGGCCGCCCGTCCGCCAGCTCCACGACCGCGCTCAGCAGGCGCGCGCCGTGGCCCTGACGGCGGTGGGCGGGGTGGATGACGAGTTCGGCGCTCGGGCCCTCGACCTCGTCCGTCGGGTCGATGTGGGCGTAGCCCACGAGCGTGCCGTCCGCCTCCAGGAGCAGGGACCGGGCCTGCGGGTCGCCGCCGTAGCGGAGATGGAGCATCACGTGCTCGTTGAGCGGGCGGACGCCGTCGGCCTCCGTCGCCGCCTCCACCAGGCCGAGCACCGCGGCGACCTCGGTGTCATCGAGCCGTCCCCTGACCTTCACATGCTCGCCCACAGGCCCTCCTTCGCTGTGAGCGATCAGGTGGCGCCAATCCCCCTCGTTCGCTCACAGAACGAACTCTAGGCGCATGACTGGCAAATAACGCCATGTGACAACCTGGCAAATCGTTACCTTTGCGCCATTGGCTGCATAGGTTCCCAACGTAACGTCTTGGGCCATGACGTCTCGTTCCTTCCTCCGGCTGGCGCTGGCCGGAGCCGTCGCCTCGGGTGCGGTCATGCTCGCCACGCTCCCGGCGGATGCGAGCAAAGCCCCTCGTACGGTGCCCGTACGGCTGCTCGCGCTCAACGACTTCCACGGCAACCTCGAACCCCCCACCGGATCCTCGGGCCGCATGGTGGACGAGCACGGCCAGACCGTGGACGCCGGTGGCGCCGCGTACGTCGCCACGCACATGAAGGCGCTGGCCGACAAGAACACCATCGCCGTGGCCCAGGGCGACCTCATCGGGGCGACGCCGCTGATCTCGGCGGCCTACCACGACGAGCCGTCGGTCGAGTTCCTGGGCAAGCTGGGGCTCAAGGTGGCCGCGGTGGGCAACCACGAGTTCGACGAGGGCTACACCGAGCTGCGGCGCATCATGAAGGGCGGCTGCCACCCGGTGGACGGCTGCTCGCCCGCCGGCCCGTGGAAGGGCGCGCAGTTCGACTACGTGGGCGCGAACGTCCTGTTCAAGAACGCCAACGAGAAGACCGACGCGCTCGCCGCCCTCGGGGGCTCGAACTCGCCGCAGGTCAAGCAGGTCCTGTCGGACTGGGGCGTGCCCGCGCTGCCGCCGGTCAGCATCAAGTGGATGAACGGCATGCCGATCGGCTTCATCGGCCTCGTCACCCAGACCACGCCGAGCATCGTCACGGCCGAGGGGATCAAGGACCTCAAGTTCGTGGACGAGGTGAAGGCCGCGAACGTCGCCTCGAAGCTGCTCAAGCTCGTCGGGGTGAAGGCGCAGGTCGTACTGGTGCACGAGGGTGACCAGGTGAACGCGGGCCAGTCGCCCGACGCGTGCAGCGCCATCCCGGGGGCGGGCAACCGCATCGCCACGCAGGTGGACCCGGAGATCGACATCGTGCTCAGCGGGCACTCCCACCAGGCGTACCTGTGCAAGGTCAAGGACCCGGCGGGCAACGACCGCGTCTACTCGCAGGGCGGCTCGTTCGGGCGGGTCATCACGCAGGTGGACCTGAACGTGAACGTCAAGACGCGGGACATCGACCGGGCCTCGATCGTCGCCGACAACCACGTCGTGACCCGGACAGTTACCCCGGATCCCGAAATTTCGACTTTCGTGCAGACGTGGAAGGACCGCGTCGCGCCTGTCGCCAACAAGGCCGTCGGCAAAATCACCGCCGACATCACGAACACGGCCGCGCCCTCCGGCGAGTCCGCCCTCGGCGACCTGATCGCCGACGGCCAGCTGGCCGCCACGAAGACCGGCGGCAACGCCCAGATCGCCCTGATGAACCCGGGCGGCGTGCGGGCTTCCCTGACGTACGCGACCTCCCCGGCGAACGAGGGCGACGGCGTCGTCACGTACGGCGAGGCGTTCACCGTGCAGCCGTTCAACAACCTCATGCAGGTCGTCACGCTGACGGGTGCCCAGCTCAAGACGGTGCTCGAGCAGCAGTTCACCGGCGGGCCCAACAACCAGCCGTTCACCAAGATCCTGCAGCCGTCGTCGAACTTCACCTACACCTACAGTCGCGGCGCCGCCTGGGGCTCCAAGGTGTCGGACATGAAGATCGACGGGGTGCCGGTGACGGACACGCAGTCGATCCGGGTCGCCGCGAACAACTTCCTCGTGGGCGGCGGTGACGCCTTCGCCGCCTTCAAGGACGGCACCGACCTGTGGAGCGGGCCGCTGGACATCGACGCCTTCGTCGACCGCCTCGGCAAGGACAACCCCATCGCCCCGCCGGCCGTCAACCGGATCACCGCCGTCGGCTGACGCCTCTTTCCCTCCGGCCCGCCCGTTTCCTCTCGGGCGGGCCGCCCCTTTTCCCGCCGCACGTGGCGCTCTTCGCTCGGGGTCCTTCCCGCCGCACGTGGCGCTTTTTCATCCCGTACGGCAAAGCACGGCCGGCACCACCCGCCGCCCGTGGCTGAGGGCCTCCAGGGCGACGCCCGCTGACCCGCACGGGGCCGGCCGCCGCAACGGCGCCCCCATCAGACCTTCCACGCCAGCCACTTACGCGCCACCTCCTCCTCCAGGTCCACCCCATGATGGTGGGCCATGAGGACCACGTGGCACAGCACGTCGGCCAGCTCCTCCCGGAAGCCCGCGTCCAGCTCGTCCGCCGTGCGACCCTTGGTCCTGGCGCGGCCCGAGCGCATGAGGAACGCCTGGGTCAGCTCGCCGATCTCCTCCTGGAGCTTGAGCAGGAACCAGGTGTCGTCGCGCTCGATCCCGAGCTTGTCCGCGTACCGGCTGGAAATGGGTTCGATCTCGGCGGCGAGCTGGCGCAGATCCATGGGCGCGAGCCTACGGCAGGCCGCGTCAGATCAGGGCTCCCCGTAAAGGGGGAGGGTGACCACGAAGCGGGCCCCGGGGGAGTGATCGGCGAGGGTGAGGGTGCCGCAGTGGGCCGCGGCGATGTCGCGTGAGAGGGCCAGGCCCAGGCCGCTGCCGCCCTTGTCCTTGGCCCTGGCGGGGGCCAGGCGGGTGAAGCGTTCGAAGACGCGTTCCCGGTCCTGCGGTGGGATGCCGTCGCCGTCGTCGGTCACCGTGACGATCACCTTGCCGCCTTCCACGGCCACTTCCAGGTCGATCCGGGTGGCGGCGTGCCGGGTGGCGTTGTCGAGCAGGTTGGTCAGGAGGCGGTCGAGCTGCATGGGCGAGCCGTAGACCGGGGCCGAGACGCACAGGTCGGGGAGGATGGGCACCCGGCTGCCCGCACGGCGGCGGATCTGGTCCTCGGCCACGCGGACCAGGTCAACCACGCGGCGCTCGCTGACCGCGCCGGCGTCCAGCCGGGCCAGCATCAGCAACTCGTCGATGATGCCGGTCAGGCGGTCGGCGGCGGCCAGCGCCTGCTCGCCGGTGGCCTGCCAGTCCGTCTCGTCGGGGTAGGCGTTGGCCAGCTCCAGCTGGGCGCGCAGGGCGGAGATGGGGCTGCGCAGCTCGTGGGAGGCGTCGGCGACGAAGCGGCGCTGGGTCTCGGCGGAGCGCTCGAGGCGGTCGAGGGTGTCGTTGGTGGTGGTGGCCAGGTCGGTGATCTCGTCGCCGGTGTCGGGCACGGGCACGCGCCTGCTGAGGTCCTGGCCGGTGATCTCGGCCATTTCCGCACGGATGCGTTCCACGGGGCGCAACGCGGACCCGACCGTGATCCAGGTGATGCCCGCCACGCTCACCAGGATGAGCGGAGTGCCAATGAACACCAGGACATATATCCAGTTGAGGGCACGGTCCACGTCGGTCAGCGAGGACGCCCCGTAGACCGTCACAGTGCCCTGAGGGGTCCACGCCAGCAGGGCCATGACGAGGTAGTGGGTCTCGGGCTCGTCGGGGTTGCGGGACACGGTGCGCTCGGCGTAGCGGACGGTGTTGGGCCAGGCGGGCTTGAGATCCGGCAGCCACAGGCTCTGGGCCGGTCCGGGGCTGCTCGCGAGCAGCCTGCCGTCCGCCGAGACCACCTGGAGGAAGTGAACGCGTGACGGCGTCTCCAGCACCCGGGGCAGGTGTCCCGTGCGCGCCTCGGCGGCGACCCGCCGTACGGCCAGCTCGACCCTCGTCTGGACCATGTTCCGCAGGTTGTCGGGCACGGTGGCGAGCGTGATGGCGGCGGTCGCGATGAAGACCAGGGCCGCTATCAAGGTCGCGACCGTGGTCAGGCGTGCGCGGATCGAGCGTGGAAACAGCCGTCTCACCATCCCATCCCGTCCCAACTGCATCACTGTCTGTGACATTTACCCGCGCACGGCCGACGCCACCGGCGCAACCTGGGCTTTCGCTGGTGGCGATTCCGCTGAGGGCGTGCACACCTAGCGCGCCTGGACCCGGCGGGCCATGTTGGATGCCATGAAACTTTTGGTGCTGGGCGGCACGGAGTTCGTGGGGCGGGCGTTCGTCGACGAGGCGGTGGCGCTGGGCTGGGAGGTGACGACGTTCAACCGCGGCACCCACGAGCCGAGGGCCGGCGTGACGGCGCTGCGCGGCGACCGGACGGCCCCGGGCGGGCTGGCGGCGCTGGAGCGCGGGGAGTGGGACGTGGTGGTCGACACCTGGTCGTGGGCGCGGGCCGCGGTCGGTGCGGCCGCGTCGCTCCTGGCCGGCCGGGCCGGCCATTACGTCTACGTGTCGAGCCGGTCGGTGTACGCGCCGCCGGTGCCGTTCGGCGCGGACGAGAGCGCCCCCGTCGTGGCGGTGGCGGCGGACGACGGCGACGGCGACTACGCCAAGAACAAGGCGGGGGCGGAGCTCGGGGCGGTCGCGGCGTTCGGTGACCGGGCGCTGCTGGCCCGCGCGGGCCTGATCCTGGGCCCGCACGAGAACATCGGACGCCTGCCCTGGTGGCTGAGCCGGATCGCCCGCGGCGGCCCGGTGCTCGCCCCGGAGCCGCGCGACCTCGGCCTGCAGTACATCGACACCCGCGACCTGGCCCTCTGGTGCCTGGCGGCGGCCGAGCGCGGGCTCGGCGGGGCCTATGACGTGGTGAGCCCGCCGGGATTCGCGACGATGAGGCAGCTCCTGGAGACCTGCGTCAAGGTGACCGGATCGGACGCCGAGCTGCGCTGGCTGGCGGCCGAGCAGATCCTGGCGGCGGGCGTGCAGCCGTGGACGGACCTGCCGATCTGGCTGGTGGGCGAGGACCACGACTTCATGCACGGGGGCGACGTGTCCAAGGCGGTGGCGGCGGGCCTGCGCTGCCGTCCGCTGGAGGAGACGGTGGCCGACACGTGGGAGTGGCTCCAGAGCATCGGCGGCCGGCCCCCGATGCGCCCGGACCGGCCGAGCGTCGGCCTCGCCCCGGAGCTGGAGGCCCGGCTGCTGAGCCAGGCGCAATGATCATCCGGAAATGGTGACGGCCACCCCGGCCTCCTCCGCGGGCTCTCGTCAGAGAACGAAGGAAGGCTCGTGATGGCCGCGGCAACAGTCTGCCTCCCGAGAGGTGACCGCCGCAGCCAATTCCGACAAATGGTCTCGACTTCCCGCAAGCCATCATGTCGTTATGAGCACGTTGGTCTACATACGCGGCTGGCTGGAGTTCTCGGGTCAACGATCCGAAGCGGAGCGGATCATCCGGCAGGGCGAGACGGAGGGCTGGGCCTTCCCCGAAGGGGGCTGGCTCGACGCCGCCTGCTACGCGCGTGCCGTCCGCGAGAGCGACGCCGACGAGGTTCTCGCGCGGATCCGTCAGATCGCCGCTCTGCCCGCGGACGCGGACGGTGACCGCGTCTGTGGCCTCTTCCTCGTGTTCCACGAGGTCGAGGGGCAGCAGGAGTGGCAGGTCCGCGACGGCGGCGTCCTCGTCGGCCGGGCCTCGCCACGTTACGACTATCTGTGGAAATAGGTCACCGGGCCGCGGCGCGGCCGGCCTGGCGGCCGGAGAAGAGGCAGCCGCCGAGGAAGGTGCCTTCGAGGGCGTTGTAGCCGTGGACGCCGCCACCGCCGAAGCCCGCGATCTCGCCCGCCGCGAACAGGCCGTCGACGGGCTCGCCGGACGGCCCCAGGGCGCGGGAGTCGAGGTCGGTCTGGATGCCGCCGAGCGTCTTGCGCGTGAGCACGTGGAGCATGACCCCGATCAGCGGCCCGGCGGCGGGATCGAGGATCCGGTGCGGGGCGACGGTCCGGCCCAGCTTGTCGCCGAGGTAGCGGCGGGCGTTGCGGATGCCCTGGATCTGGGAGTCCTTGCTGAACGGGTTGGCCACCTGCAGGTCGCGCGCCTCGATCTGGCGGCGCACGAGGTCGGCGTCGAGCAGGGGTTCGAGCGTCAGCTGGTTCATCTTGGCGACCAACTCGTCCAGGCTGCCGGCCACGACGAAGTCGGCGCCGTTGCGCTTGAACGCCTCCACCGGGGCGGGCGCGCCCTTCCCGAGGAGGCGCTCCCGGAGGAACGCCTTGCGGTCGTTGCCGGTGATGTCGGGGTTCTGCTCGGAGCCCGACAGCGCGAACTCCTTCTCGATGATCTTCTGGGTGAGCACGAACCAGGAGTGGTCGTGGCCGGTGCCACGCAGGTGCCGCAGCGTGCTCAGCGTGTCGTAGCCGGGCAGGCAGGGGTCGGGCAGCCGCTGCCCCAGCGCGTCGAACCACATGGAGGAGGGGCCGGGCAGGATCCGGATGCCGTGGCCCGGCCAGATCGGGTCCCAGTTGCGCAGGCCCTCCGTGTAGTGCCACATGCGGTCGCGGTTGACCAGCCGTACCCCGGCCTCGGCGCTGATGTCGAGCATCCGGCCGTCCACGTACGCCGGCACGCCCGTGACCATGCTCTCCGGCGCGCTGCCCATCCGCTCCGGCCAGTAGCGGCGCACCAGGTCGTGGTTGCCGCCGATGCCGCCGCTGGTGATGATCACCGCCGGTGCCGTCAGCTCGAACTCGCCGATCTTGTCGCGGTTGGAGGCCACTCCTCGCGGCGAGTCGTCCTCGGCCAGCAGCGTGCCACGCACGCCCTGTACGGCTCCGCCGCTGACGATCAGTTCGTCCACCTGGTGGCGGTGGTGGAAGGTGACCAGCCCGCTGTCGGCCGCCTGCCGGACCATGCGGACGAACGGCTTCAGCACGCCCGGCCCCGTCCCCCAGGTGACGTGGAAGCGCGGCACGGAGTTGCCGTGACCGTCCGCGCGCAGGTCGCCCCGCTCCGCCCAGCCGACCGTGGGCAGGAACCTGATGCCCAGGCCGTCGAGCCAGGCCCGCTTCTCCCCGGCGGCGAACTCGACGTAGGCCCGCGCCCACCGCACGGCCCAGGAGTCCTCGTCCTCCAGGCGGTCGAACTGGGCGCTGCCCTGCCAGTCGTTCCAGGCCAGCTCGAAGGAGTCCTTCACGCCCATCCGCCGCTGCTGCGGGGAGTCGACCAGGAACAGGCCCCCGAACGACCAGAAGGCCTGGCCGCCCAGGTTGGCGGCGTTCTCCTGGTCGACCACGGCGACCTTCTTGCCCCGGGAGGTCAGTTCGCAGGTCGCCACCAGGCCGGCCAGCCCGGCTCCGACGACGATGACGTCAGCGTTCATGCGCCGATGATTCCATCTGATCAGCACGCGCCATAAGCCGCCTGGGTCCTGATTTCGGGCGCGTGCCCCGGGCCGTCAGACAGCAGGGCCCGGCCGCCGTCGCCGGACTGCTGCCGGACGGCGGCCGGGCCCTGTCGCCGCGGCCGGAGATTCACGTCTTTCTTCTGCTCGCCGTTCCTCCTTTGGCAGAGGCGCGCGTCGAAGCCGCGCCCCCGGTCGGGCTGGGAGAGAGATGATGCTCCAAAGCCTTCATGATCTCGGGTGCCAGGACCTCTGCCAGCGCGGGCGCGAGAGCGTCCGCCAGCGCGGACGACAACACCTGCGTGAGCAGGATCCTTTCCATCGGCGAGGCCTTCGACGCCGTACGCGATGTCGACGACAGGGCCGATTCGATCAGGCTCGCCATGGGATCCACACCGCGTGCGCGGGCTTTGGTGGTCTGGCCGGACTCGCTGAGGATGTCGCGGATGAGGTCGTCGATCATGGACTCCAGAGGGTTGTGCTCGGATGAGTTACCGGTTTGCTCCGGCGCCATGAGGTGCTCCTTTACGGTCGGTGTGAGCCGCCCCCCGGTTCCCCTTGCCGGGAAACCGGGAGACGGCGTTCTTCCCTGCGGTCCAGCGGGCGCGGTTATCGGGACGCAAGGGCGGCCAGCATCAGCGGCTGTTCGATGCCGCCTTCTTCGCCGCCTTCTGTACGGCGGCGCATGAGCGCGGCGAGCAGGAGGGGGTTTTCGATGATGTTCGTTCCGCTTTCCTTGCGGCGGCGCATGAGCGCGGCGAGGAGGAGCGGGTGCTCGATGCCGCTTTCTTCGCCTTCTGTGCGGCGGCCGCGCATGAGCATGGCGAGCAGGAGGGGGTGCTCGATCATGCTCGTTCCGCCTTCTCTGCGGCGGCGCATGAGCGCGGCGAGGAGGAGCGGGTGCTCGATGCCGCTTTCTTCGCCTTCTGTGCGGCGGCCGCGCATGAGCATGGCGAGCAGGAGGGGGTGCTCGATCATGCTCGTTCCGCCTTCTCTGCGGCGGCGCATGAGCATGGCGAGGAGGAGCGGGTGCTCGATGCCCACCTCGGTGGTCTCCTCGCGGCGGGTCGCGAGTGCGGCGAACATCAGCTGCTCGAACGCCTCCCGCTCCTCGGTTTCGCGCTCAGTCGTCTCGGTACGCTCTGCGGTCTGGGTCATCTGATTCCCTTTCAGGCATGGTGGTGTTGCCGGAGATGCATGCGAGCGATACCCGCGAGCGATAGGCCCCATTCACCAAAAGAGCGTGTCGTACGGTTCCTGACCTGGCCTTTTACGTGGATCGTGCGAACACGAACGCAAGGGTCCAGGGAGGGCTAGGACTATTGATGTAGAACGTCTAGGACCGGCGACCGATCCGGGACGGCCCTCGCGCGTGCTGATACTCCTCGACATGTCGATCGCCTTCGCGCAGCGCCAGTCGGGCGTGCGGCCGTTTCTCGTCGGGATGTTCGTGGACGCCCTGGGCAGCGGCCTGTACTACCCGCTCACCTTGCTGTTCATCCACCGGGTCACCGGCCTGCCCATGACCGTGGTCGGGCTGGGGGTGACGGCGGCGGCCGCGGTGGGGCTGGCCGCCAATCCGGTGGCCGGCGTGCTCATCGACCGGTTCGACGCGCGGCGGGTGCTGATGGGTACGTACGTGCTGCGCGGGCTCGGCTTCGCCGCGTACCCGTTCGTGGACGGCTTCGCCGCGCTGATCGTGGTCGCCGCGGTGGTCGCGTTCGGAGATCGGGCCTACTATCCCGCCTCCGGCGGCTACATCTCGGTCCTGGCCACGGGCGCGGACCGGGACCGGCTGTACGCGCTGATGTCGACCGCCAGGAACGTCGCGTTCGGCCTGGGCGGGCTGCTGTCGGCCGGGGTGGTGTCGCTGGGCGGCACGACCGGCTTCGTGATCATCGCGTCGGTCAACGCGGCCAGCTTCGTCGTGGCCAGCGCGTGCCTGGTCCTGTCGGGGCGGCGCGCACCGGTGGAGCCGGCGACCCCGGAGCCGGGCGGGTACCGGCGGGTGCTGGCGGACCGGCCGTTCCTCGGGCTGGTGGCCGCCGAGCAGGCGTTCACGCTGACGCGCCTGGTCCTTCCGGTCGCGCTGCCGGTGTACGCCGTCACGGTGCTCGGAGCCCCCGCCTGGCTGCTGGGCCTGCTGTACACGCTCAACACGATCCTGGTGGCGGTGGGCCAGCTCGCGGTGCGGCGACGGCAGCGCGCCGCCCGCCGTACCCATGCCATGGCCCTCGGCGGGGCGGTCCTGATCGTGTCGTGCGTCGCGTACGCCGCGGCGGCCGCCTTTCCCCCCGGACCGCCGCGCGTCATCGCCCTGGTGGCGGCCACCCTCGTCTTCACGGCGGGTGAGCTGATGCACGCCACCCCGTCATGGGCCCTGGCCGCGGCGGCGGCGCCGGCCGCCCTCCGCGGCCGCTACCTGGCGATCCACCAGCAGACCTGGGCCATCGGCAACGTCGTCGCCCCGGCCGCCTTCTCGGCCCTGCTGGGCGCCGCGCCCTGGCTGCTGTGGGGCACGCTCACCGTCCTGCTCGCGCTGGCCGGCGTCACCCTCCTGCGCCTCTCCCGCCGCCTCCCAGCCGACGCCGTCGCCGCCCCGGGCGCCTGACGCGGACGCCTCGGGTTGACCTTGACGCGACGTCAACGTGTCTAATCGGGGGCGACCGCGCCGAGAGAGCCGAGAGTGGGGGACCGATGGTCAGAGCCGCGCTGCGGATCGTGGTGTTCGAGCTGAAAGGCCTGCTGGCCATCGGGCAGTGGATCGTCCGGCGCCGTGATGGCGTGCCGGAGGGGGCGACCGTCGTGACGTACGCGAAGGCGCAGACGTTCATGCTGTCGCTGATGCTGTTCGCGATGGCGGTCGAGACCGTGGTGGTCGATCTGCTGCTGGTCGCGCTCGACGTGCCGCCGTGGCTGCGGTTCACGGTGCTGATCGGCGACGTGTACGGGCTGCTGTTCGGGGTCATGCTGGCCGCCGCCTGTGCCACCAGGCCGCATGTCATCACCTCGGACGAGCTGCGCATCCGGTTCGGCGTGTACGTCGACGTACGCGTACCCGTTGAGCGGATCGCCGCCGTGCGGACCAGTCGCAACTACAACGAGAGCAGCATGGTCACCGTCAAGGACGGGCGGCTCAGCGTGGCGGTCTCCTCGCAGACGAACATGACGGTCGAGCTGACCGAGCCGGTCGCCTTCGTGCGCCCGTTCGGTCGGCGCGGGGAGGCCACCTCGATCCGGTTCTTCGCCGATGAGCCGGAGAAGGTCATGGCGGCGTTGCGTACAGACCGGACTGCCGCCTGATCCGAGGAGGGCCGGGCCGCAACGGGCCCGGCCCTCCGAGTGGTTAGCGGGTGATCTTGACGTCGTCCACGCCGGCCTCCACCAGGGAGGCGCCCGAGGCGTCGGCGGCGTCGATGAGGATGCGGACCGTCTGGCCCGCGAACGCGTTCAGGCCGGCCGTGGCCGTGGTCCAGGCGCCGTTGCGGTTGGACGCGGCGCCCGCCTGGTTCAGGACCGTCGTGGTGGTGCTGCCGACCACGCGGACCCGGAAGTAGTCGGCGCTGGAGGCGTTCGAGCCGTGCGCCAGGTACCACGAGAACGACAGGTTCAGCGGACCCGTGGACGGGAGCGTGATCGGGGGCGACTGGATCGAGGTGACGCCGCCGTCGATGTCGAAGTCACCGGCGGCCGAGCCTGCCAGGCGGCCCGTGACCAGGTCGTTCGTGCCGCTGACCGTGGTGCCGAGCTGCTTGGCGCCGCTGGAGGTGGTGGCCTCGGGGTCGCCGCGCTCCCACTGTCCGGTGGTGGCGGTGTCGGTGCTCGACGGGTTGACCGTCCAGCCCGTGGCGGTCTCGAACGTGTCCTGCCAGACCACGACGGGCGGTACGGCGGTGGCGATCGTCCACACCGAGTACGCGATCGCGTCGGCGTTCCGGTCAAGCGCGGTGTCGTTGATGTTGGACGAGGTGTCGCAGGAGCGGTGGTAGCAGACGTCGAACGCCTGCCCCGCGGTGCCGCCCCACAGCGTGGCCTGGGCCGAGCTCTTGATGCCCTCCGCGCCCGTGAACGTGCCGCCCGCCGGGATGCCGACCGCGATGAACGGGCCGTAGTCGGAGCGGCCGTCGAAGTCGGTGCCCCGGGTCGGCACGCCGATCGACGTGAAGTAGTCCTGGAGGACCTTCTCCAGCTCCGCGGACCCGGCCGGGCCGGGACCTGAGCCGGTGCCGTCCGAGTTGTCGCCGTCGTAGAGGAAGTATCCGGGGTTCGGGGAGCCGACCATGTCGAAGTTCAGGTACCCCTTGATCCGCGCCCGGTCCGCGGCCGGCAGGTTGTTCACGTAGAACTGTGACCCGCGCAGCCCCAGCTCCTCCGCGCCCCACCAGGCGAAGCGCAGGTGCTTGGACGGCTGGAGCGCCTGGCGCGACACCTCGAGCGCGGTCTCCAGGATGGACGCGCTGCCCGAGCCGTTGTCGTTGATGCCGGGACCGGCGGTGACGCTGTCGAGGTGCGCGCCGACCATGAGGATGTCGTTGGGGTCACCGCCAGGCCAGTCGGCGATCACGTTGTAGCCGGTGGCGCCGTTGTAGGTGAACGACTGGAGCGTGGTGGTGAAGCCTGCGGCGTCCAGTTGTCCGCGTACGTAGTTCGCGGAGGCCAGGTAACCCGGGCGGCCGTGTGCCCGGTTGCCGCCGTTGGCGGTGGCGATGGACTGGAGCTGGGTGAGGTGGGCCTTGACGTTGGTGAGGGAGATGTTCGGGGCTGCTGCCGCCTGGGCCGGCACGCCCGTCAGGGCGGCGATGGCCAGGGATAACGCTGTTGCCGCGACGATGATCGATCGCATTGCGGCGCCTCCATCCGAGGTCGAGGGTGGAAGATCCCGAGATGGTGCTGTGGTGCCAAGGTGGTGCCAAGGTGGTGCCCGGGTGGGCAGAGGTGCTGCCCACCCGGTGTGGAGCCGTCAGGCCGCCGTCTTGGCGGCCAGGGGCGCCGCTGCCGCGGGGGCGGTGCGCGGCGGGATGGAGCGCAGGTCGAAGGCGAAGCGGGCGACGGAGTCCGCGATCGCGTCCAGGTCCACGTCCAGCGCGGTGTCGTTGATGTTGGCGATCGTGTCGCACGCCTGGTGGTAGCAGGCGTCGTACGCGACCCCCGCCGTGCCGCCGAACAGCGCCGCCTCCTCGGCCGTCTTGATGCCCTCGGCGCCCGTGAAGATCCCGCCCGCCGGGATGCCGACGTCGATGAACGGGCCGTAGTCGGAGCGCCCGTCGAAGTCGGTGCCGACGGTGGGCAGGTTGCGCGAGCCGTAGAAGGCTTCAAGCTGCTTCTCGATCTGGGCGGATCCGGGCGGACCGGCCGGGGAGCCCTCGTTGTCGGAGTTGTCCCCGTCATACAGCTTGTACGCGTAGTTGGGCGAGGCCACCATGTCGAAGTTCAGGTAGACCCGGATCCGGTCGCGCTGCGTCTCCGACAGCGACGCGACGTACTGGTCCGACCCGAGCAGCCCGATCTCCTCGCCCGCCCAGAAGCCGAAGCGGACCTTGTTCTTCACCGGGTAGAGCGCCATCTCCTCGGCGATCTCCAGGATGGACGCGGAGCCCGAGCCGTTGTCGTTGATGCCGGGACCGGCGGGCACGCTGTCGAGGTGGGCGCCGACCATCACCACGTTGCGCGGGTCGCCGAAGCGCGACTCCGCGATCACGTTGTCGTTGGTGCCGAGCACGAGGGTGGAGTCCACCTTGAGCCGCACGGTCGTCCCGGCCGCGGCCGCCAGCTCGTTGCCGACCGCGAAGTCGGCGAAGACCATCGGGACCCCGGCCCGCCACTCGCCGATGTCGAGCGGGAACGCGTCGGTCCGGCCCGGCTGGCCCTCGTTGAACACGATGATCCCGGACGCCCCGGCGCGGCCCGCGTTGCGGATCTTCAGGGCGAAGGCGCACGTGCCGCGCTGGATGAGCGCGATCCGGCCGGCCACGAACCCGGCGAAGTCGGACGCCTCACAGCCGCTGGTCGAGGTGGGCGTCGGGGTCGGCGGCAGGGTCAGGTCCACGGCCTGGACCTGCGCGGTCACGTCACCCGCGGGGGAGGGCTCGAAGGAGAAGAAATCCTCGTTCGGCACGTACGTCTTCGAGCTCGGCGCGGTGAGGTTGAGCGTGGGCGGGGAGTTCTCGGTCCAGCTCTCGACGAAGTTGATCGGCTGGAGTGTGACCTTGTATCCGGCCTTGCGTAGTTTGCCCGCCACGTAGTCGCGAGAGGCGTCGTAGCCGGGTGTGCCCGCGGCGCGGTTGCCGCCGTTGGCGTCGGCAATGGCCTGCAGGGCGTCGAGGTGCTTCTTGGCGTTCGGGCCCTTCACCTGCTTGACGAGCAACTTGGCGAAGAGGTCGTCAAGGCCGCCGGCGTTGGCCGGGGTGGTCAGAGCCAGTGGTAGGGCCAGTGCGGTGATCAGTGCGATGGCGATTCGACGCATAAGGGTTCCCCTGGTGGACGAATGCGATGATTCCCCCGAGCCGCCACGTGAACGTAACCCGGCAGAGGATCACTGAGAAGGCCCACTAGGGCGTCAATATCCGGACATATCCGGTTAGGGTCACTCGGCGCGGCGGGCGCGGGCGCGCCGCTTGCCCTCGTGCATCGCCTGTACGCGGGCGACCGGGATCGTGTGCCCCTCCTCGACCAGGTCGGCGGGCAGCCGCTGCGGCTCGGGCATGGACTCGGCCCACGGGTCCGCGTCCTTGAGCAGCCCGGCCGCCGTGTGCACGGTGAAGTCGGAGGGCACGACCTGATCGAGCGACTCCCACGCCACGGGGAACGACACGGGCGCGCCGGGGCGTACGCGAGGGCTGTAGGCGGCCGCCACCGTGGCCCCGCCCGCCCTGGTCGAGTCGATGAACACCTTGCCCGCGCGGTCCTCCCGGATGAACGCCGTGGTCGCCAGCGCCGGGTCCACCCGCTCGGCCCGGGCCGCCAGCGCGCGCGTGGCCGCGGCCAGGTCCTCCATGCCCGTCCCCTCGGCCACGGGCACGAACACGTGCACGCCCTTCGCCCCGCTGGTCTTCACCGCGCCCGCCAGCCCGGCGTCGTCCAGGGCCTGGCGCACCAGGAAGGCCCCGCGCACGGCCAGCTCGAAGGAGTCGCTGCCGTCGGGCGGGTCGAGGTCGAGGATCATGTGGGTGGGATGAGAGCCCACGAACAGCCCCGGGTGATACTCCACCGCCCGCTGGTTGGCGAACCAGAGCAGCGTCCTGCGGTCGTTGCAGAGCGCGTACGTCACCTGCCTGCGTGACGCCTCGGCCCACACGGAGACCGACTGCACCCATTCGGGGGCGTACTTGGGCAGGTTCTTCTGCATGAACGGCTCCTGCCCCGGCCGTACGCGGATGACCGAGAGCGCCCGGTCACGCAGGACGGGGATGATCCGGTCGCTGACCGCGTCGAGGTAGTCGACCAGGTCGCGCTTGGTCGCACCTGCCCCGTCGAACAGGGGCTGGTCGAGGTTGGTGAGCGCCACCCCGTCACGTGTCTCATCGCCGGCCACCCGACCTACGATGCCCATGACGTGCGTCCGAGGTCAACAACTGGAGCCCGATGACTCGCTACCTCTACCTCACCCGCCACGGCGAGGCCACGCCGGACGAGACCGGCCTGACCGCGAACGGCCGGCGCCAGGCCGCGCTGCTCGGCGAGCGGCTGAAGGATGTCCCCCTCTCCGCCGTCCACCACGGCCCGCTCCCGAGGGCCGCCCAGACCGCGCGCCTGATCGCCGAGCACCTTCCCGGTGTGCCCGTGCGCGTCTCGGAGGCGGCCGGGGACTACGTCCCGTACGTGCCGCCGAAGGAAGAGCTGCCCCCGGAGCACGCGGACCGGTTGCTCGGCTTCCTCGCCCAGTTCCCGGAGGACGGCGGCGCGCGGCTCGCCCGCCAGGCCGAGGAGCTGTTCACGGGTCCGGTGGAGGAGACGCGCCACGAGCTCGTCGTCACGCACAACTTCCTGATCGGCTGGCTCGTCCGCGAGGCCCTGGACGCCCCCGGCTGGCGCTGGCTCGGGCTCAACCACTGCAACGCCGCCCTGACCGTCATCCGGTACGCGTCCGACCGCCCGTTCTCCGTGCTCTTCTTCAACGACATGGAACACCTGCCGCCCGAGCTCAGGTGGACCGGATTCCCGCCCGAGCTGCGCCTATAGGCGCGCCGTACCAGCTCCTCGCAGGCTGGGCAGCGCGGCCCGCCGCCCGCTGAGCAGCAGGAGCAGCGCCTGTACGGGCCCTTCGACCACGTCTCCTTCGCCCGCCGACCAGTCCACGTCCGTGGCCACGAGCCGGAGCCCGCGCAGGCGCCGCTGCGGATGGAAGGGGAAGCCGCGCTCCCAGATGTGCACGGCGCAGGCGCGGGCCGCCTCCAGCGGCATGGCCCGGTCGAGGCCGAGCGGCACGGCGATGTCCTGGGCGTGGACCAGCACGTCGAAGAGCGGGTCGAGCGGCTTGGTCGTCGGCGCCCGGCGGTGCGAGGTGGCCGACTCGCGCACCTGCGCGACGATCTCGCCGGTCGGCAGCCTGGCGTGACGTACCGCCGTGTCGTGGACGGCGCGATCGAAGCTCCCGCGAGCCCGGACGAAGTCCACCATCGCCCGAGGGACGCTCACCCTGGTCGCGAGCGCGAGGTGGGCGGCCACGTCGCGAACCCGCCAGCCCTCGCAGAGCGACGGCCGCTCCCAGTCGTCCGCGGGCAGCGAGCCGAGCAGGTCGGCCACGCCGCGCCGCTCGATCTCGAGGGCGGCCCAGATGTCTTCCTGGTTCATCGCACTCCCCCAGTTGCTAAGGTGGCCTTAATATAAGGCTTCCTGAGTAATTGGAGAAGGGGCTTGGCCGCCACACATCCACCGCACGTCATAGCCCTGCTCTACGAGGCGTACCTGCGCCTGCAGGACGTCGTGCTCGACGTGGGCAGGACGTACGACGACCGCGTCCGGCCCGCGCACTCGGCGGTGTTCTTCCACATGGAGCACGACGGCATCCGGCTGAGCAGGCTCGCGGAGAAGGCGCAGATGACCCCGCAGGCGATGGGGGCGCTGGTCGACGACCTGGAGGAGCTGGGCTACCTGCGCCGGGTGCCCGATCCGGCCGACCGCCGCGCCAAGCTCATCGAGTTCACCGAGCGCGGCGACGAGGCGCTGAGGGTCGGCTACACCGCGATCGACGGCGTCGAACGACGCCTGGCGGCCCTGCTCGGCGAGGACGGCCTCGCCGAGCTGAACGCCACGTTGAGCCGCGTCATCGACGCCTTCTGAGGGGCTTTCTAGGGGGCGGACCTGGCCATCGTCTCCCGTTCCTCGCGGGTGGGGATCAGGCCGGCGGGCGCGAGGATCTTCGACTCCTCGAACGGCGCCTCCGTGGTCGGCAGCGGCTCACGCGACCTGACCGCCTTCACCCACACGCGCAGCGCGTCGAGGATCACGATGACGATCAGGACCGCGAACAGCGCCGCCAGGATCCCGTCCACGGTGGAGTTGAGCACGATCTGCTCCATCGCGTCCTGGGTCTTGGCCGGCGCGAGCAGCTTCCCCTGGTCCAGCGCCGTCTGGTAGCGGTCGCGCTGGGCGAAGAAGCCGAGCGTGGGGTCGGGGGAGAACACCTTCTGGTAGCTGGCCGTCAGCGTGACGGCCGCGTCCCAGGCCAGCGGCACCCCCGTCACCCAGGCCCACTTCAGCCGGCCGCTCTTGATCAGCAACGTCGTGGCGACCGTGAGCGCCACCGCGGCGAGCAACTGGTTGGCGATGCCGAAGAGCGGGAACAGCTGGTTGATCCCGCCCAGCGGGTCGTTGACGCCCACGTACAGGAAGTATCCCCAGGCAGCCACGACGACGGCGCTGGCCGCCACCAGCCCCGGCCACCAGCTCACCCTGGCGATCGGCCTCCACAGGTTGCCCAGCGTGTCCTGCAGCATGAACCGCCCCACCCGGGTGCCCGCGTCGACCGTCGTGAGGATGAACAGCGCCTCGAACATGATCGCGAAGTGGTACCAGAACGCCTGCAGCCCCGCCCCGCCGATGAACCCGGAGAAGATCTGCGAGATCCCCACTGCCAGCGTGGGCGCGCCGCCCGTCCGGGCGATCAGGGTCTGCTCCTGTACGGCCGCCGCCGCGGCCTGCAACTGCTCAGGCGTGATCACGAAGCCCATGTTCGTGACCGCCTGCGAGGCGCTCTGCACGGTGGCCCCGACGACGCCGGCCGGGGAGTTCATCGCGAAGTAGAGCCCGGGGGACAGGACGCAGGCCGCGGTGATGGCCATGACGGCCACGAACGACTCCATCAGCATGGAGCCGTACCCGATCATCCGGACCTGGGTCTCCTTCTGGATCATCTTGGGCGTGGTGCCGGACGAGATCAGCGAGTGGAACCCCGACAGCGCGCCGCACGCGATGATGATGAACACGAACGGGAACAGCGACCCGGCGAACACCGGGCCCTTGCCGTTGAACGCGAAGTCCGTGAACGCCGTCGTCTTGAGCGTGGGCATCGTGACGGCGATCCCGATCGCGATCAGCACGATGGTGCCGATCTTCATGAACGTCGACAGGTAGTCGCGCGGCGCGAGCAGCATCCAGACGGGTAACACCGCGGCGACGAACCCGTACGCGATGAGCCACAGCGCCAGCGCGGACGGGCTCAGCGTGAAGAACGGCGCCCAGCTCGACTCCTGCACCCAGCCGCCGGCCACGATCGACAGCAGCAGCAGCGCGACCCCGATCACGGTGGTCTCGACGACCTTGCCCGGCCTGATCACCCGCAGGTAGAAGCCCATGAACAGGGCGATCGGGATGGTCATGGCGATGGAGAAGACGCCCCACGGCGACTTGGCCAGGGCGTTGACCACGACCAGCGCCAGCACGGCGAGCAGGATGATCATGATGGCGAAGACCGCGACGAGCGCCGCCACCCCGCCGATCGGCCCGATCTCCTCGCGGGCCATCTGACCGAGGCTGCGGCCGTTGCGCCGCATGGAGAAGAACAGGATCACCATGTCCTGCACGGCCCCGGCGAAGATCACTCCCGCGACGATCCAGATGGTGCCGGGCAGGTAGCCCATCTGGGCCGCCAGCACGGGCCCCACCAGCGGTCCCGCCCCGGCGATGGCGGCGAAGTGGTGACCGAACAGGATCCGGCGGTCGGTCGGCTGGTAGTCGATGCCGTTGTCGAGCCGCTCGGCCGGGGTGGCCCTGCGGTCGTCCGCGCCCAGCACCTTGCGGACGATGAAACGGGCATAGAACCGGTAGGCGATGGCGTACGAACCGAGCGCGGCGGCCAGCAGCCAGACCGCGTTGACGTTCTCCCCTCTGGACAGGGCCAGCACGGCCCACCCCGCGGCCCCGACGAGCGCGACCGCCGTCCAGATGATGATGGAACGAAGCTTCACCGGTTACCTCCCATATGTGAAGGGCCATATAGAGGTCGCCCCAGGCAACAGCGCAGTCCGGCGTCCGGCGGCAGATCGCTCGTGAAACGCCGCCAGCGCCACAGCGGGCGGCAGTCGATCGTGACGGGGAGTCCGGCGAGATGCACCCAGGCGGTCGGATGGGCGTACACCTTCTCGTCCTCGTCGCCGAGCCGGCGCGCTCGCCGTGGGAGGCGGGAGCGGGATAACGGCCGGACCGAGAACTCTCCCGCGTCGGCGCAGCACAGGCCGGTCACGTGCCAGTCGAAGAACACCACTTCGTCGTCGCGCAGTGCTTCACGGGCGGCCGGCGTGAGCGTGACACGGGGCATCTGTGGCTCCTGAAAATCAGGCAGCTCAGAAATTAACGACGGCCTTACCCGCTGCCGCTCCTCCCGAAACGTCGCCCGGCGGTCCCTGGGGACAGTGAGCGCGCCCCCCGCCGCACTTCGGCCGAGGTCCTTCGGGGGTGGACGGCGGGGCGTTTAGCGTCGCGCCGCACTTCGGCTGGGTCCTTCGGGGATGGGAGGCCCGCAGCGGGCCCGCTCGGCTGGGGCCCTTGGCGGTGGATGGCGAGGCCCGGCGCCTACGTCGCGCCGTACTTCGGCTGGAGTCCTTCGGGGGCCGAGGAGGCCGCCCGCCGCAGCGGCGACCCCGACGTGGACATCGCGGTACGCATCGCGCGGGCGTCCCTGCTGCTTGAGCAGGGGGACCCGGGGAGCGGGCGGCTCATCGACGACCTGCTGCGCGACGACCGGCTCCGCGACGTGCCCCGGGAACACGCCTGCGCCTGCCTCAACTGGGCCCAGGGCGCGCTGCACATCGGATGCCTGGAGCGTGCCGAGGCCCTGCTGGCGGAGGGGCGCCGGGTGGCCGACCAGGCCGAATATCTGCGGGTCGCGGAGGTCGTGGAGCTGGTGATGGCCGCGGTCGACCGGGCGGCGGGGCGCTGGGACGGCCTGGAGACCCGGGTCCGCCGCCTGGGCGGCGCCCCCGGCTGGGCCGCCTCCCCTGGCTCGGGGACGGCCGCCTTCCCGGCCGCGTCGATGGAGGCGGGGCTGCTGCTCGGCGCGCTGCTGGCGGCGACGGGTCCGGCCGAGGAGGCCGTGGCGTGCCTGGGCGAGGTGATCGCCATCGCCGAACGGGCCGGCGCCGTCTGGCCGCTCATCCCCGCCAAGATGACGCTCTCCCGCCTCCTGCTGACCCTGGACGACGTCGCCGGCGCCGCCGCGCACGCCACCGCCGCCCTCTCCCTCGTACGGGCCAAGGGGAACTGGGTGTGGGGCGCGGAGACCGTCCTGTGCCTGGTGGAGGCGCTAGGCAGGACGGCCGGAACCGTCGAGCTCGTGGACGAGCTGGGCGCCGGCCTCGAAGGCGCCGACGCCCCGATCGCGCGGGCGGCGCTCCTGACCGCCCGCGCCGTCGTCTCCCAGGACCCGGCGGAGGCCGACGAACTGCTCGACGCGGCCCGTACCACCCTCCAGGAGGCCGGGCTGCGCTACGAGGAGGCCCAGGCGGCGGAGCGACTGGGCCGATGGCGCTGCGAACGCGGCACGGGCGACGGCGGGCCCCTGCTCGAAACGGCGCTGCGCCTGTACGCGGGGATGGGCGCCGACCGGGACCTCGCCCGGATCAGCCGGATCATGCGGCAGAACGGCGTGCCGATCCCCTATCCGTGGCGGGGCGGACGGCCGTCCCACGGGCAGACGCTGTCGTCACGGGAACGCGAGGTGGCGCTGCTGGCCGCCGGGGGCAAGACCAACCAGGAGATCGCCACCGAACTGTTCCTGTCGAGGCGGACCGTGGAGAGCCACATCTCCAGCGCGCTCCGCAAGCTCGGCCTCCCGTCGCGCAGGGAGCTGCGGGCCCAAGGCGGTCTCGCCGATCTCTAGCGGCTCAGTCGACCAGGCGGTGCTCCCAGGCCCAGGCGACGATCTCGACCCGGTTGCGCAGGCCCAGCTTCGTCATGATGCCGGACACGTGGCCCTTGACGGTGCTCAGCGAGATGAAGAGCTCGGCGGCGATCTCCTGGTTGGTGCGGCCCCTGGCGACGGCCCGGACGACCTCGAACTCCCGGTCCGACAGCGGCTGCGCGGGCGCGCGGGCGACCGGGGCGGCGGTGGCCGTGAGGTGGCGCAGCAACCGGAGGGTGAGCGAGGGGGAGATCAGGGCGTCCCCGGCGTTCGCGGCCCGGACCGCCTCGACGAGCAGGTCGGGGCCGACGTCCTTCAGCACGAAGCCGATGGCCCCGCCGCGCAGGGCGCCGTAGACGTACTCGTCGAGGTCGAAGGTGGTGACGACGACCACCCGCAGCGGGTCGGCGACCTCCGGCCCCGCGAGGGCCCGCGTGACCTCGATGCCGTCGAGCCCGGGCATCTGGATGTCCACGAGGCACACGTCGGGGCGCAGCCGGCGGGCCAGGGCGATCGCCTCGGCGCCGTCGGCGGCCTCGGCGACGACGCTGATGTCGGGCTGGTCCTCCAGGATGAGGCGCAGGCAGTCACGGATCATCGCCTGGTCGTCGGCCAGCATGACGGTGATGCCGCTCATGGGTGCTCCCGTGCCGGCACGGGGAGGGCGGCGACCACGGACCAGCCGGCGCCGGGGCGCGGGCCGGCGCGCAGCGTCCCGCCGAGGGCCTCGACGCGCTCACGCATTCCGACCAGGCCGTATCCGCCGCGTCCGCGCCGACGGGCCGGGGCGGGAGGGGCGTCGTCGGCGACCGCGACGGTGACCGAGTCCCGGGCGCGCGTGACGGTGACCGTGACTGAGCGGGCCTGCGGGGCGTGGCGGGAGACGTTGGTCAGCGACTCCTGGACGATCCGGTAGACGGTGGTGGCCACCTCGGGCGGCCAGAGCGAGGTGTCCTCGTCGTCGGGGAGCCGCAGCCGTACGGCGGGTCCGTGGCCGCCGAAGCGCCTGACCAGCTCGTCGAGGCCCTCAAGGGCGGGCAGGCCCCGGGCCGGGTCGCGGAGCAGGCCGACGACGCGGCGGGTGGCGGCCAGGGCGTCGGAGCCGGCCACCTCGATGTCCGCCAGCGAGGTCGCCAGCCGCTCCGGCTGCTTGTGGGCCAGCAACCGCGCGGTCTGCGCCTGGAGCACGACGCACGTGACGTGGTGGGCGACGACGTCGTGCAGCTCCCTGGCCAGCTCCAGGCGCTCGCCACGGCGTACGCGCTCCTCGACGGCCCCGCGGCGGGCGGCCAGCAGCCGGGGCCACAGCCCGGCCACGACGGCGCCCGCCCAGCCCACGGCGCTCGTCGTCCCCATGGCCGGCTGGGCGGCGGCGGCGAAGGCCCCCGCCACCACCACGAGCCCGCCACCGGCTACGGCGCAGGCCGGACGGGGCGGAAGCGCCCGGACGGCAGACGCGACGAGCACGGACAGTCCCAAGGTCACGCCGGGACCGGGCTCGGTGGGCAGGTGGGCGACCCTCGCGACCACGATGGCGGCCGCCGCGACGCCCAGCCCCGCTACCGCCGTCCACAACCGGCTCCGCCGGCGGACGAGCGCGAGCGCGCAGACGGCCGCCCCGGCGGTGCATCCGGACACCCAGTACGCCCCACCCCAGCTCGCGCTGATCCGGTAGCAGTAGAAGGCGAGCACCGCCGCGGACATCGCGCCGATCACCACGTCGGCCGCGATCCCGGCCCGCCACTCCCGCACCCGCACACCGCACAGGCTAGGAGCCGCCGCCCGCCCGCCACACCGGCCGAAAGTACGGTCATGCGGCCCCGGACCCAACAAGTAGGAGTCACCGATCGCGATGGGACTTCACCGGCGATCGGCCGGCCAGCAGACTGTTCCTGCGGCCATCGCCAGTTCTCCCGCGAAACGTGAAGCGTGGCTCTTTCGCGGGAGCGTTCACGCGATGGCCGTCACCATTCCGGATCCGGCCAGGGGGCGAATCTCCACGTCCCGGGAGGACAGCACGCCTGCCGGCGGAGAAAAATCCGCACCCGCTTCAACGATCGATCACCCCTGATCATGAACGGCTTGCCATCATGTGCTCACACAAAGCAGTAATCCCGGCGAAGGTAGGTGTGCGTGAACGTAGAGTCGGAGATCCTCGACCTGAAGCTCCGGGTGGAAACTCTCGAAGCAGCCTTGCGCTCCAGCGGCGGTCTTGACCGACGCCCCCGGCACAACGACATCGTCCCCACCCAGCCCGGCCCGTACCGGCCCGAGCTGCCGGCCCTCGTCACGCAGATGTCGCTCAACGTATCCGAGCTGAGGGCCGAGATCGCGGACGTCCGCACCGAGGTGAGCCAGGACTTCGAGGCTCTGATCGTGGAGGTCGCCGGGCTCCGCGTGCAGATGAACCAGAACCACAAGGCCGTCCAGTCGGACCTGCTCGGGAAGATCGACTCGCTGCGCTGCGAGATGATCGACCTCGGCCTCAGGCTCGACCGGCTGATGGAGACGGGCGGCGCCTGAGACCGCCGGGGTCAGGGGGCGCCGAGGTCGTCGGCCAGCCGGCGCAGGTAGGTCGCGAACTGCCGGCGGTCGCGTTCGTCCCAGGAGGCGGTCAGCTCCTCGAAGGCCCGGCGCTGCCACTGCCTCGCCCCGTCCAGCAGCGCGTGGCCGCTGTCCGTGAGCCGCAGGGAGGCGCGGCGCCGGTCGCGCTCGGAGGTGTCGCGGGCGAGATAGCCCGCCTCAACGGCGTCCTTGACCATGCGGCTGGCGCCCGAATGATCGAGGCCGAGCTGGTGCGCCACCGTGCCCACCGTGGGCGGCTCGGGCGCCTGTCCGTCGGCGCGCGCGTTCGTGTGCGCGGCCTCCACCACCAGGATGTGCTGCACGTGACGCAGCTCCCCGGTCAGCTCTTCCGACGCCCGCCCGGCCCACCGGCGGGACCAGAACCGCACCAGGTGGAACAGTGCCGGCCCACCGTCGGCCTCCTCGCTCATGCCCTCACCCTACGACAGGTTGCATGCGATACGCACGTATGATTATGTGCGATTCACATACATCTTCCTCCGGAAGGGATCTCGTCATGGCCATCGTCATGAACCACCTGATCGTCCCCGCCGCGGACCGTGAGGCGGCGGCCGCGTTCTTCGCCGGGCTGCTGGGGCTGCGGGTCGGCCCGCCTGCCGGGCCGTTCGCGCCCGTCAGCGTCAACGACGACCTCACGCTCGACTTCGACGACCGTCGCGCGCCCCAGCCCGGCCACTACGCCTTCCTGGTCGACGACGACACCTTCGACGCGGTCATGGAGCGGCTCGGCGGGGATCCGGCGATCGACTACGGCTCCGGCCCGATGAACGGCTGGGACCGCGAGATCAACCACCTGGCGGGCGGCCGTGGCGTTTACGTGCGCGACCCCAACGGTCACAGCTACGAGCTGTTCACCGCCGAGCCTGAAGATCATTAAGTCACCGGTTTATCGGGGCGCCGCAGGTGGGCAAAGCACGATTTAGCCGGTAAATCCAGCGAAGCGGTGAGAAGGGCAAAGTGCCAGCATCTGGCCCCCTCCGGTGGCTAGAGTGATGGTTCCAATATCGGCGGGATATTCCCTGGTATCCGCAGCGCGAGGAGTCGCGGGTGAATCACCGCGTGACCGACGAGGCCATGGTCCGAGCCCTGTACCGCGAATACGGCGCCCCCCTGATGGCCTTCGCCGTCCGGCTGACGGGTGGCGATCGGCGCTGGGCCGAGGACGTCGTGCAGGAGACCCTGGTGCGCGCCTGGCGCAACCTCCCCGACCTGCGTACCGAGTCCGGCTCCCTGATGCCCTGGCTGGCGACCGTCGCCCGCCGCGTGGTCATCGACAACCGGCGCCGCTCCGGCTCGCGCCCGCTCGACACCGTCGAGGACGTCCCGGAACGCCTCAACTCGGTGGCCGCGGAGGACGAGCAGCTGTTACGCGAGATCGTCGTGACCGACGCGATGATGTCGCTCTCGCCTGCCCATCGCCAGGTGCTCACGGAGACGTTCCTCCTGGACCGCACGGTCCAGGAGGCGGCGGAGATCATCGGGGTCCCCGTGGGCACCGTGAAGTCCCGCGTGTACTACGCCATGCGCGCGTTACGCGTGGCGCTCGAGGAAAGGGGGGTGACGCTGCCATGACGTGGGAGGCGCGTCACGACAAGAGTCACACCGAAAGGGGGGTGACGTTGCCATGACGAGGGAGGCGCGTCACTACGGAAGCCACCGCGAAAGGGGGGTGACGCGCTCATGATGGAGATGCGTCACGAGGAAAGGGGGGTGACGCTCTCATGACCGAGGTGCGTCACGAAGACGTGGCCGCGTACGCGCTCGGCCTGCTCCGCGGGGAGGAGAAGGCCGAGTTCGAGCGCCATCTGAGGGGCTGCCCGAGCTGCGCGGAAGAGGCCGGGGCGTTCGCCGAGATGGGGCAGCTGATCAAGACCGTCCATCCGGACGACCTCCTGCCCAACCCGCCCGACCCCGAGGTCGAATCGCTCCTGGTGCGCCGCGCCGCCACCGAACGCCGCCGCCGGAGCCTGCACCGCACGTTCATGTCCGCCGCCGCCTGCGTGCTCGTGGCCGCCGGCGTCTTCCTCGCCGTCAACTCGGTCACCAGCGGCCCGAACCCCGACAGCATCCACAGCCCGGCCCGCGCGCTCCTCATGACCGGCCACACCTACTCCGCCACCGACAAGAGCACCGGCGTGTCCGCTCTCGTCGGACTGGAGGACAAGGGCTGGGGCACCCACGTCGCGCTGGAGCTCAAGGGCGTCAAGGGCCCGCTGCAGTGCCGCCTCATGGCGGTGGGCGATGACGGCCGCTCCGAGGTGGTGGCGAGCTGGGGCGTGCCCGACAAGGGGTACGGCGTGCCCGGGTCCCCCGACCCCCTGCTGCTGCACGGCGGCACCAGCCTCCCGGAGTCCGAGCTGAACCACTTCAGGGTCGAGACCTTCGACGGCAGGAGCCTGGCCACCATCCAAGTGTGAGCTCACAGCCGCGACAGGCTCGCGCGCAGCTCGCGGACCTGCCGCGGCTCCGCGATCCCGTCCCAGGGGGAGAGCGCCGCCAGCCCCGCCTCACGGTGTTCGGCGGCGCTCTCGGCCCGCAGCCGGGCCAGGTGGAGGTGGGCCAGCGCCGTGCTCACCCCCGTCGGGGGCAGGCGCGGCTCGGCCTCCTCCAGCAGCGCGACGACCTCCTCGGGACGGTGATCGGGCTCCTCCAGCAGCACCCCGGCCCGCTGTACGAGGCAGCGGGCCCGCCCGATCTCGTCCGCGGTCTCCACGTAGAGCCGCTCGGCCTCCTTCAGGTTGGACCTCGCGTCGAAGCGCAGCCCCAGGTAGTGGTGCGCGAGCGCGAGCAGCTCCTGCGCGTGCGCCGCCGCCTCGTCGTCGTCGGCCCGCGTGGCCAGGTCGAGCGACTCGAACAGCACGGCGCGGGCGTCGGCGTACAGGCGGCGCGCCTCGGGGTCGCGCCCGTCGCCGTCGAGCGTCTGCCCCTTGCGCAGGAGCAGCGCGGCCACGTTGATCAGCCGGAGCGAGTGCCCCGCCAGGTCGCCGCCGGACAGCGCCTGGCCGTAGCGCACGAGCGCCGACTCGACGGCGGTGAACTCGTCGCCGGCGGCCAGGAGGATGGCCGCGTGCTCCAGGTGCAGCTCGGCGGGCCACGACTCCACCCTGACCCGGAGCCTGGCCGCCCGGTTGAAGTGCTGGCGCGCCCTGGTCGGGTCGCCCCAGGTGAGCAGGATCGCGCACTGGCGCAGCTCGGCCGTGGCCTGCACGTGCTCGTCGCGCAGCGCCTTGGCCGCCTTGGCCAGCGCCTCCGCGGCCCGCAGCCGGTCCTCGTGCCGCTGTTCGAGCCGGAACCAGGTCTCCAGCCCGTCCGCGATGCGCGCCAGCGCCCGGGCGGTCTTGGGCACGGGGCTCCCGTGCGCCAGCACCTGCAGCAGCACCCTGTCCTCGATCGCGAACCAGGCGCGGGCCTCCTCGCCGGGTAACAGGGCGGCGAACGAGTCGGCCTCGTCGGCGAAGTGCTCGACCAGCCGCCGCCAGGCCGCGGCGTCCTTCGGCGAGGGAGGCGGTCCGGGCGTGCCGCTGGGGAACGCGCCGGTCACCCTGACGCGCGTCATCCGTACGTTCTCCACCAAGCCCAGATCGGCCAGCTCCCCGATCGCGTCGGCGGCGGAGGGCACGCCGAGCAGCGCGGCGGCCGCCCGGTGGTCGACCTCGGCGATCGGCAGGCCCGCCAGCAGGACGAACAGCTGCTTGGCCGTCGGCCTGAGCTGCCTGATGCTGAGGTTGAGCACGAAGTCGAGGGTCTTGACGACGGACAGGTTCCGCAGGTCGTCGACCAGGGACTGGAGCGCGACGCCGGGGTTGCGGGCCAGCCAGCGGCCGATCCTGACGATCTCCAGCGGGCTGCCCAGGCAGGCGTCCACCAGCAGTCCGAGCGCCTTCGGGTCGCGGTTGACGCGGTCGTCGCCGATGTGGCGGGCCAGCAGCGCCTGCCCGGCCTCGGGCGCGAGCGGGCCGAGCTGGATCGGCTCGATGTGCTGCGGCAGCTCGTCGGTGAACGTGCCCGCCACCACGATGTGCGCGCCCGGCACCCGGGGCGGGAGCCAGGCGATCTGGCTCCAGGTGCTGACGTTGTCCAGCAGGAGCACCCGGTCCGTGCCGGTGAGCGCCTCGATCACCTGCGCGGTGGCGTCCTCCGGCTCCTGGATCGCGCCGGGCGGCCGGTCGAGGGTGCGCAGGACCCGCTGGGCCACGCTCAGCGGCGTCTCCGCGTGGTCCCTGTCGGGGCCGCGGAGGTCGGCGTAGCGCTGCTTGCGGGCGTCCGCGGTCAGGTCCCATGTGGCCAGGACCGCCACCGAGGACGTGCCCATGCCCATCGCGCCCTGCACGACGACGATCCCGCGCTCCTTCGCGCGCTCCCTGACCTGCTGGACCTCGGCGTCCCTGCCGACGAGCCCGTCGATCCTGTCGGGGAAGGGCAGGCGCTGGAAGATCGTCTGGGGTGGGGTCGTCCTACGGCGGCTGCGTACGAAATGGGTGAGCCAGCCGCCCACGACCGGCACGGAGACGATCAGGATGACGAGCAGCCAGGCGGGCAGCCACTCCGTCGCCCGCTCGATCAGCTTCTCCTGCAGTAACAGGACCGTGCCGCCGGCGGTCAGCAGCCCGCCTAGACCCAGCTCGGGCAGGTGCGCCCCGGCCTGCCGGGAGAGCCGGGACAGGCGGAAGCGCAGCCGGTCCTTTCGCGAGATATCCGTCATCGGCGCACCCCTCGCGTCAGCCCCCGGTACAGCCAGCGCCCGGTGACGACCACCAGCAGCACGGGCACTGCGGTCGCGATCACCGACTGCGCCGCCAGCGGCCCGGCCGCGCTCATGAAGTGGCGGGCCTGCTCCAGCAGGATCAGCGGCAGGTGATCACCCGACGGCCAGTTGAGCAGCAGCCCGACGACCGTGTCGTTCCAGACCAGGACGAACGCCAGGACCGCGGCCAGCACCAGGGCGGGGCGCGCCTCGCGTACGACGTGGAACAGCTCCCAGCGGTCGCGCGCCAGCATGGGGGCCGGCACGCGGACGAATGCGTTGTAGAGCACCAGCACCGCCAGCGGGATCACCAGCGCCGCGTGCACGATGGCCAGCGCCGGAGCGGTGCCGACGACCGGGTTGAGCCAGCGCTGCAGCGGCACCGCGAACGCCTGCGGCGGCAGCACGGCCAGGGCCACCGCGACCAGCAGCACCGGACGCCAGGCCCGGCGCGGCAGCAGGTGCTCGTGCGCCAGCACGTACGCGGCCGGCACGGCGGCCAGCAGCACCAGGCACACCACCACGACGGCCCGCAGGAACGTGGTGCCGAGCGCGCCGGCGAACCCGCCGTCGGCCAGCGCCTCCGTGTACGAGCCGAGCGTCCAGGGACCGCCGCCCCACCACCCGGACAGCGCCGCGGCGACCGGGTCGCGCAGCGAGGTCAGCACGAGCACCAGGAACGGCAGCACCCAGAGCACCGACACGGCCGCGCACAGCAGCCAGATCCGCCAGCCCTTCCGGGGCGGCGGCGGGACCACCGGCTCGGCCCAGGTCACCCGCCCGCGCAGCCCGAACAGGGCGGGCACCGCCATCACGGCCACGAGGACCGACAGCCCCACGGAGAGCGCGGAGGCCCGCGTGTCGCCCAGGTCGCCGTGGTGCCGCCACCAGAACAGCCCGCCGCCCTCGATCTCGGCCTGCATCGACCCGGGCGCGCCCATCAGCACCACGTCGAACACGCGGGCCGCCGCCGCCAGCGCGAACAGGTACGCCAGCGCGGCCGGCCCGGCGAGCGCCGGGACCACGACGGACCAGAGCCTGCGCCGCCGCCCGACGCCGAACGCCCTGGCCATCCGCAGCAGGTTGGTCGGCAGCCGCGCCAGCGCCTCGTGGAAGACCAGGAACGCGACCCCGGCCCATTGCCAGACCAGCGCCAGCCCGAACACCACCCAGATCCACACGGGGCCGAGGAAGGCCACCTCCGTGCCGAACAGGGCGTTGACCAGGCCGCGGCGCGGGTTGGTGTCGAACATCAGCCGGAAGATCGCGCCCGTGGTGAGCGGGGACACCGCGGCCGGCAGCACCAGCAGGAAGCGCAGCACGCCGCCGAGCACCGGGCCCGCGTTCCTGGCCAGCCAGGCCAGGCCGAGCCCCACGGCGCACACGACCACGGCCAGCACCAGCCACATGAACGAGTTGCCGAGCGACTGGAGCACCCGGCCGTCGAGCAGCACGTCGTACGCGCCGGGCCCGCCGGAGAGGCTGAGCACCACCGTCGCGCAGAGCGGGACCAGGATGACGCCCGCCGACAGCAGGACCGCCAGGAGGAGGTAGAGCGAGGCGCGCAGGCGGCCGATCCCGTGCCCGGCCAGCGGGATCCTGGCGTCGTGGTGCGAGGCGACCTCGAACAGGAAGGCGTTCCGCTCGCTCACAGCGTCTCCTTCACAGGGCGCCCTCCTTGCTGCCCGCGACCAGCTTGTCGCGGGCCGCGCCCGCGGCCGTGGCGGGATCGACCGCGTTGACGGCGACGGCGGTGAACAGCTCGGTGAGCACCCGCCACAGCCCGCGCCCGTCGCCGCCCTCCAGGCCGCCGATGAGCCGGTCGGACAGGTCGTAGTGGGCGTTCACGGCGGCGTTCAGCTCCTGGGCGGGCCCGCGCAGCAACGCGTGGGAGGGTGGCGTGAACGGCGTCAGGAAGCCGCCGTCGGCGACCCAGCCGGTCAGCGCGTCGTGCTCCCCGCTCGCTCGCGGCCTGGTCAGCCAGTTGACGAACTCGACCGCGTGCGCCGGGCCGTCCCGCATCGCCACCGCCACGTCGCCGCCGACGACCAGCGGGGGAGGGTTGCTCCCGTAGGCGGGGAACCGGAAGTGCGCCGCGACGCCCTTGCCGCCGTACCGCTCGATGACCGGCAGGGCGAAGTCCGGCGCGGCCACCACTCCCGCGGTGCGGTAGGCGAAGACGTCCAAGATCGAGTCGTGGAACTGCATGGTGAGCGCCCGCCGGGCCTGCTCGGGGGTGAACGCGCCGCGCCAGATCGTGCCGAGCAGCTCCAGGGCGTCCGTGACCTGCGGCGCGCTCCACCAGTCGGGATTGCCCGGCAGCCCGGGCGGGAAGAGGCCGCCGTAGACTTCGGGGGCGAAGGCGAGCAGCACGTTCTCCAACCAGTCGCTGAGCACCCACCCGTCGGCCGCCCCGATCGCCAGGCTGCCGGGGGAGGGCTGCCAGGAGGCCAGGTCGGCGGGCGGCGTGTACTCCCCGGCCCGGTGCCAGACGAGCGACTTGTGCGCGAGCTTGAACCAGGCGCCGAGCTCCTCGTGGCTCCCGGGCGGCGTCACGAGCCCGCGCCAGAACTCCCGCTGCCTGTGGTCTCCGGCCCACGGCCGGACGCGCGGCCGGATCATCGGATCGAAGAGCAGGCCCAGCCTCGGGATCACGGCCACGTCGGGGACGACCTCCTCCGCGGGGCCGCGCAGCACGGCGGCGATGTTGTCGCCCGCCGAGAAGACGTGGACCGGGCGCCCGTACTCCTTGACCACGCCGAGGAAGCGCCGCAGCTCCTCGCCGCTCCACACCACGGCCACCTGCAGCGGCCGCTCGCCGGCGCAGCCGGCGAGAGCCGCCGCCGGGAGCGCGGCCAGCAACGTTCTACGGCTCAGGGGCATCGGTGATCTCCCAGAAGCGCGAGGGGGAGGCGAGGCTGGCCACCCTGGTCCGGTCGTCGGTGACGACCAGCACGGCCAGGCTGGGATCGGTGCCCAGCGCCGCGCTCACGGCCGCGTGGCAGGGCCCGCAGCCGGTGCGGTCCTCGACCACCATCACCTTGACCGCCGTCCGCCGGCACAGGGCCCGGGCCAGCGCCACGTGCAGCCGCTCGTCATGGGCCAGCTCGTGCGGCCTCGACCGCAGGAAGCCCTGGATGTCGGTCTTCTTGGCCATGTACGCGACCATGCCGCGGATGGGCGGGGACGCCTGGTCGTCGCGGGCGGTCAGCGCGAGGTTCTGCTCGACGGTCAGGTGCGGCAGCAGGCCCGCCCCGGCCGGGATCAGCCCGATCTCGCGCTCGGCCGGCAGCCGCAGGGTGATCTCCTGGCCGTGGATGCGGATCTGGCCGTCGTCGGGCATCTCCAGGCCGACCAGGATGTCGGTGAACGCGTCGGCCTCGGCGCAGTCGGCGGCCACCACCACGGCGGTGTGCCCCGGTCCGACGGTCAGGGGGTCGGGCGCGAGGGCACGGCGCGTGCCGTGCGCCTGCCAGGCGAGGCCGGACAGCTCAAGAAGCGGCGGAACCTCGACCACCACTCGACGTTTTCACAAAGAGTGGATCACGGCAACGTAATTGGCCGCTCCCGCTACGTGTCCGCCCCTCGTTACCCGTTCACCCAGAGGCAGAAGGGATGCCCGGCCGGGTCGAAATGCACGCGTACGTCGTCCTGTGGCTGGAAGTCGGCCACGGTCGCGCCCAGCTCGACAGCGCGGGCGCTGCTCGCGTCGAGATCGTCGACCTCGATGTCCAGGTGCATCATCATCTGCTGCCTGCCGGGCGACGCGGGCCAGGCCGGGCGGACGAAGCCGGGGTCGCTCTGGAAGGCCAGCCCGGGGCCACCTTCCGGTGCGGCGAGCACCACCCAGTCGGGCTCCTCCTCCTTGACCCGCCAGCCGAGCAGCTCGCGGTAGAAGGCGGCCAGCGCCGGCCCGTCGAGCGCCTCCAGACACACGGTCGACCACCGGAAGCTCATGCGGGACCCCTGAAATGAGTCGTGAACCAGTTTCTGGCGTGCTCGGCCACGGTCTCCAGCGCGCCGGGCTCCTCGAACAGATGGGTCGCCCCGGGCACGACGGTGATGCGGCTCTCGGCACGCAGGCGCTGCTGAGCCTCCTCGTTCAGCTTCACCACGATCGGGTCCCGGCCGCCCACGATGAGCAGCGTAGGCGCGCGTACCGCCGCGAGTCGAGGCCCCGCCAGGTCGGGCCGTCCGCCGCGCGAGACGATCGCGGAGATCGCGTTGTCCGGCTCGGCCGCCGCCCACAGCGCCGCCGCCGCGCCGGTGCTGGCCCCGAAGTAGCCGATGGGCAGCCCCGCCGCCTCCTCCTGCTCGCGCAGCCGTCGCGTACGCTCCAGCAGCCGCTCGGCCAGGAGCCCGATGTCGAAGACGTTCGCCCTGTCGGCCTCCTCCTGGGGCGTGAGCAGGTCGAACAGCAACGTGCCCAGCCCCGCCTTGTTGAGCGCCCCGGCCACGTAGCGGTTGCGCGGGCTGAGCCGGCTGCTGCCGCTGCCGTGCGCGAACACCACCACTCCATGAGCGGCGTCAGGAACGACCAGATCGCCGGACACGTGCCCCACCTCCCTGCCGTCCACCTGCCACTGCCCGCACAAGCCCCGCTCTATCCGTGGCGGGATCGGACCACGTTTCCACCGCGGCAGTACGGCGTGATCAGGCATACTGCACGGATGTCCGATTTCGCCGACTTCCAGATCGAGGGGCGGGCGGCTCTGCTGGCGGGCCGGGCGACCCACGACAGTCCCATGGTGGAGGGCGCGAGGCGGTGGGGAGCGGCGGCCGTGCTCCGCCCCTCGGGCGAGGTGCTGGACCGGCTGGCGGCGCTGGCCGGGACCATAGAGGCGCCGGGACACTGGGTGCACGGCCGGCGGACCCTGCACGTCACGCTCAGGTCCCTGGAGCCCTACCGGGATCAGATCCCGGCCGGCGACCCGCTCCGCGAGATCTACCGGGACGCCCTGGCCGAGGCGGCGGAGGGCGTCGGGCCCGCACGGGTGCGGCTGGCGGGCGTGAGCCCCCATCCCGGCGGCGTCCTGGTCTGCGGCCACCCGGAGGACGACACGCTGGTCAGGCTGTGGGAGCGGTTCGCCCGCGCGATGGCCTCGCGCGGGGTTCGGGACCTGGAGCACGGACGCGTACGCGACCGCTGGTACGTCAGCCTCGTCCACTTCGCCGGCCCGCTCGCCGACGCCCGCCCGATCGTCGACTGGTGCGACGCCCACGCCGACGTCGATTTCGGCCTGGCCGAGCTGGACACGGCGGAGATCGTGCAGTTCGTCCTCGCGGACGCGAGCATCCACGTCAAGGCGCTGGAGGAGGCCCAGCTGGGCCGGGCGTGACGGCGGGGTGCCACCCGGGCCCCATTCCGAGGGTGGCACCCCGCCGCCGTCCAGGTCAGCCCAGCACCACCGCCGTGACGAACTGCAGCAGGTGCCAGGCCACATAGGCGCTCAGCGAGCAGAAGGCCCACTCCTTGCCCCGGCTGATCCTGGAGATCCACCGGAGCTCTTCGGCGGGCTCCCTGCGCGCCTTGAGGGTCCTGGTGACGAGGTACGCCGACATCAGCCAGGCCGCCCCCGAGCCGGCGAGCAGTCCCAGCGAGAGGGCCAGCAGGGTCGGGGACCCGCCGAGCAGGTCCGACGGCGGGAGCTGGCGGACCCAGGCGGCCAGCACGCCGGTGAGCAGGACAACTGTGATCCGCCTGTCCTTGCGCGCCTGGCGCTTGAGCCACTGAAGGTCTCGACGCAGATGGTTCTTGAGCATCCGGATCACCCCCGTTGGAGTAGCTGGTAGCACCAGCTAACGGAAATTTCCGGAGAAGATCTGCGACCTCACATCCGAGATTTCACGACTTTTAGCGATATTTCAGGATGTGGGGCTGGTCCCCAGCTCGCGAAGATCCTCCGACACCCGCCGTACCTCGAAGACGTCCCCCACCTCCTCCAGCAGCCGCAGCGCCTCCCGCAGATAGCCGCCGGCCGGGCCCCGGTTCCCCAGCCTGGCCGAGATCAGCCCCAGCGCCCGCAGCGCGCACCCCAGGTCCCGCCTGGTCCCGCACTCCAGATGGACGTCCCTGGCCTGCCGCGCGTAGACCAGCGCCTCCCCGGCCAGGCCCAGGTCCAGCAGCACCATCGCCAGCGTCGTGAGCGCCGCCGCCCACCGGTCCTTCGTGCCGGTCTCGTTCTGCAGCTCGACCGTCTCCCACGCGAGCTTCAGCGCCTCCTGCGGCTCGCCCGCCGTGTGCAGCGCCTGCGCCATCGACAGCAGCGCGCTGGCGCGGTTGTCCCGCAGCTCCTCCCTGATCGCCAGCGACGCCTTGGCCGCCCGCAGCGCGGGCTGGTGCTGCCCCAGCGACAGGTACGTGTTCGCCAGCGTCTCCTGCACGTCCGCCTCGGCCCGCCGGTTGCCCATGCCCTGCACGATGTCCAGGGCTTCGAGCGCGTACACGAACGCCACGTGCGGCAGCCCCTGCCGCCTGCGCACCCTCGCGAGCCGGTTGAGCATGCGGGCCTCCACCGGCTCGTCGCGGATCACCCGGCTGATCGTCAGCGCCTGGTTGAGGTAGTCGTCGGCCCGCAGGTAGTCGGACAGCCGCCAGTGCACCAGCCCGATGTCCCCGAGCGTCTCCGCCTTGCCCTGCTCGTGGTGGAGCTCCACCTGCACGGCCAGCGCCTGCTCGTAGTAGGCGAGGGCCTCGTCGTACCGGGAGCCGTTGCGCGCGATCCGGCCGAGGGCGCACAGGGCGCGCCCGCAGCCGTGCTGGTCGCCCGTCGCCGTGTACCCGGACAGGGCCCGCTCGGCGTCCCGCTGCGCGTCGTGCGGCAGCCGCAGCAGGTCGTAGATCTCGGCCAGGCAGAGCAGCGTCTCGGCCTCGGCGTGCTCGTCGCCGAGCTCGTGGCAGATCGACAGCGCCTCCAGGCCCTCGGAGAGCGCCGCGTTCGGCTCGCCCAGGTTCCGCTGCACCGTGGCCAGGATGATCAGGCTCTGCGCCGTGCCCCTGCGGTCGCCGAGCTGCTCCCGTACCTCCAGGGCCTGGCCCGCGTGCTGCAACGCCAGCTCGTAGCGCTCCTGGGACACGTGCAGCCGCGAGAGCGTGTGCAGGCAGCTCGCTACCCCGGCCAGGTCTCCGATCTCGCGGTAGAGGTCGAGCGCCTCACCCGCGCACCGCAGGGCCTCCTCGTTGTTGCCCGCGATGCCGTGCACCTCGGCCAGGTCGTTGAGCGCGCGGGCCCGCCCCTCGGCGTCGCCGAGCGAGGCGAACTCCTCCAGCGCCTCCCCGATGAACCTGGCCGCGAGCGTCGAGGGCCCGATGTCCCGGTGGATCGAGCCCAGGTTGCTGCGCATGCGCGCGATCGCCCGCCGGTTGCTCACCTGCATCGCCGAGGTCAGCCCGGCCTGCTGGATCTCCAGGTTGATCTCGTTGTACCGCAGCTTCCTGAACGGCTCGAACACGGCCTCGGCCAGCCGCCAGGCCATCCCCTGGGCGCCGCTCTCCTCGGCCAGCCGCACGGCCGAGACCAGCGAGCGCCGCTCGGCCTCGAACCACTCGGGCGCCGTCGCGGGGTCGGTCGCCACCGCCAGGTAGTGGTCGAGCAGCCGCGCCCTGGCCTCCCGCACGCCTGCCTCGGCGTGCCTGCCCAGCTCCCTGGCCAGCCGCTTGACCAGGTCGTGCACCCGGTAGCGCGGCCCGGCCAGCGGTTCGACGAGATAGGCCCGGTGCAGCCCCTCCACCGCAACCACGGCCTCGCCGACCGGGACGCCGAGCGCCGCGGCCAGCACCTCGGGCGTGAAGTCCCGGCCAGGCAGCAGCCCCACGTGCCGGAACGCCCGCCGCTGCCCAGGGCTCAGCGACTCGTACGCCAGGTCGAGCGCCGACCTGAACGCCTCCTCCGGATCGCCCACCAGGAGCGTGCCCGGCCTGCGCAGCTCCTGGACCCGCTTCTGCACGCTCAGCCCGGGGTTCTCGGCCAGCTTGGCCGCCGAGATCCGCAGCGCGAACGGGTGGTACGAGCACACCCTGGCCAGCTCGGCCAGCGCGTCCCGGTCGGCGGCCCGCGGCGAGTGCTCCCCGAGCACGGCCACCAGCAGCGCCACCGCGTTGCCCGGGTCGAGCACCGGCAGGTCCATGAGGTCGGCGTGCCCGGTGGCCCGCAGGGGCGCCATCCGCGTACGGCTGGTCACGAGCACCACGCAGTCCTTGCCGCCCGGCAGCAGCGCCCGCACCTGCGCCGGGTCGGCGGCGTTGTCGAGGATGAGCAGCAGCCTGCGCCCGGCGATCCTGCTGCGGTAGAGCAGCGTCAGCTCGGCCTCGTCGTCGGCGGGCATGTGCTCGCCCACCCCGAGCGAGCGCAGGATCTGCCCGAGCGCCTCGGCCGGGGTCATCGGCGGCTGGCTCGGCGACTGCCCGCGCAGGTCGATCACGATCTGGCCGTCGGGGAACCGGCCGGCGTGCAGGTGTCCCCAGTGCGTCACCAGCGCGGTCTTGCCCACGCCGGGCAGGCCCTGGACGATCATGGTGTTCGTCCGCCTGGGCCGCTCCAGCCAGGCGGTGAGCAGGTCCAGGCTCTGCTGGCGCCCGGTGAAGTCGGGCACGTCGGCGGAGAGCTGGCGCGGCTTCGGCACCTCGCCGAGGGGCAGCGGCTCCGCGAGCGCCCCCGGCCTGGTCAGGAACGGCGTCACCCGTCCCTGCCACGGCTCCGACAGGTGCTCCCAGCCGCCCGCCAGGTCGCGCAGCGCGGACGGATCCTCGACGCGCAGCCGCCGGTAGCCGGGCCGCACCAGCCAGCCTCGCTGGACCCACTGCGTGAGCTGGCGCTGCACCACGTCGGGGGAGCTGCCCACGAGGTCGGCCAGCGTCTCCATGGACAGCGGCGGCGCGGACTCCGAGGCCAGCGCGTAACGCTCGTCCAGGTGCAGCAGCCACACGGCCAGCCGGGCGGCGACGGGGGCGCGGGCCAGCGACTCGTGCCTGCGGGCGGCCACGTTCCTGGCGAACAGCTCCTGCACCAGCGCCGTGGCCACGGCCGGACCTGCGGCGGCGTGCTCGCGCAGCCGGCGCATGTCGATGGGCCAGGCCCTTACCTCGGTCAGCGCGTCCACCTTGGCGCGCTCGGCGGGGTTCCAGAAGGCGAGCTCGCCGACGAGGTCACCGGCGCCGCGCAGGTCGTGGATGGCCTCGCGCTCGCCCGCGGGGGTGTATTCGCGGGCGTAGCCGTGGTCGATGAGGTAAACCTGGTTGGCGGGCCGCAACGGCGAGCAAATGGTCTCGTTACGCCGGTAAACGCGGGGCCTGGCGCCCTCGTCCACCAACGACCGGAACAGACCCACCCCGACACCACCAATCTGGGGACGGCGGTGTCCTCGTATGACAGATGTGAAACAGCCTCAACGACAATTTGTCACATCGGCGGGTGGCTCTGTCAATGATCAGACGGCGGCGGTGTCCTGCCGGTCGGGGACGAAGCGGTAGCCGACGTTGCGGACCGTTCCGATGAGGGATTCGTACTCGGTGCCGAGCTTGGCGCGCAGGCGCCGCACGTGGACGTCGACCGTCCTGGTGCCGCCGAAGTAGTCGTAACCCCAGACCTCCTGCAGCAGCTGGGCGCGGGTGAAGACGCGGCCCGGGTGCTGGGCGAGGTATTTCAGCAGCTCGAACTCCTTGAACGTGAGGTCGAGCACCCGGCCGCGCAGCCGCGCGGTGTAGGTGGCCTCGTCGATCGACAGGTCGCCGCTGCGGATCTCGTCGGGCACCTCCTCCGTGGCGGCCTGCGAGATGCGGCCCGTGGCCATGCGCAGGCGCGCCTCCACCTCTGCCGGGCCGGCGCTGTCGAGCAGCACGTCGTCCACGCCCCACTCGGCCGTCATCGCGGCCAGCCCGCCCTCGGTGACGATCACCAGCAGCGGACAGTCGATGCCGGTCGTGCGGATCAACCGGCACAGGCTCTTGGCCTGCACGAGCTCCTTCCGCGCGTCGACGAGGACCGCGTCGGCCGGAGGCGTGTCGATCAGCGCGGACGCCTCCGCGGGCGAGACCCGGACCGAGTGGAGCAGCAAGCCCAGCGCAGGAAGCACCTCGGCGGACGGCTCGAGGGCGTTGGTCAGCAGGAGCAGGTTGCTCATTACGGCCTCCTCAAACACGCAAGGACCCGGGGGCTACGTCGCCCAGGTCCCGTAGGTGAGGATATCCCACGAGTAAGTCGCGTCCATTGCGCGTCCAGCAGGTGAACAGCGCGTCTCCCGAAACAACCTTGTTAAGGGCGACGCACAATAGACCAGAAAGCGATAGTGAGGTGCCCATGGCCACGGGAAAGGTACGTTATTGGGCTGCGGCGAAGGAGGCGGCCGGAGTGGCGGAGGAGCCGTTCGACGCGGTCACTCTTGGTGAACTCATGACGAAAATCACACAAAATCGTGCAGATCTGGCACGTGTGGTGAGGCGTTGCTCGTTCCTCGTGGACGGCCACCCGGTCGGCAAACGCCCTCATGACGAGGTCGTTCTGGCCGACGGGGCGACCGTGGAGGTGCTGCCGCCGTTCGCGGGCGGGTGATGGGGCGTTCCGTGGGGGAATGAGTGAGGCCAGTCGATAGGCTCTTGACCCCCGCCTCAGACAGGGAGCCCCATGCGGAAGCTGATCATTTTCCTGATCGTGCTGGTCATTCTCCTTGTCGCCGTCGACCGGGTCGCAGTGGCGGGCGTGGAGCGCGATCTCTCGAACCGGATCGCGGCCGCGACCGACCTCTCCGACAAGCCGACCGTGACAATTGAGGGCATCCCTTTTCTCACGCAGGCCATCTCAGGGCACTATCCGGAGGTACGGTTCAATCTCGGCACGTTCACCTACGGTGGCGTGCCGATCAAGAACCTCCGGGGCGCCGCCTACGACGTGACGGCTCCCCTGGCGGACGTCCTGCAGAACAGAGCCAACATCCAGGCCGGGCGCGTGGCCATCAGCGGCACCCTGACCAGGGCGACGATCGACAAGTACGCCCCCAGCGGCGTCAAGATCGGCGGCAACGGCAACCGGCTCACGGCGTCGGGCGAGGTGACGGTCGGGGTGCAGAAGGTGAAGTTCAACGCCGAGATGCGGGTCGAGCTGGCCGACGGCGGCATCAAGATCCAGGCCGAGAAGATCGAGGGCGTGCCCGACCAGCTCGCGTCGCTCGTCTCCTACACCATCAAGTTCAAGGGGAAGCTGCCCTTCGACGTGAAGGTGACCGGGGTCAAGAGCGTGGCCGAAGGATTGGAGATCTCGGCCGAAGCGTCTGACGTGCCGATCCGTGGATGACGCTGAACCGGACCGGCCCGACGTACGTGAAGAGGGTGTGAGTACAGCCGGCACCGCGGACGAGGAACTTGTGAGGACCCTCTTCGACGAGCATGCCGGGCCACTCTACGGCTACGTCCTGCGGCTGACCGGAGACTCCGGGCGGGCGGAGGATGTCGTGCAGGAGACCCTGTTGCGGGCCTGGCGACATCCCGACGCCCTCTCGGGGCGGCCGGTGCGCGCGTGGCTGTTCACAGTGGCCCGCAATCTTGTTGTCGACCAGCATCGGGCCAAGAAGGCCAGACCGCAGGAGACCGGGGACGAGGCGCTGGCCGTCATGCCGGCGGACGACGACCTGGAACGCGCCGTCGAGTCGTGGGCGGTCGCCGAGGCGCTGGCCGCGCTCAGGCAGGAGCACCGTGAGGTGCTGCTGGAGGTCTACTATCGGGGGCGATCGGTGAAGGAGGCGTCGGCGACGCTGGGCATACCGCCGGGCACGGTCAAATCGCGCACCTACTACGCGTTGCGGGCGCTCAAACTGGCCCTCGAGGAGCGGGGGTTGGCGCCATGATGACGTGCGAGGAGGTAAGGCTCGCCCTGGGCGCGCACGCGCTGGGCGCGCTCGACCCCGACGAGGCGCTGGAGATCGACAACCACCTGGCGACGTGCGAGGAGTGCGGCCGCGAGCTGCTCGACCTCGAAGGCGTGGCCTCCTTTCTTGGCAAGGTGTCCGAACGCGACGTGGAGCTGGTGGCAAGCCCGCCGCGGCAGGTGCTCGACCGGCTGCTGAACGCCCGCGCCAAACGGAACAGGCGCGGCCGGCTGCTGCTGGTGGCGGCCGCCTCCGCCGCGCTGCTGGGGCTCGGCGGCACGATCGTGACGGTCGTGAACAGCGGCTCGCAGCAGCAGGTGGCCTCCGGTGCGGCGGCTCCCATGTCCACCGAGGCGCCGAAGGCGATGCAGGACTCGGCCTCCACGGAGAGCGACCAGGCGCCGCTGAGTCGTCTGGCCGAGCCGTCGCCGCAGCCCACCGCCAGCAAGCGGCCCAAGGTGACCGGGTCGCCGTTCAAGGTGGCCCAGGGCCGCAAGTTCTCCGGCGTGAACAAGGCCGAGGAGTACTCCGCAACCGTGTCGGCCTACCCCGGCGACAGCGGCACGGAGCTGTACGTGAGCGTGCGGGGCGTGCCCGTCGACACGACCTGCAGCCTCCTCGTCGTGGCCGGCGGGCGGCACGAGCTGACGGAGAGCTGGACGGTCAGCCGCGAGGCATACCAGGACAAGGCCGTCTTCAAGCGGTCGACGACGCTGCCCATGTCCGAGATCACCGCGTTCTACGTGGTCGACCGGAAGGAGAAGGTGCTGATCAGGATCCCGGTGCGGAAGTAAACGCGGGTGCGCGTGGTTGCATCGGGAGATGACTGGTTGGTGGGTGGCGCTGGCGACTCTGGCGCTCGGCTCTGTGATCGGGGTGGTTCGCCTGCGCCGCGACGGACGGGTGCGTGACACGGGTGGCGACCGGCTGTCCGAGGCCGACCTCGGCGCCGGTCTCGGTGAGCGGGCGACGCTGGTGCAGTTCTCCACCGCATTCTGCCAGCCGTGCCGGGCGACCAGAAGGATCCTGGCCGACGTCAGCGGGATCGTGCCGGGGGTGACCCACGTCGAGATCGACGCCGAGTCCCGGCTGGACCTCGTACGGCGGCTGGACATCATGCGCACGCCGACGGTCCTCGTGCTCGACACCAGCGGGAAGATCGTGAAAAGGGCCGCCGGCCTGCCCCGCAAGGCGGACGTCCTGGCGGCCCTCGCCACGGCCGTGTCGCCGCTGTCGTCTCACGAATCGTCTCACCAACCGGACGAGATGTGACAGATGACGAGACGCCGAGTAGTGTCTTCGGCATGAACCCAACGACAGAGCTGCTGACGAAGCGGCGCGCGGTTGATTTCTGCCGCGTGACCACCGCGCTCTGTCGCGCTGCCTGAGGACGATCCCGCGGACATCCGGTCCGCCCCGTCGACCCTTCAGGAGCATCCCGCGATGCGTGCCGACCCTAGAGCGCTGCGCTTCGGCGCGGCCATCACCACCCTGGTCCTCACCCTCGTCCTGGTGACGGGGAGTGCCTGGCTTCTCGCCGTCCAGGCGATGGTCTTCGCACTCGGAGTCGTGTCGCGCTCGCTGTACACGATGCTCTTCAAGGCGTTCGTCAAGAGCGCCCCGAAGGAGACCGAGGACTCCCGCCCGCCGAAGTTCGCGCAGGCGGTGGGATTGGTCTTCGCGATCGCGGGCCTGGTCGGATATCTCACCGGGATCACGCCGCTGGCCCTCGCGGCCACGGCTGCGGCTCTCCTCGCCGCCTTCCTCAACGCAGCCTTCGGATTCTGCCTTGGCTGCGAGATGTACCTGCTCATTCGCCGTCTACTGCCCGCCGCCAACATGGAGGTTTCCAAATGAGCCGCTCCGCCGCCCTGGTGGACGCCGACTGGGTCGAGGCCAACCTCGACACTCCCGGAGTCGTCCTCGTCGAGGTCGACGAAGACGTCAGCGCCTACGACAAGGGCCACATCCGTGGCGCCGTGAAGGTCGACTGGCGGCAGGACCTGCAGGACCCGGTGCGCCGCGACTTCGTGGACAAGACCGGTTTCGAGGCCCTGCTGTCGGACCGCGGCATCTCCAACGATGACACCGTCGTGCTCTACGGTGGCAACAACAACTGGTTCGCCGCCTACGCGTACTGGTACTTCAAGCTCTACGGCCACTCCAACGTCAAGCTGCTCGACGGCGGGCGCAAGAAGTGGGAGCTCGACTCCCGCGAGCTGGTTCGTGACGTGCCGGAGCGGGCCAAGACGCAGTACGTGGCGCAGGAGCAGGACACCAAGATCCGCGCCTTCCGCGACGACGTGGTCGGCGCCATCAGCAAGCTCAACCTGGTCGACGTGCGCTCGCCCGACGAGTTCACCGGCAAGCTGCTCGCTCCCGCGCACCTCCCGCAGGAGCAGGCGCAGCGCGCCGGCCACGTGCCCACCGCCCGCAACATCCCGTGGTCCAAGGCCGCCAACGACGACGGCACGTTCAAGTCCGACGACGACCTGCGCACGCTCTACAGCGAGGCCGGGGTCGACTTCGGCAAGGACACCATCGCCTACTGCCGCATCGGCGAGCGTTCGGCGCACACCTGGTTCGTGCTGCACGAGCTGCTCGAGCAGGACAACGTGAAGAACTACGACGGTTCGTGGACCGAGTACGGCTCGCTCGTGGGCGTGCCGATCGAGCTGGGAGAGGCCCGCTGATGACTACTGCACAGGGTTGCGGAGCGCCGGAGCAGACGATCACTCTGCCCGCCGGGATCGACCTGTCCACCCAGGCCGTGATCCAGGGCGTGGTGACCGGCGCCGGCACGGCGTACGCGCGTCTGCTCGACCACTCCGGCGAGTTCACCGGCGAAGTCGTGGTGTCCGACGAGGGCGTCTTCCGCTTCTTCGCCGCCCCCGGCGACTGGACCGTCCGCATCATCGCGGGCGGCGGCGTCACCCGGGACATCAAGGTGGAGGCCAAGCTGGGCGAGGTCTCCTCGCTCGCGGTCGCCGTCTGAGCCTGCCGACGTAAAGACCCGCGTCCTTTCCGGACGCGGGTCTTTTCGCTGCAACGGATCCGGGCACGGCGGTGTTGTAGTCAGCGTGAGAGAAACCGACTGTCCCGACCCGGTGCGCAAGGCGCTGCTCGACGACCTCGACGAGGGGTTCGCCGAGCTGTACGGCGCCTACCGCGGCCTGGTCTTCTCGACAGCGCTGCGGCTGAGCGGGCGCTGGGCCGACGCCGAGGATCTCACTGCGGAGGCGTTCCTGCGCGCGTACCGGGCGCTGGCCGGATACGAGCGCGACCGCATCGCCACGCTCCAGCCGAGGGCCTGGCTGATGACGATCCTGATGAACATCTGGCGCAACTGCGCCAGGACCAGGTCCCGCAAGCCGCCACCGGAGCTGCAGGACCAGCCGATCGAGGAAGCCGACCCCGGCCAGGACGTCGAGGAGGCTGCGGTGCGCCACGAGACCGGCGACGAACTGGCCGGGCTGCTCGGCCTGCTGCCCGAGGAGCAGCGGGTCGCGGTGGTGCTCAGGCACGTCGTCGACCTGCCGGTCAGCGAGATCGCCACCGTGCTCAGGATCCCCCAGGGCACGGTCAAGTCGCACGTGTCGCGGGGACTGCGGCGGCTGCGCGCACTGGGAGGTGCCCGATGACCCACGATCCACTGCTGGCCGGGCTGTCGGCACTGGCCGCCGACGCGCCCGAGGGACTGCTCGACCGGATCGCGGCCCGCTGGGTACGCGTACCGAGCCCGATCGGGGAGTTGCGCGTCGCGTTCACCGACCAGGGCGTGGCCTACGTGCACCCGGGAGACGGGTTCGCCGAGGCGTTCAGGGGGCGCTTCGCCCGCCCGCTGCTGCCCGCCGAACGCCCGCCCGCCGGGCTGCTGCCCGCGCTGCGCACGGGGCGCCTGGGCCAGTTGCGGCTGGACCTGCGGGGGATGAGCGACTTCCAGCGCGACGTGCTGGAGACGGCCCGTACGATCCCGCGCGGCGAGGTCAGGCCGTACTCGTGGATCGCGGAGCGGATCGGCCGGCCCAGGGCGGTGCGCGCGGTGGGCACGGCGCTCGGCCGCAACCCCGTGCCGCTGCTCATCCCGTGCCACCGCGTCACCCGGTCGGACGGCGTCGTCGGCGACTACGTGTTCGGCCCGGCGGCCAAGGAACGGCTGCTGCTGGCCGAGGGCGCCGACCTGGAGCGGGTGCGGGAGCTGGCGGGGGACCGGGTGTTCTACCTGGCCAGCGACACCACGGGCGTGGTGTGCTTCCCGACCTGCCACAACGCCCGGCGCATCACGCCGCGGCACCGGCACGGCTTCCGCACCATCGCCCAGGCCAGGGCCGCCGGCTACCGGCCGTGCCGCACGTGCCGGCCCGCCGGTGCCTAAGGCTTGATCGGGTAGCGTATGAGGAGCGTGGCGCGTACGACGTCGGGGCCGTGCGCGCGGTAGCCGTGCGGCACGTCGGAGATCCACGAGATGTGGTCGCCCGGCCCGGCCGTGAGCGGTTCGCGCATGGGGCCCGCGCTGAGCGTGCCCGTGAAGACCGTGACGTGCTCGCTCACGCCCTCGTGGTGGGCGGGCGAGGTCTGGGTGAGGCCCGGCGGGACGATCACCCGGTAGAGCTCGTACGTGACCCGGTCGTCCTCGAACACCTCGAGCAGCTCCGCCTCCATCGCCCTGCCCCGCATGATCTGCGGCTCGGGCGGCGCGTCGAGTATCGCCCCGATCGGCACCCCGAGCTGCGCGGTGATCGCCCAGAGCGTCTCCGCCGTCGCGTCGATCTTGCCGGTCTCGACGTCCGACAGCGTCTCCCTGTCGATGCCCGCGCGCTTGGCGAGCTCCGACAGCGACACGCCGCGCTCGTGCCGCAGCCGCCGGAGGCGATCTCCCACGACGTGGGGATCGGCGTCTAGTGCGGGCCGCGGCTCCATAGAGCAATGGCACGCGCCGCGCTTCGTGACCGCCATTTCCCCGCCGATAATTCTTTTGTCACTGCCCAGGGACCACACCCGCACTGGCACGCGGAGCATCGCGCTTTCCGGGGTTGCTGCTGCGACACATGGGACAGACCGATACGATTCTGCAGATGTCCGGTTCGACAGGTGTGGCGGCACCTCCCCGACCTGGGCCTACGCCGGCTCAGGGGATGCCGTCGCCGTATTCGCTGCCCCTGCACGCCCTACGGCTGGCGGGGAAGTGCGCCTTGCCACTGATCCTCTGGTACGCCGCAGGTCAGCTGACCCGCTACGTCCTGCTCTACGCCGCCACCGAGGTCGCCTACGGCGATGCCAGGCAGATCCGCCTGGTCCTCGTGATGACGCTGCTCACGTTGATCATCCTAGCGGCGATGACGGTCACCGCCGGCATGCTCTACTCGCTGCGCAACGCCCTGTGGGAGATGCGCGCGAAGACCGAGGAGGGCGTGCAGGACGAGCGCTTCTTCCGGGTGCTCGACCGGGTGGCCCCGGCCTTCGCCGTGCTCTACCTGGCCTGGGGATTCCACACGGAGGATGCCAGGGACATCTACCAGATGGACCTGTTCCATCACATCTACGACCAGACGGAGGCGTCCTTCTTCGGGGAGCAGTCCCAGGTCGGCCGGGGACTCACGGACCTCGACTGGCGGGTGTCGCTGGGGGCGATGGCCGTCATGTTCGGGCTGAAGATGCTCTTCGCCAAGCTCCTGGAGAAGACCGAGGGCAACGGCAAGTTCTACGGCTTCTGCGCGGCCTTCTCGGAGTTCGCCTTCGTCTTCTACGGCCTGAACGCGACCCTCTACATCGGCACCGCTCGCTCCGACTGGGTCGAGCACCGCAACGTGGTGGCCGGCGCGGAGGAGCTCTGGGCCGAGGCGCAGAAGAACGTGCCGCTGTGGGAAGCCGTCACCGGCTTCCTCGGCGACGCCTGGCCGTTCTTCCTCGACGCGGTGGCCGTCCCGCTGGCCTGGCTCACCGTGGCGATGCTCGTCTTCGGCTCCTACTCCGACGAGACCCGCGCCCTGCTCAAGGGCACCCGCCTGGAGAAGGGCGTGGACCGGCTGGAGGGCACCCACGACCTCACGCAGAAGTCGTTCAACCAGCTCACCGGCGGGTTCAGGGACCGCTGGCTGCCGCTGGCCAACTCCCTGCGGATGGTGGCCAAGGCCGGCCTCCCGCTTTTCGGCATGATGTGCCTGTGCTACGTGGGCCTGCTGGTCGGCGGGGAGTACGCCGAGCGGGGGCTGCGGTGGCTCATCGGCACCGAGCGGGACTGGGTGTGGGAGTTCCAGGGGCCGCCGCTGACCTTCCTGCGCGAGACGGTCGTGGCCGTGCTCACGATGGCGCTGCTGGCGGCCACGTACGACCTCGCGGCCACCAGGGCGCGCCTCAGGGGCGAGCCGTTCGAGGACGTCTGAGCCGGCGACACCCGGGCGGTCGCCGGCCGCGCCCGCTCAGCGCCGCCTGAACCGCAGGACGTCGACGTCGTCCTCGAGCTTGGACACGGTGTCCCGCTTGAAGAGGTCCGCCGTGGGCGTGTCCGAACGGTAGTTGCTCGGCCTGAGGGACAGCTCGACCTCGTCCGCCACCGCGGTCGGCACCACCGCCGCCGCCAGGATCTTGTACTCCTTGCCGACCTCCAGCCGGTCCGTCGGCCGGTCGGCCTGCGGGTCGACGCTCACGACCCAGCTGCGGCCGGCGCGGTCCTCCAGCTTGGCCTCGGTGAACAGGCCGGTCTTGGTGACGCTGCCCTCGTCGAGGATCTTCTTGGTGATGTCCACCCTCAGCGCGGTCACCTCGGGGCCGTACTGGAGGTTGTCGGGCATCTTGATGCGCGTGACCGTGGCCCGCCACTCGATGTTCTTCACCTTGCCCGCCTGGCCGGCGGGGACGACGGTCTCCTTGGTCTCCTTCGTGGTGGTCTTCTCGTAGAAGAGGTAGCCGTCGTACGACTGGGCGCCCATGGTGACCAGCGACACGACGACGGCGGCCACGGCGATCAGCACCGTGCGCTTCTTGCGTCCGCGCGGGGCGGCGGCCCGCCGCGACCCGGGCGGGGCCTCCTGCGGGGCGTCGGGCGGCGTCTCCGGCCCGGGCGCCTGGTGGGCCGCGGGCTCCGGATCGGGGCTCTGCCGGCGCGGGAGGGGCGTGCCGGGGCCCTGCTGCGGCGACACGGGCATGGCGGCAGGAATGGCCGGTAGGGGCTGCGTGGCGCCGCCTACGGGCTCGCGGGGGGCCGGGGGCCACACCTGCTGGTCGGACTGGGCGGCGTGCCGGGCGCGGGGCTGCGGCGGGGCAGGGCGAGGCGGCAGCCCCGGCCTCTGCACCGGGCCCTGCGCATGTGCGGGTCCCTGGCCGTGCGCCGGGCCTCGCGCGTGTGCCGGACCTTGCCCACGGGCCGGGTTCTGGCCATGGGCCGGGCTCTGGCCGCGCGCCGGGCCCTGGGTGTGGGCGGGGCCTTGGGGGTCCGCCGGGTTTTGGGCGTGTGCGGGGCCCTGGGCGTGCGCAGGGCCTTGGTGGGGGTATGCGGGGCCCTGCGGCGCGCTGGGCCACTCCAGCGCCTCTTGCGGCGGGTTGGGCCGGCCCATCGGCTCCCGGGGCGCGTCCGGCCAGCCCATCGCCTCCTGCGGCCCGCTCGGCCGCCCCCCCAACGCGTCGTAACCCGGAGGCGGCGTTCCACGGCTGCCACGGCCGCGCAGGTCGCCCGCGGACGGCACCCGGGGGACCGGTGCCGTCTCTTCGCCGAGCAGGTCCTGATCGAAGCGCGGGTCGTACTCGGGAGGCAGGCCGTGCCCGGAGTGCCGCCCCTGGCCGGGCGGCGGGGCGCCGCGGCCGGAGTGGGCGCCGAGGCCGGGAGGCGGCTCCTGGCTGGGCGGGGGCGGGGGCGGGGCCGGATCGTCCTCGCGCCGCGGGTCTTTCCTGGGCGAGAACCAGTCGCGCTCGTTCGTGCTCATCCTGAGATCACTTCTTGTCGGTCGAGTAGACGTCCTGAGGCGAGGCCGCGAGCTTGCGCGCGCCCTCGTCGTCCAGGCCGAGATCCACCTCGACCTCCGGCTGGTACGGCTCCACCACGAACCCCTGGCTCAGCCCGAACACGACATGCGCCCCCGCCAGCTCGGACGACGGCACCTCGAAGAAGAAGCGCCCGCTCTTCCAGATGTCCGGCTGCACCCACGACATGGCCATCGTGAGGTCGTTGTTGACCCGGTCGGTGGCGTCGAACCGCTTCCCGTCGGCGGTCACCAGCTCAGGCTGGGCCAGGTGATAGGGCTTGAGGCTGGACTTGGCCGAGACGTTGACGACGAGGAAGAGGTTGTCGGTCCCGATCGTCTGGCTGCCGCTCTGGATGGACTTGGCGGCCGCGAACGAGTCGAGCCGCAGGGAGAACCGCCGGGCGTCCACCACCTCGCCCTTGGCGCCCGTGTACGTGATCGGGTCGGTGATCTCGCCCTCGGCCATGTGCAGGGTCTGCAGCCAGACGGCCGCGGCCAGCAGCACCAGCCCGGCGGCGACGCTGAGTAGCCGGGTGCCGATCCCCTGCCCTCGGCCCGCCCTCCTGCTGCGGCGACCGGGCGCGGCAGTTGATCTTTGCTGCGTGGCGGTCACGTTGCGTCACCCTTCTTGACCGCAAGAGTCACCCGCGCCTTGATCTCGGGGTAGAACTTCATGGTGTCGAGGTTCTCGTTGGCGATCATCTGCCAGCGCGGGACGTTGGTGTTCCATTCGGGCTCATACTCGAACGACGCGACGTCCATCGTGATCTTCTCCGGCGGCTGCTCGTTGTCCTTGAGCTGGTAACGGAGAATGACCTGGCTGGTCAGCCCCGGGTGGAGCTGGCGGGTCTCGCCCCCCTTGGCCTGCGCGAACGTGAACGGCCCCGAGTCCTTGGGGAAGGCGGGGGTGATCTTCACCAGGGAGCCGGCGAAGGAGTCGCTCGTGAAGGCCTGCTCCAGCTTCACCGGGGGCACGCCGACCTGGTAGGTCTTGTCGCCCTTGTTGGTGACCTCGAAGACCAGCTCCACGAACCGCTTGTCCTCGTCCCACTGCGACTCGGCCTTGTCCACCGTCACGCGCGACTCGACGAACTTGGTGGAGTACAGGCCCTGATCGAGCACCGCGCCCGGGCCCAGTGTCTGGGGCTCCTCGGGGGCCTCGCTCAGTCCGCCCAGCAGGGCGGTGATGCCGATGGCGGTGAGCGCCACCAGGGCAACGGCGGGCACCACTACCGGGCGGCTGGGCTTGTCACTGCTTGCGCCGGAGGGCTCCGTCATGGGTAAAGATGGTAGTAGGTCTCGCTTGTCCCATCTGCCGCAATACTCCCATCGGACTGGGAGAATTGCCGAGAAACCCTGCCGCTACGGGCCTCGAAGCTCATACGCTGTCACGGAGCGGAAAGGGTTGGCCCTTACTCCTAACGACATATCGGCGGCCGGAGGGTCACGTGACGGACGTGCATCCCGAGCATGCCCAGCTCCAGGCGGACCGCATCTACCTGGGCTGGCAGTACATCCTGCTGCACCCCGACCCTGGCCCGCCGCCCAAGCGCCCCTCTCCGCTCGAGGATCCCGCCGACACGCCCGGCCCCGTCAACCCGGACCTGCTGCGCCGCGAGCGGCTCCAGGAGGACATGCTCAACAAGCCCGTGCGGCTCGTCCGGACGTTCATGCTGGTGCTGGCCGTGCTCATCCTGGCCGCCGGGATCGCTGGCTACCTGGCGTGGCCGTTCGCGCTCGCCGGGCTCACCGCCGCCGGAGGCGTGGCGGGCATCTGCAGTTACGCGCTGTTGCAGGGCGACCGGGCGGTGAAGTACCGCGTGCTGGAGCAGCAGGCCAGGGACGAGCGCCAGCGCGAGGAACGTGACAAGGAGCTGTTCCGCGCGCAGGAGGAGCACGCCCAGCGCTACCGCGAGTGGCAGGACCTCAAGGAACGCCACGACCGGCAGCTCACGTGGTACGCGGTCGCCGTACCGGACGAGATCGACCGCATCGACGTGGCGGGTGGCACGCTCCCCGGCTGGTCGGCGCTGATCACGCTGCTCGGCGCCACGCGGCTCTACAGCGGCGGCCACCTGACCGTCCTCGACCTGTCCGAGGGCGCGATCGCCAAGGACCTGATCGAGCTGGCCCGCAAGGGCGGCGACGACCCGCTGGTCTGGGTGCTGCCGGTCGATCTGCCCAGGCTCGACCTGGGCGCCACGCTCAAGCCGGAGGCGTTCGCGGACGTGCTGGCGCACGTGGTGAGCGTGAGCGAGGAACACCGCACCACGCGCGACCTCAGCTTCGACAACGCGATCCTGGAGCGGGTGCTCGAAGTGCTCGGCGAGAACGCCACGATCAGCCAGGTCACGGCCGCGCTGCGGGCGCTCGCGCAGGTGGGCGACCCGCGCGACGACCTGAGGTTCGGGCTGATCACGGCCACCCAGCTGGAGCGCATCGGCACGCTGTTCGGCCGCGGGGTGAGCGAGCGGGTGGTGATCGAGCGGGCCTGGGCGCTGGAGTCGCAGCTGCGCAAGCTGGAGACGCTCGGCACCCAGGCCGTACGGCTGCCGCCCGCGCGGCTGCGAGTGGTGAGCATGGACCGGCAGGCGGGCGCCTTCGGCAACCGGGTGCTCGGCACGTACGTGGCCACCGCGCTCACCCACATCCTGCGCCAGTCCCCGGCCTCGGACCGGCCGTGGTACCACACGATCATCGTGGCGGGCGCGGACAAGCTCAGGGGCGACGTGCTCGACCGGCTGATGGACGCCTGCGAGACCTCCCGTACCGGACTGGTCCTGACTTATCGGTCGTTGACCCCCACGGTGCGGGAGCGGCTCGGCAGGGGGCACGCGGCGGTGGCGTTCATGCGGCTGGGCAACGCCGAGGACGCGCGGGTCGCCAGCGAGCACGTCGGCACCGAGCACCGGCTGGAGCTGGCCCAGCTCACCGAGACGATCAGCGACTCGCTGCCCGGGCTCGACGGCGGCTACACCTCCACGATCTCCCAGATGGACGACGACAGGGAAGATCGCGACGACAACCTCGCGGATCTGGCCGGCGACATCACCGAGTCCACCGAGTGGGGCAGGACCGCCGACAAGATCTCGGAGAAGGAGCGGGTGCTGCAGCGCTCCCGCGAGTTCCTCGTCGAGCCGCACCAGCTCCAGCAACTCCCCACGACCTCCGTGATCGTCACCGACGCCACGGCCCAGGGCAGGCGCGTACGCCTCGCCGACGCCAACCCCGCCATCCTGACCTTCCCCAAGACCACGCTCGGCGAGCTGGAGGACGTACGCGAGGCCGTGCTCGCGCTCGACCCCCAGGCACAGGGCACCGACGGGGAGCCCCCGCCGAACCTCGGGCCACCACCGCCACGCCTGGACTGGCGCAAGGGCAGGCAATGACATGGTCAATGTCAACGTGACGAGCTGACGGTTGGCGGAATTTAACAAAGAACCGTCTGTGGGGGAATGAAATGCAGCCGAGTGTGTCGCTGAGTGGGCCCTGGTATCGAATCCAGTCGATCGCAGCGCCCTCGCGAAGCTCGTCGGCCGAGTGGGATTTCGTCACCGTGCTGCCCGCGGTGCTGTCGGCGGCGCAACGCGACCGGCCGTTCGTCATCGGGTGGCTGTCGCGGGGATCCGGCGCGCCGCTCGAGCTCATCACCAACGCCGGGCCGCTGTCGCCTCCGCGCCAGCCGCGCAGGTCCACCGACGCGCCGGGCCGCCCGAGCGGGCCGCAGCCGCTGCTGTTCCCGGGCGGGGCGCGTGGGGTCCAGCTCGACGAGGAGTATCTCGCCGACCTGGCGGACCTGGTGTGGACGCCGTGCCCGGGCCGCCAGGCGCCGCCGCTGGGGAGCAAGGGGCGCGAGTTCGACCCGGACGAGCTCAGGCGGCCGACGTTGTTCGAGTCGACGCTGGTGACGCTGATGTCGCGGCCCTTCGCCTGGCTGGTGGTGGCCGAGCCGACAGATCTGCTCGACGCCGAGGTGGCGCACCTGCGTACCCAGCTCAACGTGCTCAGGCAGTACGGGGACGCCTCCGAGCGCTCCCGCTTCGACGCCGAGCGGGCCGAGCGGCGCATGCAGGAGCTGGACGCCTTCAGGGAGGCGGGGCTCTGGAACGTTCGCGTGCTGGCCGGGGGCGCCACCGCCGACGAGCTGCGGCAGATCGCGCCCGTGCTGGTCGGGTCGGTCGAGATGAGCCACCACCCGTACCGGCTGCGCAGCTCGCACGGCGCCGCCTACGGCCTGTCGGAGGCCCTCGCCATGACCATGCAGGACCCGGCCGACGGCGCCGCCGCCCCGTTCGCCGCCACCGCGGGGGCGCTCGCGGCGCTGGCCGGGCTGCCCAGGAGGGAGGTCCCGGGGGTACGCGTGCTCGAGTCGGGCTTCTTCGACGTGACGTCCGAGGCTGACAGCGGCGAGCTGGAGCTGGGCGAGATCCTCGACGGGCAGGACAGGGGGGTCGGGACGTTCCGGGTGCCGCTGGCCACGCTCAACCGGCACGCGTTCGTCACCGGGGCCACCGGCTCGGGCAAGTCGCAGACGGTCCGCCACCTGCTGGAGCAGCTCAGCCGGGCCGGCATCCCGTGGCTGGCCATCGAGCCCGCCAAGTCCGAGTACGCGGCCATGGCCGGGCGCCTCGACGATATGCGGAGCGGCGAACAGGGTCCGAGAGCGGCAGCTTGCGTAACCAGCGAGGACCCGTCGAGAGCGCGACCATCAAACGGAGTCACCGTCATCAACCCGTCGGCGCCGGACGGCGTGCCGTTCAGCATCAACCCGCTCGAACCCGAGCCCGGCTACCCCGTCCAGGCCCACATCGACATGGTCAGGGCGCTGTTCATGGCGGCCTTCGACGCCGAGGAGCCGTTCCCGCAGATCATGTCGCTGGCGCTGCAGCGCGTCTACGAGGCCACCGGCTGGGACGTCGTCACCGGCGGCGCCGTGCCGGGCTCGAACGTCCCGCCCAGCGTCCCCACCCTCGAACAGCTCCAGCAGCACGCCATGGACGTGATCAAGGAGATCGGCTACGGCCGCGAGGTCCAGGCCGACGTGGAGGGCTTCATCTCGCTCCGGCTCCGCTCCCTGCGGGTCGGCTCGGCGGGGCGCTTCTTCGAGGGCGGCCACCCCGCCGACATCGGCGGCCTGCTGGAGCGGGACGTCGTGCTGGCGATCGAGGACGTGGCCAACGACGAGGACAAGGCGTTCCTCATGGGCACGCTGATCATCCGGATCGTCGAGCACCTGCGGATGCGGGCCCGCCGGGAGAAGTCCCACGAGCTGCGCCACGTCATCGTGATCGAGGAGGCGCACCGGCTGCTGCGCGACCGCGGCCACGGCCGGGCCTCCACGCACGCGGTGGAGCTGCTGGCCGGGATGCTTGCGGAGATCCGCGCGTACGGCGAGGGCATCGTGGTGGCGGAGCAGATCCCGACCAAGCTCGTCTCCGACGTCGTCAAGAACACCGCGCTGAAGGTCGTGCACCGGCTCCCGGCGGAGGACGACAGGAAGCTCGTCGGCGCCGCCATGAACCTCAGCGACGAGCAGTCCCGCCACGTGGTCTCCCTGCAGCCGGGCTCGGCCGCGGTCTTCGCCGACGGGATGGACCGGCCGCTGCGGGTCCGCGTGCCGCTGGGGGAGGCCCGCGAGAAGGTGCTGCCCGGCCCGCCGCCGCCCATCCGCGGCCGCCGGTCCGCGGCGTGCGGCGCGTCCTGCCGTACCGGGCAGGCGTGCACGCTGGTGGAGCTGCGCGAGGCCGACGTGCTCGCCGACGCCCCCGAGTGGGCCTGGCTGCGGATCTGGTGCGACACGGTCGTGCTCGCCTTCGTCAGCAACCGGCCGCTGCCCGGCGTGCCGCGCGCCCTGGGCGCCGCCTGGTCCGAGCTGCCGGCCCGGCGCGGGGAGTGCCTGCTGGCGACCCTGATCGAACGCTCGGTGCAGCGGCGCGCCTGGTCGCTGCGCAGCTGGTTCGACCCCGCCCTGCTCACCGAGAAGGCCGCCGAGACCGCCACGCGCCTGCTCGCCGGGCTCGACGGGGGCGGCGAGCGGCCGGGGGCGTCGTGGGTGATCCCGCAGGTCCGGTGGCTGCACGAGGTGGACAGGCTCTTCCCGTACGGCCACCCGGCCCCCAACCTGCGCAGCCCGGCACCGCCCATGGAGTACGCCCTCTTCCGCCAGCCCTCGAACGGCAACGGCGCCAACCCCGACCTCGTCCACACCGAGCTGCTCGGGCACCGCGCCAAGGCGCTGCGGCACCACCCGCTGTCGATGGAGGTGGACCGGAACCGGGCGCTGGCCTGGCGGGTCATCCTGGGGGACGACGAGAACGAAGGGGTGCAGCGGGACATCACGACGGTGGCGATCGGGATCGAGTCGTCGGCGCGGTTGCGGCATGTCGGCCAGACGATGGGGGCGGGGTGGCTGGAGGGCGTGCTGTCGTGGCCGCGCCGCTTCGTCCTGCCGTTCGACCACGGCGGCGCCCCGGAGATCGCCTTCGCCGACACCGCCCCCTCGCCCTCCTGACCTCCGGGTCTCAGCCGGTGTTCGGCGGCGGTGTCTCAGCGGCCACGGCGGGGGTGTCTCAGCGGTCACGGCGGCGTTCGAGGCGCTTGCGGCGGGCCACCTCCCGCCTGTGCTCCGCCGCCTCCCGCCGCCGGGCCCGCCGGTCGTCCGCCGCCTCCGTCTTCCGGCTCTCCAGCTCCAGCCGCAACGCCTCCTGGGAGGCCGTGCTCCGGCGGGACACCTCGGCCGCCGCCCGGGCCGCCAGTTTCGCGGCCCGCTTGGGGTTGACCCGCCTGACCTCCCGCCCCTCCGAGGGGACCGGAGGCGAAGCGGCCGCCCGTTCGAGCAGCGCGACGCCGTGCCGCCGCAGGAACTCGTACAACTCCGGATCGGTGGGCTCGGACCCGAGCGTGAACCGGGTCGCCCGGACCGTGCCGTCCTCGACGATCTCGAGTACGCCGACCCAGAACGGGCCGTCCAGATAGACAGACATCGTCACCACGTCGCCCTCCATGCGCGTATGCCGAAACGACGGCCTGTCGAGGCCGCTTTCCGGCACACCGGACATCCCATGGAAGGGCGGATACGGTGAAGCTTCGCCCGGGCTACCAACCGGGCCGCGTTTTCGTGTGCAGCTCCAGACTATCGGCCAATGCCGACTAGGATCCTTGGGCATGACCCAGCTTCCTCTGCGGGCCCAGCTCGCCAGCGCCCTGGGCCGCAGTGCCGCCACGCTGTCCAAGATGACCGGGCGCGGGGACGGCTCGGTGATCGGTGGGCGAGTGGGCCTGCTGCTTGAGCCCGACCTCCTGCGCAAGCTGGCCCGCGACCGCAAGCTGGCCCTGGTCAGCGCCACCAACGGCAAGACCACCACGACGAGATTGATCACCTCGGCACTGCTCGAGCTCGGGGACGTCGCCACCAACGCGCTGGGCGCCAACATGCCCGCCGGCCACGTCTCGGCGCTCTCCCAGAACAAGACCGCTCCATACGGCGTGCTCGAGGTCGACGAGAAATACCTGCCGGAGGTCCTCGACACCACCGGCGCGGGCGTCGTGTGCCTGATGAACCTCAGCCGCGACCAGATGGACCGTGCCGCCGAGATCTGGCTGCTCGCCCAGAAGTGGCGCAGGGCCCTGTCCGGCAAGCCCACCCACGTCATCGCCAACTGCGACGACCCGCTCGTGACCTGGGGCGCGTCGACCGCGGCCAAGGTCACCTGGGTCGCCGGCGGGCAGCGGTGGAAGGAAGATTCCTGGTGCTGCCCCGAGTGCGGCGGCCCGCTCGACCGTAAGGACGCCGACTGGGCGTGCAAGGAGTGCACGTTCCACCGTCCGGAGCCGCAGTGGGCGATCGACGACGAGGTGGCCGTCGACCCGCGCGGGCAGCGGTGGCTGCTCGACATCCAGCTTCCCGGCCTGGCCAACCGTTCCAACGCGGTGATGGCGCTGGCGGTGGCCGAGGCGTTCGGGGTGCCGGTGGATCGGGCGCTGCCGCGGCTGCGCCAGGTCACCTCGGTGGCCGGCCGCTACACCACGGTCGAGCGCGACGGCCGCCACGCGCGACTGCTGCTGGCGAAGAACCCGGCGGGGTGGCTGGAGGCGTTCGACGTGGCCGACCCGCAGCTGCCGATCATCCTCTCGGTCAACGCCAACGGCCCCGACGGGCGTGACACCTCGTGGCTGTGGGACGTCGACTACCGCATCCTGCGCGGGCGCCCCGTCTTCGTGACGGGCGAGCGCCGCCTCGACCTGGCGCTCCGGCTCGACGTGGCGGACGTGCCGTTCACGCTCTGCGGCACGTTCACGGAGGCGCTGGCCATGCAGCCTCCCGGCCGGGTCGACGTCATCGCCAACTACACCGCCTTCCAGCAGATCCGAACGGAGTTCGGCCGTGCCGTCTGACAGCGCCCTTCGCATCGTCTGGATCTACCCTGACCTGCTGAGCACGTACGGCGACCAGGGCAACGTGCTCGTCCTGGAGCAGCGCGCCAACCGCCGGGGGATCGCGACCGAGACGATCCACGTACGCTCGGCGGACCCGGTGCCGGAGACGGGCGACATCTACCTCATCGGCGGTGGCGAGGACCGCCCCCAGATCCTGGCCGCCGAACGTCTGCGCCGCGACGGCGGCCTCCACCACGCCGTCGCCCGCGGCGCCGCCCTGCTGGCGGTGTGCGCCGGATACCAGATCATGGGCAGCACGTTCGGGGGCGAGGAGGGCCAGCCGGTCGACGGGATCGGGCTGCTGGACATCGCCAGCTCCCGTGGCCCCGCCCGAGCGGTCGGCGAGCTGGCCGCCGAGGTGGACGCGGCGCTCAACCTCCCCACCCTGACCGGCTTCGAGAACCACATGGGCGTCACCCACCTGGGCCCCGGCGTCAAGCCCCTGTCCAGGACCCTCGTCGGGGTGGGCAACGGAGACGGCTTCGAGGGCTGCTACGCGGGCCACGTGGTGGGCACCTACCTCCACGGCCCGGCCCTGGCCCGCAACCCGGCCCTGGCCGACCTGCTGCTGTCGTGGCGGGTGGGCGATCTGGCCCCCCTCGACAACTCCCGCTACGACGCCCTGCGCCAGGAACGCCTGGCCGCCGTCCTGTCCGGCTGATCGGTCTCCTCGTCGCGGGGGAAGAAGGGCAGCTCGAGGTGGACGCGGTCGGCGGCGGCGAGGATCTTCGCGGCGTCGTCGACCGGCGGGTGGATGTGCTGGTTGATCCGCTGCTTGACCTCCTTGCCCGCGGCGCCCGAGGCCATCACCCGGCGGTCCCAGCCCCTGGTGAAGATGCCGCCGGCGCCGCCCAGGTCCAGGCAGGTGACGTACGGGCCTGGGGTGAAGTCGCGCAGCGGCACGCCGAGCAGGTCGGCCGCCGCGTTGTACCCGGCGACCTTGCCGAGCGGGGTGGCGTGCTGGCAGGCCTGCATGACCGTGTGCTCGGCGTCGAACGCCGCTGCGGCCGTGTCGCCGGCGGCGAACACCTCGGGCAGGGCGCGCAGCCGCTGGTCCACCGGCACCCGGCCGAGATGGTCGAGTTCGTCGGAGATCTGCCGGGTGAGCTCGCTGGCCCTCATCCCGACCGACCAGACCACCGCGTCGGCCCCGACCCTGGTGCCGTCGGACAGGACCGCGTACCCGTCGCCGACCTCCGTCACCGTCGTCCCGAGGCGGCGTTCGATACCCAGCCGGTCCAGCGCCGCCTCGATCTCCTCGCGCGGTCCAGGGCCGAGCTGGTCGCCGACCACCTGCGACCGGTCCACCAGCAGCACCCGGCCCCGGGCGGCCAGCTCGGTCGCGGCCTCCAGGCCCACGAACCCCGCGCCGACGACCACGGCGCGGTAATCCTCGCGGTCGCGCAGATGCTCGGTGAGCCGCCGGGCCCCGTCCAGGGTGTCGATGTCGAAGAGCCGTTCGGCGCCGGGCAGGCCCTCTGGCTGAACGAGCTTGCTGCCCGCCGCCAGCACCAGGCGGTCATAGCCGATCTCCTGGCCGTCGGCCACCACCACGCGGCGGCCGGTGTCGATCGTGCTCACCGAGGCCCGCAGGTGCTCGACGCCGATCGGCCCGAGGATCCTGCCGAGCTCCACCTTGGCGAGGTCCGGCTCCGGCTCGTACAGGCGCGGCCGCAGCACCAGGTGCTCGTTCGGTGAGATGAGCGTGATGCGCAGGTCCGCCGCTCCGCGCGCCAGCGCCGCTCCCGCCGCGCTCCACACGCCCGCGAAACCGCCTCCGATGATCACAACGTGCGCCACTGTCTTGTCCTCTCTCAGCCTCGCCCCCGGGGGATCGGGGGCTGGTCGGCAGGGAGACAAGACGGCGGGGTCAGATGTGACCGATGCGGGCGAGCTTCTCCGGATTCACTAGCCTCCTGAACGTCGTGATCCGCCCGTCGGCGATCTCCACGGTGTCGAGCCAGACCAGCTCGCCGCCGTGGTAGGTCGCCAGGGCCGGGTGCCCGTTCACCTCGATGACCTCGAACGCCTCGGGCCGCCTGAGCTCGATCTGCCTGACCGCGAGCAGCGCGATCCGCTCGGCGCCCCGGACCGGCCTGCGCGCCGCGGTCGCCTTGCCGCCGCCGTCGGCGACGTACACGGCCTCGGGGTGCAGCAGCTCGACGAGCCCGGCTATGTCACCCACGTCGGCGGCCGCCTTGAACGCCTTGAGCACGCGTTCGGTCTCGGCCCTGGACGCCCGGGGCCGCTCCTGGACCGCGGCGACCCGCGCCCGCGCGCGGGAGGCGAGCTTGCGGCCGGCGGCGGGCGTGCTGTCGAGCACCTCGGCGATCCGGGCGAACGGGAAGTCGAAGACGTCGTGCAGCACCAGCGCGACGCGTTCAGCTGGGGTGAGCGTCTCCATGACCACCAACATCGCGGTGCTCACCGACTCGTCCATGAGCACCCGGGCGGCGGCGTCGGGCCCGGTCAGCAGCGGTTCGGGCAGCCAGGGCCCGACGTAGGACTCGCGCCGGACGCGCGCCGACTGCAGCACGTTGTAGGACGTCCGGGCGGCCACGGTCACCAGCCAGGCCCGCAGATCCCGCACCTCGGACAGGTCGGCGGCGACGGCGCGCAACCAGACCTCCTGCGTCACGTCTTCGGCCTCGGTCACGGTGCCGAGGATCCGGTAGGCCGCCCCGAAGACCGCGGAGCGATGCGACTCCCACTCGGCCTGTGCCAACGCGCCGGTCATCTCCGCCTCCTCTGGAAGAGCGATCGACCCCCGATCCTAGGCAAACCATCTCAGACCACCCGAACGGCGGGGTCAGGACTCGTACGGACGCCGTTCATCGGGGTGGCGGCCGGGTCGGCGGGCTGATGCCGAGCCATGAAGATCCTTGGGGCGGGACTCGTCTGCTTGGTCATGCTCGTGGCGTGCACACCCGCCTCTGAAGATCGGACAGCACAGGACGGCCGAGCGCGGGTCGCCAGGTGGGACCGGATGGAGCCCGACGGCATGCAACCGGCCAGGTCCCTGGAGGACGTGGCCGCGACCGGCCCTGATGACGGGTGGGCGGTCGGATACCACTACGCGGGGGCCGAGGACGGGCCCGTTCCCGCGTGCCGCCATATGCCGCGTCCCGCTAAACGCCCCCTGCGCACGGTCGCACGCCGTCGCACGCCGTCGCACGTGGGCCATAGTCGGACGCGCGCCGAGGCTGGGCGGCCCCGTGTTTCGGAGGCCAACGGATGGGCCTCGGGCGTGACGTGCGGTCTACGGCCCCGAAGGGTCAGTAGACCAGCGCCTGGGCGCCTTCCCTGACCACTTCCTCGACGAACGCCGGCGCACCCGCGATGCGGACCCCGTCAATGAGATCGTCCACCGTGATGTTTCTCCGGGCCGCGCACTGGGTGCAGAGTGTCACGCGCCCTGCCGCCAGTACGGCGTCGAGGAGGTCGACGAGCGGTGCGGCATGCGGCAGGCTGAACTCCTTGGCTCTGCCCGGCAGCGCGAACCACGACGCCTCGCCGGTCAGCCACAGGGAAACGGGCACACCACTCGCGAGCGCGGCGGCCGCGACATTGAACGCCTGGTTGCACCGCTCCGGGGCATCTGCCCCAGCGGTCACCTTGATCACCAGTGATCGTTCCATATCCGTCACCCTAACGCCCCCCAACTCCCGACGAAGGACTCCAATCGAATACACCAGCCCCGCGCAGGAAACACCTCCCCTTGACCGAAGAGGCGCCACGAAGGGCACCGCCCCAGGGGCTCCCGCAGGGGACGCCAGGGGATACCGCCGCATGGGCTCCCGCCAGGGGCTCTTGCAAGGGATATGGAGGGACGCCGTCTTACGGGACGCGCAAGGGAGGCTGGGGGATATCGCCCCACGGGCTCCCATGGGATGCCGCAAGGGACGCCGAAGGACACCGCCCCGCGGGCTCCCGTGCGGGATGCCGCAAAGTAACGCCGAAGGGCACCGGCCACGGGCTCCCGCGGGGATGCCGAAGACACTGCCCCACGGGTTTCCGGAGGGGTGCCGAAGGAGGAGTATGCGGGTCGAGGCTGAGTTGAAGGCTGTCGTGCGGGATCCCGCTGGCGTACGGGCCGCGTTGCGGGAGCGGGGGCCGGAGACGGTCAACGTTTACCGCGATGTGTACTACGACACTCCCGATCTTCAGTACTCCCGGGATGGGAGGGAGATCCGGGTGAGGGTGGTGGACGGTGGTGTGGTGAGCCTGCTCACGTTCAAGGATTCCAGCGTCGAGCCGGTCAGCGGGTCCAAGCCTGAGTACGAGACCGGCGTCGAGGACCCGGTGGCGATGGAGGCTGTGCTGCGCAAGCTTGGGCTGGAGGAAGTGATCCGGTACGAGAAGCGGTGTAGGAACTACCGGATTTTGAAGTCGGGGCTTTCTTTGCTGGCCACGCTTGTGACCATCCCTGAACTGGACGGTACGTTCCTTGAAGTCGAGGCAGTGGTCGAGCCCGACGCGGTGCCCGGCGCTTTGCGGGTGATCGGGCAGCTGATGGCGGAAGTCGGCATCGGCCGCGATGATCTCACCACCGAGCTGTACACCGAGGCTGTACGGCGAGCCAGGAGCACTACGCTTGGGGAGCATGGAAGAACCTGAGGTGCACCCCGACCTGGAGCCCATCGCGTTCCTGCTCGGCCGGTGGGAAGGCGCCGGCGTGGGCGGCTACCCGACGATCGAGAGCTTCAACTTCGGGCAGGAGATCGAGTTCGGGCACAACGGGAAGCCGTTCCTGAGCTACGTGAGCCGCACCTGGCTGCTCGACCAGGACGGAAACCGGGTCAAGCCGCTGGCCACCGAGTCGGGATACTGGCGCGTGCAGCCCGACAGGCAGATCGAGGTGGTGCTCGCCCACCCGACCGGGATCGTCGAGATCTACATCGGCGAGGTCGTCTTCCACAAGATCGAGCTGCGGACGGACGTCGTGGCCCGTACCGCCTCCGCCAAGGAGTACACGGCGGGGCACCGGCTGTACGGGTTGGTCAACGGCAACCTGATGTGGGCGTACGAGATGGCGGCCGTGGGGCACCCGCTCACGGACCATATGTCGGCGGAGCTGAAGAAGGTAGCTTGAGCCGATATGAGCACGCCTTTCACCGCTGACGCCGTCGAGGCGATCAAGCGCCACATGAATGACGACCACGCCGAGGACTCGCTGATCATCGTGCGGGCGCTCGGCGGCCGGCCTGACGCCACCTCGGCGGTGACGAGTGACGTGGATGCCGAGGCGATCGAGTTCACGATCGATGGTGGGGAGCGGGTGAGGGTGCCCTGGGGGGAGACGCTCACCGAGCGGGCCCAGGTGCGTACGGCTGTGGTGCAGCTCTATCGGGACGCGTGCGAGAAGCTCGGCATCGCGGCGCGGGGTGAGCACTGAACAGGCGCTTGTGCCGGCGTCTGTTCTTGGTCCCGCGCCCGTTCTTTGCTTCGCGTCTGGTGTTCGCCCCGCGTCTGATCTTCGTCCCGCGCCTGGCGCTCCGCCTCGCGTCCGATCTAGGCCCCGCGCCGGCTCTTCGTGGCGTAGTGATTCCGATGGCGTAGCGGTCTCGATGGCGGCATATCGGTGGCTGGGATGTTGGTGGCCGGGTGAGCGACCCAGATTGTGTTCTTGGGGCCGGTGGTCGGCCATTGCACCGAAGCGTCAGGCGTCGCTTTCGCTGAGCGGCGCGTTCGTGCGTCCGTCGCCGCCCGTGCAACGGCTCGGTTCCGCAACGTGAACATGAAGAAGGGCCCCGGGCCAACTCCACCTGCTCGGCAGGTGGGCCGGATGGACCATGGTCGGGATCAGGATCCCGCCCTCCGGCTACCAGGGGCCCCGGTGGTTGCCTCGTATTCGCATACGTCACGAGACAACAGTCCGCGACTTAGCGGACAACCACCTCGCTAGCCCAACTATGATTCACCATTGTTTGGACCACCTCCTTTCCGCGTACCAAAGACGCTATGCGCTCGTGCTCAAAAGGGGCAAGTGAATATCCCCGGGCCGTACACTCAGGGCATGACGGAGACGCAGTGGCATGAGGAACTCCGCGCCAAGGGCTACCGGGTCACCCCGCAGCGCCAGCTCGTCCTTGAGGCGGTCAAGACGTTGGAGCACGCCACGCCCGAGGAGATCTGCGTCAAGGTCCGCGAGACCGCGCGCGGCGTGAACATCTCCACGGTCTACCGGACGCTGGAGCTGCTCGAAGAGCTCGGCATGGTGACCCACACGCATCTGGGGCACGGTGCGCCGACGTACCACCTGGCCGCTGAGGCCGATCACGTGCATCTGGTGTGCCGGGGGTGCGACGAGGTGTTCGAGGTACGGCCCGAGCTGGCGGATGGGCTGGTCAAGGGGCTGGACGAGGAGATGGGGTTCGTCGCGGACGTGCACCATCTGACCGTCTTCGGCCGGTGCAGCAACTGCCGATAGGCGGGCGGGAGGACGGCCGCCTGCGGGCGTTGCCGTGACTGCCGGGAGCGGTGACTGCCGGGAGTTGGGGCGGTGGGTGTTCGCGGGTGTTGGGCGACTGCCGTAGGTCGGTGGGCGGTCGTGACTGGGCGTTGGGCGGCTGCTGTAGGTACGCAAGTTGCCGTGTCCGGGGTCGGGCGGCTGCTGTAGGTACGTAAGTAAGTGGTCGTGTCCTGGGTTTTTGGGCGTTGACTGCTGTAGGTACGCGAGTGCGTGTCCGGGGTGTTGGGCGGCTGGTGCTGTAGGTACGCGGGTGGTCGTGCCCGAGTGGTGAACGGTTGCCATGGGTATGTGAGTGGTTGCTTTCGGTTGCCGGGCGGCTGTCGTAGGTGGGCGAGTGGTTCCTCTCAGGTTCGGCGGGTGGGTGGTCGCTTCCGGGGTTGGCGGATGGGTGGGTCTTTTCGGGCGTTGGCGTATGTGCCGATAGCCTGGAGGGCATGCGTAGCCCTCTGCTCGATCTCCCCGGTGCCGTCGCGGCCGATGGGCCGGATTCCGACGTTGCCGCGCACTACGGCGATCTTTTCGCCGAGCAGCGCGCGCTGGCCAAGGGTGAGGCGGTCGTCGACCGCAGCAACCGTGAGGTCGTCCGCATCTCCGGCGTCGACCGGCTGAAATGGCTCAACGACCTGACCTCGCAGAAGCTCGACACGTTGCAGCCGGGCGAGTGGACTCAGACGCTCGATCTCGACCTGCAGGGCCACGTGCTGCACCACCTGACGCTCGTCGACGACGGCGAGAGCCTGCTGGCGCACGTAGAGCCGGGCACCGCGCAGAGCCTGATCGACTATCTCGACCGGATGCGGTTCATGCTGCGGGTCGAGGTGTCGCGGGCCGACGACCTGGCCGTGCTGTCCACGGCCACGGAGGACTTCCTGGTGCCGCGCGACGAGCTGCCCGACCACCTGGGCAAGCCGCTGGCGGGGCTCTGGGCGTACGAGGCGCTGCGGATCGAGGCGCACCGGCCGCGGCTGGGGTTCGACACCGACCACAAGACGATTCCCCACGAGGTGGGATGGATCGGTGCGGCCGTACACCTGAGCAAGGGGTGCTACCGCGGCCAGGAGACGGTCGCCCGGGTGCACAATCTCGGGCACCCGCCGCGCCGCCTGGTGTTCCTGCACCTCGACGGCAGTGTCGACACGCTGCCGGCGCACGGTGATCCGGTGATCTTCGAGAGCCAGGAGATCGGGGTGGTCGGGTCGGCCGCCCGGCACCACGAGCTCGGGCCGATCGCGCTGGCGGTCGTCAAGCGTACGGTGCCGGTGGACGCGCCGCTGCTGGCCGGTGGGGTGGCCGCCGCGCAGGAGGTCATCGTGCCGCCGGACGCGGGGCGCAACGTCTCCATCGACCCGGCCCTTCGGCGTCGCATCCGCTGACCTTCCGCGTCCCGGTGGCCGCCTCTTTGTACGCGTGCCAGGCGTGAGTGCCGTGTGCGCCTGGCAGAGAGGACGGCCCCCAAGGGCGGTCAGAAGTCGAGGACGAGGGTGATCGGGCCGTCGTTGACGAGCGACACCTTCATGTCGGCGCCGAAGACGCCCGTCTCCACGTGCGCCCCCAACTCCCGCAGCTCCTCCACCAAAGCCTCCACCAGCGGCTCCGCGACCGGCCCAGGGGCGGCCGCCTGCCATGTGGGCCGCCGTCCCTTGCGGGCGTCCCCGTACAGGGTGAACTGGCTGATCACCAGGAGCGGCGCCGACACGTCCGAGCAGGACTTCTCGCCGTGCAGGATGCGCAGGCCCCAGAGCTTGGCGGCGAGTTTCGCGGCCTCGGCCCGGGTGTCCGTGTGGGTGACGCCCACCAGCACCAGCAGGCCGGGCTCGTCGATGGCCCCGACTGTCTGACCGTCGACCACCACCGACGCCGAACTCACTCTCTGTACCACTGCTCGCATGGCACCCCATTCTGGCCCACGAAGGAACCAGACAGGGCCCACGTAGGAGCCAGGCAGCGACCACGAAGGAGCCAGGCAGGGGCCAGGAAGAACGGTCCGTAGACTCAAGCCGAAAGGGGAAGCGAAATGTCGATGATTGTGGAAGTTGTCCGATCCGGGTTCGTGGAGTCCACGCATCAGGCTCGCATGCTGACCGTGGACGCGGAAGGACGCCCGGTCGAGGCGAAGGGCGCGGTGCATGTTCCCGCGTCGCCACGGTCGTCGATGAAGCCGCTCCAAGCGCTCGGCATGCTCCGCTCCGGGCTCGGGCTGGAGGGTGAGCTGCTGGCGCTGGCCTGCGCCTCGCACTCGGGCGAGCCGTTCCACGTGGACGGCGTCAGGAAGATCCTGGCGGGCGCGGGGCTGGAGGAGTCGGCGCTGCTGTGCCCCGAGGACTACCCGTTCGACCGGAATGTCACGGAACGCGGCCGCGTCTACATGAACTGCTCGGGCAAGCACGCCGCCATGCTGGCCACCTGCGTGCTGAACGACTGGCCCACCGAGTCCTACCTCGAGCCCAAGCACCCGCTCCAGCGGGCGATCCGCGAGACCGTGGAGGACCTGACGGGGGAGCGGGTGGCGGCATCCGGGGTGGACGGGTGCGGGGCGCCGCTGTTCTTCGTGTCGATGCTGGGCGTGACGAAGGCGTTCAGGGCGTTCCCGATGTCGTCCCCCGACTCGTACGAGCGCAAGATCTTCGACGCGATGAGCACCTACCCCGAGTGGACCTCGGGCACCGACCGCCCCGAGGCCAAGCTGATGCGCGCGCTGCCCGGGCTGATGCTGAAGGCGGGGGCGGAGGCGTTCGACGCGTTCGTGTTCGAGGACGGGCGCGCGGGCACCGTCAAGATCGAGGACGGGTCGCAGCGCGCCCGCGTCCCCGTCACGGTCGCGGCCCTGCGCTCGCTCGGCCTGGACGCGCCCGAGCTGGCCGAGCTGGCCGCCCCGCAGGTGTTCGGCGGCGGCCGGCCCGTAGGTGAGCTCCGGTTCCGTTAGCGGGCGGGGGTTGGTGGGGGAGCTCCGGTTCCGTCAACCGGTGGGTGAGCTCCGGTTCCGTCAGAGGGTGCGGAACTGGCGGGTGGCGGAGATGGCGCCCGAGGTCGTCGTGGTGAACGTCCGCATCGACCCGGCGAACTTGGACAGGTCCCACTCCGCCGGCCCGTGGTACCAGTACAGGTTGTCGGACTGGTGGCCGTTCCCCGTGACCGAGGCCACCACCCGCGACCAGTGCTCCACCCCGTCGAAGATCACCGCATAGGGCAGATACCGGGAGAACAGCTCCACCCGATGCTGCTCCGGCACGTCCCCCAGCTCGCCGGAGAACAGGTACTGCCGGAAGCCCATCGTGTGCGCCAGCGCCGCCGAGCCCTTGGCCGTCTTGGCCGGCATGTACTGCCCGCCGACGGCCAGCGCGCCGCCCGCGATGATGACGGCCAGACCCAGCAGCCCGTACGTGGTGAACCAGGCCAGCCCCGCCGTGGCCAGCAAGCCGACCGCGATGAGCACCACGCCGATCGTCGTCCACCTGGTGCGCTCGGTGTCGGGCCGGCGGGCGAACCAGCCCTGCTTGACCACGTCGGCGTACAGGGCGTCGCGCACCTTGCCCAGGTGGGCCGCGAACGAGCCGGACAGCTGCGACAGCAGCACCGCGTCCCGCCCGTCGAAGATGGCGTCGTACAGGGCCCGCTCGTACGGCAGCAGCGCGTTGACCGGCGCGTTCGGCAGCCTGACCAGCATCCAGTCGGGCGCGTCGTACGTCTGGCGCGGCTGCTCGTCGATCCGCAGGTAGCCGCGGACCGCGAGGTCCACGATCGTCGCGGTCACGTCGACCACGTCGGCCTGTTCGTCCACCAAGGTGCCGATCTGGCCGGGCCGTACCCCGTCGGGCGGGGAGAAGTGGCCGTTCTGCACCGGATCGACCGGGCCCTGCGCGTGGCCAGCGACCCGGGCGTCACGGCCGCGCGTCCAGTAGAGCAGGGCGACGCCGCCGAGCAGGAGCACCAGCAGGCCGGCCAGGGCGCCGCCGGTGACGGTGTTCAGGGTGAACGCCGAGGCCAGCGAGAAGCGCTTCTCCAGGATGGGGGTGCCGGAGCTGGACCCCTTGGGGTAGCCGACGACCACGGTCAGGGCCTGGCCGAGGGCGATGTTGTCCTGCTCGAAGTCGGCCTCGGTGGCCGAGTGGTCCATGGAGGCCGACGTGCAGCCGATGGCCGAGGTCAGCTCGCCGGCGAAGCAGGACAGGTTCTGGACCTGCCCGGGGCCGTTCACCTTGACCGTCGCCTTGGCGACCTGCTGGCTCCAGCCGTTCACCGCGAACCAGCGCAGCTCCTCGACACCGCCCGAGGTGGTCACCGCCCCCTTGACGTCGTACTCGACCGTTCCATCGCCCTTCACGGTGAGCACGTCGCCGGCGAGGGTGCCGCCCTTGACGTTCGAGATCTGGTAGACGCGGTCGTTGCCGTCGTCGTACCGCGTCCGGGTGATGAACGTCCGCTTGAGCTCACCCGACGCCCCGCTGATCTTCTCGACCACGTGCAGGGTGCCGTTCTTGCCGAGGGTCAGCGTCACCTCGTCCGTGATCCCGGCGCCCGCTGCGTGCGCGGGTGCGGCGGTCAACGTCAGAGCGGTGGCCCCGAGTGCGACCATCGTGAGTCTGATACCCATGGCGGCAAATCGTATCGGTTCGTGACTGTCAGTCCAGCGTGATGCTGGTTGCCGCCCGCTGAACGCTTTCGGGCGAGGCGCCCTGGCCGGGGTTCTCGAGGGCGAGCGCCTGGTTCTGCGCGACGTACGGGCGCATGCGCTCCTCGTACCGGTCGAAGGCCGCGATCGGGTCCCGGCCGAGCTCCTGCGCCAGCACGTACGCCCCCACCAACGCCAGGCTGGTGCCCTGCCCCGACAGCGGCGAGGCGCAGTAGCCCGCGTCCCCGAGCAGCGCGACCCGGCCCTTCGACCAGCGCTCCATCCTGACCTGGGCCATGGCGTCGAAGTAGAAGTCGTCGGCCTTCCACATGGCCTCCAGCAGCTTGGGCACCTCCCAGCGCAGCCCCGAGCAGCGCTCCTGGATCAGGCGCTTCTGCTGCTCGATGTCGCGGTGGTCGTAGTCGATGGGGTCCGCGCCGAAGCCCAGGTTGACCCGCATCACGGTGGCGTCCCGGTCGCTGAAGAGGGCGCCTCCCGTGTCGCCCTCGCGGAACCAGGTCTGCCAGTGGTCCAGGCCGAGGAAGTTGTCGGCGGTGAAGATGGAGACGTACATGCCGAGGTGGTTGAGGAACTGCGCCTCAGGGCCGAAGGTGAGTTTGCGCACGTTGGAGTGCAGGCCGTCGGCGCCGAACACGTAGTCGTAGCGCCCCCGGCCGCCGCTCTCGAACGTCACGTCCACGCCGTCGGCGTCCTGGTCGAGGGCGGCGATCGAGTCGCCGTACACGTACTCGGCGCCCGAGGCCGAGGTGAGGATGGCGGTCAGGTCGTCGCGCATGATCTCGATGTCCGGGCTGTCGAACCGGCCGCCGCTGACCGTCTCCTCGTAGCTGCGCATGAGCTCGTTGCCGTCGCCGTCCACCATGGACATGCCGCGCATGGTCGTCCGCAGGGCCCTGATCTGCTCGATGACGCCCATCTTCGCGACCACGTCCAGCGCGGCGCCCCTGATGTCGATGGCCTGACCGCCCTTGCGCGGGGCCGGGGCCCGCTCGACGAGCGTGGTCTCGTACCCGTGCCGCCGCAGCCAGTACGCCAGGACGGGGCCGCCGACGCTCGCACCCGAGATGAGCACCTTCATGATCTGCTCCTTGCCGCAAAGGTTGACGTTGTACGCTGAATGTACGCAGTACAGACAGCAGCTCGCAAGCGTATGATGGCAAGATCTGTACTAGTACAGGAGGACCGGATGGCAGCGCCCTACGCCGAGATCGTCGCCGACATCAAGCGCCGCATAGCCGACGGCCGGCTCCGTCCCGGAGACCGCGTCCCGTCCACCAGGCAGCTCGCCAGGGACCGGGGAGTCGCCCTGGCCACCGCAGCCAAAGCGCTCGCGCTCCTGGCCCAGGAGGGCGTCGTGGTCGCCGAGCCGCGCGTGGGGACGATCGTGGCGGAGCCGCGCGGGGGCAGGGCGGCGGCCCGGCGGCCGGATATTTCAGGAAATGAGGTGACGCGGGAGCGCATCGTGCGGGCCGCCGTCGAGATCGCCGACGCCGAGGGCCTGTCCGAGCTGACCATGCGCGGCCTCGCCGACCGGCTCGGCATGGCCACCATGTCCCTCTACCGCCACGTGGGCGGCAAGGACGATCTGGTCCTGCTGATGGTCGAAGCCGTCATCGACGAGTTCCCGCTGCCCGAGGAGCCCCCGGACGGCTGGCGGGCCAGGCTGGAGGTGTCGGCCCGCCTCCAGTGGGCCGGCTACCGCGCGCACCCGTGGATGGCCGGCGTCACCTCGCTGACCAGGCCACTGCCCTCGGCCAGCCTGCTCAGGCACACGGAGTGGGTCATGGCCGCGCTGGCGGGCACGAAGCTCGACGCCACGGCCAAGATGCACGTGCACACCCTCGTCTACAGCTACGTGCAGGGCATCGCCGCCAACCTCGAGCTGGAGCGGCAGGCCCAGGCCGCCACGGGGCTCAGCGCCGACGAGTTCATGGCCGGGCAGGAGGAGCACCTGCACTGGGTGGCCGAGTCCAACGAATATCGCGCCTTCGCCGCGGTCGTGACCGAACTGGACGGCGACTTCGACCTCGACCTGGACCGGCTCTTCGAGTTCGGGCTCGGCCCGCTGCTCGACGGCCTCACCAAGGTGATCGACTAGCCGGAGATCTGGATGCGCAGCCGGCGGAAGCCGCGGCCCTTGCTCTCGATCTTGGCCACCTTGATGTGGCCGATCTGCTTGGTGGAGGCCACGTGGGTGCCGCCGTCGGCCTGCGTGTCGAGGCCCACGATGTCGACGATCCGCACGTCCTGGACGGTCTCCGGGACCAGGTTGGTGGCCGTGCGGATGATGTCGGGGATCTCGAACGCCTCCTTGCGCGGCAGGACGCGTACGTCGATGCGCCGGTCGGCGGCGATCTCGGCGTTGCAGGCGTCCTCGACGGCCTCCTTGAACCCGGCGGGCACCTCGGGCAGGTTGAAGTCCATCCGCGCGCTGAGCTCGTCCATGTTGCCGCCGGTGACGAGGCAGCCGTAGTCCCTGAACACCACCCCGCACAGCACGTGGAGCCCCGAGTGCGTACGCATGAGGGCCGAGCGCCGCTCGTCGGCCACCGCCGCCTGGACCACGGTGCCCACCGGCGGGATCGGGTCGCCCTCGGCCGGGATCAGCTGGAGGTCGTCGCCCTTGCGCACCCCCACGACGCGGGTCTCGACGCCCTGCCAGATCAGCACTCCGTGATCCGCCGGCTGGCCGCCGCCACCCGGGTAGAACGCCGACCTGTCCAGCACGATCCCCTCGGGCGTCGCGTCCAGCACGACGGCCTCGAAGTCGCGGAGAACCTGGTCGGACAGTTCGAGCCGCTGCGTGCGTCCGTGGAGGTCGTAGGTCATGTCGGCAGCCTACGCCCGGGTCGGATCACCAGGGGCCGTAGGGACCGTTGTTGCCCCGTCCGCCCATGCCCTTGACGGCCGGCTTGACGTCCACGATGTAGATCGTGGCGGCGATGGCCGCCAGGATCGAGAAGAAGCCCAGGGCGCCCAGGCCGATGAACTCGATGCCGCCGACGATGAGGAAGGCGGTGAAGTAGCTCCAGGCCCCGCCCACCGAGAACAGCGTCGCCAGCGCCAGGATCAGCAGCCAGATGTTCTTCTTCAGCTTGCCCGCCGAGACGAAGGCGCCGGTCGGCACCCGCACCGCGTGCACGAGCGCGTAGGCCGACATGCCGAAGATGACGGCGGCGAGCACCAGGAAGAGGAGATTGAGGACACTGTTGATCAAATTCATGTTGTTGGCTCCGCACCACGCCGCAATGAAATCGGCTTCAGCCTAATAGGCGACCCTGACAGACGGGCACCCCAAAGCGGAAAGCCCGCCTCCCTCGGGAGGCGGGCTTTCCGTCAAATCAGGCCTTGGCCTTGGTGGTGCGGGGCTTCCTGGCCGGCGTGGCGGGCTTGGCGGCCTGCGACACCTCTTCGAGCTCCAGCGCCACGTCGCCGCTCGTCTTGCTGACGACCCGGCGGCCGCGCGTGGCGAAGTCCTCGTAGGCCTCGGTGGCCCTGTTGGTGAGCTGGTCGGCGTACCCGCGGGCCTTCTCCGGGAACTCCTTGGCGAAGCTCTCGGCCTTGCCGGCGTAGACGCGGGCCATCTCGGGGAGGTCCTTGGTCAGCTCGGTGCGGCGCGACTGCAGCTTCTGCAGCTGCTCGGGCAGCTCGCGGAGCTTCTCGACCGCGAAGTCGCCGACACCCGCGACAGCGTAGAACGGCTTGGACTCCGTAAGCTTCTTGACCTCGGTTGCGAGCGTCATGGGTTAACCTTCCTTGGTTTCCTGGGTGACGTTGCCGTTGCCGGAGGTCGCCGTATAGGGCTCAAGAGCGGCGAGAAACTCCTCTGGCAGCGGTTCGTCGTCCGATCCGGAGTCGCGTCGAGGATGAGCATTCTGGGAGGTCTGCTCGTCTTCGGCGCGCTTCTCCTTGCGGAACGACTCATAGATATCAATCAGCACCTGGCGTTGCCGTTCGGTGAGGTGCGTGTCGGCCCTGATCGCCGTGATGACGTCACTTGGCGGCTCGCGGTCCTCGATGAGGCCCGCCTGCACGTAGAGCGCCTGCGAGGAGATGCGCAGACCCTTGGCGATCTGGTTGAGGATCTCCGCGCTCGGCTTGCGCAGCCCGCGCTCGATCTGGCTCAGGTAGGGGTTGGAGACCCCTGCCGCCGCCGCGAGCTGGCGCAGCGAGATCTTCGCCTGCTGCCGCTGCTCGCGGATGTATTCACCGATCGAGCCGACCTTGGGTAGTGCCATGCCCCATAGTCTGCCCCGTAGTGCTTGCAATTGCAAACAGGACAGTTAACACCTGCAAGCACGTCAGAGCTGGAAGACCCACAGGAGAGGCGCCGAGGTGACCAACGTCACAGAGAGTGCGATGTAGCCGTAGCGCACCGGGGCGGCCAGCTCGGGACCCGGCTTGATCAGGCGGTCGACCCTGGCCATGACGTGCTTGGCGTGCACGCCGAGCATGCCGTGGGGGGTCGGCATGGCGCCCGCCGTACCGAACCTGAGCAGCGCCGTCGCCAGCCTGCGCGGCGAGCAGTAGCGCCGGGCACGGTCGTCGGCGGCCATCTCGATGAGCAGCTCCACCTGCGCCTGCGCGTCGGCCACCACCTTCGACCAGGGCAGCGCCCTGCGCAGCGCGGCGAACGGGAGCAGCACCAGGTCGTGCCGCTCGCGCACGTGCGCGGCCTCGTGCGCGAGCACGGCCGCCATCTCGTCCTCCGACAGCAGCTTGAGCGCGCCCTCGCTCACCACGACCTGCGAGCGCAGGCCGGGCACGCAGTAGGCGGCGGCGCCGGGGTGGGCGAGCACCCGCACCCCGGGCACGCCGGGGTCGTCGTGGGAGATCAGCGCGAGCAGCATGCGGTGCCGGCGGCGTGCGCGCAGCGCCTGCACACCCGCGGTGAGCAGCACCGCGATCAGCACGGTCAGGGCGGTGAGCCCCGCGATCAGAGCCAGCACGTGCAGCGGGTCCCACGCCTCCAGCGGCGCCTCGCCCTGCGCGAACGCGATCAGCCCGGGCAGCACCCCCTCGCCGTACGGCTGGACCGCGTAGGCGAGCATGGCGCCGGTGGTGGCCAGGCCCCAGGACACGCCCAGGGACTGCCAGACGATGATGGCCAGCCGGGGAGCGCGTGAGGTCCACCGGGCAGTCGTGAAACGCCAGGAGCCAACCGCGCACGCCGTGGCGAGCGCTGCCAGCGCCGCTGCCGTGATCACTCTTCCTCCAGCTCCGTAAGGGCTCTGCGCAGGATCTCCGCCTCCGAGCCCGATACGGCCTGGGCGAAGCGAGTCAGGGCAGCCGATCGGTCGCCCGTCATGTCCAAGGCTTCAAGCATAAGCTCGGCAATGTACGCGTCGCGGCTTTCGGCCGGTAGATATCTCCACGCGCGGCCGTCCCGGGTGCGCTGGAGGAAGCCCTTACGGGTGAGGCGGTCGAGCACGGTCATCACCGTGGTGGGGGCAAGGTCGCGGTCGGCGATGAGCCTGCCGACCTCGCGGGCGGTCAGCGCGCCGTTCTCCGCCCAGAGGATGTCCATGATGCTGCGCTCAAGCTCGCCAAGACCCTTCACGCCCTTCAGGGTAGCTCTACAACCTGTCGAGCTGGCATTTGGGGCGTGTGAACCATGTCTCTGTGTCGTGCGTATCTCCGTGCATGCGTTGGAGTACAGCGGTTGTGGCCCTGCTCGGTCTCGTGCTGGCGACCGGGTGCGCCGCCTCGGCGGACAGCACGTCGACACACGTTCAGGCGGACGTGGTCTTCAGCCAGGAGATGATCACGCACCACCAGCAGACGATCCAGCTGGCCGAGGTGGCGGCCAAGAGCGGAAAGTCCCCGTACGTCCGTGACCTGAGCACGAAGCTCATCGCGGAGGAGAAGGCGGACATCGACATGATGTCGTCGTGGCTGCAGTCCTGGAATGAGACGGTGCCGCCGGAGCCGACCGCCCAGATGGGCTCGGACCTGAAGGCCGGCTCCGGCTTCGACAAGGAGTGGCTGACGGCTTTGTCGGGGCACCTGGAGCACGGCGTGATGATGGCCGAGACCGTCAAGAAGTCGGGCAAGCACGGGCCCACGCTCGAGCTGGCTGACAAGATCATCAAGGCCCAGAAGGTGGAGCTGGCCGAGATCGCCAAGCAAGCGGGCTGACCCATGGCCAGGGCGTTCCCGTTGGTCGCGGGAGGGAAGTCGGCCAGGACCTACGCCGGCGCGGCGGTGGCCGTCGGCGTCGTGATGCTGGTCGTCGTCCTGCGGTTCGGCGGGGCCATCAAGCCGGAGCTCCCCGGGCTGCCCACCGCCGGGCCGTTCACCGAGTGGGGGCTGCCCCTGGCCCGGTTCTGCTTCGACGTGTGCGCGGTCGGCTGCGTCGGAACGCTCACCGCCGCCCTCCTGGCCCCCGCCTCCTCGCCCGAGTCCCGGTCCTGCCGCCGCGCGGCCGGCTGGTGGGCGCTCGGCTGGGCCCTGGCGACCGCGCTCAGCTACGTGCTCACCCTGTCCAACCTCATCCCGCTGCCCGCCGGCGACCTGCTCGCCTCGCCCGATCTGCTGGAGTTCGGCACCTCCATCCCGCAGACCCAGGCGCTGCTCGTGGTGCTGGCCGCCACCGTCGTCGCGGGCCTTTCATGGCGGCTGCCCGCAGGGGTCCGGCTGGCGGTCGCCGTGTTCGGGCTGCTGCCGCCCGCCTACGTCGGGCATGCGGCCTCCGCCGGCGACCACGACATCGCCGTCTCCGCCCTCATGTCGCACCTGGTGTCGGTCTCGGTCTGGGTCGGCGGCCTGGTCGCGGTGCTCGTCCACTTCCGCCGGTCCCCGGATCTGCCGACGGTGCTGCCCAGGTTCAGCGCCCTCGCCCTGTGCTGCTTCGCCGCCGTGGCCGTCTCTGGCGTGGCCAGCGCCTGGGTACGGCTCAGCGCCCCGTCCGACCTCTGGCAGAGCGCGTACGGGCAGCTCCTGCTGGCCAAGACCGCGGCCCTTGTGCTCCTCGGCCTGTTCGGCTGGACCCACCGCCGTCGCACGGTCGCGGGCATCGCCGACCGGTCCGTACGCCGGACCTTCGTCCGCCTGGCCACCGGCGAGGTGATCGTGATGGCGGCGGCCGTCGGCCTGGCCATCGGCCTGTCCCGCACCCCGCCACCGCCCGGCGGCGGCGGGGGCCACGACCAGTCCGCCCTGGAGTACGCGCTCGCCCCCTTCACCCCCGGGGCGTTGATCAGCGAGCTCCGCCTGGACCCGACCGTACTGATCCTCCTGATGCTGCCCGCGGTCGCCTACGCGATGAACGTGCGCAGGGCGGCCTCCTGGCCCGCCGGCCGCGCGATCGCCTGGTACGCGGGCCTGGCGCTGACGGCGCTGGTGCTGGTCGGCGGGGTCGGAAGCTACGCGCGGGCGATGATGTCGGTCCACGCGGTCCAGCACACGGTGCTCACCGTCGTCGCACCGCTCCTGCTCTGCCTGGGGGCCCCGTTCACCGTCCCCGGCCGATACCGGTTCCTCGCGCATCCAGCCGCCTACTTCGGGGCGTTCGTCCTCCTCTACGGCACGCCCTGGTTGTCGTGGTCGCTGTCCGGCTACGCCCCTCACCTGCTCACCGAGCTCCTGTTCTTCGGCCTCGGCCTGGCGGTGTTCGGCGTCCTGACCGGGGCGGACCCGGTGACGTGGGGCGACCGTGCCCGCCTGCTGGCCGCCGTGACCCTGACCCACCTCGCCGTCGGGACGTACCTGCTGCTCGCGCCTCCGATCGCGGCCGACTGGATCTCCCTCGCGGCCCCGTCCGGCGCGCCCGGCGTCCTCGCCGACCAGCGCCTGGCCGGAGCCGTGGCCATGCTCCTGCCGCTGCCCGCGCTCGTCCTGCCGGCCGTGCGCATGGCCGGCAGAGGGACCGCGGTGCTGGCGCGGGGCGGCCGTTGATGCCACTCTCGGTGGGATGCGTATCACGTTGGTGAAAGGCGACATCACCGAGCAGCGGGTGGATGCCGTCGTGAACGCCGCCAACTCCTCCCTCATGGGCGGCGGAGGCGTGGACGGCGCCATTCACCGCCGTGGCGGTCCGGAGATCCTCGAGGAGTGCCGGAAGCTGCGGGCCGCCCACTACGGCAAGGGGCTGCCCACCGGGCAGGCGGTCGCGACGACGGCCGGGCGCATGCCCGCGAAGTGGGTGATCCACACGGTCGGGCCGGTGTACTCCATGTCGGTGGACCGTTCGGAGCTGCTGGCCTCCTGCCACCGGGAGTCGCTGCGGGTGGCCGACTCGCTGGGGGCCAGGTCGGTGGCCTTCCCCGCGATCTCGACCGGGATCTACGGCTGGCCCATGGACGACGCCGCGCGGATCGCCCTGGACGCGGTGCGGCAGACGGAGACGTCCGTGGAGGACGTCCGCTTCGTGCTGTTCGACAGCGCGGCCTACGCCGTGTTCGAGGCGCGCCTTTAGGCGCGCGGATCCACCGCCGAGAACGGGAGGGTCAGCTCGCCGAGCCGCCACCGGGCCGGGCCGCCGAGCGGCGGCCGCTCGGCGACGGGCCAGGAGCCCGACAGCGCGCGCACGGAGGCCAGCCACCGCTGCCGCAGCCCATGGGCCCCGTACGGCGCGCTCACCGCCCACGCGTGGTCGAAGTCGCTCAGGAACGCATGAATCCGCTCGCCCGGCACGTTCCGGTGGATGAGGGTCTTCGGCAGCCGGTCGGCCAGGTCAGAAGGCCGCTCGAAAGCATCGAAACGGGCCGAGAACGTGATCGTCTGGGGCCCTTCCGGAGAGAGCCCCACCCAGACCGCACGCCGCCCGTTCTCGGACGAGGTCCCCTCGACCAGGAGACCGCCGGGGGCCAGCCGGGCTCCGAGCACGTCCCAGTAGTGCCACGCCTCGGCCTCGCCGTACTGCCTGAGGACGTTGAAGGCCCGCACCAGCGTCGGCGGGCGCGGGACGGGCAGCTCGAAGCCGCCCAGCCGGAAGCTGAGGCCCTCCCGCTCGTACGGCTCGGCCACCGCCACCCTCGCCGGGTCGATCTCGATCCCGACCACCTCGACGCCGGGAGCCACCCGGCGCAGGCGGGTGAACAGCTCCAGCGTCGTGGTGTGCGACGCCCCGTACCCGAGATCCACGACGAGGGGGCGCTCGGCGGCCCGCAACAGCCGGCCGTGCGCGGCGGCGATCCACCGGTCGGAGCGCCGCAGCCGGTTGTGCCCGGTCGTGCCCCTGGTGATGGCGCCGACCGGTCTGCCCCCCGCCTTGGCTGCCCCGGCCGGTCTAGCCACTGACGCGGTGCACCTTGTGCTGGGCGGCCTGGGCCCGGGGGCGGATGATCATGCGGTCGATGTTCACGTGGGCGGGGCGGGTCACGCACCAGGCGATCGCGTCGGCCACGTCCTCGGAGGTCAGCGGGCCGGGCACGCCCTCGTAGACGCGCGCCGCGGCCGCCTCGTCCCCGCGGAAGCGGGTGACCGCGAACCCCTCGCTCTGCACCATGCCCGGCGCGATCTCCACGATCCGCACCGGCTGACCGACCAGCTCCAGGCGGAGCGTCTCGACCATCGACGTCTGCGCGTGCTTGGCCGCGACGTAGCCGCCGCCGCCCTCGTACGACACCAGGCCCGCCGTCGAGGTCACCATCACCAGCACGCCGTCGCCGGACTCGACGAGCTTGGGGACGAACGCCTGGGTCATGCGCAGGGAGCCGAGCACGTTCACGTCGTACATCTGCTGCCAGTCATCCAGGTGCCCCTGCGCGACCGATTCAAGGCCGAGGGCGCCACCGGCGTTGTTGACCAGCACGTCGCACCGTTCGAGCGAGTCCGCCAGCGCGTCGACCGACTCCTGGGAGGTCACATCCAACGTCACCGGCCTGATCGAGGGCACCTCCGCGGCGAGCTTGTCGAGCCGCTCGCGCCGCCGCGCGCCCGCCACCACCTCGTAACCCTCGGCGGCGAGCCGCCGCGCGGTCGCCTCGCCGATCCCGCTGCTCGCCCCGGTCACCACAGCCGTTCTCCGCATGCCCCTCATCCTGCCAGCCCTGCTGGGGCACGTTGACGACCGCCCTAAATACCCAGTTATGACCATGTGTCGGGAATGTCGCAAAAATTTGGATGGTTATAACCCGCTTGGAGGTGGTGTCGAGTGAGGCGACGACGGGTCAGCCGGGTCGCGACCATCAGCATGCACACATCGCCCCTGGACCAGCCCGGAACGGGCGACGCCGGAGGCATGAACGTGTACATCGTGGAGTCCGCCAAGCGGCTGGCTCACCTCGGCGTGGAAGTGGAGATCTTCACCCGGGCCACCGCCCGCGACCTCCCGCCCGTGGCCGAACTCGCCCCAGGCGTCCTCGTCCGCCACCTCACCGCGGGACCGTACGAGGAGATGGAACGCAGCGAGCTCCCGAGCCAGCTCTGCGCCTTCCTGTCCGGGGTGCTGCGGACCGAGGCCATGTACGACCCGGGCCGCTACGACGTCATCCACTCCCACTACTGGCTCTCCGGCCAGGTCGGCTGGCTGGCCAAGGAGCGCTGGGGCGTGCCGCTCGTGCACACCATGCACACCATGGCCAAGGTCAAGAACCTCCTGCTCGCCCAGGGCGACAAGCCGGAGCCCCGGGCCCGCGTGGTCGGCGAGGAACAGGTCGTGCAGGTCGCCGACCGCCTCGTGGCCAACACCGTCGACGAGGCCCGCGAGCTGATCGACCTGTACGGCGCCACCGAGGAGCGCGTCGCCGTCGTGAACCCGGGCGTCAACCTCACCGTCTTCCAGCCCGCCTCGCAGGGCGCCGCCCGCCGGCGGCTCGGCCTGCCGCAGGACGCGCACGTCCTGCTCTTCGTGGGCCGCATCCAGCCGCTCAAGGCCCCGGACGTGCTGCTCCGCGCCGCCTCCAGGATGCTCATCGACGACCCGTCGCTCCGTGATCGCCTGGTCGTGGTCTGCGTCGGCGGGCCCTCGGGCAACGGCCTGGCCAGGCCGTCCCTGCTCACCGAGCTGGCCGCCGAACTCGGCATCTCGGACGTCGTCCGCCTCGTTCCTCCGGCTCCCCAGGAGGAACTGGCCGACTGGTACCGGGCGGCCTCGGTGACGGTCGTGCCCTCGTACAGCGAGTCGTTCGGCCTCGTCGCCCTGGAGTCCCAGGCCTGCGGCACGCCCGTGGCGGCCGCCGCCGTGGGCGGGTTGCGCACCGCCGTGCGGGACGGGGTCTCGGGCCTCCTCGTGGACGGCCACGACCCGGCGGAGTGGGCGCAGGCGCTGCGCCGCTTCGTCGTCTCGCCGCGCTGGCGCGACTCGATGTCGGCGGGAGCCCGCACGCACGCGGCCGCGTTCGGCTGGCAGGCGACCGCTTCCCGACTGGTGGAGGTGTACGCGGCCGCCGTCGCAAACCTACACAAAACGCCCATCGCCCTGAACTTCTAGCCCGACCTTTGTTCTGGCGGCCTTCTATCCTGTCGGCATGCGCGATGTCGTCGAAGCCGCGCTCAAGGCCGCGGACGTCACCTACGACGAGCCGCGGCCGGGCGCGTTCCTGGTCAAACTGCCCGGGCAGCACAAGCTCGCCACCATGACGTGGTTGATCGTGGGGGAGCAGGCGCTGCACGTCGAGGCGTTCTTCTGCCGCCAGCCCGACGAGAACCACACCGAGTTCTACCGCTGGCTGCTCGGCAAGAACGGCTCCATGTACGGAGTGCACTTCTCGCTCGACCCCGTGGGGGACGTGTACCTCGTGGGCCGGGTGCCACTGACCGCCGTCACGGAGGCGGAGGTGGACCGGCTGCTGGGATGCGTGCTGACGTACTCGGACGACTGGTTCGACCGGGCGCTGGAGCTGGGGTTCGCCTCGTCGATCAGGCGCGAGTGGGAATGGCGGGCCAAGCGCGGGGAGTCGCTGGCCAACCTGCAGGCGTTCGCCCGCTTCGCGGACCCGGACCGGTAATCCCTGACCATAGGATTGGCGATATGGCGACTTTGGTGCTGCTTAGGCACGGCGAGAGTGACTGGAACGCGAAGGGCCTGTTCACCGGCTGGGTGGACGTGAGCCTCTCGGCCAAGGGCGAGGACGAGGCGCGCCGCGGCGGCAAGCTCCTCCAGGACGCCGGACTGCGCCCGGACATCGTCCACACCAGCTTGCTGACCCGGGCCATCCAGACGGCCCAGCTGGCGCTGGCGGAGGCCGACCTGCTCTGGCTGCCGGTGAAGCGGAGCTGGCGCCTCAACGAGCGCCACTACGGCGCCCTCCAGGGCAAGAACAAGGCCCAGACGCGCGAGGAGTTCGGCGACGAGCAGTTCATGCTGTGGCGCCGCTCGTACGACGTGCCGCCGCCCCCGATCGCGGACGACGACGAGTTCTCCCAGGCCGGCGACCCCCGCTACGCCCTGCTTCCCCCGGAGCTGATGCCCCGTACGGAGTGCCTGAAGGACGTGGTCGACCGCATGCTCCCGTACTGGTACGACTCGATCGTCCCCGAGCTGTCGGCCGGCCGCACGGTCCTGGTGGCCGCCCACGGCAACTCCCTGAGGGCCCTGGTCAAGCACCTGGACGGGATCGGCGACGAGGAGATCGCGGGCCTCAACATCCCGACGGGGATTCCGCTGCTGTACGAGCTGGACTCCGACTTCCGGCCGCAGCGGCCGGGCGGCGAATACCTGGACCCGGACGCCGCCAAGTCCGCCATCGAAGCCGTAGCCAACCAGGGCCGCTGACCCGGCCTAGGCGCGCTTCGCGCGAAGGGGCTCAGGCTGTGTCGTGTGGGGGCACGCCCCCACACCCCGGGCGAGGGGACTCCCGTCCCCTCGCGCTCCCCTTGCCTGGGCCCTCTCGGTATAGATGATGAGTCAGTCCTATGGCTTGACGGGTGGGAGCATCCGCCCCGGCCGGGATTCCTTCATGGCGACAGGTAGCGTGCTGGCAGGAAGGGATAGGCAGGCATGAGCGAACATCGCGAGACGACCGGCCGGTGCTATGCATGCAAGCGCACATTCACGTTCGACCCGAAAGAAGTCACGACTTTCCTGATCGATCCCGAGACCCGTATGCCGCCAGGGATCACGGTCCTGGGCTCTCTTCGTCCAGCCAAACCGGAAGCCGTGGCCAGGTCTGTCGACGAGCCCATCTGCCCTGACTGCGTGAACAAGGCGAAGCAGTACAGCGAGGAGAGCGGATCGGGCCGCTCCTGGGACAGCTGGCCGCCGAGCAGTAATTGAACCCTCGTGGTTCGGCGCGGTGGGCCCGGGGTCACCTCCGGCCTTGGGTCGCAGTGAGGACTTCGGCAAGGCAGAGAATGACCGTCAATGGGGAGATCTGACCCGGTGCCGATCATCAACCCGGCCGTCGAGCGGGCGATCCAGCTTCAGCTCCAGCGGGATCCACCGTTCACCGAGCTGGATCTGGCCGCTCTTGACCCCGGACAGGGTGCTGCCGGTCGTCGAGCGGCTCGTACGCCGACTCGGAGACCCCGGAGCGGGGCAGGCTTATGGCCACCGGCTGCATCACCGCCGAGCGGCTCATCGGCGTGCCGCTTCCGGGCTGGAACCGCCGGCCCCGCGACGGTAGAGCCTCAGGGGCCGTTCGGTCAGGTTTCGCCGCGTTGTCCGGACACAAGGTGGAGCCACTTCCTCAAGACCGCCGGGTTCTGCGCCACGTTCCAGCGCTCCAGGAATGAGCGGCCCGGCACCTCGATGTCCGCCATGACCAGGCCGGTCTCCTCCGCTTGCGCCGCGGCGGCGACCCGGCCGTCCGGGGCGATGATCCGGGTCGCCCCGCCTCCCTCACGCCCACCCGCCGTGCCGGCGACATCGGCCGCGATCACCCAGCAGTCGTTCTCCACCGCCCGGGCTATGAGCGTGGACCGGGTCCTGACCGCCCAACCGCGAGTGACGTCCACGGGCAGGTCGTTGTTGAGCGGGCACGCCAGGATGCGCGCACCGGCCAGGGCCAGGAGGCGGGCCGGCTCGACGAAGTTGGCGTCGTTGCAGATCACGATGCCGAAGGCATGGTCATCCAGGTGATACAGGGGCAGGTCCTCGCCCGGGCTGAAGGCCGGTTCGCGGGGGAAGAGCTTGCGGGTGACCTCGCCGACCAGCCGCCCGTCGCGCACGACCGCCGCTGAGCTGTACAACCGCCCGTCGGCTGAACGCTCGGTGAAGCCGGCGACGACGGTCATCGTGGGCGGGCAATCCCGCAGGGCCGAGATCGGGTTCGCGTACGAGGGTGACATCGCGACGGCCTCGGCGGTCGGCTTGTCCGGCGGCATGCCGCCGAAGTAGCACTCGGGCAGGACGAGCAGCTCCACCCGCGCTCGTTCGCACTGCTCGATCACCCGTGGGAGGTCACCGGCCGCCGATCCCGCGAGCTCCGCCTGGAGCGCTGCCACTCTCATCCAGCGGCGCCGATGAAGCGCTCGCGAATGACGGGGACGTCTTGCGCGCGTGGTCCTGCCGTCCGGGGAGCCGGTAGCCGTGCGCACGGGTCGTCATGGTTGCGTAGATCGACGGCGGTCCGGACGCCGGGCGCGACCAGAGCCGACCACCCTGCGGTGGTGAGCCGCTCCGGGGTGTCCGACCGGACGACGGCACCCCACCGGATCACTCCGCCGCTGGTCACAGAAATACTGTCGAGTTCGCGAACGCTGATGCAGCCTTCCCCGTCGAGGTGCCGATCGGGACCCGCCATCCCGATGGTCAGGGTGCACAGTACCGGATCTGTGCTGTTTCTTCGGGCTTCACGACATGCACGCTCAAAGCTCACCTGACGACCGAACGCCATCTCCGGCCCGTCGGATCGCGTGTGGCCGGATGTGGCACGGCCTGCCATGACTGGTCGCACGACGGCCGAGGCTAGGGGAGCGCGAGGGGACGGGAGTCCCCTCGCCCGGGGGTGTGGGGGCGTGGCCCCCACAAGACACAGCCTGAGCCCCTTCGCGCGAAGCGCTGTCAGCTGGGGCGCGCCCCCGTGACCAGGTAGACGACGTCCGCCGCCACCCGCACCGCGTGGTCCGCGTACCGCTCGTAGTAGCGCCCGATCAACGTGATGTCGATCGCCGGCTCCACCCCGTGCTCCCAGTCCTTGGACAGGATGTTCCGGAACAGCCGCCGGTGCAGCCGGTCCATAGCGTCGTCGTCCTGCTCCAGCTCCAGGGCCGAGTCCACGTCGCGCGAGGCGATGCAGCTGCCGGTCTTGGTGACGAGGTTCTCCGCGATCTGTCCCATCTCCACGATGGTCGAGCGCACCTCGGCCGGGATCGCCGACTCGGGGTGGCGCAGGCGGGCGACCTTGGCGACGTGGACGGCGAGGTCGCCCATGCGCTCCAGGTCGGTGCCCATGCGCAGCGCCGTGATGACCATTCGCAGGTCCACGGCCACCGGCTGCTGCCGGGCCATCAGGTCGAAGATCGAGGTCTCGATGTCGGCGAACGTCGCGTTCACTTCCTCGTCCCGGGAAATGACACTCTCGGCGAGCTGAAGGTCGGCGTCGAGCAGGGCCGTCGTGGCACGGGAAATGGCCGAGCGGACAAGCCTGGTCATCTCGACCAGCCTGTCGGTCAGCGAATCAAGTTCTTCGTGGTACGCGTCGCGCATGTCGTCACCGTACGTGCCCGTCGATGAACGAACCCCTACCGTCAGATGAACTTTCCAGGAAAGGGGCCTTCCACCCCTGATGAGAGGGTCTGCCCCTGGGAGAAGGCCACCTACCATCGAAGACATGAGTGAGATGGCCATGAGCTTTGCGGCCCTGGCCGGGTTCGTCGTGGGCGCCCTGGCGGTCCTGTTCTACCGAAACCAGATCGAGGCTCCCAACCGCGCTGCCACGGAGGACGGCGCACAGACCGGGAGCGCTCTGCCGCAGGGCGTGGCGTCCGTGCTGGCCGTGCTTCCCTCCTCCGCCGTGGTGCTCGACGCCCATGACAAGGTGCTGCGTGCCAGCTCCGCCGCGCGGGCGTTCGGGCTGGTCAAGGGCGACCGGCTGATGGCGGCCGAGCTGCTGGCGCTGGCCCGGCAGGTACGCCGCGACGGCGAGATCCGCGAGAGCGAGATCGACGTCGCGGGGCACAAGTTCGGTCAGGAGACCACGAACTTCGCGGTACGCGTGGCTCCGCTCGGCTCGCACGGCCAGGTCCTGGTGCTCGCGGAGGACCAGACCGAGCGCCGCAGGGTCGAGGCCGTACGCCGTGACTTCGTCGCGAACGTCAGCCACGAGCTGAAGACCCCGGTGGGCGCGATGAGCCTGCTGGCGGAGACCATCCAGGACGCCGCCGACGACCCCGAGGCGGTCAGCCGCTTCGCCGGGCGCATGCAGCACGAGGCCGCCCGGCTCAACTACCTCATCCAAGACCTGATCACACTCAGCAGGATCCAGGGCGCCGAGCCCATCCCCACCCCCGGACAGGTCTCGATCGACGAGTCCATCCACGACGCCATCGACCACTGCAACACCAAGGCCGCCGCCAAGGACATCACGCTCGTCTCCGGCGGCACCGAGGGCCTGCGCATCTGGGGCGACGACGAACTGCTCGTGACGGCGTTGCGCAATCTGATCGACAACGCCGTCGCGTACAGTCCGGAGCACACCCGGGTCGTGGTCAGCGTGCGGCCCGCGGGCGACTCGGTGGAGATCAGCGTCAGCGACCAGGGCATCGGCATTCCGGAGGAGGCGCTCGAGCGGATCTTCGAGCGGTTCTTCCGGGTCGACGCGGCCAGGTCGCGGGCGACCGGCGGCACCGGGCTCGGCCTGGCCATCGTCAAGCACGTCGCCGCGGCGCACGCCGGCGAAGTGTCCGTTTGGAGCAAGGAAGGGTCCGGCTCCACCTTCACGCTCCGCCTGCCCGCCTTCGGCGGCACGGCGGTGGCAGTACCACCCTCGATTCCCCTGGAGACAGCCCAATGACCCGCGTACTTGTCGTTGAAGACGAGGAGTCCTTTTCCGACGCCCTGTCCTACATGCTCCGTAAGGAGGGCTTCGAGGTGTCGGTCGCGGCGACCGGGCCCGAGGCGCTCGACACGTTCGACCGCAACGGAGCAGATCTGGTGCTGCTCGACCTGATGCTTCCGGGTCTGCCCGGTACGGAGGTGTGCCGCTCCCTCAGGCAGCGCTCCAAGGTGCCGGTGATCATGCTGACGGCCAAGGACAGCGAGATCGACAAGGTCGTGGGCCTCGAGCTGGGCGCCGACGACTACGTCACCAAGCCGTTCTCGTCGCGTGAGCTGGTGGCCCGCATCCGCGCGGTCCTGCGCCGACAGGGCGACGTGACGGAGGAGCTGGAGACCGCCGTGCTGGCCGTCGGGCCCGTCCGCATGGACGTCGACCGCCACGTCGTCGCCGTGCGCGGTGAGCAGGTGCAGCTGCCGCTGAAGGAGTTCGAGCTGCTGGAGGTGCTGCTGCGCAACGCGGGACGTGTACTGACCCGTGGCCAGCTCATCGACCGCGTATGGGGCGCCGACTACGTGGGTGACACCAAGACCCTCGACGTCCATGTCAAGCGCCTGCGGGCCAAGATCGAGTCCGACCCGTCCAACCCGCGCTGCATCCTCACCGTGCGCGGCCTGGGCTACAAGTTCGACGCCACCGAAGAGTGAAAAACCCTTGTTCCGGTACGACTCGCGTACCGGAACAAGGGTTTCGGCGTTTCCGGGAAAAGGGTCAGTGGGCTTCTTCGGAAGCGGACGCGGACGGCGTCGGGGTGGGCGTGGGAGCCGCGGTGGCGTTCGGCGCCGGGGGGTAGTCCTTGAACTCGCGGCTGCGCGTCACCACAGGGACGTTCAAGGACACGATCCCGGCGTTGGCGAACTGGAGGTCCAGCTTGATGCTCTCGCCGCCCCTGAGGCTCTTGGGGATCGCCTCGAGCATGATCTGAGGGGTGGGCTTGCCGGTGTTCACGAGCTGGTTGCTCGGGAGCTGGATCGGGGCCGTGACCTTGACCGTCCCCATGCTCCCCGCGGAGACCGCCTCGAGGGTGTCGGGGGCGCCGGCGGTGTTGAGGATGTTCAGGTAGATCGGGGCGGAGCCGCGCCAGGCGAGCTGCGCACCGGAGTCGGGCCCGAGAATGAACGCCTGCGGGATCTGAATGCCGCGCGTGCCGTAAGCACCGTTCTCGATCAATGCCTGTGCCTCGTTGGGCGCGTACGGCTTGTTGGTAGTGGCGTCGAATCCAGCCCCGCAGCCCGCGAGCACGGGGGCTGCCAAGAACGCGGCGGCGACGACAATCCAGCGACGGCTGGTCACGGGCGGGTTCTCCTTGGTCTTGCGGAGGGCTCGCGCATGCGCTAAGCGCAGGTGGCGCGCATGCGTGATGTGCAGCGCCCACCATATCCATCCGAATCCATGGTCATATCCACGCCCCCGCAGGTCATTCGCTATGTCCGGAAATGCCAGACATAGAGTTGAGCACTTGTCAAGCCCTAATATGCGGCCTTGACCTGCAGTTATGATGATTTCACTGTTCCGGGAGGCTGTGGATGCGTGGTACCCTGGAGTACAGCGGAAGGGGTACTTGTCACATGACTTTCCAGGTCGGCGACACAGTCGTCTACCCCCACCATGGGGCTGCTCGGATCGAAGCAATCACGAAGCGATCCATCAAGGGTGAGGAAAAGACCTACCTGGTGCTCAAGGTCGACAAGGGCGACCTTACCGTCCAGGTGCCAGCCGAAAACGCAGAACTCGTCGGTGTGCGCGATGTTGTCGGCCAGGAAGGCCTTGAGCGGGTTTTCGATGTCCTGCGGATGCCGCACACGGAAGAGCCGACCAACTGGTCTCGTCGCTACAAGGCCAATCTGGAGAAGCTCGCCTCCGGCGATGTGAACAAGGTCGCCGAGGTGGTTCGGGACCTGTGGCGGAGAGACCGCGAGCGCGGCCTGTCCGCGGGCGAGAAGCGCATGCTCGCCAAGGCGCGTCAGATTCTGGTCAGTGAGCTTGCCCTGGCGGAGAAGACCAACGAGGACAAGGCTGAGGCCCTGCTCGACGAGGTTCTCAACTCCTGAACACCAATCTTCCACGGGTGGGCGTCGGAGTCGACGTCCACCCGTTCGCTTCAGGATCCTCGGGGCGCGAGCTCAACCTCGTCGGCCTGCACTGGCCGGGCGAGACCGGGCTCGAGGGCCATTCGGACGGCGACGCGGCCGCGCATGCCGCGTGTGACGCGCTGCTGTCCGCGGCCGGCATAGGTGATCTCGGGCAGCTGTTCGGCACCGCGGACCCGCGTTGGGCGGGTGCCTCGGGCGTCGCGCTGCTGGAGGAGACCGCGCGGCAGGTGCGTGCCGCGGGCTACGAGATCGGCAACGTGGCCATTCAGGTGATCGGCAACCGGCCCAAGCTGGCGCCGCGCCGTACCGAGGCCGAGCTGGCGCTCAGCGCCGCTGTGGGCGCGCCTGTGAGCGTGTCGGCCACCACCACCGATGGACTCGGGCTGACCGGGCGGGGAGAGGGCATCGCGGCCGTCGCGACGGCCCTGGTCGTCAACCTTTCCTGAACGCCGGGCGTCTTACGTGTGGATGCGTGAGGGTGTCCCGGCGGGTCGTCGCGAAGCCCGCTGTATCAGGAGGCGGCGGTTCGTCACTGGCGCGGTACGGACCGCCGCCTCCCCTTTTTGGTTGTTTTGCCTGCTCTGAGGGTATGTGTCCCCACGACATGTGAACGTTTCGGGGGGAGCAACACATGATCGGCGCGATAGTTTCCGCGGTAGTCATCGGTGCCATCGTCGGCGCCCTGGCCAGGCTGATCGTTCCTGGCAGGCAGAACATGTCCATCGGGCTGACCCTCATCGTCGGCATCGTGGCCGCCCTGATCGGAACGCTGATCGCGCAAGGCATCGGCGTGGCCGACACGCGGGGGATCGACTGGGTCGAGCACATACTCCAGCTCGTGCTGGCGGTCGTCGGTGTGCTCCTCGTAGTGCGCTTCGGCCCGGGACGCACGGGACGTACGCGCGGAACACCCACCTGACCTGCTCGTTCATAAAATCCGCGCATAAAAGCGGTAGATCGGGTAGCCAGCTCTCCGTGGGAGTGAACCGCTCACTCTCACGGGGAGGTTTCGTACCATGACTATCCAGTCCATCCTTGGCGCCATCGTGATCGGCGCCGTGATCGGCGCGATCGGTCGCCTCCTGCTTCCCGGCAGGCAGGCCATCGGCTGGATCCTCACCGTCGTCGTCGGCATCGTGGCTGCCCTGGTGGGCACGCTGATCGCTCAGGTGCTCGGCGTCGAGACGACCCCCGGCATCGACTGGATCGAGCTGGTGATGCAGGTGGTGCTGGCCATCGTCGGCGTGGGTCTGGTCGCGGGGCTCCGGCGCGGCACCAGCGTCTAGGCGGAAATAGATGGCCCGCCCGGGGGCGTGCCCGGGCGGGCCCACTCACGTCTTCTGACTGCTCAGTCTTCCGGGGGACGCGGGGTGCTGCGGAGGCGTTCGGCGGGGGCCGGGGTGTCGTCGTCGTGGATCACCGGGTGGGGGACGGTGTCCTCCAACTCGTCCTGCCGCGGGCGCTCCCCGTCGTCGGCCAGCTCGGGCCCGTGCCCGGGATCCGGTACGTCGTCCTCGATCACGGGGTGGGGCTGGGTGTCCACGTCCTTCTCGTCGGCGCGCGGGTGGACCAGGACGTCCGTCGGCTTGACCCGGTCGCCCCAGCGGACGGGGCGCGTGGGGGGCTCGGGCGACGGGGGCGGCTCCTCGTTCTGCACGGGCCACTCCGCCACCTGCGCCGCCACCGGGGCAGGGGCCTCGGGAGCCTCCTGAGCCGGCTCGGGGACCTCCTGGACCGGCTCGGGGACTTCCTGGACCGGCTCGGGCGGCGGCGTCTCGGAGAGCCGCTCCGAGTAGATCTCGACGGGCGGCGGCTCCGGATCCGGGTGGAAGGGGACGATGTCCCGCTCGGCCGCGCTCTCCACGGCCTCCGCCCGATGCGCCTGTACGTGCTTGATCAGCAGCAGCCAGAGCCACAGCGCCACGGCCAGCATGACCCAGGGCGCCAGGGCCACGCCCACGGCCGTCGCCCGCACGTCGAACGGGAACCGCACCGCCGTCGCCACGTTGGCCGCCGCGGCCGCCACGATGAGCACGACCAGCACGAACGCCGCCTGCACGCGTACCAATAACCGGGCGGAGCGCAGCAGCAGCACGTCGATCAGCGCGATCACCAGGAGCGCGTCGAAGGCCGCCGGATAGAGGAAGGCGAGATCCTGGCCCGCCTCGCCGGTGATGGCCAGCGCGCGCAGGTCGTCGAAGGAGAGCGCGCACGCGGCCCCGGCGAGGGCGGCGACCGCGAGCCCGGCCAGGGCGATGCCCAGGCGGCGCAGCATAGAGGGGGGAGTCACGTCCATGGCGGTTCGAGCCTACAGAAGAATGAGGGGCAGGACCGATCAAGGGAGACACATGGCCGAGCTGTCGGAAGATGCGCGCAAACTCTTGGATGCCCCGAATTATGCGACGGTGACCAGCCTCAACCCTGACGGCGGGCCGCAGTCGACGGTCGTGTGGGTGCGCACGGATGGCGACGACGTGCTGTTCTCGACCGTGCGGGGGCGCAGGAAGCCGCGGAATTTCGAACGTGATCCGCGGGCGAGCCTGCTGGTCATCGATCCGGACAATCCATACAGGTATGTGGAGGTACGCGGACGCGTGACCATGACGCCCGATCCGGAAGGGGCGCTCATTCAGGAGCTCTCGCACAAGTACCGAGGACTCCCATGGGAGGACAAACCGGGCGTCGAGCGCGTAATCGTACGGATCTCGCCGGAGAGAGTAACGTTGCGAGGCTGATTTATCGACGTGACGGCGGGATTTATCGGCGTGACTAGCCCTCTGAGGCGTTAGCCTTGCCTTCGTGAGCCTGCACATCTACGACACCAGTACGCGCGCCATCCGTGAATTCGTTCCGGTCGAAGCCGGCCGGGCGTCGATTTACCTCTGTGGGGCGACCGTGCAGGCTCCTCCGCACATCGGGCACATCCGCTCGGGCGTGAACTTCGACGTGCTCCGGCGCTGGATGGCGCGATCCGGCTATGACGTGACGTTCTGCCGCAATGTCACCGACATCGACGACAAGATCATCAGGGTGGCGGCCGAGGAGGGCGTGCCCTGGTTCGTCGTGGCCGAGCGCAACCAGCGGGCCTTCACCTGGGCGTACGACACGCTCGGCTGCCTGCCGCCGACCGTCGAGCCGCGGGCCACGGGCCACGTGCCCGAGATGATCACGCTGATGGAGCGGCTGATCGCCCGCGGCCACGCCTACGCCTCCGGCGGCGACGTCTACTTCGACGTCCGGTCCTACGCCGATCGCTACGGCTCGCTCTCCAACCAGAAGCTGGAGAACATGCGGGCCGCGGCCGACACCGACGACGAGTCCTGCAAGCGCGACTCCCGCGACTTCGCCCTGTGGAAGGGCGAGAAGCCGGGCGAGCCGACCTGGCCGACCCCTTGGGGCCCCGGCCGCCCCGGCTGGCACCTGGAGTGCTCGGCCATGGCGACGAAGTACCTCGGCCCGGCCTTCGACATCCACGGCGGCGGGATCGACCTGATCTTCCCGCACCACGAGAACGAGATCGCCCAGTCCCAGGCAGCGGGCGACGGCTTCTCGCGCTACTGGATGCACAACGGCATGCTCAAGATCGGCGCGGAGAAGATGAGCAAGTCGCTCGGGAACTCGCTGCTGATCCCCGAGATGGTGCAGAAGGTCCGGCCGGTGGAGCTGCGCTACTACCTGGCGGCGCCGCACTACCGCTCCTCGATCGACTACTCCGAGGAGGCCCTGCTGGAGGCGGCCGCCGCGTACCAGCGCATTGAAGGCTTCGTCACGCGCGCCGCCGAGGTCATCCACGACGTCGACGCGGACGCGCCGCTGCCGCAGGCGTTCGTGGACGCCCTCGACGACGACCTTGGCACGCCGCAGGCGCTGGCGGTCGTGCACGAGGTGGTGCGCGAGGGCAACGTGGCGCTCTCGCGCGGCGACAAGGAGGCCGTGGCCCGGCTGCTCGCCGAGACGCAGAACATGCTGGACGTCCTCGGCCTCGACCCCCGATCGCCCCAGTGGCGGGGTGCCGGCTCGGACCTCTCGCCGGTGGTCGACGCGCTGGTGGCGGTCGCGCTCGAACAGCGCAAGGCGGCCAGGGAGCGCAAGGACTACGCGGCGGCGGACGCGATCAGAAACCAGTTGGCGGCGGCGGGGATCACGGTGGAGGACACCCCGCACGGGGCCCGCTGGGAGCTCACCCGCTAGACCGTCCTTCAGCCCGGCCCAGGCGTTGCGCCGCTTGAGCCGGGCTGAGTCGCGCGTCAGATCGTCCAGGAGTAAGCAGGGGCGAGCGAGCGGTCGAAGAACGATCTGGGCAGGAGCGGGATGGCCGCGTCCCGCAGGGCGGTCAGCGACGGAGACGTCCAGTGCGCGAAGGCGCCGACCTGGCGGGAGCGGCGGACGATCATCTGGGTACGCGGCCTGCGGGCGCGGTCGTACGCCGCCAGCCCCGCGCTCACGCCGAGCGTGTCCACCGCGTGCGCGAGGGTGACGGCGTCCTCGAGTGCCTGGCAGGCGCCCTGCCCCAGGTTGGGGGCCATGGCGTGCGCGGCGTCGCCGAGGATGGCGGCTTTTCCGCGAACGTACGTGCGCAGGTTCGGCAGTTCGTAGGTGTCGTGTTGGAGCACTGTGTCCTCGCGCGCGGAGGCCAGCAGCGCGGGAATGGGGTCGTGCCAGCGCGCGAAGCGTTCGCGCAGCTCCGCCAGGCCGGCGCGGGAGGCGGTCGGGGCGTTGGCCATCAGGTAGCAGTAGACGCGGCCGTCAGGCATCGGCACATGCCCGAATCGTTGGCCTCTGCCCCACGTTTCCACGCTCCCTTCGACGGGCTGGGGCGGAGCGATGAAGCGCCAGGTGGTGTAGCCGACGTAGCGCGGCCCGGGGACGTGGGGCCAGAGGGAGCGCCGGGTCACGCTGTGCAGGCCGTCGGCGCCCACCACGAGATCCGCGGTGGAGGTGCCGCCGCTGTGCAGGACCGTGCCGTCGGGCCGTACCTGGTGCACGTGGGCGCCGGGCCGCAGCGCCTGACCGGGCACGGCCGAGCGCAGCAGGTCGATCAGGTCGGCCCGATGCACCGTCACCCACTGGCCGAAGCGGCGTTTCAGGCCGTCGATGTCGTTGCGGATCAGCCAGTCGCCGCCCGAACTGCGGACGCCCGCGGGTGGATCGGCCAGTCCGCCGGCGCGCAGGGAATCGCCCAGGCCGAGGGCGTCCAGGGCGCGCAGCCCGTTGGGCTGGATCGCCAGTCCGGCGCCCACCTCCGTGAACTCCGGAGCGCGTTCGAGTACTTCCACCAGCCAGCCACGCCGGTGGAAGGCGACGGCCGCGGCGAGCCCGCCGATGCCGCCGCCCACGATGATCGCTTTCATTGCCGATTCTCCTGGATCAGTGGAGGCCCCGCTTGTCCGGGGTCCAGAACGGTTTGACCTTGATCGAGGTACGCGGCCAGTTGCGTTCGCGTACCAGGAAGTCGCGTACCATCCGGCAGGTCCTCGCCTCCCCGGCCACGTAGGCCGCTCCGGCGTTGCCCGGCAGATCGAGCTCGGCCACGGCTCCGAGCAACACCTGTGAGGAGGCCGCCGGTGCCCCATGGCGGTGGACGCGCCGCAGGCGCCGGGCTCCGGGCATGGGCAGATCGTGCTCGGGGGTCTCGCCCTCCAGGACGCCGTACACCTCGGCCGAGGCGTCCAGCGCCCGGAGCATCGGCCCGAAGGCGGCGCTGGCCGTCTCCTCCCCGATGAACACGTGGTAGCCCGCCTCGCGGGTGAAGAAGTCGCCCTGCGGCCACCAGAAGGTCGCCCGGTCGCCGGGCCGGACCGTACGCGCCCAGTTCAGCCCTATGCCGTCGCCCTCGTACAGGTGGACACGCAGTTCGATCGCCCGCCTGCCGGGGTCGAGGTCCCAGATCGTGTAGGTGCGCAGCGTCTCGGACGGGCGCAGGATGCCCGCCACCGACAACGGGTCCATCAGCTGGATCCTGATGTGCTGGCCGGGGGTGTAGGGGAAGGCGACCGGCTGGTCGGTCTCCAGCCGGATCCGCCGCATCGTGGGCGTGACCTGCTCGACGACGGTGACGGCCGCCTCCATGGCGTACTTGCCGAACAAGCGGTCGCGCATGGTACGGGCCATGTCAGGACTCCTCCCGCCGTCCGCCTGGCCATTGATGCTCCATAACTCCTCCTACTGCCTCTAGATTACTTAGAGGCATTAAGGAAACATAGATGCCCTAAGATGTCAACGGCGCCGAAGCAGCGAGAAGAGGAGGACGATGTCCGCCCAGACCAGCAGACGGGAGAGGCTCCGCCGGGCCACCCTGGAGGAGATCCACGCGGCCGCGCGCAGGCTGCTGGTCGAGCAGGGTTCGGCCGCGGTCACCATCAACGCGGTCGCCCGGCAGGTGGGCATGAGCGGCCCAGCCCTCTACCACTACTACGCCGGTCACGACGAGCTGGTCGGCGCGGTGACCGCGGACTTCTTCCGCGAGCTGGCCGCCGCGATGGAACAGGCTCGAGACGCGCGCGCCGACGAGCCGATCGGCGACCGCTTGCTGGCGGCCTGCCGCGCCATGCGCGCCTGGGCCATTGCCCATCCCGCCGAGTTCGGCTGGATCTTCGCCAGCCCGATCACCCCGCCGAACCGCCGATCGGACTCGGAGCGCCACCAGGCCGCCCTGCGGTTCGAGCGGGTCCTGCTGGACCTGACGGTCGAGCTGTGGCGGACGCGGCCGTTCCCGGCGCCCGACCTGGCCGATCTGCCCGCCTCCCTGAGCGAGCAACTGACCGCGTACTCCGCCGCCATCGACGGACAGCTGCCGCCTGAGGCCGCGCACGTCTTCCTGACCTGCTGGACCCGGCTGTACGGCCTGCTGTGCATGGAAGTCCTGCACCAGCTGGACTTCGCCTACACCGACATGGAACCCGTCTTCGAGGAATGCCTACGCGACCTGGCCACCACCCTCGCCCTGGACCACCCGGGCCGCCCGAACACCTAAGAGCGGAGACGGGGCGGAGACGGGGGCGGAGACGGAGGCGAGGGCGGAGACGGAGACGAGGGCGAAGACGAGGACCGGAGGCGACGGCGACGGTGACGGCGGAGACGAGGGCGGGGACGAGGGCGGGGACGAGGGCGGGGACGAGGGCGGGGAGGAGGGTGGAGGCGAGGGCGGAGGCGAGGGCGGAGGCGAGGACCGGGGCGGACGCTGTTGGTTACGAGTGCGGCGCAGCCCGCGGCTGAAGGCGGCCACGCTGGCCACTCGCGGGGTGGGCTGAGCAGCAAAATCCACCTGTCCGCCGACCGGCGATGCCATCCGCTGTCCTTCATCCTCACTTCAGACCAGGCTGGAGACAGCCCGCAGTTACGCGCGTCCTGGCCGATGTCAAGGTCCGGCTACCGGTCCGGCTACCGGTCCGGCTACCGGCCCGGCTACCGGCCCGGTTGTCGGTCCGCCGCCGGCGCCCGGGCGCGGTGATCGCCAATAGGGCGTGCTCTTCCCGCGGCAACCGCGTCTATCTGCGCCGACGCCGTATCAAGGCTCGTGACCTCTGCATGGCTCAGCCGTCTCTGAGAGGTCGCCGCTCCCCTCGAAAGCCCGGCATCTCCGAGATCGCTTCCACGCGGCGAGGACCCTCAACTGCGCCCCGCGGCGACCAGGAAACACTCGCGGGTCGGCGTCCAGAAGAGCCGTGGCTGGTACGCCGTGCCGGAGCGTGTCGCCTTCTGGCCGCCTGTGCCTCGTACCGCTCGGTGCCAGCTCATTAGAGAACCATCCCTCACTTCTTAAGTTAAATCTGCTACTTCAAAATCAGGAAGTGCATGGTTAATATTGCGGTACCACCACATGCTGAAAGAGAGGTGGCATCCAGACTCACGCCCGCAGACGTACCGAGCCAGCACAGCCCGTCGGTGGCACGCGGTCCAGACTGCTGCGGCCAACCCGCTGACGTCCTCAGACCCGGTCCCAACAACCCCGCTCAGCCGCTATCCAACGCGGCAGCAGGGTCAGCGCGACCTCAACCGTCCTCGTCCGGGCGCCTCCCATCCCTCATCCCTGCGATTTCGACCACTCACAAGATCCCGACCACCGCCATCTGGCGACCCCGACCCCCATCCACCACCCGGAGGCGATGCCATGAGCCCGAAGATCGGCTACTTACTCCCGACGCGCGACTGGACAGTGCTCGGCAACCATGACCTGTCCGCGCTCATCGATCAGGCGAAGCTGGCCGAGGAGTTGGGGTTCGACTCGGTGTGGGCGGGCGACAGCCCGGTGACGCGCCCCAGAGCCGACGCGCTGATGATGCTCGCCGCAGCCGCCGCCACCACGAACCGCATCACGCTCGGCACCGCCGTACTGCTCCCCGCCCTCCGCCATCCGCTCCTCCTCGCCCACCAACTGGCGACACTCGACGGCATCGCGGACGGACGGCTGATCGTCGGAATGGGCGGCGGATTCGCCCACCCGAACACCGAGGCCCAGTTCGAGGCGATCGGAGTCGGCTTCAAGCGCCGGATCAGCCGCATGGAGGAGTCGATCGACATCATGCGACGTCTTTGGACCGGCGAAACGGTCTCTCACCAGGGCGGACATTTCACGTTCCACGATGTGACGCTCGCCCCCAAGCCCGTACAGCCTGGTGGGCCGCAGATATGGCTGCCGGGCAGCGGTGAGCGGGCGCTGCGGCGGGCGGCCCGCCTGGCCGACGGCTGGCTGCCGTACCCGCCGACGCAGAAGGCCTACGCAGAAGACCTGAACGTGCTGACGTCGGCCGGCACGCCCCACGCTTCGTCCGGTACCCCCGAAGCCCCACCCCCGAGCGAGTACGGATCCCCCAGAACCTCGGCGGCCCACCCGTTCACCCCAGCCCTGTACGCCACCATCTGCCTGGACGAGGACCCCGACCGCGCCCGTCTCCGCCTCCGCACCAGCATCGAGCGCTACTACAACGCGCCGCTGGAGTTCGTCGAGAGCATCCAGGCCATGTTCGCCGGAACCCCGGAAGAGGCCGCGAACTGGCTGAACGGTTACATCGAGGCAGGCGCCCAGCATGTGGTGATCAGGCTCGCCGTGGACGATCATCGGGCGGCCATGGAGGAGTTCGCCGCGCAGGTGCTGCCCAGGACGGGGGCGAGATGACCACGTTCGTCCTGGTGCCGGGCGCCTGGCACGGGCCATGGGCCTGGGACCGCGTCGTACCTCTCCTGGAACGATCCGGCGCCCGCACGATCACCCCGGACCTGGCCTGCACCCCCGACACCGGCCTGCACGACCACGTCGAACAGGTGCTCACCGCCCTGGACACCGCGCCCGACGACCGCATGGTGCTCGTCGGACACAGCTACGCGGGCCTGGTGGTACGCCAGGCGGCCGACCTCCGGCCGGAACGCGTACACCATGTCGTACTCGTGGAGGGCTGGGCAGGCCGGGACGGCGCCGGCATGTTCACCCTCGCCCCCGACGCCTTCGTACAGGCCATTCGCGCCTCCGCGACCAGTGACGGCGGGGCCACCGGTGACCGCGAGGCGATGAGTGACAGCGGGGCCACCGGTGACGCCGGGGCAACCAGTGACCGAGAGGCGATCGGTGACCGTGTGGCCAGCGGTGACGACGTGGCGAGCGGTGATGGAAGGGAGAACGGTGATGGCGGGGCGATCGGTGGCCGCGAGGTGTTCGGTGACAGCGAGGTCGCCGGTGACGGCGGGGCCACTGGTGACGGCGGGGCGACCGGCGACGGCGGGTTGATCCCCGCCCCCGCGCCGGAGCGCTTCGGCATCACCGACCCCGACGACGCGGCCTGGCTCCGCGAGAGACTACGCCCGCACCCGCTGCGTACGTTCACGGACACGACGCGCCTCGGCGGAGCGATCGACCGGATCCCCGGGACCGGCATCTTCTGCCGCCCCCAGACCTTCCCGTTCGAGCAGTTCGCCAAGTCGCTGGGCTACCGGACGATCCCGATCGACGGCCCGCACGACGTGATGCTCGAACATCCGGAACTGCTTACCCAACTCCTCGTCGATGTAGCCGAGGGTTCGAAAAGCGGAAGTCCGGGATTAAGCTGATGAAGTGGATCGGACGTACAACCAGTTCTGCGCCACAGCGCGGACGCTCGACCTCGTAGGGGAGCGCTGGACGCTGCTCATCGTGCGGGACCTGCTGACCGGCCCCAAGCGCTTCTCCGACTTCCAGAACAGCCTCCGCGGGCTCGGCACCGGCCTGCTGGCCGCGCGCCTGAAACATCTCGAACGCGAAGGACTGGTACGGAAGGTCACGCTCCCGGCGCCCGCCCGCACGCCCGCGTACACGCTCACGGAGGCCGGCGCCGAACTCGCCCCCGCCGTGCTGGCCCTGGCGCGCTGGGGCATGAAATGGGCCATGGGGGAGCGCCGGGAGGGTGAGGCGTTCCACGGCGGCTGGGCGGTTCTGGGGCTGAGGGCCTGTTTCGACCCGGAGGCGGCGCGGGGCGTGCGGGCGATGTACGAGTTCCGGGTTGGGGACGAGGTCTTCCACGCCCTGGTCGAGGACGGGACGATCGACACCCAGCACGGTCCGGCACAGCGTCCCGACGCCGTCATCGAGACCGACGACGAGGTGCTGGTGGACCTGGCGGCCGGGCGTACGACGTTCGCGGAGGCGGTCAAGGAGCGTCGCGCCGAGGCGTCCGGCGACCCGGCGGCGCTGGGCGCTCTGTACGGAATCTTCCGCATCCCGGCCCCGGAGGAACGCCTCATTCCCGGTGTGGGATAAGGCGCCCGGCGGCCCGAGTACCCTTATTGGCATGGCAGCAGGCGGTAGGGCTTCGGGCAGGCCCGCGAAGAAAAAGGGCCCGTCCAAAGGCGCCGGAGGGCAGGGCCGCCGGTCGCTCGAGGGCAAGGGCGCGACCCCGCCTGCCGAAATGCGGCATTGGTACAAGGACAAGGCGCGCGCCGAGCGCATCGCCCGCGAGGATCGCGGCGGCGTCCGGCGTCCCGCTCCCGCGCGGCAGCGGCGCTCCGAGGACGCGCCCGAGTACATCGGCGGCCGCAACCCCGTACTCGAGGCCCTGCAGGCGGGCGTCCCGTCCAACGCCCTCTACGTCGCCCAGCGCATCGACAACGACGATCGCGTACGCGACTCCATCAGGATCGCGGCCGAGCGCGGGATCGCCCTGCTCGAGGTCAGCCGCGACAAGCTCGACCGCCTGACGGAGGGCGCCGTCCACCAGGGCATCGCGCTCCAGATCCCCGCGTACGACTACGCGCACCCGACCGACCTCGTGGAGCTCGCGCACGACGCCGCCGAGGTCCCGCTGATCGTGGCCCTCGACTCGGTCACCGACCCGCGCAACCTCGGCGCCATCGCTCGCTCCGCCACCGCCTTCGGCGCCCACGGCCTCCTCATCCCCTCCCGCCGCTCGGCCGGAGTCACGGGCGGGGCCTGGAAGACCTCCGCGGGCACCCTCGCGACCATGCGCGTGGCCCGCGCGGCCAACTTGACGGCGGCGCTGCGCGAATACCGCGAGGCGGGCCTGTTCGTCATCGGCCTCGACGGCGCCGGCGAGACCGACATCGGCGACGTCGACCTGCTCACCGAGCCGCTGGTGGTGGTCGTGGGCTCGGAGGGCAAGGGCCTTTCGCGGCTGGTCCGGGAGCAGTGCGACGTGGTGACCCGGATCCCGATGCAGGCGGCCGCGGAGTCGCTGAACGCGGGAGTGGCGGCCGGAGTGGCGCTGTACGAAGTCGCTCGTCACAGGCGCCTCTAGCGTCTACACTGGTAGGCCGCGCCGACGTAGCTCAATCGGCAGAGCATCTGTCTTGTAAACAGAAGGTCAGGGGTTCGATTCCCCTCGTCGGCTCGCAGGTAGAAGGCCCCTTCCGGGATTCGGGAGGGGCCTTTTTTGATCTCCATACAGCAGCGTCGTACAGCAACCGTTCCGCTCGTCACATGCCGAAGCCATCGTCGGGGAGTCCATGTGACGGCGAAGCGCACTCGTGACCGCTGATCCCGAGGCCAGCCTGTTCTAGGAGGGGTTCGGGCGCATGGCCGGTGCGGAACACGAAGCCCACCCCCGCTGGTTCGGTGCGAAGCTCAAGCCTGTCGGGCGAGTCATTCGGATCTGTATGCCAACGACTGCCTGCCTCGCTCAACGATGCCGTGATCTCCCTCAAGGTCATGCGAGAGGGATAGGCGGTGAGTGCGTTCGTTCCTGGCTCGGGAAGCTCAATGGGGTCGTGTCGAGCTTGAACGCTGATCATTGTTACGGTGCGGCAGTGGCAGACGCATAGTTCGACGTGTCCGTATGAGAAGAGATGGGGCCACCTTCTCCGCTGGCTGATACGACCGATGTCCCATGGCGGGCCGAGTGTCTCGGCGATGCCGTTCAAAGAGGCGCCGCAGCGTAAGGGCCCGATCCCGCCTGTTGCACCGAATAGAGCCATGATGGCGAGCGCTGTCACGATGCCGGAGCATAGTGGCCCACCTGAGGGGTCTGCGAATGAGTAAGAGGCCCTGCGGGTGGGTGTCCGCGAGGGCCTTCTGATTCTCATGGTCAGTTAGGGAATGTGTGTACTGTCGAGGCTAGCGTTCAGGCGGTTGAGCGCCTTGCGGGTCTCCGGGCTCGGGATCTGGGTGTAGACGTTCATGGTCACGCTGATCTGCGAGTGCCGCAGGATGCGCATCGCCACGCGCGGATGTACGTCGAGGGCGGCCAGTAGTGAGGCGCAGGTGTGCCGGGTGTCGTGGACGCGGATACGCGGGACACCAGCGTTCTTGCAGTGCGCGTCGAAGGCGCGGTTGAGGTTCCGGGGTTCGATGGGTGTGCCGTACCTGGTGGTGAACACGAGGTCCGACTCTTTCCACCGGGCGCCGGCCTCTTCGCGGGCCTGGTCTTGCATCTCGCGGCGTTGCTTGAGCGCTGAGATACAGAGGCCCAGGAGCGGGAGCGAGGCGGTGGAGTCGTCCGTCTTGGTCTTGTCGCGGTGCAGGAGCTGCCCCCCGACCCGCGTGAGCTGGCGAGCGACGTGCAGCTCCTCACCGTCGAGATCGACACAGTCCCAGGCTAGGCCGAGCACTTCGCCACGGCGCAGGCCGAGGACGAGGATGAGTACGTACGCTGCATAGAGCGGATCATCCTGGACGTGTTCCAGGAAGCGTCGGGCCTCGTCCACGCTCCAGACGACTTGTTGCCGCTTCTTCTTGGTCTTGCTGGCGCTGGGCATCGTGGTGAGCCCTGCCACGTTCTTGGAGATCAGCTCCTCGCGGATGGCATGGCCGAGGGCCGCGCGGAGCGTCCGGCGGATGCCCATGATCGTGTACCGGGCAGGGTAGCTCTTGCAGCACTTGCCAACCGAGCAGCACCGGCGCTTGTGCTCCGGGCGCTTATGGTCCTTTTTCTGGTCGCAGCACGTGCAGAGAGTCGGCAGGGTGTTCAGCCAGGCTTGAACGTCCCGCACGGTGAGCTTGTCGAGGCGCTTCTTTCCCAGGCCGGGGATGATGTAGAGGCGCACCAGCGGCTCATACGCGACATAGGTCGTCGGTTCGCGGTTGGGCTCGACGACTTCGGCCAGCCAGCGCTTGAGGAAGGCAGCCACGGTTTCGTGCTTGGTGGCCACCGGCCCCTTGCGGGCCTGCTCGTGGAGCTTCAGCCACTTCTCGTGAGTCTCCTCGCGGGTCTTGCCGTACGCCCACTTACGGGTGCGCTTGCCCTCGGGCGTGGTGACCCAGACATATCCCGCCCAGCCGTCCTTGTACGGGAAGATCGAGCCTTCCCCGTTCGATCGCTTGCTCATCAGGCGGCTTCCTCACATAGGCGGGTCACGTAGGCGTCCAGGGCGGACGATGGGATGCGGCGGCAGCGGGCGCTGACCAGGATGGACGTGATCTCGCCTGAGCGGATCAGGTTGTAGAGGGTCCATCGGCTGATTTTGAGAACGGCCATGGCCTCAGGCACGGTGAGCAGTTCAGCGGTCATGCGTGGCCTCCTGAGTGAGCGAGGTCGCCAGGGCTTGTTCGCCGGATGTGAAGCCCTGTCCGGCGTACTGCCAGTGGCCGAGGACGAAGGTGGCGTCTGGGTCGTACGGCAAGCGGCCGCGGGTCCAGTCGATGCGGGCTTGGCGGAGGTCGCCGAGGGTGGTGGAGTAGGCGCGGCTCTTGGTGGAAAAGTGGCCGCGGAAGCCGAGCATGTGGGCCCAGTCGCGCAGGCGTAGGTGGGCGAGGCCGGGATGGGTGGTCGGGTTGCCGAGTGTCCAGGCGGTGCGGATGAGCTGGGCCGGGTGGTCGGCGATGTCGAGGTGGTGGAGGCGACGGATGGTGGCGCTGGTCAGGGGCCGGTCGAGGGTGCCTGAGGTCTCGGCGGCCTTGGTGGCGTACTTAGCGATGTAGCCCGCGATCTTCTCTTCGGTCATGCCGCCGTTGCCGGACTCAGCGGCGATGTGTTTGACGTCGATCTGGTCGCCCCAGAGGAATTGGTGGGTGGGCTGCCCGAGGTCGGGCGAGGGCAGCTGTACGGCGCGAGCGGCCGAAAGGATCGCGTCGTCGAGCAGTTCGGCGGTGGCCCATGCCGGTGGTGGGACGGGTGTGTTGTCCTCCGTGCGGGTGTCCAGTCGGATGACGGCGTGAAAGTGGATGACCCCGCGGGTCTGATATTCGGCGACCTTGGCGAAGGAGATCCGTACGGTCTCGTTGAAGGTCTTGCGGGTCAGGCCGGCGGCGTCGGCCAGGTGCCGACGGAGGTAGATGGTGAAGCGCCGCCATAGGTCTCCGGCGTGGGCGTTCCACAGGATATGGCCGACGTAGTCGTAGGTGTCCGGGTCGAGTGGTTGGCCGATGGCCGGGTCTCCTTGCTGGTGGCGGGTGAAACAGGTCGGGCCGGTCCGGCGTGGGTGGCAGATGGGCGCGGTGCCGTCTTCGGCCGGGCCTCGGTGGACGGGGCCGAAGGTGGGTGCGGTGAAGGTGGCCAGCACCCTTGGGTGGGTGCGTACGGTGGCCGGGACTCCTTTGTCTCCGCCGAGCAGGCCCGCGCGGATGAGGTGGAAGGTGTCCCGCCTGTAGGTCTCGGCGCAGGCCGGGCAGCGGGCTTGGCGGCGGTTGCCGCAGCGGACGAGGAGTTGGCCGTGAGGCTCGTGGATGGTGGTGTAGTGCCGCAGCAGTTCACCCGTGAAGCTGTCGATGGTGTCCGACTCGCCGGTGAGGCGGACGGGTTCGCGGCAGCCGCGTAGCCGCTCCACCTGGTGCAGCCAGCGGGTCACGTCGTAGTTGGAGCGCCGGGCGAGGTCGCGGATGACCGGGCCGACGAGGGCGCTGATGGGTGCGGGTAGCTCGGGAGCCTCGGTCATGGTGCCTCCTCTCCGGTGCCGTCGCAGCACGGGCAGTAGATGGTGATCAGCTGGTTGGTGCGGACGGAGCGGACGCGGACGGAGCCGTATCCGCCGCATTCCGGGCATGGTCGGTGGCGCATACTGGAGTTCCTTCGTTGAGTGCGGAGGGTGACGCCCCACGGGGGCGGCGTGGCTGCCAGGCTTGAGCCGTCCCGTGGTGGCGTCGTTTCCGTTCAGTTCTGGTTGTCGATGCCGGTGCCGGAGCAGTCGCGGCAGGTGTCGTCGTCGTAGAGGCCGGTGCCGTTGCACGTCGCGCAGGCGTAGGCCTGGATCTCGATGGTCATCGGGTGCGTCCTCCTTGGCAGGTGGAGCAGGTCTCGGTGACCTCGATGACGAGGGTTTGGCCGGTGGAGCTGGGCTGACTGCAGTAGGCGGTGATGGCGCCGGAGCCGAGGCAGCGGCGGCAGTAGGGCTGGTTCACGCCGGGCCTCCTTGCGTGGTGATCCAGGCGTCGCGGTCGCCGTTGGCGTGCGCGATGGCGGCCAGGACACGCCGAATGTTGGTGAGATCCAGACCGGTGATGATGGGGCGGAGCTCGACCGGCAGGCTGTCGGCGAGCGAGAGGGCGATGCGCAAGATGGCGGCCTCGCTGCCGCAGCAGGGCAGTCGGCCGGCGGACATGGCGGTGTGCGCGGCCTGCCAGTCGATGACCGCGTACGAAGGGCGGGTGTGGGCGGCGGGGATGTAGTCGATGGCGTAGCGGCGGAAGTCGGTGCGGTGGAGCCATACGCCGTGCTGGATGAGCAGTTCGACAGCGGCTTCCATGGCGTAGGAGCCGCGGGCCCAGGCGCGGGCGGCCTCGGCCAGTTCGAACGAGGTGGGGTGGGTCATGAGGTGGGTTCCTTTCGGATCTGGGTGAGCAGGTCGGTGGCCAGGTCGGCCGAGACGCCCATGCGGGTGCGTAGCTGCTCGCTGGTGATGGGCCTTTGGTGGGTGGTGTGGTGGTCGTCGGCCAGGCGGCGGGCGTAGGCCACAAGTGCCGGCGACGTGACGGGTACGGGCCCGGCCGGTTGCGGCTTGGCAGCGTCGAGCGCGGGCGTGTCGTGGGTGATCTTCTGGACGGGTGTAGCGGCGTCCTCGGTCACCGCTTGTGCGGCGGGCGCCGGGGTGCGGTGTGAGGCGCGGCGTTCGAGCATGGAGACCGCGACCAGGAACGCCACGGCGGGTGTTGCGGCGGTGATCCAGCCCCACATGCTCGGGTGCGCGGTGGCGAGGTTGGCTGCCAAGGTGAGCACGATTCCGCCGGTGAGCACGAGCGCGGGCCACGAGGTGATGCCGTGTCGGTGGCGGCCGGTGCGTTTGTCGCGTTGGAGTTCGCGGGCGGCCATCACGCACATCAGGTCGATGCACACGGCGACCGCCCACGCTTGCCAGCCGCGTTGCCCGTGCCGGGCGGCCAGGTCGCTGATGTGGGTGAACGAGCCGACAGCGGCGATGACCGCCAGGACGACCACGGGACCGGTGTCGAGCAGGCGTGATCGGATGCGGTCCATATCGGGGCACCTCCTTTCGGGTTTCAGGCATGGGCGGGGCAGGGACCTGGCGCGATGGGCGCGCGGCCGGGCCGTACAGGGCGTGGGTCAGGTGGGCTCGCCCTCGCGGGCCAGCGCCTCCAGCTCCGCATCGGTCACGGTGACGGTTAGGTCGGTGGCAGTGAGCAGGTCGGCCCACGTGGGTGCGAGGTCGGCATGTGCCTGGGCGGCGGCCTCGGCGACCTCTTCGCTGACGTAGACGGAGCGGGCGCGGTACCAGAGGCCGTCATCGGCGACGACGACGGCGGTGCCGGGCATGTTGGCCGGGATCTGGCGGGCTGCGTCGAGTGCGGCGGGGTCGGTGTCGCCGAGGGTCATGGTCGCGGTCTCCGGGTCGTTGACCCGGTGGCAGACCCGGCCGGAGAGTTGCGATCGCAGGGCGGTGACGCCGGGGCCGAGGTCGGAGCCGACTCGTTGGCCGCAGATGAACAGGTAGACGCCGAAGGCCCGGCCGAGCTGGGCCAGCCGCAGCAGGGCGGTGGCGGTGGAGGCGATCTCGTCTTTCTCGCCCTTGTGCGCCATCAGGAACAGTTCGGCCACCTCGTCCACCAGGACGACGACCGGTGTCGGCCGCAGGTCCTCCGGCAGTTTCCAAATGTTGCGCGCCTTGTTGCTGCGACACAGCGCCATCCGGGTTTTGACCAGGCAGATCAGGTCATCAAGCAGGCCGACACATTCGGCCCGTTCAGTGGCGATGGCCGACAGGCGCGGCCCGTAGCTGGTCAGCTCCACCCCGCCTTTGAGGTCGAAGCCCACCAGGGCGACGGGTTGCGCGGACAGACCGGTGATGAGCGCGTTGAGCAAGGTGGACTTGCCTGACTGGGTGGCCCCGGTGTTGAGCCAGTGTGGAACGGTGCGGAAGTCGACCACCCACGGTGCTCCGGTCTCCAGCAGGCCGACTCGCACCCTCAGCAGACCTTCGGACAGCACCGGGACGCGGACCTCCGAGAGTGGGTCGCCTCGGGTGGCCAGCAGCGTGACGCGGCCAGGCCGGGCCGCGACGAGCCGGACGGAGTGCACGCGCCAGGCGTGCGCGAGGTTCGATAGGCGGGCGGTGTAGTCCTCGGGCGTCTGCCCGTCCATCAGCTTGACGTTGACGCGGAAGCCGAGCCGGTGCGGGCGGATGATGCCCAGGCGGGGTGGCTTGTCGATCTGGACGCGGCGGATCTTCCGCTTCTGTGAGAGGGAGATCGTGGCGTGCCCGATGACCGGCAGACCGTCGAGGGTGTAGCGCCAGCGGCGCCGCTTACGGGTGAGCGTGCAGCCTAGGGCGACGTTGCCCCAGGTGAGGTAGACGTGCGTGGCCTTGAGCGGGTAGCCCAGGCACAGCCAGAGTGAGACGGGGTGCAGCGTGCGCCACACCAGCAGGACCGTGCAGACCGAGGCCAGGGTGATGGCCAGCGGGATAAGCCAGTCGGACATAATCGGGACTGTCCTTTCGAACCATCGGAAGGAAGGCCCCGGAGCGGGCGGTGAGCTGCCAGGCGATGCGCCCGCTCCAGGGGTGCGATGTATGCGGCTAGGCCGCCTTGGGTGTGGCCAGCGTGATGGTCTCGGCGCGAAAACCGAGTCCGGAGCGGCCGTTCATCGACCAGAAGAACGCGGCCAGGCCGACTGGGCGGACCTGCACGCCCTCGGGGATCTGCGGGAACGTCTCGCTCGGGAACGTCACCACGATCACCGGGTTGCGCCGGTCGTCGTTCGGCTTGGGCAGGAGCGGGATGGTGTAGAGCTCTCGCCCTTCCGCGTCTCGCTTCACCTCGCCGGTGGCGCGGTCCACGATCTTGGGCTCGGGCTCGCCCGCGACCGTGAACGCCAGGCTGGTGATGTCGACGGGGATGTTACGCATGATGGTCCTCCCAGACCTTAGGTCCTCAACTCCTAATGAGGACTGTAGGACTGATGTTGTGCCCGCAGACCTCCTGTCGTCAACTCCTAATGAGGAGTAGAGTTCGTGGCGAGGACAGTTTTTACTGTTCGATCACCACGAGGCGGAAACAGTGACAGCAGGTTTGGGCGGATTCGCCCCGAAATACCAGCGCATCGCGGAGGAACTGCGGCGAGACATCAACGAGGGCCGCTACCAACCGGGGGAGCGACTCCCCGCGGAAACGGCCCTGGCCGAACGATTCAGAGTCAGCTTGCCGACCATCCGACAGGCCATCGGCGTTCTACGAGCCCAAGGCATCGCCGAGTCCAAGCACGGCATCGGCACCTTCGTACGGCAGGACCACCGGCTCGAACGGCGCTCTCGCCATCGCTACGGCCGTGCACGCGGCGACCAGAAGCTCCTCACGGCGTATCTGCGGCACGACATCGTCTTCGCCGGTCCAGAACAGGCGCCGGCACGTATTGCCGCCGCCATGGGCATCGACGAGGGCACTGAGGTCATCACCCGCCGCCGCGTGCTCTACGACAAGGAGAGCAACACGCCCGAGGAGATCGGCGCCAGCTACATCCCGACCGACATCGCCGGCGGGACCTTCCTGGAAAAGCGCGACGTCGTCCCAAAGGCACTCTTCCTATGCGTCGAAGACCTGAGTGGCACGCGCTACCACCATGCCCGCGACCAGTGGATCGCCCGCAGCGCCACACCAGAGGAGGCCCTGACTCTGGGTCTTCCGCAGGGTGGCCAGGTCATGCACGTCATCCACACTGCCCGAGCCGAGGATGACACAGTGCTGGAAGTGTCGGAGTCGATCTGGCCGGCAGACCGGGTAACCATCATCGATGAGTACCTGATCGACCAAGAGCCGAACGTCCCTGACACTCCCTCCCAGATCTGAGGCAGACCGATGACCATCAAGAACGTCGACGAGGTTCGGTCGCACTGGTGGCCACGGCAAGGCTGGCGGCCGGGCCGGCTGGTCTACACCTGGCACCTGACCTTCGAGCATGCGCCGGAGCTCCATGAGCTTGCTAGGCGGTATCAAGATGCCCTCGCGGCAATCGAGGGGCACAACTTGATTGCTGCCCAGTGGCTGCACCTCACTGTTCAAGGCGTCGGGTTCGTTGATGAGGTGCCGGACAAGCAGCTCGACCAGATCATCGAGGCTGTAGCCGCACGCCTGGGGCAACTTGCCCCCATCGAGCTGACCTTCCAGCGACCTGTGGTCATCGGAGAGGCCGTGGTGCTGGCCCCAACCCCAACAGATCCGGTGCATCAGATCTGGAACGAGATCAGGGAGGGAATCGCCGAAGTCACCGGAAATGCGCCGACGGCAGCCGAACAGGCCAAGGGGTTCCGCCCACATGTGAGCTTGACCTATTTCAACACGCCAGGACCGGCCAAGCCCTATATCGACGCCCTGAACGCAGTTGATGCCGATGTGGTGAGTGTGAACGTGGATCAGGTGGCGTTGATCGTCCAGAGCCGGGTCCTGGAGCCCGAGTGGGTCTACCGCTGGAATCTACGGACAACGGTGCCGCTCGGGGCCAGTTAGCTCGGTCGAGCGGCCGGGTATGGAACGCAGCCACAAGATCGGCCACAACATCGGACGTGGTTACAACCTTCTATACGGGTTCAAGCCGCCGCCGATGGCGGCGGGCGGTCGGGCCGGACCGGGCGGGCGTGCGGCCTCTCCGGGCCGGTCCCGCCCGACCGGCCCACCGCACATCGGAAGCAGGGCTCAGAGACGCACGGAAGCTTGACCACGCAGCGCCGAAGTACACAGGGAGACCGTCATGATCGGCACAGGCACGAACATGCCTCCGGCAAGGAATCTCCAGCCCCGAGGCGGTCGCCAAGCGGGAGCTCGGGCGCCGGAGTGGCTGAGAGGGAAGGCCGATTACCTGGCTCGCTATCGACCTGAGCAAGCCCAGCAGGCTGGCTCCTCCGCATCAAGCCTGGGCTGTGCCCACAGGGCAACAGATGAGCGAGGAACGGCGGCTGGTCAACGTACACGCCAAGCTGAGCTTGACACTCCGTCCCGGCCGCTGCCGCTACGTGGCGGGTCGGCAGCGAACGAGGTGATCAGGGGATGGCTAGCGATCTACCGATTGTCGGGTTCTGTGAGCTCGTGAATGCTCTTAGGAGATGGCCGATAGGGAGAGCGGGTAACGATGAATGATGGCGTGCCCCGCACGTACCAGGTGAGCGAGTCGGGATCCTCTTTGGGGCTCGGCTCCAAGGCCCAGTCGTATACACCTATCCGAATTTCCCAGCCGCTCGGCGGGCTTTGGTGATCACCCGCTGCATAGTTTACCCCGTCGCCTTCTTGAGCGGCCCACACACGCAGAGTGGTCGAAGGTCCGCGGGACCAAAGTTTTTCTAGGTTGTCCTCGACCCATAGCTCTCGCCAACGTTCGGTCCAACCGCCAATAGCGGTTTCGAAAATGACGGCATCACCAGGCGGCACCAGTACTCCACGATGGTCGCTCATGGGCTCGGGGATAGGTTCACGGCATAGCGGGGTCGATCCACCTCTACAGGACCATCGATCGGCTATGACGACCGTGCGAGTGTCCTCGTTGACGAGGATGCCGCGAATTGGAGTTTGAAGCCAGTTCCTTTTAAAATCCGCTTCGCTTGTGAACTCGAATGGACTCAAATCGTAGATTAAGCTTCCGCGGTAATTTAGCTCCCAAGGCTGAGCGGGCTCCAAACTGACGTAGACCTTGACGCGTCCGGAGTCAGTTTCGATCCGCGCCTGCTGAACGGCCGAAAGTTCATCGGCGTCCGCGCTTCGAGCTGCTGCGTTTGCGGAGCGGGCAGAAGACTTGGCTGAGTGCACGGCAGCGATAGCAGATCGGCGGGCATACAGTAAGGAAGCTACCGCGATGACGGCAGCAACCGTGGCGATCACGTCTGAGGGACCCACGCGTCTGATTGTAGAAGCATCAGTACCGTCGGAGGCAATCAATTCAACACCGAGCAGCTCTTTAGGCGGAACCGTTCAGCCGACAAGGTATTCAGGGTGCCTGCTACCGAGGTCGAACCGTTGTTCACAGAAGGGCAGTCCCCGTGGATGACCACTCCGGTGAGCAACCGCGAACCGTGACGCCGCCGATGGACTCGTGATGCAGCTCAAGAGGTTTGTTGGTCGATCTGGGGATCATGGCGATCTGGGTTTGATCGAAGTGGTCGCGGCCGTGACGATCGCTGACTTCGGTACCCTGCCGTACGTGGCTGGGGCGATCGACTGCCGCGGCCCGACTTCGTCGGGCCTTGCCAACGGGTCACCCGGGCTGAGGTGACAGCAGCCATTACAGCAACGTCCCCCGCACGGTGACCGCCGGCGCCCGTCCACATGGCTCTGGCCATGGTCGGTGTGAGCTAGCGACTCGCTATCGCTGGCATTTCACGTCGACCGTTATTTGCGAGCGTCGATCAGGATTTGTACTCCGAAGAGCAGTAGAGAAATCGCTGCACCGAGAAGCACGCCTGAAACAAATAGAGATCGGTTGGCTTGCTGCTCCTGTGCGAAGTCGACTGTCGTTCCAGTCTTTTGTCCAGTACCGCATCCATTCCACCTAAACCCTGGCCCCGTGGGTGCAGGCTGGGCTCCTTCTACCCTTTCTCCAGCGCTTATTGGCGCAACCTCTGTCGTGCATTCGGGAGGATCAGCCAGATCGGGTCCGAGTAGCAACGATCCGCGGTCATAATTCTCTGCGAGCTCTTCGATCGACGCTATTTTGAAATCTTCGAGCTTCCAGACACCCGTGTTGATATTGACATCGGGCGCCCAGTAGGCTTTTCGGTAGGCTCCTACCCGCGTTACCGGTCTACTCGCTATCTCGGCAGAGACCGTACCCATGTAGACCTCTTTACTTGTCACAGGGTACTGTGAGCACATTGCGGCTCGAATCATCTGGTCGGCAATCATAGGGTTGCTATTTTCGCCATTGTTGTTCGTCCATGTCTCTACCGATTGCCCCTCCGCCTTGTAAACGACCTTCTTGCCTAGTTTCGCATCTCCCTCCATTGCAAGGGCATAGGGAAAGCATCCATCGGCCGAATTGCCTGCTTGGCCGGTTACGACAATTACCACGTCATAGGCGTTGGAGTTCGAACTTGTTCTTTCTTCTTGTGGAACCTTATAAGAGTAGCTGATGTTGAGCGACTTCATTCCAGGCGGCACAAGCAGAGTGAGCCTACCCCAGGGGTTGTCCGCCTTCGATTGCGTCATCGTTGCGGTGGAGAAGGCGAGCCAGCCGCCGAAGCCGGTGGCTATCGCTAATACGAGCGAGACGACACCGAGAGAGATGCGACGCCGGTGCGTTCGATTAGGCCTGCCAGTGACTTCAGCGTGGGGAGAGAGCTTGCTAGAGGCGCCGCTCGTCGAGGACGCGGGAGTATGGAGCAGGCGGCTCGCTACTGCGATCACGATCAGGGCTCGCACCAGGATGTGCACATGAGGTAGACGATTGGCGGCGAGGATTCGTGCCATCTCGGGGGTTGACGTCTTCCGGGCTAGTAGACGCGCTTACTTGCTAGAACCCTGTACAGGTCCTTAAGGCATGAAGCATGTCCTCGCCTCATAGGAGGACGGGCCAATCCTGCACCCCGCTGCCCCAAGAGGGCGTCCTGTCACGCCGCGGAGCATCACGATATGAGGAGGACCTTGCCGCGTCGGGGGGACACCGAATCTTGCTAACAGCGCTGCTAACAACGTCCCTGGACGCCGGTGCACGACATTGGAAGCTGATCAAGCTGAGATGGGCGCTGAGCAGGTACCCGTGAGCCCCGTGGACGCTCGTGGACAGTCTCGAAGTCTCTTGTAATCAGAAGGTCAGGGGCTTGCGGGCCAGAACTGCAGTCGGTAGGTCTCCAACCCTTTGGGAGGTCGTCCCCTGGAGTAGCGGGCACCAGGGCCAGGGCGGACGCTTGCGCGAACTAGCCAGCTGCGAGCCTGATCGCACAACTCGATGATCTTGCCTGAGGAGTGGCCGTGAACTCCGACGATCTCCAGCTTGCCCGAGCTGGAGTAGAACTCTGTCGTCTCGCTGCTGCTCCACTGGTCGCCGTCGTCGGGTGGTGGGCCGTCCCAGCGCTCAGCTGTAACGCCGACCCTGTGCCAAGCGTCGGCCTGGCTGATGATGATGGCGGCATTCGCGGTAGCCAGGAACCAGTTGGTCATGCTCGACCGGTTCGCGATGTCCCAAAGATCCTCGGCCCCCTCGGGCTGTCCGTTGGCTCCGTCAAGGTCCATGACCATGAACTGGCCAGAATAGATCGTGACCATGTCCGACAGACGTTTGATCAGACGGGCGGTAGCTGTCAAACTGTTTGAGACGTTTCAGGCGACTTGTTCTGTATCGGAGCTCATTTCCTCCTTGGCGGGTTCGTTGATCCAGACGGCGGT
>NZ_JBITHZ010000038.1:0-111278 GCF_044458585.1 Nonomuraea sp. NPDC050451
ATGCATAGTCCCGTCACGTTCGAGAGCTTCTACCGGCCCTCAGACACCACTGAGTGACCTCACCTCGGGTGTCCGTGCTACTGGGGGAACCTCACTCCAGGCAGAAGTTCTCCACCGCCCGCGACAAGCCTGCGCGCCGACCGAGCCAGGCCCGCTGCTGGAGAGTTGGTGCGAGTCTCACGCGGTAGCCCGCCGGACGGTCGTGTGGCCTCCATTACGGCCCGCACAATGCCACCCCTACGCCAGGTTTGGCCTGAGCTTCGGTTTCAGACCGGAGAGCTCAGGCCAAGTCGCATGCAAGGGTTCGGCGAGCGATTGAAGCTGAGTCGTCAGCCGATCACTGTGCCCTATCGGGAGCGGGGTCTTTGCAGCATCGTGGTCGGTTTGATGTGAAGTGCTCGTTCATATGCCGTCGGAGGGCTGTCATCTCGTCGCCAAGAGCGGCGAGGTCTTGTCTTATCTCGGTCTGGATGTTGGTGATCTCGGCCTTCAATTGGGCCATGCTGGTCGCGCTGCCGTCGTCGCTGCGGCACTGGCCCGCTTTGAGCGTTCGGACGTGCACCAGCAACTCGAGGATCTGTGTCTCTAGGTCCATGAATCCTGCCTTTTTGCCAGCTCAGACGGCTTGTGGGGTCTGACGACAGGCCAGGTTTGGCTGTGTGAGCACACGATGACAGAAAGTCCACGCCCATGGCAGTCGTCACTTGTGACCAGAGTGGAGTTCTTCATACGCAAGCTGATGTTGTTTCTCCCGCGGGAGATGATCGGACACCGTGGATGCAGAACGTGAATGGGCCTATGGCCGGCGGAAACAGGGAGAAGTGACAAATCTGCGCCCGGTGGCGTGTCGAAGATCGAAAACAAAGAGGGTCTCCGTCGGATACGTCGATGGCCAAGACACATCTGCCGAAAACCTCGCCTCCACCTTGGACTGCTCGGAGAACTCGCCGGCACCTCGTCGATGGCGCGGCGGACAGATCTCACCGATGCACAGTGGTCGCTGCTGGAGCGGCCACGCACCCACGGATCCCTGCAACGCCCTTCTGGCCGCTGCCGCCACAAGTCCGACCCGCCCCTGGGAGCCCGATGACGCTTCTCCCGTTCTCTATATCGCCTTCTGGATGCTTAAACCGCATCTGGTGGGTCAACCCATCCATCGAGCCTTTACGCCACTTTCCGCGTAATTAACGCCCTTCTGAGCGAGCAACTTGTTCCTAGGGGTTCTCTACGTCGCCGTGCATGCACCCGATGCCGCTCCTGCTGAGGCAACGCCGCCTCCGAGTACGTAACCCGTTGCCTGGGCTCTCTATGTCGCCAACGCCGTCTGCAAGCCCTCGACGTGACCTCCAGGCTCAATAGCGCTCTCCGGGCACCAACCCCACGGCCCTTAGCTCCGGGAAACTTCATCCACAACGCGGCCCGCGGAATCTTGTCCATCCACAGAAGAACATTGGTCGTCTGTGGACACTGGAAAGCGAGCGTTGCGGCCCTGATCAGGGGGTTGTCGGCTGTCTGACCTGGGGAAAGGCGGGAAAGGCGAAATCAGGGTGTCCCATAGAGTCTCACGGGTGCTCACCGTCGCTGACTGTTCGCGGGCCACACACGGGCCAAGTTATTGAGGGCGTATTCAGGGTTTTCCCGGCGACAAGCGTTCGCCTCCTAGCCTTCCCGTCTGCCGTCGCCCACCGCTAGGAAGCATGTCATGGCCCGGGGGGAAGGATGGAGCTCCCTACCGGAAGAACGATCTTTCCCCCCGGGCCATGACATGCTTGGCTTCGCCTGGGCGATGGCCGGCGGAAAGGCGGCCCGACAGCAACCACTTGCTACCGGCGCTAATTGATCATGGCCATCCCGGAGTCGGAGCCCCCGCCGGAGGCGGGTCCTTTATGCTCTGCACAGGGCTACGGCGAGTCCAGCGGGCCAGAGGCACGCAGTGCGGCGGCCAGCCCGAGGGGGTTCCCAAAAACGCTTTTTGGTTGCGTTTACGAGCTTAGAGGGTGACGCCGACGCGACGGGCGAGTCCTCGCAAGCCGGATAGCTTGCTGTGAGGATCCCGGCGAAGTAGCTCAGTGATGACCTGGCGGCTTCCGGAGCGTCGTACCTCGGAGGGCGCTATCTTCTCGGCGATGAGCAAGGCCCGTATGGCGCGGTCGGTCTTGCCCCAGAGCGTGTATGCCTCGGCTATGCCGGTGTAGTAGCTGCCTCGTCGCTCTAGCGTCGGGATCTGATTGGGGATGACTGCCTTGGCGTGTTCAATGGCTGTGCCTGCGTCTCCCAGCACGATGGAGACGCCCATCTTGTAGATGGGTACGTGTCCATAGCCCAGAGTGAGATTGGGGGCGTGATGGGCAGCCTCGTCGGCTTCGGTGAGCATGCTGAGCGCTGAGTGTCGGTCCTCAAGGCGAGCGGCGGCAATAGCGCCGGTAGAGAGCAGGGCACCATAGGCCCCCCACGCGTGAGGTGTTGCCTCGGCGAGTTGGGGTCGGAGGGATTCTGCGGCTGAGATAGCGACGTCGCGAGCCTTGCGATACTCGGCGGCCCGATGGAACAGGCTGATCAGATCGCGCCGACATTCCCCTATGGCTTGGAGATCGGAACTTGCCTGTGCGATTTCGACGCCTTTGTGGGCGGAGATCCAAGCGTAGGGCGAAGCGCTGAGCTTGATCAGAGTGCGCGTGGTGAGGTGGTAGATACGCGCGGCAGTAGCCATCGCAGCAGGGGTTGAGGCGGCTGAGGCAACGGGGAGGAGCGCTGCGAGTTCGTCTGCCAGCGGTAGGTAGCGAGCAGCGGCAAAGTCGCGCTGAGCACGAGTGAGTGAGCGGGAAAGCGATGCTACGGGTGTAGCTGCCTGAGGAGTTGGCGAAGTCGGGAGAAGAGCATCCCGAAGCCGTGCGACGGCGGCCGTACTAGGCTCAGGCTGCCCGGCAAGGTCGTCGAACGCGCCTCCGGCCAAGAGCGCCGCACTGGTGATGAATTGACGGCGTTTCGTTGCCTCACCTCCCGAGGAACCCACGATAGTCCGGTTAGGTGCGTAGTCGCTATCCCACGCCCTGACGAGCCGTCCATTCGCGGCAAGAGCCTCATCGACCAGTTCGGCCAGTACCCGCTCGGGGTTACGTTCGCCCCGCTCAACGCGGCTGAGGTAGCTCTTGGAAAAGAACGTCAGCTCGTGAAGCGCATTGAGCGATACCTTCTGACGCTCGCGACACTTACGAAGCGCTTCGCCAAATCGCACGGTTGCCTCTATCCGTTGCCCGGTTGCCTGCGTGAGGCAACCCCTCGGTGTGGCGACATCTATCCCACATCCTTGACCGCAGGCAGGCAAGGGAACGGCAAGAACGGCAGTCAATAGGACGGGAGCCGCAGGCGCTGACACGCCGTACGGCTCCCTTGATCAGGAATTGAGGTCCTGACCTATGCCACAGGATACGACCAATCGGGTACGAGGAAATACCAGCGCGGGCTGTCCGTGTCCCCCCGAAAAGGGCACGTCGAACGGGTGGCCGACGCTGGATGCGCTGTCCAGGCGCGGGCCTGAGCAGAGGTCTCGGGCAATTAATCCGAATGTGCCGAACGTAGCGCGTATGTACGACTACTTCCTCGGCGGCAAGGACAATTACGAGGCGGACCGGGCGGCGGCTGCGGAGGCTTCGCGGCTGAATCCCGATGCGGTGCTATGCGCGCGAGAGAACCGGGCGTTCCTGGGCCGGGCGGTGCGGTTCGTCGCTGAGTCGGGGGTGCGGCAGTTCCTGGATGTCGGCACGGGTTTCCCCTCGATGGGCAATGTGCACGAGGTAGCCCAGAGCGTCCATGGTGACGCTCGGACGGTGTACGTGGACTATGACCCGGTCGTGGTTCAGCACGGGCGGGCGTTGCTGGCCACGGACGAGCACACCGCGATGGTGGAACGGGACCTACGCAAGCCGGGACAGATCCTTGAGCAGGCGGCCGATCTGCTGGACTTCAGTAGGCCGGTTTGCGTGCTGCTGGTGGCGTGCCTGCATTTCGTCACGGCGATGGAAGACCCGTACAGGATCGTGAAACGGCTGATGCGGTCCACAGCAACGGGAAGCCACCTGGTCATCTCGCATGTGATCAAGACGCCAAAGACGATCGCGGCTGCTGCTGCCTACCAGGGTGCATCCGCGCCGGTAGTGCTGCGCACGGAAACACAGGTCGGCCGGATGTTCACGGCGGCGGGTGTGGAAATGGTGGAGCCGGGGCTGGTGCGGGTGCCGTCGTGGCGTCCCCACCTGAACGCGCTCGCCGAAGAGGACGCCGAGAGGGTAGATCTCCTGGGCGGGGTCGGGAGGAAGGCGTGAACGCGGGCGCGGGGGTGGTCAGCCCTGCGGAGAGCCTGGCGCGGAAGCTGGCTGAGGAACTGGAGCGGTACGGGATCGCGTCGCAGGTCTCGGAGTTCCGAGGGGTCGCGCTGGTGGGAATCTGGTCGGTCAGGCTGGCGGTGTGGTGCGAGTGGGGGGCGCAGGGCTGGCATTTTCGCTGGTGTCTGAACGATACGAGCGAGCGCTGGACGTATACCTCGTGCCCATGCTCGGCGATGGAGACGGCGGTTCGGCGGCTGGTGCACCGCTACCGGACCCGGCATAGGCAGGTGTACGGGACGGATCCGCTCGCCACGGGTGACGTGCGGTCGTGAGCGGCAACGAGAACGCGGCGGTGATGGGGTTCCGGTATCCGTATGTGATCGGCTGGACGGGCGAGGCTGAGAGGCATCGCCTGAGGTGGATGCCTCAACCCCAGGGCGGGATGCGGTTGTGCTACGTCGAATCGCGGCCGGGTGACTATGAGCTGGGTGTGCTGCGCCTGCGGCAGAACGGCAGGCGGGCGGGGCGGCCGGACTTCACGACGGTGAACACGCGTCGGCAGTGGCGCTGCATGACCCGGGCGTGGTGTCAGGTGTGCGCTGGGTCGGCGGTGGACGCGGAGACGGGGCGGATCTGGTGGCTGTTGTCGTCGGATCAGGGCGAGAGCGGGGACGGCTACACCAACGCGCCTCCGACATGCCGGGCGTGCATCCCTGAGGCGATCCGGCAGTGTTCGCATCTGCGCCGTCATGCGGCGGTGTTCACGGTGGCGGAGTGTGCTCCGTTCGGAGTTCGGGGGGATGTGTTCGTGCCGGGTCTGCCGCCGGTAGTGCCGTTCGCCGTGAACCGGGTGGTGCGTTTCGATGATGCGGAGTTGGCGCACTGCGTGGCCCGGGAGCTGTTGATGCGAGTGGTCGATGTGCGGGAGGAGACGGTCAACGATCTCTGACCCTTGAGCGCCCCCGGTTGAGTATGCACAGCCGCGCTTAGCCGGGGTGCCGCCCCCGACCAGACAGGCAACCGATCACCGCACATCCGCGCCGAAGGCTCACAACGTCTGTCCGGGCGCGGGCGGTGGTCGTTGCCAGGCGGTTCCGTGGCCCCACCGCGCAAACCCCGCCGTCTGGTCGGGGGCATTGCATTGTCCAGGCAACGTGAAGGGAGGCTCCGGTGGGAGCGGCACAGGTGGTGCACGCGGTCATGGTGGGTGCGTGGTGAGCGGGACAAGTCTGGGCAAGGGAAAACGGGGCCGCAAACCGATGCAGTGCCCGGTCAGCGCTGAGGAGTTAGGCAGGCGGTATGCGTCCACGTCGGCACGAGGGCTCGCGGAGTCGCTGGGGGTGTCGCCCTCGACGGCGAAGCGCTGGCTGAAGGAAGCGGGGATTGAGCAGCGTGCGGAGGTGAAACGGGGTCCCGAACCGATGCAGTGCCCGATCAGCGCTGATGAGCTGGGCAGGCGGTATGCGGCCACCACAGTCCGGGAGTTGGCGGAGTCGCTGGGAGTGTCGCCCTCAATGGCGAAGCGCTGGCTGAAGGAAGCAGGGATCGACAAACGTCCAGGGGGCGGGCCGGGGCCGCGCAAAAGCGGCGGGCCAAGGCGGCGTAAACAGTGCCCGATCAGCGCGGAAGAACTCCGTAGGCGGTATGCGGTGCAGTCGATCAAGACTCTCGCCACTTCGCTCGGGGCCTCGCGCCGGAAGGTGCGTGAGTGGCTGGCGGAGGGCGCGGTAGTGGTGGCCCCTCGTGGCCGGGTAGGCGGCAAAGAGGGAATCGACATGGCGAGCCTGATCGCGCGCTACGAGGGCGGCGAAGGGCTGGTGAGCCTGTCGAGGGCCTTTGGGCGCGATGCGGGGACCCTTGGCCGGTGGCTGCGTGATGCTGGGGTAAAGATGCGTGGACGGGGGCGGCCGAAGGCGGCAGGCCGCACCGGGATCCGGCCCGGGGTGATGGAGTAAGTCCCGACGCTGGCACACACCGCGCCGGGCATGGGTAGGCGAGTGCGGCGGCATGGGTCGCGCCGGGCATGCGACGGCCCCTCGGTCCGGTCGGGGCGTCGGCGGGTACGGGCCGGTTCGATGGGCGCGGCGAGGGCGTGCCTGCCGGACGGCGAGGGCGAGCACGGCGCGTCAGCGCCGCGCGCAGTCCCGATGGCGGTCCGGCCGGCGCGTCCCGATGCCGTGCCCATCCGGGCGGGGAACCGGGGTGTCGGCGCGTGCCCGCTACGGCTCGGCAACGGCCGTGGGGGTTGGGGTTGCCCGCGAGCGAAGCAATGCGGGCCACGCGCGAGCGAAGCGATGCGCGAGCGGGGAGGGGCGAGGGGAGGGGTGCAACCCCTCCCCTCCAGGGAGGGGAGCGGGGAGGGGAACCCTCCCCGGAGACGACGGAGGGGGCGACGGCCGACGCCATGAGGGGCGCGGTGAGGCGTCAGAGAGCTCGCTGTCGCATGCCCACGATTCCCAGTTACGGGGGCGGTTACGCGGGCGGGTGAGGGGGGCGGGTGGCGGGCTACCACCCGACCAAGATCATTACCGTGGGGGTTCCGCCCGGCTCGGCCGGGCGGGCTTGATGTAGTAGGGAAGGTCATCACACAGCGCGGGGGCCACTGCGAGTGGGAGTGCCGATAAGGCTTAGCTGTGTCCAGGCGCGGCGAGGCGGGCTGTTGCGGTGGCGAGTGCGCTGCGTTGCTGGTGGCCCATCTCGTTGAAGCGGTAGCGGCCTTCGCCGAGTGCGATGGCGAAGTCGAGGAGAGCGAGTGCGTTCGCGTACTCGGGGATAGGCTGGGGCGCCATTTGGACCAGCATGCCGTGCACCACGCGGGCTTGGCGCCAGTCGATGAATGCTTTGCCGTCGTTTTCGTCGTTGTCGCGCACGCAGCCGTTGCCGACAAAGTCGTCGTTGTCGAGCCACGCGCTGCCGTAGTCGGGTTCGGCGTTGAGGAGTTCGATGGCGGCGGCCGTAGCTATGTCGTTTTCGTCTAATCCGGCGTGGAGTCGTTCAGCGAGAGTGCTCATGCGGAGATTGTTTCACCGCGTCCGAGGGCCGGGGTAGCGTTCCCCGGCAGCGCGTTCATGATCGCTGATCATATGTGTAGCCAATTGGCCTGAAGGGCGACCAGCTCGGCGAATGCCGCGCGCGGGGGCGTCGTAGCACGCGCGCGGCGCTGACGGACACTGATATGCCGCGCGGATATGGCGTTGAACCTATCGAACGCATGTTCGAGTACAGCCTGGCATCGTGGGTGTCACCGGGACACCCCAGATGCTGGGAGGTACGGATGCGGTTCCCGATCGACACGAGTCAGCTCGGGTTCACGGTCGCCTCGCCGCCGAGTCCGGCGAAGGACTTCGCGACCAAGAAGGTCAAGGTGACCGAGGACGGTCTACCGGTCATGGTGGTGCGGTTGCTGGCGATGGACGGCAGCGACTCCACGATGATCAAGTTCAACCTGGCGGGGGAACAGCATCACCTGGTGCCGGGTCTGCCGGTGCGGGTGGAAGGTCTGGCCTACGGCACGGCCAAGGACGGGGACGTTCGCTGGTGGAGCGCCACGGGCGTGGTGCCGCTCAACGGCAGCGCGGGCCACGTGGCCGCCGCGCCGCACGGCTCCCCGGCGGCCGGTGAGCAGGGCGCGACGGCGGGCGCGCGGGGGCGTAACCCGATCGGGGCTGCGCGCCACTCGTCCGCTTCGGCGGGTGAGCCCGGGGGCGAGGGCTGATGGATCTGGTCATCGCTCCGACCGAGAACGCACGGGTGCACACCTGGCGCTTACCGCACGGCTGGCCGCTGCTCAGCTTCGCGAGCGTGAGCGGACAGCTCGTGGTGGTGCGGGTGGATCACCTGTCCCCCTCCGGCGCAGCGTGGTTCGCCTCGGCGCTGTCGCGCTCGGCGGCGGTCTTCGCCTCGGAGGTGCTGGGCTGCTTCGGCGAGGGTGAGCCGGGCTGGCTGCTGCGCGGATGCGGCCCGGACGGCAGGCCGGACCTGACGGACGCCGCTCCGGTGTTCGACGGGGGTCCGCCCGCCGTGGCGGGGGCGCGGCTGCACACCCTCGTCCACCAACCTCCATACCCCGGCGACGGGGACGGCGGCGAGGTGCCGACATGACGGGGCTGATGGGTCCGCAGGTTCCCGGGCGTCCCTCCGGGCTGCCCCCAGCGGTCGAGATGCCCGCCGTGCCGATCCGGGCGCAATCCACTCCGGGGTCGCGGCTGACGGTGTACGTGCTGCGTCCGGCGTGGCTGGCCCGGCGTGAGATCGCCCTGACGGCTGCGGTGGTCGCCTCGGTGGTCGGCGGCTGGATGGTCGGCGGCTGGCCGATCGCGGCGGCGGTGGCGGTCTGCCTGCTGGGCGCGCTCGGCGGGGTGCCTGCCGTGCGGGGCTGGCTGGTGGATCTGCTGTGGCGCTCGCACGTGATCCGCCGCTGGGATCGGGCGGCCCGCTTCGCCGGGCTGGCCACGCACAACGACCGCGTTCCGCGCGTCATGGAGGCCAGACGGACGGCGGCCGGGGAACGGCTGCTCGTGCGGGTGCCCAAAGGGGGCGCGGCCTGCGACATCGAGGACCGCGCACCATGGCTGGCCTCCTCGCTGGAAGCCTCGCAGGTCCACGTGAGCGCCGATGAGGTGAACGCCCGGTACGCGCACGTGGAGGTGATCCGGCGTGATCCGCTCGACGGCTTCGGCGTGCTGGCCTGGCCGTGGACCGACGCGCCTGATCAGGGCTGGGTGGCAAGCGCCTGGGATCCGATCCCGGTCGGGGTCTCGGAAACCGGCGAACTGGTCACGGTCTCGCTGCTGAGCGACGGTCCCGAACAGATCGCGGGCGGCGGGGCCGACCAGATCGAGGGGAGGCCGGACCGGTGAGCGTGCACACGATCATCGGGGGCGGCCCGGACGCGGGCAAGTCGGTGGCGCTGCACAGCCTGATCGCGGGGCTGATGCTGGACCCCGCGACCGTGGGCGTGCTGATCGACGGCAAACGCGGCGTGGAGCTGGCCTGCTGGGAGCCGGTGGCGCATGGCGGGATCCGCGCCGACATCGACAGCGCGACAGCGGGCCTGGAATGGGCGCGCGATCAGATGGAGGAGCGTTACGGCTACCTGGCCGCGTCCGGCGCGCGGAAGATCACGCGCGGGATGGGCTATGGGCTGCTGGCCGTGGTCATCGATGAGCTGGCCGCGTTCACGCTCTACCCCGACAAGAAGAAGCGGGAGGCGTTCCTGGTGCCTCTGCATGAGCTGGGTGCGCGGGGGCGCGCGGCGGCGGTACGCGTGATCGCGGCCACGCAGAAACCCGGCTCGGACGTGGTGCCGACCTACATCCGGGATCTGTTCGACACCCGGTGGGCGCTGCGCTGCACGACGAGGGAAGCCTCCGACACCGTGCTGGGCTCGGGCTGGGCGGCGCGGGGCGTGGACGCCTCGACCATCCCCCTGGGCGCACCCGGCGTCGGCTACCTGCTGGCCGGCTCGGCGGGGCCGGTTCGTCAGAAGGGGTTCTACCTCAGCGACGGGCAACTGTCCGGCCTGGCGGCGTACGCGGCCGAACTGCGATCCACCACCTTTACCTCCTGGAGATGACCATGCACAACACGATCAACGACCAGGCGCGCGATATCCACGACAGCACCGAGTACGCCACGCCTCGACCGGTGCGCATCGCCCAGGGCTGGATGTTCGTCCAAGCCTTCGTGGGGATGCTCGCCAGCGTCCTGCTGGTGGCGCTGCTGGCGCCGAACGGTCCGCTGCCGGGAGCGGTGTGGGCGTACATCGGCGTGAGCGTCGCCTTCTACATCGGGCTCGGCGTGCTGGCCGGGCTGCTGGACTCGCGCCGTCGTTGGATCCGCGTCACGGCGCTGATCCTGGAGATCCTGATGATCCTCCAGGGCGGACTCTCGATGATCACCGGCCCGAACCTGGGCACGGCGGTGGGCCTGACGCTGGCGGTGGTCGCCGCGCGCTACCTCGCCCACGGGGAAACCGCGCGCTGGCTGCACCGCTGAGGTTCCCTCAGCTCAACCTCTGTCCGAAGAGATCAACTGTTCCGAAAACACAAAGGAGAAACGATCATGTTCAAGCCGTCCACCGTCTTCGCGTCCGCCATCCTCGCCGCGACCCTGGCGGCGGTGCCCGTCACCACCAGCGCAGCCAACGCGGCGACCACCACGCAGACCAGCACGCAGGGCTCGGCGTCGGCGTGCCGCACCCTGCGTGTGACCGGGGCCAACGTCGCCATCCGCGACTTCCCCTTCGTCAACGGCCTGGTGCTGCGAACCGTCCCCACCGGGACCACCCTGACCACCTGCGAACTGGTGCGGGGCGAGCCGATCAACAGATACCTCAACAAGTGCGGCAGGGACGGACGCAACTGGTACAAGGTCCGTTCCGGCCGGACGAGCCTCACCGGAAGTCCGTTCGGGTACGTGCCCGCCACGTGCGTGCGCGTCGCCTGAGTTGCGACTGAGGGTCACAGTAGGTGAGCTGCCCGGCATCCGCTACGGACCGGGCAGCTTTCCGGAAACAGCTCTTACCTGCGGAAATACGGGAAATCGTTGAACCCGGGGGCAGGTCGGCGCGTACAACCCGTATCTGACAATCCCGTCCGGACGGACGGTCACGACGTAAGACGGGGGCTTCCCCCGGGGATGGGGTCGCGGGCGATGCGGGGCTCTCCGCGACACGGGAGACGAGGAAAGGGAGAAGACAGTGCGGATGTGGGTCACCGAGGGGGAACTGGTCGAGATCGGTGAGGCTTACGCGGCCGAACGGTTCGTGAGCTGGCTGAAGAAGTACGGGGAGAAGGAACTGGAGCGGACCCTACGGGAGTTCGTTCACTCGCCATGGGGGCACGGCGGGCTCGGGGCGGGGCTGCTGGCCGATGACAAGGACCTGGAGGCGCTGCGCGATGCGGTGCTGGAGCGCTGGCAGCCGATCAGGGCGGGGGCTGATCGTCGGCTCTAGATCGGGCGGGGATCTAGAGCGGGCGGTGTTCGCACGAGCGGGGGCGGCGAGTGGGGGCCGCTCCTGATGCGGATCGCCTGAAGGAACGGGGAGATTGTCAGATGATCAGGAGCCAGACCGTGCTGGGGCAGATGATCGCCCGCATGGCTGATGAAGACCACTACCGGCGTTGGACGGCTCAGGTGGAACGGGCCGGGCACTGCGTCCGGCCGGTGCGGCTGATGGGCTCGGCGATGACCGTGAACGCGGCCACCGGAGAGATTGAAGCCACCTATGCCAGCGAACAAGAACCGGGCGGGGTGCTGCTGGTGGCGTGTAAGGATCGCCGCGAGAGCGTCTGCCCGCCATGCGCGGCTCGGTACCGCGCCGATGCCTGGCACGTGTTCGCCGGTGGCATGACCCCGGCTGCGAGCGCTGCGAGCGACGACAGCGACGGGGTGGACGACGCGGGGCATCCGCTGGTGCTGGCCACGTTCACCGCGCCTAGCTTTGGGCGGGTGCACGCTGCCCGTGATGGCGGGGTGTGTCGAACGGCCAGAGGCGGCAAGAGGACCTGTGAGCACGGCAGGCCGCTATGGTGCCACAGCCGGCACGACGCTCGGGATGGGATGGTCGGGGCTCCGCTGTGCGAGGAGTGTGCGGACCTGGCCGGGCTGGTGCTGTGGAACGCCCACGTTGGGGAGTTGTGGCGGCGCACGGTGATCTACGTGTATCGGGCGTTGGCCGCGCTCGCTCCAAGCGTTGGCGGAGGGCCGGTGACTGTGCGCGGAGTGCGAGAGATGCTGCGCGTCTCGTATGCCAAGGTGGCCGAATTCCAAAAGCGCGGCGTGGTGCACCTGCACGTGCTGGCCCGTCTGGATGGGGTTAACCCCGAGGATCCGGAACAGACGATCGCGCCTCCGGCGTGGGCGGGCGTGGAACTGCTCACGGCGGCGCTCGCGCACGCGGCGGGGCGAGTGAGCGTGCCGCTTCCTGTGGTGGACGGACGAACGGCGGCCATGGCGCGATGGGGCGCTCAACTGGACGTGCGGCCGGTGCAAGCGCGCGAGATCGATCGGGCACGAGTGGCGGGCTATCTGGCCAAGTACGCGACCAAGACCGTCTCCGACAGCGTGAGCGGCCTTCCCACCTCGCGACCGCGTGCAGACGAGCCGGACGTGGAAGGGGGCGGGAGGCTCCCGGCACACGTGGCGGCCCTGACGGCGACGGTACGCCGCCTGGCACGTCTGGGCACCTGCCGGGCGCTGCGCCTGGCACGGCATGTGCACACGCTCGGCTTTCGCGGGCACGTGACCTCCAAGAGCCGCCGCTACTCCACGACGTTCGCGGCCCTGCGCGAGGCTCGGCGGGCTTGGCGGTTGTCGCAGCGAGCACGCGAACGCGACCCGTGGGTGGGAGGGGACGCGGGCCTGTCCGATAACGAGGGGGCGGCAACGGTCCTGGTAGGTGACTGGCGGATCGCCGGGATCGGCTACCGCACGCTAGGCGATCGGGTGCTGGCCGAAGTGCTCGGCCGTGAGCATCGGCAAGCCCGCGAAGTGCTGCGACTGGGACTCGCACAGTAGATCGGCGCGGCGGCGGCCGGCAGATGAGACGAGAGCCGCCACCAGGCAAAACGCGCCGAAGGCACCACCTTTGATCGTTGCTGTTGGGTTGGTCTTTGGTGGCTGCATCCTGTGCTTGATCTATGGCGCGCAACCCACACCGAGGGTGGGTGGGTGGGCCGCCCCCGAGCGCATATAGTAACGACCTGCTACCCAACGTGCACACCCGAAGGGATTCTGGCGTGGGCGCGGCCTGGCCGGCGACGGCATATGGTCGGCGTGCCCCCTCGAACGGGAAAGACAAGTTACCGAATTTAATTTCCCGTGATTGGTGAGTTGTGATGCGCTATTCCTCATTCTTTTGCCTGGGAATGCCGTAAAAGATTGGCATGTAAAGGCTGAATGCGTAATCGCATAGCAACCCCTGGCAGGCTTGACCCTTCCTGGATCTTGGCCCGTGCCTGGCCCGTGAACCATCTGATGAAAGGCAACGAGAGATGAGTCGAGATGATTTCCTGACGATCGCCGATGCCCGGCGTATCCTGCAAGTTCCTCGCTCGACGTTCTATCGGTGGCTGGCCACCGGACGCGGCCCGGAAACATATCGAATCCCTAATGGTGAAAGACGAATAAAGCACGATGACTGGATAAAATGGTTAGAGAGTCAAAAGGCGGAAATGGAAGGTGGTTGACAGTGTCGGCAATCGACATCCAATTCTGGAAGATCCGGAAGCGTGAGGGGCGCAAGAAGCCCTGGGAATTACGATGGAGGATCAACACGACGCCCTATTCTCTGTCGTTCGTGACCAAAGCGCTAGCCCAGAAATTTCAGTCCCAGCTCACCCGGGCGGCCGAAACGGTCGGCGAAGAGTGGGACCTGCGCACCGGGCAACCCGTCTCCTGGACCCGTCAGCAACGCACCTGGTTCGAGCACTCCTGCGACGTGGCGGCGGCCGAATGGGACGGCAGCGCGGCCGGTAGCCGTAGGCGGCTGGCCGAATCGCTGGCCGAGATCACCATGGCCATGCTGGAAGACTCCATCAAGGCCCGGCGGACCCGGCCGTCCGACAAGATCCTTCGCAAAGCACTCAAAGAGTGGGCCTACAGGCCCGGCCGGATCGCCTCCGACACGGTCCCCGACGACATCGCGCAAGCGCTCGGATGGCTCGGCGAGCACACGCGGCCGGTGGTGGAGCTGGCCGATGATGAACATCTCCGCGCCCTGCTGGCGGCGATCAAGAAACTCCAGAACGGTAAACAGGCGGCGGCCACCACTGCGCGCACCCGTCGCGCCATCCTGTACAAGTGCCTCGATCGGGCGCTGTCGGCCAAACTGATCACGCTCAACCCACTGCCCGCGATCAAGACCCGGCGGCGCTTCATCGATGACGCGGTCTCGCCGGTGGTCGTACCCACGCTGGAGCAAGCGCGGCGGCTGCTGTGGGCAGTGCGCGAACTACGCGGCTACACCAAACACCGCGACCGGGGACCGCACCTGTTCGCGCTGTTCTGCCTCATCTTCTACGCCGGGATACGCCCATCAGAGGGCCTAGACCTCAAGGTCCACCAGTGCCGTCTGCCCATGGGCGGCGGCTGGGGCAGCATCACTCTTGAGGGCGCCTCCCCTGACGTCGGCGAACTGTGGACCGACGACGGCGAACGGCACGACACACGCGGGCTCAAACACCGCAGTACAAAGACGGTCCGCCCCGTTCCCATCCCCCCGGAACTGGTGGTGATCCTGCGCCTTCACCTGCTGACCTTCCCGCCGGCCCCCGACGGGCGGCTGTTCTACGACGGTCCCGATCAGGGCAAGGTCCCCGCTCCGGTGTATCAGTCGGTCTGGCGACGTGCCCGCAAAGCCGCCCTGAGCCCGGCTGAGCACGCCTCCGCCGTGGCCAGACGGCCCTATGACCTGCGGCACGCGAACGCCAGCATGCTGATTGCGGCGGGCGTGGATCCGGCGGAGGTCGCGCGGCGGTTAGGGCACTCCATCCGAACCCTGCTGAGCACATACGCCCATTGGGTCAAGGGCGGCGAAGAGGCGGCCAACGCGAAGATCGAGGCGGCGCTGTGCGGCGAAACGATCACAGATAGCGGCCTGACCTGCGAAAACGTCAATGACGGGCCACTCGCGGGCCAACCCGACCAACACGGGGCAGCGTAGCCCTAAACCCCCAGGTCAACCCCCTGATTGTGGAAAACCCAACGTCCTCCACAGAACGTCGTTCGGCTCATTGCCTAAGGCCCGGCTTCGGCCAACCTAAGGACTCCCGCCGGACAAGACCCCGGCTCCGAGCACCACCTGGAGGCACGATGCACAGTCCCGCCACCATGCCAGACGACATCAAAGCCACCCCAGAACCCAGGCACACCGCAGCAAGCAACAAAATAGTCGGCAAGTTCTCACTCAGCCGCACCAACATCACACGAAGCGTCCCGTCAGCCTTCAACGTCGCCGCAGAAGCCACTGCTCACACCGCCAGGCCGCCAAGGGAAACGTCAGCCAAGTCCCCGAGGGAAACCTCGACACCGCCCGAGATCACCACGAACGCACAAGACGGATCGTCCAAGCCGGCCCCGTTCGGGCCGACCACCCGCCCCGCTCCGACGCGACGCAACAGATGGCTTCATTACGCGACGGTCAATCGTGAGCGCGGCATGTCCACCGCCGAATACGCCGTAGGCACGATTGCGGCATGTGCCTTCGCCGCACTCTTGTTCAAGGTGGTGAGCAGTCCAGAAGTCCAGGAGATGCTGAAGGCCCTCATCGATCGAGCACTCAACACCGCCACCGGATGACCCTCCGCCAAGCGCGGATTTCCCTGGGCAGGAAGCGGTCGGCATCGCGGGGCTCGGTCACAGCCGAGACCGCCGCGATGCTGCCCGCGCTCATGGTCGTCCTCGCAGCCGCGCTATGGGCCATCCAAGCCGTCAGTGCCCAGCTCGAGTGCGTGGACGCGGCCCGCGCCGCAGCACGAGCCGCGGCCAGGGGCGAGCCCCTCGACCAGGTCATGACCCGAGCCCGCACCGCCACCCGCCCGGGGGCCCAAGTAGCCGTAACCCGCGACACGGAAACCACGAAGGTTCAGATCACCGTAGAAGTACAACCGCCCTGGGCCCACTCATTGCCCGCAGTACAAATATCCGCCACGGCCACCGCTGACACCGAGCCCGGATATTCCCCATGACCGCAAGCAGCGAGCCTGGAAGGAGGGGACCCCCATCAATCCTAAAGAGAAAGGCTCGGCCACACTTTGGGGTGTAGCTTTCATGGGTCTCCTTATGGCGGTCGCCACAGCGTTCGCCACGCTGGGCTCGGTACGCGTGGCACGCCACCGCGTGAACAGCGCCGCTGACCTGAGCGCCCTTGCAGCAGCCAAACTAGCGATAATCAACCCAGAAGCCGCCTGCGCCCGAGCCGCTACCCTGGCCAGTCAGAACGGCGTGAAGCTGACCCAATGCAAAATCACTGACGAAATCGCCGATGTCTGGACCTCGCTGTCAATCTCGCTACCGATATTAGGGCCCCGCACACTAACGGCCAGATCTCGGGCCGGTCCAGTGGAAAGGGCCCCTTGACCGCCGCCTGGTACGTGCATGCCTGATCATCAAACGCATGTCAGAGAGCGCCGGCTGCGAGGCATCCACGGTGGGCGGCCGGCGCTGGCTCGATATCCTCGACATGGTGAAAAGCCAACCGTAAAACAACCAGATCGAACGAAGAGGGCGGGCAGAGAAGTCGTTGATATCGTCCATCTCGACGCGGCTGGCTGTTCCGTATAACGCCGTATCGGCAGCCTTGGCCATCGCTGCGGAGCTGTCCGATCCCAGGTAACGACGACAGCCCGGCATCCAGCAGGAGTTGTCCGATGGCTGCATCCTCGCATCTGAGATCCAACACCCGAAGCCCCGCGACCTCACCCAATTGCCCCCAGGAAGCCGATTCCTCCATCACATGGTCGGGGCTCGACGTGCCACTATGCCGATGGCCGAAGTGCCGTTCGACGACTTGAGACACGTCGAAGAAGGACCCACCGCGCTTGGTCCAGCCACGGCTCCGAAATATCGATCGGCGGCCCTGTTGGAACCGCCGTTGCCGAGGACCGGGTGGCGGACGGTGGGTCGAGGTTGTCTGGGAGCGGTCGGGGGCGGGGGCGATGGTGCCTCGTCGTACCAGCGCTGCGAGCAGGTGGGCGCCGAGGCTTGCCCGCAACGGGGTCTCCCCGCTCAGGATGGCGGGTCAGCGTTGGACGGGGAACTTGCGCGTGCGGTGTGGCCTGCTGGCCCCGGAAATGGTGCTGAAGGCCGGGGGACGGTGGTGGCTTGGACCAGGTGATGGCGAAGAAAGGGACCGTTGTGCATAGAGAAGATGTGGTGAGAGCCAGAGTCACTGTTGACCTGCGGTGAGAGAGCCCGACTCGGGGAGGTTTGCCCGACTTTGTGTCACCCTCTATGCGTCCTGGACGTAGTCGAATCGTATGTGCTTTTGGGGTGAATGGGTGCCTTGGCCGCAGTGGCGTCAATGTGTTGAATGGTGACATTTCGGTTGGTGTGAAAATCGGGCAAATGGATCGAATGGTGACCGAAATGATGGGGCGGTTGGGGCTTGCGGGGCTAGGTCGCGATCCAGTCACGACTTCTTGGACGTGGTGTCCAAGAGTTGTGTATGTACCGTAAGGTTCCGCTTACCCTCGGTCCATGCCGTATGTGGCAGGGCGCCTGTAAGCGCCGGAGTGAAGTCGCTAGGGTGCGGGTCCGGGGACGGTCGGTGACCGTATCGGCCGGGCGGACTGCACTTCCGGTCGTCGCGTGAACGCCCCAGGGTGGTCAGGCGGCGCGAGGCTCTCGATGGAGGGAAGCGTCGTGACGGTAGTCGGCAGAGTGGTGGCCACAGGGATGATCGTGGCCGGCTCCATCGCGCTTGGCGGGACCGCTCAGGCCGCCGCGGTGACCTGGCGGGCCGACTCGTCCGGGCAGATCACCTCGCCCGCCGACGGCCAGGTGCTTTCGAGCTCGTCGGTGACTGTTTCTGCACAAACGGGCGTGATGCAGCTGAACATGGGCCTTTACGTCGAGGGGCCCTCCACGCCCATCCAGAAGGTCGCCGGAGGGGGAGCGAACCAGACGATCTCCGGCACGTTCGACGCGGGCAACGCCCCGAACGGGACCTTCACCGTGACCCTCAAGGGAGAGATCACAGGGAGCAGGTACGCGAGCAGCACGTTCAAGCTCCGGCGGCCACCTGCGGCGCCGGGCAACGTGAACGCGACCCGGCAGGGCAGCGCCAAGGTCCAGCTGACCTGGAGCAAGGGCTCAGAGCCTGACCTGCAGTCGTACGAGGTCTCCAACAGCCAGTCCGGCATCGTGGGAAGGCTGCCCGCCGACAGCGCGTGCGCCGGTTCCACGTGCCAGGTGGTGCTCGCCGTGCCGGCCAAGGCGAAGGGCCAGAAGGTGGGGTTCACGGTCAAGGCGTTCAGGGGTGACGGCGACGGCGGATCGATCGGGTCGGGCAATTCGGCCGCCGCGTACGTCGCCTTCCCCGCCGCGCCGACGCCCACGCCGACGAAGAAGAAGACCACAGACGCCCGCACCCCGAAGACCACCAAGAACGTCGACCCGCTCCCCACGCTGCCGGCCAAGAGACAGACCCTGCCGACGACCAAACCGACGACGCCCAAGCGGACGACAGCCAAGCTTCCGGCAATACCCGACGCCGACCCCAACGGGAACCTGCCGATTCCCACGGCCGACGAAACGGGCGGTCTGCGCCCGTCCGATGCGAAGGGCGGCGCGGACACCGCTCCCGTCCAGCCTGACGTGAAGGCGCAGTCGAGCGAGTCGCCGATCGGGAACCTCGCCCAGTACGGCCTCTACGTCGCAGCGGGCATCCTCCTGTTGCTGTTCGGCGCCCATGCGGGTGCCTGGGCGCGGCGGCGGGCGCTCGCCACAGGTGAGAGCTCCACGCCTGCTACGGCCACAGCGACCCCGGCTCCGAGCACGTCGCCGGTCGGCGGGGTTCAGGCCACGCATGCGAACGAAAGCGTTTCGGTCACCACGGCCCCGCCCCGGCGGAGGCCCGCCGTGATCCTGGCCGTCGCCAAGACCCGGGTTCCCGATCAGTCCCGGGCTCAGCGGCCGGTGTCCGACGAGCGTTCCGACGGGGCGGGTCCGGAACGGCCGCCGGCGCCGCCCGCGCTCGATCGGAAGCGTGAGGAGGCCGCCGCCGCGTTCGAGGTGGAGGAGGTGCGAGACGTGCCGGAGGCTCGTCAGGGGCCCGTTCGCATCACCCTGCCCAGTTCCGCGGTCACGGATGTCCCCAAGTCCGACGCGTCCCCCGTTCGGCCTGCCGTACGGATGGAGGATCGCTGGGACGATTATCTGCCGCCGTCTCCACGGTCAATGGAGGACAGCGGGTTCTGGGAACGCCCGCAGCCGGGGGCGGCCGATTTCTGGTCCGGCGACGATGACGACAAGGGTGAAGGTGAGGAACGCGCTTTTGTGGGCCATCGGCATAGAGACGGCGAAAGCTAAATCGGTTATTTGATTCGACTCATCGATCAGTCAGGCGCGGGGTTTGGGTCGGCGTGCGATGGTGCAGGTGGAGCGGGGTTCTGGGGGTCGGTCCCGGTAGGTCCAGGGGGCCCGCCTTTACGGGTGGCACGCGCCGTGGCGGGGACCTAGGTCGCGCTCTCGGTAGCAGTTCTTGTGTGGGTCTCGTGGCGTTTTACTGAGGGGACAGCAGCGTGTTGAGGAGGCGGATGGCGCCTCGTTTGTCCAGGGGCTCGTTGCCGTTGCCGCATTTCGGGGATTGAATGCAGGAAGGGCAGCCTCGTTCGCATTCGCATGAGGTTATGGCTTCGCGCGTGGCGGTCAGCCAGTCGGTCGCACGGGCGTAGCCGCGTTCGGCGAAACCCGCCCCGCCCTCGTGCCCGTCGTACACGAAGACGGTGAGCAGCCCCGTGTCGGCGTGCAGTTCGGTGGAGACGCCGCCGATGTCCCAGCGGTCGCAGGTGGCGAACAGGGGGAGCAGGCCGATGGAGGCGTGTTCGGCGGCGTGGGCGGCGCCGCCGAGGTCGATGCCCGCTTCGGCGAGCGGGGCCACCGCCGAGGCGGGGAGCGTCCACCAGACGGCGCGGGTGCGGAGGGTGCGGGGTGGCAGGTCCAGGGGCTCGTCGCCGAGCATCTCGCCTGACTGGAGGCGTCTCTTGAGGTACGAGACCACTTGCCGGGTCACCTCCACCTCGCCGAAGTGGAGCGTGCCGGGGCCCAGGGGGTGGGAGCGCTGGGTGGAGAGGATGGAAATGTCGGTGATGTCGCGAGCGAACGTCGTGAAGTCCGGGGTCGCGCTGGACACCAGGGCCACCCCGGCCTCCAGATCCAGCAGCTCCACCAGGAAGGTCTCGCCCTGATGGATGTAGACCGCGCCCGTGTGCACCGTCGTGTGCGCGGACGGCTCGTCCACGCTGCCCAGGAGGCGGCCGGTGGACGACTCCACGACCTGGATGGGAGCGCCTCCGCCGCCTCGGATGTCGGCGAGGTCGGTGGCACGCTCCCGCTTGGTCCAGAACCAGCCCGCGGGGCGCCTCCTGAGCAGCCCCTGGGAGACCAGATCATCGAGGACCGTGGAGGTGGTGGTGCCGAAGATGGGCAGGTCGTCGACGGTCAGTGGGATCTCGGCGGCCGCGGCGCAGAGGTGGGGGCCCAGGACGTACGGATTGTCGGGGTCGAGGACGATCGCCTCCACAGGCTGGCCGAACAGGGCCTGGGGGTGATGGACGAGATAGGTGTCCAAGGGGTCGTCCCTGGCGATCAGTACGGCGAGCGCGTCCTGGCCGTCGCGGCCCGCCCGGCCCGCCTGCTGCCAAAGGGAGGCTCGGGTGCCGGGCCAGCCCGCGATCAGCACGGCGTCCAGGCCTGAGACGTCCACGCCCAACTCGAGGGCGTTGGTGGTGGCGAGGCCCATGATCGTGCCTGAGCGGAGGGCCTTCTCCAGGAGCCTGCGATCTTCGGCGAGGTATCCGGCGCGGTAGGCGGCGATCTTGTTGGGGAGGTCGGTCCAGTCCGGATGGGCGGGGGCGTCCGGGAGTGCCCAGGTGAGGGAGCTTTCCGAGGTCGGCTCGGTTGCCGGGCCCTCATGCTCTGAGGTGCCGACCGCCGAGTCTGTCGTGGAGAGGCCGGCGGTGGTACGGGATGGTCCCGGCATGGTGGGGCTCGTCAGCTCGGCAGCGCCCGGCTGGTGGCTGAGGAAGGGGTCCGCTTCCAGCGGGGTGGGTTGGGCGGTGCGCGCGCGTTCGGCTGTGTGCGGTTGGTGGTTGGCGGCGGTCAGTTCTGCGGTGCTCGGCTGGTGGGTGGTGGGTTCTGCCGTGCTCGGCTGGGCGAGGGTCGGTTCTGCGGTGCTGGGGTGGTGGGTGGTGGGTTCTGCGGTGCTCGGGTGGTGGGTGGTGGGTTCTGCGGTGCTCGGGTGGTGGGTGGTGGGCTTTGCGGTGTTCGGGGGGTGGGTGGTGGTGGGTCGAGGGTGGCGGGTGGAGAGGGAGAAGGCTACGTCGGCGAGTTTGGCGCGGGCCGTCAGGGCGACTGTTTCGGCGCCGCGGCGGGAACGTACGAAGGCGAGCGTGCGGACGTCGGCCAGGACGAGGTCCGCCAGCAGATCCGCCGCCTCCGCCGTGGCCGTCCGCCGCACAGGAGCCCCTCCCTCGCCCCGTAGCTCGGTCAGGGGCGGCTCCCACAGCGCGATGGTGGTGGAACCCTTGGGCGAGGCGTCCACGGTCACCTCGTCCATCTCAAGCCCCGTCAGCCTCATCCCGAACACGCCCGGCTCGCTGGCCGTCGCCGACGCGAGCAGGAACGTGGGGCGCGAGCCGTAACGGGCGCAGACGCGGCGCAGGCGGCGCAGGATCTGGGCGACGTGGGAGCCGAAGACACCGCGGTAGCCGTGGCACTCGTCGACGACGACCATGCGCAACCGGCGGAAGAACGAGGACCACTGGGCGTGGCGAGGGAGGATGCTGCGGTGCAGCATGTCCGGATTCGTCAGGACGTAGTTGGCGTGCTGGCGCACCCACGTACGTTCCTCGAACGGCGTGTCGCCGTCGAAGCAGGCCGCGCGCAGCTGGGTGATGCGCAGCTCGCGCAGGCCGCGCAACTGGTCTGCGGCCAGGGCCTTGGTCGGGGTCAGGTACAGGATCGTGCCGCCGTCGAGGCAGGAGGCGACGGCGGGAGTGAGGTACGCCAGCGACTTCCCGGACGCCGTACCCGTCGATATGATCACGTTTCGGCCACGAAATGCCAGGTCGGCGGCCTCGTACTGGTGAGGCCAGAGTCCTGTCACCCCGCGGTTCGCCAAGCGCGTAACAAGTACTTCTGGCATCCATTTGGGCCATCCCGCTTGACCCGCCCGACGTGCTGGAACATGCTCCACATGGGTGACACGCTCATGACGTGCGGGAACACCGAGTAGGTGGCGGAGGAGTGGACCCGCCTGTTGTGGGGAGGATGCGGAGGAAGTCACTGTTTCCAGTCTTGCATCGATGGGCAAAGTCGCCGGGAATCGTGATTTCGTATAGACACAAGCCAGACGCATGGTTGAATGCCGCGCGTCAGGGTCGGACGATCTGGGGCCACGCTCCAGATTGCCAGTCCCAAGAGAGTAGTTTCGCAGGCGAGGCGCTGGAGGATCTGTGGATCTGAAGTTGGATCACCGCACCGAAGACCGACTCACCATCGTGGAGGTCGAGGGTGAGATCGATGTCTACACGGCGCCGAGATTGCGTGAGCTCCTCATCGACCTGGTGAACAAGGGCAACTTCCACCTGCTCGTCAACATGGAGAAGGTGGACTTCCTCGACTCCACGGGCCTTGGCGTCCTGGTCGGGGGGCTCAAGCGGGTTCGTGCGCACGACGGCTCGCTCGAGCTGGTCTGCACCCAGGAGCGCATCCTGAAGATCTTCCGGATCACCGGTCTGACCAAGGTCTTCGGGATCTACGCTTCGGTCGACGAGGCCAAGGAAGCTCACGGCAAAGACAAGTAGCATGGCTACCGTCGAGCTGACGTTCAGCGCTCTTCCCGCCCATGTGCGGACCGCGCGGCTGGTGGCGACGGCGATCGCTCGCCGCACCGGCGTGGAGGAGTCCCTGCTGGACGAGGTCAGGCTCGCTGTGGGTGAAGCCTGCTCCCGGGCAGTCGAGGCGCACCGCGTCCACTGTCCGGGCGAGCCGATCCGCATCGAGTTGCGTGACGACTCCGGGCGTTTCGAAGTCACGGTCAGCGACCAGGCCCCCAGCGATGAGATCAAGCAGGAGCAGCCCCTCGATCTGGGCATGCTCTCTGACTCGTTCATGTCAGGCTTCGGCCTCGCGGTCATCGAGGGCTTGGCCGACGACGTCGAGGTCTTCCCCAGCCCGAAGGGCACGAACATCCGCATGAGCTGGCCCGCGGCCGCCAAGGTCTGAGCCGGCTCCGCCGTCCCGCCTCGCTCCGCCGGGCGTCCCTTTGTGGCGCCCGGCGTGCGGCCGTTCTGTGCTCAAAACCCCCATCTTGTACGGCGGAGCACGGGCGGCACCACCCGCCGCACGTGGCTGAGCGCCTCCAGGGAGACGCCCGCTGACCCGCACATGGCCGGCCACCGTCACGGCGCACGGGCACCGTGGCTTCCGCTTTCGGCTGGCTGGGAATGGACCGCGGAGGTGGCCCTGTGGGTTATGGGGCCCCTGCGGGAAGGCGCGCCACGGTGTGGGCGGTCATGTGGGCGAATGAGCGCACAAGGCGGACGGGCGGTTCCGGTCGTCGCGTCGTGGGTCCCGGCAAGCGGGGTCGGGTGGGCGTTCCGGTCGTCGGATGAGGTACGGTCCGCGGCGTGGGCGGGACCTGATGGGCCGTGTCGACAGGGGGCGGCCGGGGTGGTTGCGGGTGAGGGGCCCGCGTGCCGGGTCCTGGGTGATGGTGCCGTGGTCGGGTGGCGGTGGTAGGTGGGGGTGACCGTGGTGGGCGGTCGGGTTGGTGATCGTCTGCCGTCTCCCAGGTCCCTCCAGCATCGCTCCAGGCCGTCGGAGTTTCGGTCCGGCAGTATCGGGAGGTTTTCATGACCTTAAACCCGGGGAAATTTCGCCTGTCAGGCCGCAAACCGGCCCGCTGTCAGGGGATTACTGGACGCGCGCACAATTAGCCACCTCGAGAGCCTTCATATCCGTTCAGTGCCTGCGTAGACTCCCGGCACCGGCCAAGGTGATCCGGCGGAACGCGGATTCAACCGGAAGCGGCACCCACAACCCGGATGGTGCCGCAACACCCGCCGAGGAAAACTGCAGCACCGCCCGGGCAGGACGACCGGTCTTGCCGAGGAGAACGATGAGCAGGCACATGCTGGCAGCGGAGCCAGCGTCCAATCTGGCCCTGAGTGGAAACAATCTCACCATCGTGATCGTGGTCGCCGCGGTCGCACTGATCGCACTAGCCGTCGCAGGCGGCCTGGTGCGCGAGGTGCTGTCCGCCGGCCAAGGCACGGAGCGCATGCAGAACATCGCGCGTGCCGTACAAGAAGGCGCCGCCGCCTATCTAGGGCGCCAGTTCCGGACATTGGCGATCTTCGTCGTCGCAATACCTATCCTGTTGCTCCTGCTACCAGGGGAAACGGAAGTAGTAGTCGGACGTTCGATCTTCTTCGTGGTCGGGGCGGTTTTCTCCGCGCTGACCGGGTTCATGGGCATGTGGCTGGCCGTGCGCGGGAATGTCCGTGTCGCCGCCGCGGCCAACGAATCGGGCGAGAAGCGCGCCATGCGCATCGCGTTCCGTACCGGCGGTGTGGCCGGGATGTTCACCGTGGGCCTCGGCCTGTTCGGCGCGGCCGTGGTCGTGTTCATCTACCAGGGCAACGCCCCCGGCGTGCTCGAGGGATTCGGGTTCGGGGCGGCGCTGCTCGCGATGTTCATGCGAGTCGGCGGCGGCATCTTCACCAAGGCCGCCGACGTCGGCGCCGACCTGGTCGGCAAGGTCGAGCAGGGCATCCCGGAGGACGACCCGCGCAACGCCGCGACCATCGCCGACAACGTGGGCGACAACGTCGGCGACTGCGCGGGCATGGCGGCCGACCTGTTCGAGTCGTACGCGGTCATGCTGGTCGCCAGCCTCATCCTGGGCAAGGTGGCCTTCGGTGAGCAGGGGCTGGTCTTCCCCCTGATCGTCCCCATGGTCGGCGTGATCACGGCGATCATCGGCATCTTCGTCACCGGAATGCGCGACCGCGACCGCAACGGCATGTCGGCGATCAACCGCAGCTTCTTCATCTCGGCCGCGATCTCCGCGGTGCTCGTGACGGTGGCCGCGTTCCTCTATCTGCCCGACAGCTTCAGTGCCCTGACCGGCGCCACCGAGCAGTCCGGCGCCAACCCGCGGCTCATCGCCATCGGCGCGGTGCTCATCGGCCTGGTGCTGGCCAGCGCCATCCAGCTGCTGACCGGCTACTTCACCGAGACCACCCGCCGTCCCGTACGCGAGATCGGCGAGAGCTCGGCCACCGGCCCGGCCACCGTCATCCTGTCCGGCATCAGCGTCGGCCTGGAGTCGGCCGTCTACTCCGCCCTGGTCATCGGCGGCGCGGTCTACGGCGCGTTCCTGCTCGGGTTCGGGAACGTGACGATCGCGCTGTTCGCGGTGGCGCTGGCGGGCACCGGTCTGCTGACCACGGTCGGCGTCATCGTCTCCATGGACACGTTCGGGCCGGTCTCCGACAACGCGCAAGGCATCGCCGAGATGTCGGGCGACGTCGAGGGCGAGGGCGCCCGCGTGCTCACCAGCCTGGACGCGGTCGGCAACACGACCAAGGCCATCACCAAGGGCATCGCGATCGCCACGGCCGTGCTGGCGGCGACCGCGCTGTTCGGCGCCTTCCGCACCTCGGTGGAGGACGCGCTGGCCCAGGCGACCGGGGCGGTCAAGTCCGCGCTCGGCGAGTTCTCCACCTTCACCCTCGGCATCGACCAGCCGAACGTTCTGGTCGGCCTGATCATCGGGGCCGCGGTCGTGTTCCTCTTCTCGGGGCTCGCGATCATGGCGGTCGGACGGGCCGCGATGCGCGTGGTCTTCGAGGTACGCGACCAGTTCCGCAACAAGCCGGGCATCATGGACGGTTCGGAGAAGCCGGAGTACGGCCGGGTCGTGGACATCTGCACCCGTGACTCGCTCCGCGAACTGGCCACGCCCGGTCTGCTGGCGGTCATGACGCCGATCGCGGTCGGGTTCGCCCTCGGGTACGCGCCTCTGGGCGCCTTCCTCGCGGGGGCCATCGCGTGCGGCACGCTGATGGCCGTCTTCCTGTCCAACTCCGGTGGCGCGTGGGACAACGCCAAGAAGCTGGTGGAGGACGGTCACCACGGCGGCAAGGGCTCGGAGGCGCACGCCGCCACCGTCATCGGCGACACGGTCGGCGACCCGTTCAAGGATACGGCCGGGCCTGCCATCAACCCGCTGATCAAGGTGATGAACCTGGTGGCGCTGCTGGTCGCGCCCGCGGTGGTGCAGTATGCGGGCAACCCGGCCCTGCGGATCGGCATCACGGTGGTGGCGGTGGCCGTGGTGGTCGGGGCGATCGTGGTGTCCAAGCGGCGCACCGTGACCACCGAACCGGCCAACAACGACAACCGCGAGCACCAGCCCGTGGCTTCGTAAGACCCGGCAATACCCTGGAGAGACGCCCGCCCTACTGCGTAGGGGCGGGCGTCTCGTCTTTTCGGGCGCTTTCGGGAGCTCCGGATGCCGGGGGGCGCTGGTCGTCGGGTCCTGCGCCGTGCGGGCGATTGAGGGCGTCTCGTCAGGCGGATGGCGAGCGGTGAGGCGCGGTGTTGGGGGACACCAGGTGGTCCTGCTGGGAACAGAAGGTGGCGGTGGTGGCGACGCGATGGCTGGCCCATCCGCGGTGCGATCTTCGAGTTCATCGAGGGCTGGTATGGCCCGTACCGGATCATGCCCGGAAGCGGGTGAGTGGAGTATGGAGGTGGGGTGGGGATGAAGGCGGGCGTGGGGGCGGGGTGGCTCGGTGGGAAACTGGGCGCGTGAAAGGTGACAAGCAGCCCAGCGGTGGGAAGACCCTGGGCCTGATTCTGCTGGGGATGCTCGTCATCCTGGCCGTGATCGTCGGGCTGGCCGTCTGGGCTTCGAGGACGGGGTGATCTGGTGCGGACCTTGATTGTGCTGCGGCATGCGAAGGCCGCCCACATCGCCGGGCTGGCCGATCGGGATCGGCCGTTGACCGAACGGGGCGAGCGGGACGCCAAGCGGGCGGGCGACGAGATACGGGCCGCCGGGCTCAACCCGGACGTCGTGTTGTGCTCGCCGGCGCTCAGGACCAAGAGCACCGCCGAGATCGCCTTTCCGGAGGTGGAGATCAGCTACGAGCGGGACATCTACGAGGCGTACCCCGATGAGCTGCTGGAGCTGGTCCGCCGGGTCGATCCCGAGCTGAGCACCGTGGTGCTGTGCGGGCACAACCCGGGGGTGCATGAGCTGGCCGTGGGGCTGGCCGGAGGGGACTACGTGTTCCGGCCGGGCGCGTTCGCGGTGATCGAGGTGGAGTCCGCCTGGGAGGAGCTCTGGATGGGCGAGGGACGCCTGGTCACACTCTGGGATCCCAAAGAGCGCTGAGGGTCCCAAAGAGCGCTGAGGGTCCCAACGAGCGCTGAGGGTCTCAAAGAGCGCTGAGGGTCTCAAAGAGCGCTGAGGGTCTCAAAGAGCACTGAGGGTCTCAAAGAGCACTGAGGGTCCAAGGAGCGCTGAGAGCATCAAGGAGCGCCGAGGCCCCAAGAAGTGCTGATGGCTCAAGGAGTGCTGAGGCGGCCTAAGGAGCGCTGAGAGACCTCAAGGAGGACTCAGGGGGCCAAAGGGACCAAGGGGGAGTGCTTACCCCGTCCGGAGGTCTGGAGGCCCATCCTGGGGCTCCAGGATGGGCCGGGTGGGTCGAGGGTCAGCCTGCGGTCAGGATGGTGCCGTCCTCCGCGTCCGCCGCCTCGACCTCGTCCCTGGAGATCCCCAGCAGGTAGAGGATCGAGTCGAGGTAGGGCGTGTTGACCGCCGTGTCGGCCGCCTGCCGCACCACCGGCTTGGCGTTGAACGCCACCCCCAACCCGGCAACCGCGATCATGTCGAGGTCGTTGGCCCCGTCGCCGATGGCCACCGTCTGCGAGATCGGCAGGCCGGCCTCGCGCGCGAACCGCTCCAGCGCCCGCGCCTTCCCCGGCCGGTCCACGATCTCGCCGACGACGCGACCGGTCAGCCGGCCGTCGATGACCTCGAGGACGTTCGCCGCCGAGTAGTCGATCCCGAGCTCCTCCACCAGCCCGTCGGTGATCTGCGTGAACCCGCCGCTGACGATGGCGAAGCGGTAGTCGAGCCGCTTGAGCGTGCGCACCAGCGTGCGGGCGCCGGGCGTGAGGACGACCTCCTTGCGCACCTCCTCGAACACCTCGGCCGGCAGCCCCTCCAGCAGCGCCACCCGGCGCCGCAGCGACTCGGCGAAGTCGAGCTCGCCGCGCATGGCCTGCTCGGTGACCTTGGCGACCTCGTCCAGGCATCCGGCGTGGGCCGCGAGCAGCTCGATGACCTCGCCCTGGATGAGGGTCGAGTCGACGTCCATGACGATCAGCCGCTTGGCCCGCCGCGACAGGCCGGTGCGCTGCACGGCCACGTCCACCTCTTGGACGGCCGCCTCGGCGGCCAGCTCGACCCGCAGCGAGCTGGGGTCGGCGCCGGAGACGGACAGCTCGATGCAGGTGACGGGCCATTGGGCGAGACGTTCGATGCGGTCGATGTTCGCGCCGGCGGCGGCGATGCGTCCGGCGATGCCCGCGATGGCGGCGGGCTGGAGCGTGGCGCCCAGCACGCTGACCGACAGGCGGCCGCGGCGGCGGTGCTCCTTGGTCTGGGAGCCGGTGGAGAGCTCCACCTCCATGCCGAGGTCCTCGGCCACCCGCTCGACCGCGGTCCACATGGCGCCGAGGGTCGTGCCGGTGCCCGTCGGGGGGCCGCCGGCGTACATGACGAGCACGCCGAGCGTGAGCCGGCCGCGAATGACGACCTGTTCGATGTCCGCCACAGTCACCGGAAAGGCGGACAGAACGGAGAAAAGCCGCGAGGTGACGCCGGGCCGGTCGGGGCCGGTCAGGGTGATCAGGAGGCTGCGCTGGTCCACATCCAGCCACGGTACTGCGCCCGGCCCGATGCTCGCGAAGCAGGGCGGGCATTCGGGCTCGGGCGCAGCGGTGAACGTCACGGCGGACGTGGCTCGAAACGTTCCAGCGGTTCGAAACGTTCCAGAGAGCGGCGTACTAGCGGACGATCTTGGTCTTGACCGTCTTCACGTAGCCGTGCTCGGGGATGCCGAGCCGGTCGAGCTCTTCCTTGCTCATGTTCTCCATGCCCGTCTGGACGTCGTAGGAGATCACGCCGAGCTTGGCGGTCTGCGTGCCCTTCGCCGTCTTCTTGAGCTTGGTCTCGAAGATCAGGGCGATGGAGTCGTCCTTCTCCAGGATCTTCGGCACGAGGCAGTAGAACGCGCGGCCCTCGAGCCCGCACTCGGTGCCCTTGACGCTCGTCCGGTACATGATCCGCCTGAGGTCGACACCCTTGGGGAACTCGCCGCCGACGAAGTAGGCGTCGGCCTCGTAGGGCCCCTTGTTGGTGGCGACGATGGTGAAGTTGAGCTTGCCGCCGGCCTTTGCCGTCTTCGCGGCCTTCACTTTGACGTCGAAGACCGAGAACGGCTCGTCGGCGACGGTCGTGGCGGATGCCGAAGCGGGAACAGCCGGGACAAGCAGGGCCGCGGCCAGCAATGCCAGCGACGCGGCCTTGGTCAGGTTACGCATTAAACGTCTCCGGTGAGGAAGTGGTCACGGGGAGGCGCACACACTTGAAGCCCCCGTAAATGCCCGCTGTTCCTATCATGTTGGCAAAATCTATGTAAAGACTATTTCTTCACAATCAAGTGCGTGTCACCGAACTCGTGCCAGAGATATGCGTTCTGTAGCGCCTCCTCGTACGCCCGCGCGAGCGCCGTCTCGCCCGCGATCGCGGTCAGCATGAGCAGGTGGCTGGAGCGCGGCTCGTGCAGCCCGGTGATCAGCCCCGTGACGGCCCGTACGCCGCTCTCGGGTGTGACGATGTGCCTGGTCCACCCGGCGTCGGCGGCGACCCGCCCGTCCGCCCCCACGGCCGTCTCCAGGGCCCGTACGACGGTGGTGCCCGCGGCCACCACCCGGTTGCCGTTCTCGCGCGCCAGGTTGACCAGCCGCGCCGTGCCCGCCGGCACCTCGTACCGCTCGGCGTAGGGCGGCTCGTCCTTCTCCGGCGAGGCCACCCCCGTGTGCAGGGTGATCGGCGCGATCCCGATCCCGCGCGCCACGAGCGCCGTCACCAGCTCCGCGGTGAACGGCCGCGCCGCGCTCGGCATCTCCGCGCTCCCCGGCACGGTCGCGAACACGGTCTGGTACGCCTCGATCGGCCAGTCCCTGCTCACGTACGAGTAGCGGATCGGCGCCCCGTGCGCCCGCAGGTACGGCTCCACCTCCCGGTCCAGCGACGCCCGCCACAGACGGGGCGTCTCCCGTTCGATCAGCCGCAGCGTGGCCCGCCCCGGCAGCGGCAGCCACTCGCCGGGCTCGCCCCCGCCGTAGGGCTCGGAGGCGGTGGCGGTACGGCGGCGCAGCTCGACCAGCCAGGTGCCGTCCTCCCTGGCGGTGGAGAAGTGCACGGCCAGCCGGTCGAGCCGGACGGCCGCGGGCAGGGTCGCGGAGTTGTTCACGACGATCAGGTCACCGGGGTCGAGCAGCCTCGGGAGGTCGACGAAGTGGTGGTGCGAGGGGGCGAGGTCGCCACGCGAGACCATCAGGCGTACCGCGTCCCTGGACATCCCCCGCGCCTCGGGAGGCTCGCTCGCCGACAGGCCCGGCGGCAGCGCGAAGTCGAGTGCGACGGTCATTGCAGGCTCACCTTGCCGCTGGCCGGACGGGACCGCACCAGGTCGTGCAGCGCGGCGGCCACCTTGGCGGGGTCAGTGGCGGCCGCGGCCTCCTCGGCGCCCACGGCGTCGGCGAGCATGCGGGTGTTCATCTCGCCGGGGTCGGCCCACCAGACCCGGACCGCGGGCTCCTCGGCCGACAACACGTTGGAGAGCTGCTCCAGGGCCGCCTTGGTGGCGCCGTAGCCGCCCCAGCCCTCGTACGCGCCCGTGGCGGCGTCCGAGGTGATGTTCACGACGGCCCCGCCCGCCGCGCGCAGGGCGGGCAGCGTGGCCTGGATCAGCGCGAGCGGGGCGGTGACGTTGGTCTCCAGCAGCACCCTGAACGCCTCCAGCGGGTAGCCCGCCAGCGGCGGCAGCGGCGTCACGCCGAGGTCGCTGGCGTTGTTGACGAGCAGGTCCAGCTCGGGCGCCGCCCGGGCCAGCCGCTCGACGTGCGCGGGCTCCGTCACGTCGCCGGGGATCGCGGTGGCGCCCAGCTCGGCCGCGGCCCGCTCCAGGTCGTCCGCGCCGCGGGCGGTGAGCACGAGGTTCCAGCCGGCGTCCGCCAGAGACCTCGCCAGGGCGAGTCCGAGACCGCGGGAAGCGCCGGTGATGAGTGCGGTGTTCGTCATGCTGCCGACGTTAGGAACGCCGCGGGCGCCGCACATCGGGCCGAAGTCCCGCCGCCGCCTGGGCACATCGTCCTAGGACCCTAAGCTGGGTCCCGTGACCTCCGACCGAGACGAGATCCTGCAGGCGGTGAGCTCCGCGGTGCTCGCGGTCACCCGCCATCTGTCGGTCCGCGAGGTGTTGCAGGTCATCGTACGCTCGGCGCAACGGCTGCTCGACGCCCGCTACGCCGCGCTCGGCGTGCCCGACGACGAGGGGTCGTTCGGCGAGTTCGTCGCCGAGGGCATCACCGACAAGCAGTGGGACGCGATCGGCCCGCTGCCCAGACAGCATGGCATGCTCGGCGCGATGCTCCGCGAGGGGAGCCCCGTCAGGCTGCCTGACCTGCGCAAAGACCCGAGGTTCGAGTGGTGGCCGAAGGCCCACCCGGTGATGAAGGACTTCCTCGGCGTCCCGATCCGCGACGGCGACCAGGTGCTCGGCATCATCTTCCTGGCCAACAAGCGCACGCCGGGCGGCTTCACGCAGGCCGACCAGGAGCTGCTGACGCTGTTCGCCGCGCACGCCGCCATCGCGCTGGCCAACGCCAGGCTCTACGAGCGCGGCCGCGAGCTGGCCATGCTGGAGGAACGCAACCGCGTGGCCCGCGAGCTGCACGACGCCGTGACGCAGAAGCTGTTCTCGCTCAGGCTCACCGCGCAGGCCGCCTCCGCCATGCTCGACCGGGCGCCCGAGAAGGCCGCCGCCGAGCTCGAACGCGTCCAGCGCCTGGCCGGGGAGGCCCTCTCCGAGCTGCGCGCGGTGATCGTCGAGCTGCGACCGGCCGAGCTCGACCGGCACGGCCTTTCCGAGACGCTGCGCAAGCACGTGCGCATGCTGGACCGGCTCCACCCGTCCCTGGTCACGTTCGAGTGCGCGGAGCTGCCGCCGGTCGACCCGGCGGTCGAGGTGGCGGTGCTCAGAGTGGCCCAGGAGGCGCTGCACAACGCGCTCAGGCACGCGGAGGCCACGAGCGTCTCCGTGCGCCTGGCATACGCGGACGGCAAGCTGGTGTTGATCGTGCGCGACGACGGCAACGGGTTCGAGCAGGCGGAGTCGCGCGGCCTGGGCCTGGTGTCGATGCGCGACAGGGCGGAGTCCGTGGGCGGGGTCATGACCGTCGAGTCGGCCCGCGGCAGGGGGACCACGGTACGTGTGGAGGTGGGCGTTTGATCCGGGTGCTGATCGCCGACGATCATCCGGTGGTGCGGCAGGGGTTGCGTACGTTCCTCGACCTGCAGGACGACATCACGGTCGTCGGTGAGGCGGGCGACGGGGCGCAGGCGGTCGAGCTGGTCGGGGAGCTGGCACCCGACGTGCTGCTGCTGGACCTGAAGATGCCGGTGCTCGACGGGCTCGGCACGCTCGAACGGCTGGCCGGGTCGGCGACCAGGGTGGTCGTGCTGACGTCGGTGAGCGACCGGTCCGACGTCGGCCCGGCCATGCGGGCGGGGGCGTCGGGGTTCCTCTACAAGGACGTCGATCCGACGGCGCTGGTGCAGGCCGTGCGGGCGGTGCACGGAGGGCAGGTGCTGCTGGCCCCCGAGGCCGCCGAGGCGATGCTGTCGGCGCCGGACGACCCGCCGTCGCCGGTGCCGCTGACCGACCGCGAGCGCGAGGTGCTCGCGCTCATCGCGGCCGGCCGGTCCAACCGGGAGATCGCCAGGAGCCTCGCCGTCGCGGAGAAGACGGTCAAGACCCACGTCTCCAACGTGCTGATGAAGCTGGGCGTCCAGGACCGCACCCAGGCCGCGCTGTACGCCGTACGGCACGGCCTGGGATGAGGATCAGGTGTCCTTCTTCTTGTTGCTTTCCTCGTGGCTGGTGGGCGGGTTGTACGTCTTGACCGGCGGAGGCGGCGACCAGCTCCGGCCCGGCCGGCGCGGCGGGGAGACGATCTTGGTGTTGACCTTCTTGAGCCAGTAGTAGCCCTTGATGCCGAGGCGCTTGAGCTCTTCCTCGTCGATGTTCTCCATGCCCTGGTCGACGTCGAACGACATCACGCCGACCCGCGCCGTGGCCGTGCCCTTGGTGCCCTTCTTCAGCGTCACCTGGAAGTTGAGCCAGTCGGTCTTGCCCTTCTCCAGCCGCAGCGGGCCCCAGCACCAGAACCAGCGGTCCTCCCAGGTGCACTTGGTGCCCTTCGCGGCGCCCCAGCGCAGAGTGGGCACGACGCCCTTGGGCACCTCGCCGCCGATCCAGTAGTAGTCGGCGTAGAAGGGGCCCAGGTTCTTCGCGCGGACGTAATACGTGATCTTGCCGCCGCGCTTGGTGCGGCTGCTGTGCTTGACGGAGATCTTGAAGGTGGAGAACGGCTTCAACCGCGCGACCGCCGCGGTGGTGGGGGCGGCCACGGTGGTGGCGGTGGCGGCACTCGCCTGAGCGGGTACGGCCAGCGGCGCGGCGGCCAGACCGCCGGCTAAGAACAGGCTGAAGCTTCTACGCATATGACGGCTCCCCGTACGGTGCTGGAAATCCCCGATCATCTCCACGATTATTGCGTAGGGCAAATTTTTCGCAAAGAGCGATGATCTTTCGTGACCTGGGGTGGTTTGCGGGTGTTCGTGCGCGCCTATCCCATTTGTGAACGGGGGTCTAGCACAACGGGGAGGGCCAGGTGCCGGAGACGCACCCCTTACAGCCGACCGATCCGCGAACACTGGGCGAATACCGGCTGCTCGGCCGCCTGGGCAAGGGGGCGCAGGGGATCGTTTTCGAGGGCGAGTCGCCCGACGGGCGGCGCGTGGCGATCAAGCTGCTGAACACCCGGCTGGACAAGCCCGGGCTCGACTCCGAACGCTTCCTGCGCGAGGTGGCGGCCGCGCGGCGGGTGGCCCAGTTCTGCACCGCGCAGGTGCTGGGGGCCCACATGGACGGCGAGCACCCGTACATCGTCAGCGAACTGGTGGACGGGGTCTCCCTGCAGGCGGTGGTGCAGCGGGACGGGCCGCGCACGGGCGGCGCGCTCTACCGCCTGGCCGTCGGAACGGTCACCGCGCTGGCCGCCATCCACCGCGCCGGGATCGTGCACCGCGACTTCAAGCCCAGCAACGTGCTGCTCGGTCACGACGGGCCGCGAGTGATCGACTTCGGCATCGCGCGGGCGCTGGACTCGGCCATGACGATCAGCAGCGGGGTCGTGGGGACGCCCGCGTACATGTCGCCCGAGCAGATCTCGGCCGAGCGGGTGGGGCCGGCGAGCGACATGTTCAGCTGGGCCCTGACCATGGTGTTCGCGGCCACGGGGCGGCCCGCGTTCGGCCAGGACAGCCTGCCCGCGGTCGTCTACCGGGTGATGCACGAGGAGCCCGACCTCTCGGCGCTGCCCGAGACCCTGCGGCCGGTCGTGCAGTCGTGCCTGCGCAAGCGGGCCGACGAGCGGCCCGCGGCGGCCGACGTGCTGTTCGCGCTGCTGGCCAACGAGGGGGAGTCGCCGCGGCCCGAGGACGCGCTCAACACGGGCTCGCAACTCGCGGCCGAGCGGACCCCGCCGGATGCGCCCTCGCCCGCCGCCGGCTGGGCGAACCCCCATGGACCCACGCCCGAGGCCCCACCGGGTGCCGGCACCGGCTGGGCGAATCCCGGCGGCCCGGCGGCGGCCGCCCCTCCTGGCGGGTACGGGTGGGCGAACCCGTCGGGGGAGGCGTACGCGCCGCCCCAGGTCCCTCCGGCCAGACCACCCGCAGCGCCCTACGTACCGCCACAGCAGGGCGGCGCACCGCCCGGCTACGGTGGCGCGGCGCATGGGGTGCCTTATGTGCCTCCGCAGCAGCCTCCGTCGGGTCCGTCTCAGGTGCCGCCGCCCTATCCGATGAGCGCCGCGCCCCACCCGCCCGCGCCCCACCCGCCCGCGCCCCGTCCACCGGCGCCCGGGCCGGCGGTGCCGGGGGTGGAGGCGGCCGCGAGCAGCGAGGGGCCGTCCGGACGCGCGCCATCGGCGCCGGGCAGGGGCCGCCAGGGCCAGGGCCAGGGACCAGGGCAGGTGTCCCCGTCCCAGAAGCCGTCGGTACGGGAGGCCGGCGGGCGGGGGGACAACGACGCGTTCTTCAAGCATGCGCCGATCGAGGAGCCGCCCGGCGAGGTCAACGCCAGGCGCAGGCGGGCCGCCATGGTCTCCGGCGCGCTCGTCGTGGCGCTCGCCCTGGCAGGGAGCGTGCTGTACTTCGGGCCGAAGATGTTCGGCACCGGCTCGCCGACCGGCGGGAACGCGGCCCAGGTGACCACCTCCGTGAGCGCGAGCCCGGCTCAGACCCAGGCCCTGACGCAGACCGAGCCCCCCACCCCGACACCGACCCAGGTCACGCCCACTCCCACCCCCACGGTCACCCCCACACAGAAGGTCGTCCCCGTTCTCGGCAAGCAGGACGGGAAGTCGTTCAAGGGTCACACCAAGGGCGTCCAGGCCATCTCCGCGATCTCCTCGGGCGGCAAGACGTGGCTGGTCACCGGCGGGCAGGACGGCCGGGTGCGGCTGTGGGACCTGGCCAGGCACAAGTCGCTGGCCACGATGAAGGGCCACAGCGAAGAGGTGTACGCCGTCGCGTGCGTGATGGTCGGCAAGACCCCCATGGCCGTCTCCGGCGGGTACGACGGCAGCGTGCGCCTGTGGAACCTCAAGACCCGCAAGGGCAAGGTGCTCGGCTGGCACGGCGACGCCGTCTACGCGGTCGCCGTCACCAAGGTGAAGGGCAAGTACGTCGCGGTCACCGGCGACGCCAACGGCTATCTGAGGTTCTGGGACCTGAAGAAGCGCAAGTCGACCGGCAAGATCATCAGAGCCCACCGGAGGCCGGTCAACTGGCTCAGCGCCACCCACATCGGCGACCGGGCCGTCGCCGTCTCGGCCAGCGAGGACGAGACGGTACGCATGTGGGACATGGCCGGGCGCAAGGCGTACGGGAAGGCGTACAAGGGCCATTCCAGGGGCGTGTACTCGGTCGCGGTCGGCAAGGTGGACGGGAAGACGGTCGTGGCATCTGGCGGTAAAGACGGAAAAATCAGGATCTGGGATCCGAAGAGTCGTAAGACCGTCGCCACCCTCTCGGGCCACAAGAAGATCGTTTACTCGCTCTCCTTCGGCACCCTCGACGGCCGCACGGTGCTGCTGTCAGGCAGCACCGACGGCACGATCAGGCTCTGGGACCCCGAGACCCGCAAGACGCTCGGCAAACCGGTCAAGGCTCACAAGAAGGGCGTGTACGCCGTGGGCATCGTCCCACTCGACGGGGACGCGGCCGTCGTGTCCGCGGGCAAGGACAAGGTGGTCAGGCTGTGGAAGATCGCGAGCTCTTAGCGGGCCGGCTACGAGCTCCTGAGCGGCTCGAAGATCGCGTGATGCGCGGCCACGAGCGCACGGCGTACCGCCCGGTCCAGCTCGCGCAGGGCCGTGGCGCGGACGGCGATCTGCCCCGACGTGAGCCCGCGCTCGTCGGCCAGCCGCACCACGGTGGCCAGCCGCGTGGCCAGGGCGGAGACGCGGTGCGCCCGCGCGGGGTAGCCGGGCGCCAGCTCGCCGCCCTGGTGCCCGACGGACGAGGGGCGGGACTGCATGGGGCCTTCGATGCCGGACAGCGCGTCGGTGGCCGAGCGCATGGCCTCCGACAGCTCGCGTTCGGCCTCCGCCAGCGACGGCAGATCATGGCGTACGGGCCCGGAGTCGTGGATCTCCAGGCGTACCCCGACATAGGACGACCCGCGCAGGTCGGACGTCGGCACCAGGCCGAGGTTGCGGCCGTCGAGCACCGCGATGGCGGCCTGGCCGGCGTCCACCGCGGCCGAGTTGAACGGCGCCGGCCCCGACAGCCCCAGCGGATCGCCGGGCGCCGGCAGCGCGAGCCGGAGCTCGCGCAGGCCGTCGGAGCGCAGGTTTGCGAGGTATTTACGCAACGGGACGTCGTCGGCCACGGTGGGACCGCCGGCGGCTTCCACGTGGTCAGCCGCCTCGTCGAGGCCTACGTGACCGGCGAGCCAGGCGTTGCCCCAGGCGACCAGGGAGGGACAGACAGGCGATTCAGGGCGCACCGATCCACGATATGCGCTCGCCCTGCAATAGGTTTGTCCCGAGCGTGACTCCTAAGGAGGTATCGGGGATGGGTGGTCAGGTGCTGCGGCTCCAGGACGTCGCCGTCAGGCGGGACGGAGCGGCCCTGCTGCGCGGCATCGACTGGACGGTCAACGCCGACGAGCGTTGGGTCGTCGTCGGCCCCAACGGCGCGGGCAAGACCACGTTGCTGCAGGTCGCGGCCACGTTGCTCTACCCGAGCGAGGGTCTGGTCGAGGTGCTCGGGGAGCGGCTGGGACAGGCGGACGTCTTCGATCTGCGCCCGCGGATCGGGCTGGCGAGCTCCGCGCTGGCCGAGCGCATCCCGCCGGAGGAGAAGGTCATCGACCTCGTGCTGACCGCCTCGTACGGGATCATGGGCCGCTGGACGGAGGAGTACGACTCCAACGACGTGACCAGGGCCGTCGAGCTGATCGACATGATGGGCGCGGCCCACCTGATCAGGCGGCGGTTCGGCACGCTGTCGGAAGGGGAGCGCAAGCGGGTGCAGATCGCCCGCGCCCTCATGCCCGACCCCGAGATGCTGCTGCTCGACGAGCCCGCGGCCGGGCTCGACCTGGGCGGGCGCGAAGACCTGGTGCGCCGGCTCTCGGTGCTGGCGGGCGACTACCGTTCGCCGACGCTCATGCTGGTGACGCACCACGTGGAAGAGGTGCCGATCGGGTTCACGCACGGGCTGCTGCTGAGGCATGGCTCGGTGGTGGCGCAGGGGCCGCTGGAGCACGTGATGACGCCCGACAACCTGTCGCAGACGTTCGGGGTGCCGCTCTCGCTGGAGCGCAGCGCCGAGGGCCGCTGGTACGCGCGCGCCCACTGATCCCTATTTATTCACATAAAAGCCGCCGAAAGCGGAAAGGAAATAGGATCTACGGAGTCGGTCCCCTCGACTTCGGAGCGTCGCCATGTCCGTCGAGCAGCTCATCGTCGCCCTTGTCGTGGTCGCGGCGGTGGGCTTCGGAGTGGCCCGCACGGTCCGCATCATCCCCCAGGCCACGGCCGCCATCATCGAACGCCTGGGGCGCTACCACCGGACGCTGACCCCGGGGCTCAACCTCGTGGTGCCGTTCATCGACCGCATCAAGGACATGATCGACCTGCGGGAGCAGGTGGTCTCCTTCCCGCCGCAGCCGGTGATCACCTCCGACAACCTCGTCGTGTCCATCGACACCGTCATCTACTTCCAGGTCACCAATCCGAAGGCGGCCACGTACGAGATCGCGAACTTCCTGGTCGGCGTCGAGCAGCTCACGGTCACGACGCTGCGCAACGTGGTCGGCGGCATGGACCTGGAGCGCACGCTGACCTCGCGCGAGGACATCAACACCGCGCTGCGCGGCGTGCTCGACGAGGCGACGGGCAAGTGGGGCATCCGGGTCAACAGGGTCGAGCTCAAGGCCATCGACCCGCCCTCCTCCATCCAGGACTCGATGGAGAAGCAGATGCGCGCCGACCGCGACAAGCGCGCCGCCGTGCTGACCGCGGAGGGCCAGCGCCAGGCGGCGATCCTGCAGGCGGAGGGCGAGAAGCAGGCGGCCGTGCTGCGGGCTCGCGGCGAGGCGGAGGCGGCCGTGCTGCGCGCGCAGGCGGAGGCCGAGGCCCAGGCCATGCGCGCCAAGGGCCAGGCGGACGCGATCGGCATGGTGTTCAAGGCCATCCACGAGGGGCGGCCCGACCAGCACCTGCTCGCCTACCAGTACCTGCAGACCCTGCCCGAGATCGCCAAGGGCGATGCCAATAAAATCTGGATCGTCCCATCAGAAATGGGCAAAGTTCTGGAGAATCTGGGCGGCCTCTTCACACCCCCTAAGAGCCCGGACGTGTAAGGAGGGTTCGTGACGGGGTGGGAACTGGCCGCGGTCTGCGCGGCCGGGGTGGTGGCCGGTGCGATCAACGCGGTGGTCGGGTCCGGCTCCCTGATCACGTTCCCCACGTTGCTGGCGATCGGCGTCGATCCCGTCACCGCCAACGTCTCCAACACCATCGGGCTCGTGCCGGGCTCGTTCACGGCCGCGTACGGCTACCGCCCCGAACTCCGGGGCCAGCGCGAACGCCTGCTGCGCCTGGGCCTGGCTTCGGCCCTGGGCGCGCTGGCCGGCGGGATCCTGCTGCTGTTCCTGGACCCGTCGGTGTTCCAGGTCGTCGTCATCGCGCTGATCGCGCTGGCCTGCCTGCTGGTCGTGGCGCAGCCCAGGCTCAACCGGTGGCTGGCCGACCGGCGTCAGCACGCGCACCCGCACGGAGGTCTGGAGCTGTGGCTCGGCGTGCTGGCCGCCGGGGTCTACGGCGGATACTTCGGCGCGGCCCAGGGCGTGCTGCTGATCGGGCTGCTCGGCAGCTTCCTCGACGACCACCTCCAGCGGGTGAACGCGGCCAAGAACGTCCTCGCGCTGATCGTCAACGCGGTGGCCGCCGCGCTGTTCATCGTGGTCGCGCCCGTGGACTGGCTCGCCGTGGCGGGGGTGGCCGCGGGCGCGGTGGCGGGCGGCTTCCTGGGTGCCAGGGCGGGGCGGCGCATCCCGGCGCCCGTGCTTCGGGGGATCATCGTCTGCGTCGGTATTGCGGCTATTTTCGTACTGGTGTACGGATAAAATGCCGCGTTCGCGGGTATGAATTCGTACATGAAGGGCGACTGGGTAGAGATCGTCATTGATGCCGGAGGAACACCGCGTACTTACGAGATCAGGGCCACTCGCGCCGGGCGGCGGGTCGACGTGACCACGAGGCGGGGGCTCGTCGAGGTGAGCGAGGTCACCCGCGCCGGCACGCCGGTGCGCACGGCCAGGTTCATGTCCAGCCGCATCCTGGCCCTCGTGGAGCACCCCGCGGACGAGGTCAGCTGAAGTCGGCCCGGTGGTCCTCCGCCCACTGGCCGAACGTCAGCGCGGGCCTGCCGAGCAGCCGCTCCACGGTGTCGGTCACCTGCTCGGGAGCCGTCACGAAGCCCGCCCACGCCTTCAGCGCGCCCTCCACGAAGGCCGCGTTCCCCCAGGCGGCCATGAGCTGCTCGCGGGCCTCCTCCAGCGGCTGCTCCTCCCAGCGCGCCTCGCGCCCGGTCGCCGCGCCGATCACACGTACCTGCTCGGCCTGGGTGAGCAGCTCCGGGCCGGTCAGCACGTAGGTGGCGCCGTTGTGGCCGGCCGAGGTGAGCACGTGCGTGGCCACGGCCGCGATGTCCCGCTCGTGGATCAAGGGCCTCGAAGCCTGCCCGTACGGCCAGCGCACCACGCCCTGCCTGATCTGCCCGGCCCAGCCCAGTGTGTTGGCCGCGAAGCCGCCGGGCCTCAGGAACGTCCACCCGAGCCCCGAATGCCGGATCAGCCGCTCGATCTTGTGGTAGTGCGTCACCGGCTCGTCCGCCACGTTGGCCGACAGGTAGACCGCGCGCCGCGCGTGCCCGGCGATTGCCGTGACCACCTCCGCGGCGCCGTCCGCCGTGAAATGAGGCCACAGCAGGAACACGCTCTCCACGCCTTTCAGCGCAGGCTCCAGCGTCTCGGGCGCGGACAGGTCGCCGCGCACCACCTCCACCCGCTCGGGCAGCCTCGCCCGTCCGGGGTCCCTGACGAGGGCCCGGACCTCCAGCCCCGCTTCCGCGAGCTGGGACACCACATGCCTGCCGACATTGCCGGTCGCGCCGGTCACCAGAATCGTGCTCATGAGGCCGACGGTAGAACCTCAAGCGAACTTCAGGTCAACCCCGGCCGCACCTGGAGCGTGCCGTCACGCCGGATCCGCGTCTCGAACATGGGCGCGGGGGCGGTCGCCGGACCGTGCCGCACCGAGCCGTCGGCCAGCCTGAACGTGCTGCCGTGCCACGGGCAGACCACGCACGCCTCCCCGTTCTCCATGACCAGCCTGCCCTGGTGCAGCGGGCCGGCCAGATGCGGGCAGCGGTCGGCGAGCACGGTCACGGCCTCGCCCTGGCGCAGCACGAAGAGCTGGATGTAGCCGAGCCGCCGCGCGACGGGCCGGCCCTCCGGCAGGTCCCTGAGCAGGCACAGGTCGTGCCAGCCCAGCGGCACCAGGTGGGCGACCTGCGGGGCGTGGTTGGCCCCGGCCGCCTGCCGGTAGGCCATGTGGCCGCCGAGATAGCCGCCGAGCCCGGCCAGGCCGAGCCCGGCCAGGGTCAGGGAGCGGCCCATCTGCTCGCGCCCGCGTACCCGGGCCAGCAGGGAGGCGGAGAACAGGCCCAGCGCGGTCACGTTCGACAGCATGTGGACGAAGCCCACGCGCTGCTGCTCGCGGTGGAGAGAGGACCAGTCGGTCAGGCCGGCCGCCGCCGTGGGCAGCGCGTTGGCGATGCCCGTGACCAGCAGCACGCGCGCGGCCCGCGGATCGCCGTCGGTCAGGTCAAGCACGGCTGCGGACAGCCAGCAGCCCAGGCTGACCGTGGCCAGCGGCGGGTGCAGCGGCTTGCCCGTGGGCACACCGTGCAGCAGGTCACGCAGCCGGCCAGGGCGGATGCGCTGGCGTACGGCCTTGGCCAGCACTCTGATCGGCGTGTCCAGGGCCTTGGACTTCTCGAGCCGGTCGGCGAGAGCAACCGGCCCGGCCAAACCCCGCAACGGCCGACGTTTCGCTCGCACTTCCTCTTTCACGACAAGTCCCCTACCCCGCCCATGTGGGGATCACTCGGACAGGTGTCCCCTGGCCACGGAGAGTTCGACCAGCTCCAGCGCGTACGCGCCGAGGGATGGCGAGCCCTCCTCGATGATCCGCACCTTCTCCCTGACCTGCGCGGCCTTGACCTTGAACAGCGGCCACGTGCCACCCTCGGTGAGGTGGTTGGCCAGGATCGGGGAGAAACGGTCGAGCGCCTTGGCGAATTTGGCCTCCGGCGTCTTCCTGGCCTCGAACTCGTCCCACAGCTCCCGCAGCCACTGCCCCTGGTCGGCGGGCAGCAGGCCGAAGATGCGGTCGGCGGCGGCACGCTCGGCGCCCTCCTGCGCGGCCACCTCCACGGGGTCATAGATGAACGTGTCGCCGGCGTCGATCTCGACCAGGTCGTGCACGAGCAACATGGCCACCACCCGTTGCAGGTCGGTCCCGGGTGGGGCATGCTCGCCGAGGATCATCGCCAACGTGCCCACGTACCAGGAGTGCTCGGCGGTGTTCTCCCGCCGCGAGCCGTCCATCAAATGGTTGCGGCGGATGATCCGCTTCAACTTGTCGATCTCGATGGCGAAGGCGATCTGGGCGTTCAGGCGGTCCTCTTCTGGCGCGATAGTCACGCGCGACACCCTATTGTGCGATGATCACCCCGGTTGGTGAAATCGTGACCGGAACTCCGTTGAACACTGCGTTACCACTCAGTACGTCGATGGTGGATTCGTCCGTGAGCGTGTTGACGCTGACCCCGGCGTGCTCGGCCGCCACGCTCTGTGAGCTGCCCGCGTGGCCCCAGCCGTGCGGCAGGCTGACCACGCCCGGCATGATCGTGTCGGTCGGTTCGAGCGGCACCGTGAGCTGCCCCTTCGCGGAGCGGACCACCGCCTCGCCGTCGAGCCCGAGCCTGGTCACGTCGGCCGGGTTGATCTGCAGCGTGCAGGTGTTGCTGCCGCCGACCAGCGGGCCCACGTTGTGCAGCCAGCTGTTGTTGGAGCGCAGGTGGCGCCGCCCGATCAGGACGATCTCCGGCGGGTCCTCGTCCAGCTTGCCGCGCAGCCGTTCCACGTCCTCGACGATCTGCGGCGGTGCCAGCTCGATCAGGCCCGAGGCGGTCTTCAGCACCTCGCCGAGCCGGGGCTCCAGCGGGCCGAGGTCCAGGCCGTGCGGGTTGTCGAGCAGCTTGCGCAGCGACAGGTCGCCCTTGCCGGCCCACTCGCCGTAGGGGCCGAGCTTGAGCATGAGGTCCAGCCGGCGCTCGCCGCCGGTCTCGCCCTCCAGCTCGGCGCGCAGCTCGGCCACGTCCCTTCCCTCGACCCCGGAGCCGGGCGTCTCGGTGGCCTTGCGCAGCATCTCGCCGATCACGAACTCGTCCAGGTCTCCCTCCAGACCCGAGGCGATCATGGCCAGCCTGGCCAGGATCTGGGCCTCGGAGGGCTGCCCGTCCAGCGGCAGCAGCGGCGGCGAGTAGCGGGCGTAGTTGCGGACCGCGAACCCGAGCAGTGCGAAGTCGTAGTGGCCCGACTGCAGCATCCGCGGCGGCGGGAGGATGACGTTCGCGTGCTTGGTGGTCTCGTTGAGGTACGGGTCCACGCTCACCATGAAGTCGAGCCGCCCGAAGGCCGCGTCGAGCCTGGCCCCGTGGGGCGCCGACAGCACGGGGTTGCCCGCCACCGTGACCAGGAACCTGACCTGCCCCTCGCCGGACGTCTCGATCTCGTCGGCGAGCGTGGCCACCGGCAGCTCGCCGTTGCTCTCCGGCAGCCCCCTGACGCGGCTCCTCCACCGTCCCACTGCGTATGGCTTGCGTCGTACCCCGAACTCCGTCGCGGGCTTGGGGAACATGGCGCCGCCCGGCCGGTCGAGGTTGCCGGTGAGCACGTTCAGCACGTCCACCAGCCACTGGGCCAGCGTGCCGAACTCGGCCGTGCAGGTGCCGATCCTGGCGTAGACGGCGGCCGTACGGGCGCCCGCCAGCTCCCTGGCCAGCCGCACGATCACCTCGGCGGGCACGCCGGTGCGTCCGGAGACCGCCTCCGGCGGGAAGTGCTTGGCCGCCTCGCGCACCTCGGCCAGCCCGTTGACCTGGTGCGAGGGCGTCACGAGGTCCTCGGCGAACAGCGTGTGGACGATGCCGAACAGCAGGTAGGCGTCCGTGCCGGGGCGGACGAAGACGTGCTCGTCGGCCAGCGCGGCGGTGCGCGTACGGCGCGGGTCGACCACGACGAGCCGGCCGCCGCGGCCGCGCAGGGCCTTCAGCCGCCCGGGGAAGTCCGGCGCGGTGCACAGCGAGCCGTTGGACTCCAGCGGGTTGGCCCCCAGCATCAGCAGGTAGTCGGTCCTGTCCAGGTCGGGGACCGGGATGGCCAGCGGGTGCCCGAACATGAGCCCGCTCGCGACGTGCTTGGGCATCTGGTCGGCGGTGCTGGCGGAGTAGACGTTGCGGGTGCCGAGCGCCTTGATCAGGGGCGCGCCGTACAGGGCGCCCGCCATGCTGTGGGCGTTCGGGTTGCCGAGGTAGATCGCGACGGACCGGCGGTCGGCGACCCGGTCGAGGCCCGCCTTCACGGCGGCGAACGCCTCCTCCCAGCCGACCTCGCGCCACAGGTCGCCCTCCCTGATCAGCGGCTTGCGCAGCCGGTCGGGGTCCTCGTCGAGCCGGCCGAGGCTGGCCCCCTTCGGGCAGATGAACCCCTTGCTGAACGGATCGTCCTTGTCGCCGCGGACGCTGGTCACGTGCCCGCCCTCGTCGAGGGTGAGCGTCAGGCCGCAGACGGCCTCGCAGAGGGGACAAGTCCGGTGGACGGTCGACGTCATCACGAGCTCCTGAGTTCGCCAGCTGAACTCATCTTGGCCCGTACCGCGCACATGGGGAAGCCCCGGAGCCCCCGCGGTCTCCGGGGCTTCCCACCCGGGGAAATGTCCCGGATTCCCCCAGGTCCCTCAGCCCGCCTTTGCCAGCGCGACCTGTGCGCGCCGATCAGGCGGCTCCTCAAGGTCGGGTCTCAGCGAGATCCAGGCCTGTCTGCCGTACAGCCGGTCGAGTCCGGGAGAGGTCACTCCCGGAACCTCGTCGCGCCTGACGATCTCCACGATCACGAGCTGCGCCCGGCGCCGGTGCCGGTAGACGTTCGCGCTCCTGGCCCAGCAGGCGGCCGCGATCTCCTCGCTGTAAGCCTCGAACTCCTCGGCGGAGATGCCGGCCCTGGTCATGATCAGCGCCTTCTCACCCGTGGTCGTCGGCGTGATCCAGAGCACCAGCGGGATGCGCCCGGCCCTGGTGTGCATCGTGGTCTCCAGGCAGACCCGGTGCAGGCGGTGCCTGGAGACGACGCACCAGAAGTGGGCGCTCACCCAGTTGCGCCCCGTCCTGGTGACGGCCGGCACCGAGACGGCGCTCGTCAGCAGGACGAACGGCAACCACCGGCCCTCCTGCGTGGCGTTCAGCAGGGCCAGCGCGAGCAGCGCCAGCGCGGCCAGCAGCATCAGCTCGGTACGGACCCGCCACAGCCTGACCAGCGGCCCGCCGCGGCCGGCGGCGGGAAGGTCCTCGTTGGCGGGGTAGATCTGGTTGCGCGGATTCCTCGGCACGTCAGGACACCTCCTCAGTCACGCGCTGTGGCACGCTGAGCTGGTCGAACCGTGGGTCGCGGTAGCGACGGGAGCCGAACCCGGTCCTGCTGACGGTCCAGCCCACGTGGTGGGCGAACTCGTCGGGCTCCATGCAGATCTCGCGATCGGCCCAAGCCATAAGCTCTCGGATCCGGCACTTGATTCGGGCGAGTCCCTTGGTACCTTGTGAGTACATGAGAAGACCCCTTTCGCGGCATTTTCAGAGGTGGCTTCTTCGCCGGACCGACGGCTGATGACCGGTCTCGCCGCAGGGTGGCAGCCCTAATGCGGCGCGCTGGTGGTCAGCCGCGGCCCGGTTTTTTCCAGGCTCGAATGAGCGGATTCTCGCTGAGTTCTTCAGGCGATTCCGAAGTCCTTCCGGCAAGCGGCCTCCCTGGGGCGGAGTTTCATATCCGGGGCGGCGACGTTGCCGGCGAGGCGGCCCGGGCGGGGCCGCGCGATCGAGGACGGAAGGCCCGATGTGTACGGCCGTGTCGTCATCTCCGGCCTCCTCACCACTCGAGAACCCTCCTGGAACCGATCGTCCCCCTAGGTCTGCGATGCTGCAAGGCTTTCAGCAAGGGAAGATTTACATTTCTTCACCTCTTGCCGTGCAACTTGCACCAGAAGTGTCATGCACGGCGTGTCGCAGGAGATGTTCCACCCCAGACCCACCCCTGGCTGTACTTCGTCTTGCCCCTACGCTCTCCCCATGAAAGCCTTCTGGCAAGGACGGGCGGCACTCCACATGCAACTTGCAGTGTAAGATTGGGCGAACGGCCCCAAAAGCCGGGCCCCAAACGATTCCCACCGGCTACACCTTCATTCCCGACAAGGAGAGTGGCGGTGCCATCGCAGCAGGGCAGTCCGACTGTACGCAGGCTCCGGCTCGGTCAGGAGCTGCGCCTTCTCCGGGAGCGGAAGAAGCTCACCGGGGCCAGGGCGGCCAGCGAGCTCGGCTGGTCCCCCAGCAAGGTCAGCCGCATCGAGGCCGCCAAGACCATGCCCAGCGCCGACGACATCAAGGTCATGGCGCAGCTGTACCGCGCGGACGAGGAGAAACTTGACGAGCTCTTCGGCCTGTTGCGGGATGCGGAGCAGCGCGGCTGGTGGGAAGATTACGAGGACGCCCTGCCCGAGGAGTACACAAGATTCCTCGGGTTGGAGGCCGAGGCGAAATTCCAGCGCAACTGGGAACCCCAGATCGTGCCTGGCACCTTGCAGACCGAGGACTATGCCAGGGAGGTCATCCTGGCGACTCGTGGCATCGCGCGCATCACGCACAGCGGTGTCAGGAGCCGGGTCGAAGCCCGCCTCGACAGGCAGCAGCGGGTCCTGCATCGGGCGGATCCCTGCGAGCTGACCGTGGTTCTCGACGAGTCGGCGCTGACACGCCGCTTCGGTGAGCCCTCGGTCATGCGCGAGCAGATGGAGCATCTCCTGGAGGTCTCCCTGCTGCCGCACGTCAGCATCCACGTCCTGACCCTGGACTCATTGCACCCGGTCAACACCGGTGCGTTTATTCATCTGAAGTTTGCGGCATTTGACGATGTTGTCTACCTAGAGCAGTTGTATACTGCTCACTTCGTCGATGATCTCGAACGTGTGGCCGGATATGAAGCGGCTTTCGACCACATCAAGTCGGAGGCTCTGGATGAGGACGAATCGCGCGTGCTCATCCAGCGGAAAGCCATGCTGTGGAGACGCTAGCGGCGAGACCTCAGGAAGGGGCAACGGAGCCCCTTTACGCATTTGGGGAGAGAATGTACATCCACACTACGGCGGCCGCCTGGCGGAAGAGCAGATTCTGCAACGGCGCATCGGCCTGCGTCGAGGTCGCCCCCCTGGCCGACGGCAACGTCGCGCTCAGGGACAGCAAGGAGCAGGACGGGCCCGTTCTCGTCTTCACTCCTGAGGAGTGGGCCGCCTTCACCGCGGGAGTGCGTGAGGGCGAGTTCGACTTGGCCGCACTCGTACCAGGTGCCTGAAAAACCGTGACCGCCGCAGCATTTTCTCGCGCGGCAGGACGGCTCAGGGATATTTTGCGGGTCGAGATTTCTTTCGGAGAAATCTTTTCTCGGAGTGCATAAGACGGCCCACGCCCCCTTTACCCGGGGGCGCGGGCCGTCTCGCTATTGTGGGGAGATTCCCGGGGCCCGGTTCATGCGCGGGCCGGTACGCGGCGCCGTACGAGGAAGAGTGAGCTCAGTCCCGCGACCACGGCGAGGCCCGCCATGGCGATGGAGGACACCAGCGAGGCGGACACCGTGCCGTGGCCCTGGCTCAGCGAGATGAACAGCGTTCCGACCGTGGAGACGCCGATGACCTGCCCGAGCTGCATCACGGTGAGCAACGCGCCGCTCGCGTCCGCCGCGTAGGCGTCGTCGACCTGCTCGGTCGCCATGTTCGTCACCGCGACCTGCACGCCGAGCCCGGCGCCGACGAGGGCGCTCATGACCGCGTACGGCAGCCCGCCGCCGGCGGCGAGCCCGAGCCCGAGGTAGGCGGGGGCGGCCACCACGTAGCCGAAGGGCACCAGCGGGCGCTGCAGGCGCAGCGGCAGGCGCGGCCAGGCGAGCCCGACCAAGCCGAAGGCCAGCGCGCACGGCACCAGCATCATGCCGGAGGACAGCGGCGTCAGGTGCAGCTCGCCCTGCAGGTGCAGGGCCGAGGTGAACAGGAACGCGCCCCAGGTCGCCGGGCCGAACAGCAGGATCGCCAGCCCCGGTCGCATGCCGGGCGCGCGCAGCACCTGCGCGTCCACCAGAGGACGCCCGCCGCGGGCCGTCACCCACCGCTCGATGCGGACGAACGCGAAGAACGTCACCACGCTCAGCGCCATCGAGACCCAGCCCCACACCGGCCACCCGAGCTCGCGGCCCAGGACCAGCGGCACGACGAACAGGAGCACGGCCGCGGACAGGGAGACCAGGCCCCACGGGTCGAGGCCCGTCCGGCCGCCGCCCTCGTCGGCGGGCAGCACCTTGATCCCGGCCACCAGCAGCAGCGCGCCGATCGGCACCAGCACCAGGAACACCACTCGCCAGCCCGCGCCGAGGCCCAGCAGGATCCCGCCGAAAGCCTGGCCGATCACGATGCCACCGCTGATCACCAGCGACCACAAACCCATCGCCCGGCCTCTGGCCGCGCCGTGGTAGTTGCGCTGGATCAACGTCAGGACCTGCGGCATCATCATCGCCGCCCCGGCGCCCTGCAGCAGGCGGGCGGCCACCAGCCAGCCCGTCGAAGGCGCCAGGCCCGCGCCGAGCGTGGTCAGCGTGAACAGCGCCAGCCCGCCCAGGAACGCGTTGCGGTAGCCGAACAGGTCGCCGACCCTGGCTCCGGTGATCAACAGGACGGCATAGACAATGGTGTATCCGGCGACGATCATCTGCAGCCCGGCGCCTGAGGAGTGCAGGTCGGACTCGATGGTCGGGGTGGCCACGTTGACGATGTTGACGTTCAGGATGGCCAGGAACTGCCCCACGAGGATGATCGCAAGGAGCAGGCCGCTGGCCCGGGTCCCTTCCTGTGGTTTGGTGTCCACAGTGGGGGAGATAGCGGCAGTTTGCGTCATGTGTAGCAGTCTGCCGGGGATCCAGTACCAGTAACGAGAGCCCACTTATACTGGTATTGACGGTAACTGGATAAGGTCTTGGGCTTCGTCCCATAGTGGAGACATGAACGTGGCAGAGGCAAAGCGCACCGATCTGTCGGCGTTCCTGCGTACGCGTCGCGAGCGGATCACCCCCGAGATGGTCGACCTCGCGCCGGGGCCGCGCAGGCGGACGCCCGGCCTGCGGCGGGAGGAGGTCGCCCAGCTCGCGGGCGTCGGCGTGACCTGGTACACGTGGCTGGAGCAGGGCCGCCCGATCAACGCCAGCACCCAGGTTCTGGACGCGATCGCCCGTACGCTCAGGCTCGACACCGCCGAGCGCCAGCACCTCTACCGCCTGGCGGGCCAGGCGCAGACCCCGGCCGACACCGACTCGGGCCAGGTGACGTCCGAGATGCGGCAGATCCTCGACCGGCTCGGCGACATGCCCGCCGCCGTGGCCAACAGCCGGTGCGACGCCCTGGCCTGGAACGCCGCCTACGCCGCCCTGTTTCCCGAGCTGGTCAGCGCGCCGGAGGGCGAGCGCAACTCGCTCTGGTACACCTGCCTCACCCCCGCCCCCACGACCCTGCTGCTCAACCGCGACCAGGAGCTCGGGCGGGCCGTGGCGGTGTTCAGGGGCGCCTACAGCCGCCACGTGGACGACCCGTGCTGGCAGGACTTCGTACGCCGGCTCAGCTCGGAGAGCGCCGAGTTCGCACGGTTGTGGGCCAGGCAGGACGTGGCCGAGCCGGGGCCGAGGGTGAAGCGGTTCAAGCACGTGGAGCTGGGGGAGCTGCGCTTCAGCACGACCAGCCTCACGGCCGTGGCCGAGATCCGGCTGATCGTCTACACGCCGATGGACGACGCGACCCGGGAGGCGATGCGCATCTTGCTGGAGAAGGGGCAGCCCGCGCGGTAATCCGCCCTACATGGCATGCTCGATCCCTAAACGACCGGATTCGAGCGGAAGTGGCGGCAGATGAGACTCCCCCGTGCCCTCCCGTTGTTCGCCGTCGCCGCGTCCTTGGTGGCCTGCTCATCCGCGCCCGAGAAAGAGCCGCAGAGCAAGCAGGTGGACCAGCAGGTGGCCGAGTCGCCGGCGGCGAAGCCGAAGCCGAAGCGGCGGCCGTACACGATCTCCTTCGGCGGGGACGTGCACTTCGAGGGGATGCTGCGGGGACGGCTGGCCAACCCGGGCACGGCGCTCGGGCCGATCGCGAGCGTGCTGCGCAAGTCCGACTTATCCATGGTGAACCTGGAGACGGCGATCACCACCGGCGGGACGCCCGCGCCAGGGAAGCAGTTCACCTTCAGGGCGCCGCCGACCGCCTTCGCCGCGTTGAAGGCGGCCGGGGTCGACGTCGTGTCCATGGCCAACAACCACGGCATGGACTACATGGAGACCGGTCTGGCGGACACGCTGGCGGCGATCAGAAGCAGCAAGTTCCCCGTGGTGGGGATCGGGAAGGACGCGGCGCAGGCGTACCGGCCGTTCCGCAGGACCGTGAACGGCAACCGGGTGGCCGTCATCGGGGCCACGCAGGTGCTCGACGCGGAGTTCATCCAGTCGTGGACGGCCACTGCCGACAAGGGCGGGCTCGCCTCGGCCAAGGACGAGGTCAGCCTGCTGCGGGCCGTGCGGCAGGCGCGGAAGAACTCCGACACCGTGATCGTCCACCTGCACTGGGGCACCGAGATGCAGAAGTGCCCGAACCCGGCGCAGCTCTCGCTGGCCCCCAAACTGATCAAGGCGGGCGCCGACGTGGTGGTCGGCGGGCACGCGCACATCCTGCTCGGATCCGGGTACCTGGACAACGCGTACGTCAACTACGGCATGGGCAACTTCGTCTTCTACAACTCCACCCCCGGCACCACGGGCCGGACCGGCGTCCTGACGCTGACCATCAACGGGCGGAAGGTGCTCAAGGACAGCTGGACCCCGGCCACCATCCAAGGCGGCGTGCCCGTACCGATGACGGGGCCCGCGCGGACCCAGGCGGTCGCGGACTGGAAGGCGTTGCGCTCCTGCGCCGGGCTGGTCGCGCGCCCCTGAAGGATCTACGCTATTTGACGATCTGTCCAATAGGAGGTCGCGATGCGATGGGTCGAGTCCGGTGACGTGCGGCTGGCGGTCTTCGAGGAAGGCGACCCGGCGAACCCCACGGTACTGCTGCTCCACGGCTATCCCGACACGCACCGCGTCTGGGACGAGGTGGCCGCGCTCCTGCGCGACCGCTACCACGTCGTCCGGTACGACGTGCGCGGGGCGGGGGAGTCCACGGCGCCGCGGGACCGGCGGGACTACTGCTTCGACCACCTGATCGCCGACCTCGGCGCGGTGATCGAGGCGGTGGGCGCGTCCCGGGTGCATCTGGTGGGGCACGACTGGGGGTCGCTCCAGGGCTGGGAGGCCCTCGGGCGGGCCGGGCTCCGGGAACGGATCGCGTCCTTCACCAGCCTGGGCGGGCCGGGGCTGCGGCAGACCGCTCATTTCCTGCGGCGCGGGAAGCGGCGGGACGTCACGGCGCAACGCATCAAGTCCTGGTATATCGGGGCATTTCAGGTCCCGGCGGTGCCGGAGCTGGCGTGGGGCTCGGTCATGCCGGGGATCATCTTCCGTACGCTGCGGCGCGAGGGGATCTCGCCGCGGCCGGGGCATCCGGCGACCACGCTGGCCAAGGACGGGCGCAACGGGCTCTGGATGTACCGGCGGAACATGGGCACGGACGGCGATCCGGGCGTGGGCGACGTGCCCGTGCAGATCATCGAGGCCACGCGGGACGCCTTCGTGACCCCGGCGCTGCTGGCCTCGATCGGGCAGTGGGTGCCGAGGCTCCGGCACCGGAAGGTGGCGGCCGGGCACTGGGCGCACCGGAGCCGTCCCGAGGCGGTGGCCCGGATGATCGCCGAGTTCGCCGACGTCGCCCCCGCCGCCCGGCGGTCGCGGCGGGCCTTCGACGGGCAGCTGGCGGTGGTCACGGGGGCGGGGTCCGGGATCGGGCTGGCGACGGCGCGGGCGTTCGCGGCCCACGGGGCCGAGGTGGTGTGCGCGGACATCGACGCCGGCTCGGCGGCGCGGGCCGCCGACGCCATTGCCAAGGACCTCGGGGGTACGGGGCACGCGGTGCAGGTCGACGTATCGAATATCGACCAAATGGAAGATTTTTCGCGAAATATCATCGCTCAATATGGAGTGCCGGACATTGTGGTGAACAATGCCGGGATCGCCGTCGCCGGGTCTTTTTTTGATCATACGGTGGACGACTGGCGCAGGACCATCGACGTCAATCTGTGGGGTGTCATCCACGGGTGCCGCCTCTTCGGCGCCGCCATGGTCGAGCGCGGCGAAGGCGGACACATCGTCAACGTCGCCTCTCTGGCCGCGTTCGCGCCGTCCCGGCTGCTGCCCGCGTACTCGACCTCCAAGGCGGCCGTGAAGATGCTCAGCGACTGCCTCAGGGCCGAGCTGGCCGGGCACGGGATCGGGGTGAGCGCCGTCTGCCCGGGATTCGTCTCGACGCCGATCGCGGGCAACGCCACGTACGTGGGCGCTGACCTGCGCGAAGAGGCCGTACGGGGCCTGGCGCGGCGCGGTTATCCCGCCGAGCGGGTGGCCGCCCACATTCTGCGGGCCGTACACCGGAATCAGGCCGTCGTACCGGTCAACCTGGAGGGGAAAATCGGGTATGCCCTTTCCCGGATTTCGCCTGGCGCGATGCGCGCGCTCGCACGTTGGAGCGGAACCATAGGAAATCCAGGAATCGGCAGGTAACGATCGCCCATCCGGGAGAAGATGACTGGGTGTCCTCGCCGCAACTCGATGATGATTGCGCTCAGCCCAGAGCACTCAGGCGCCAGCCGGCCCAGCGCCGCAGCGCACGCCGCGTGGAGCGGATGCTCGACGCGTGCGCCGAGCTACTCGACGAGACCGGATACGAAGCCCTGTCCACCACCCGCATCGCCGAGCGGGCAGGGGTCGCGATCGGGTCGATCTACCAGTTCTTCCCCGACAAACGGGCCGTCACGCAGGAGCTCACCCGGCGCAACGTCGAGGAGTTCGTGCGGAGGGTCGATCGCAGGTTCCTGACGGAGGAATATCGCGGCTGGTGGGAGGCCATCGACGCGATCATCGACGAGTACGTCGACATGCACAGGACGGTTCCCGGCTTCAAGAGCCTCCACTTCGGCGACGCCGTCGACCTCAACCTGCTCGACTCCGACTCCGACAACAACACCGTGATCGCGGGGCGGTTGCGGGGGTTGTTGCTCAAGGAGTTCGGGCTGGCGGACAGCCCGGAGCTCGACCTGGCCGTGCTGGTGGCGGTCGAGGCGGGCGACGCCGTGCTCAAGCTGGCCTTCCGCCGTGACCCCAAGGGCTCGCCGGAGATCGTCGACGCGGCCAAACAGCTGATCCGGGGCTTCCTGTCGCGCCAGCTGCGGTCCTGGTCGCTCCGCTAGTCCGGCTTGAAGTCCGCCACTTCCTTGATCAGGCCTGCCAGCCAGGCAGGCACCCGCTTCCCGTGCTCGCTCAGGGCGATCGCGGGCACCTGCTGGAACCGCGGGGTGGCCGGCGTCCGCAGGCACGGCGACGACATCGAGGCGGGACGGGCTTCCCTGGCCTCGCGGATGTGCAGCCTGGCCTCCAGGGCATGCAGGCTGCGCTCCGCGGATTCGATGGCCTCCAGTCGGGCCGACAAATAGCCCGCCACCCCGGGGACGAGGGCCGCCAACACGACGACACAGGCCAGTGTGAAGGTCATCTGCTTGGACACGCCCATCACAGCCCCCTTGCTCGCGTAGCAGCAAAGCGACCCGTATATGCCCTGTCACCTGCGCGGACACGCTCAGAGTCAGCACTGTTGGACGCGGCGTTACCTAATTTGTGACTGACCGGCGATGCGCATTGACCGGGCAAAGCGCCGACCGGCTCGGTAGTCTCGCGGTGTGGCGCATGTGACCCGTGAGCACCTTGATCGTCTGCTTGAGCAGGCCCTACTGGCCGACGACCACAGTTCCCTGGCCAGTCGGCTATACGACGTCGCCCTCGGCTATTCGTCGGGCGACGTCTCCAGGGCGTCCATCCTGGTCCTCGCTGCCGAAGAATGGCGGGCGGCAGGCCAGCCGGCGCGCGCTATGGAGTGTTTCCAGCGCGCGGTCGAGGACGGTGGCGAAGCGGGCTTCGACCCCCGCGCCGGCATCGCCGACACGCTCTTCGAGCTCGACCGGCCCGATGAGGCTAGGGAGGTCATCGAGACGATACGCGCGGAGGGCGGCGTCTCCACGGCGACCGCTCACACGATCGCCGAGACGCTGGTCGCCTACGGGGACCTCCAGGGAGGGCTCGAATGGGCCACCCAGGCGGTCCTGGGATGCGACGAGAACGATCCGGAGCAGGGGGCGCTCCTGCGTACCCGCTACCGCATCCGGGTCGACCTCGGGCTCCCTGAGGACGAACTGGACGCCCTCGCCCGCTGACCGCGCGAGGACCTGGCCCCACCCCGGGCCGCCTCGCCTCCCAGGACGGCTCAGGCCCCCTGGGGCGGCTTTGGCGCGGTCCGGTGGTGTGGCGTGCTGTGGGTGGGCTCGGCCGTGAGGCGTCTGCGGGCGGTTCCGCGTCCGTCGGGCCGCGTCTGGGGCCGATCCGGCGTCTCCGGCTGACCCGGCCATGGGCACGGCGCCCGTGCGGCGCGGTGTGACAACGGCTTCGTCCCGCGGGGTGCACGTCCCTTGGACGGTCGGCGTGTCCCGGGACGGGAGGCGGAGAGGCCGCGGTGGGTACGTACCGCGGCCCCTCCGGTCAGGGAAGGCCGGGCGCGGCAGGCATGGCCCGCGCCCCGACCGGGTGGATCAGCGCAGCCCCAGCTCCCGCGCCAGCCCCGTGAACCCGTCCACCGCGGGCTGGCCGCCCGGCAGCATCGAGGTGCCCTCGACGCTCTCCACAGCCTTGGGCAGCAGGATGTCGACCACCTGGGACCCGACCTCCGCGACCGGCTTCCGCAGGGCCAGCGGCGACTCGACGGGGGCGCCCGCGATGCGGTTCTGGTACGGAGCCGCGTTCCCGAGCGACATCTCGGCGGGCAGCTTGGCCACCAGCGGCGTCGGCGGGAGCTCAGGGAGGGCCGGGAGCGCGGGAACCTCGGCCATGGTCGCCAGATCCTTCATCGAGGCGGAACCCGGCACGATGGGGAACAGCGCGGGCGAGGCCGAGAACAGCGAGGGCATGCCCCACGTCGCCGCCACGCCGCCCAGGTCGGCGATGCCGAGCACCTCGCGCCCGGTGGCCAGCCCGGTCAGGCCGAGCTGCCTGGCCATCTCCCCGGCCGCCATGGCGAGCTTGTTGCTCTCGGTGGTGACCAGCTTGCTGCTGCCGCCGCCGCCGGCGCCGGCGCCGGCGTCGGCGTCGTCCACGCGCACCTTGGTGCGCTCCTCACAGTACGTGGCGACCGACTTGGGCGACAGCAGGGCGGGCTCCCCGCCCTTGCAGGAGCCGGCCGTCGAGGGGGTCGCGGCCAGCCAGGTGATGCCCGCGGTCAGAGTGGCCACCGCGATGATGCTCCGGATCTTCTGAGATGACACTTCACGTCCCTGATCGTTTTCGGTGATCTGACGAACGCTGAACGTAGTCACGCAGCCGGCCGCGGGCGTGCGGCTTGTCCGAAGAGTGGACCGGACCTTACCAAAGACGTGGCCGGATGACCGGCACATGACACGCCGACCAGGGCCACCACGTGCCGAAACCACGACGAAGGACGACACGCAGAAGCCCGGGGCCCCCACCGGGGTCCCCGGGCTCCGGGAAGCGCCGTCAGGCGCGCTGGATCAGGAGTTCGTCGTCCCCGAGGTCGACCTTGACCTTGTCGCCGTCCACGACCACGCCCGACAGCACGGCCTTGGCCAGCTTGTCGCCGATGGCGGACTGGACCAGGCGGCGCAGCGGACGGGCGCCGTACAGCGGGTCGTAGCCCGTCAGCGCCAGCCACTCGCGGGCGGCGGGCGTGACCTCCAGCGCCAGCCGGCGGTCGGCCAGGCGCCGCGCCAGCCGCTCGACCTGCAGGTCGACGATCTGCGCCAGCTCCTCCGTGCCGAGCGCGTCGAAGAGGATCACGTCGTCGAGCCGGTTGAGGAACTCGGGCTTGAACGCGTTCCGCACCGCCCCCATGACGGCCTCCCGCTTGGCGCCGTTCTCCAGCTTGGGGTCGATGAGGAACTGCGACCCGATGTTGGAGGTGAGGATCAGGATCGTGTTGCGGAAGTCGACCGTGCGGCCCTGCCCGTCGGTCAGCCGCCCGTCGTCGAGCACCTGGAGGAGGATGTCGAAGACCTCGGGATGGGCCTTCTCGACCTCGTCCAGCAGCACGACCGTGTACGGGCGCCGCCGGACGGCCTCGGTGAGCTGGCCGCCCTCCTCGTAGCCGATGTAGCCGGGAGGCGCGCCGACGAGCCTGGCCACGCTGTGCTTCTCGGAGTATTCGCTCATGTCGATGCGGGTCATCGCCCGCTCGTCGTCGAACAGGAACTCCGCCAGCGCCTTGGCCAGCTCGGTCTTGCCCACACCCGTGGGCCCGAGGAACAGGAACGAGCCCGTCGGCCGGTCGATGTCGGCGATGCCCGCCCGGCTCCGGCGTACGGCGTCGGAGACGGCCTGTACGGCCTTCTGCTGCCCGATCAGCCGCCTGCCCAGCTCATCCTCCATGCGCAGCAGCTTGGCCGTCTCCGCCTCCAGGAGCCGCCCTGCGGGGATGCCGGTCCACGACGAGATCACCTCGGCGATGTCATCGGCCCCGACCTCCTCCTTGACCATGGCGTTGTCCGGCGGCGCGGCCTCGGAGGCGGCCTTCAGCGCCTGCTCCAGCCTGGGCACCTCGGCGTACATGAGCCTGGACGCGGCCTCGAAGTCGCCGTCGCGCTGCGCCCGCTCGGCGGCGCCGCGCGCCTCGTCGAGCTGCTTCTTCAGCTCGCCGACCTTGTTGAGCCCGGCCTTCTCGTGCTCCCAGCGGCCGACGAGGGCGTTGAGCTCCTCCTGGCGGTCGGCCAGCTCCTTGCGCAGGCGTTCGAGCCGCTGGACGGAGGCCTCGTCGGTCTCCTTGGAGAGGGCCAGCTCCTCCATCTTCATCCGGTCGACGTTGCGCTGGAGCTGGTCGATCTCCACGGGACGGGAGTCGATCTCCATGCGCAGCCGCGAGGCGGCCTCGTCGACCAGGTCGATGGCCTTGTCGGGGAGGAAGCGGTTGGTGATGTAGCGGTCGGACAGCGCGGCGGCGGCCACCAGCGCGCTGTCGGCGATCTGCACCTGGTGATGGGCCTCGTAGCGGCTCTTGAGCCCGCGCAGGATCGCGATCGTGTCCTCGACCGAGGGCTCGCCCACGTAGACCTGCTGGAAGCGGCGCTCCAGCGCCGGGTCCTTCTCGATGCGCTCGCGGTATTCGTCGAGCGTGGTCGCGCCGATCATGCGCAGCTCGCCGCGGGCCAGCATCGGCTTGAGCATGTTGCCCGCGTCCATCGCGCCCTCGGCGGCCCCGGCGCCGACGACGGTGTGCAGCTCGTCGATGAACGTCACGATCTGCCCGTCGCTCTCCTTGATCTCGGAGAGCACGGCCTTGAGCCGCTCCTCGAACTCGCCGCGGTATTTCGCGCCGGCCACCATCGCGCCCAGGTCGAGCGAGATCAGCCGCTTGTTGCGCAGCGACTCGGGCACGTCGCCGGCCACGATGCGCTGGGCCAGGCCCTCGACGACCGCGGTCTTGCCGACGCCGGGCTCGCCGATGAGCACCGGGTTGTTCTTGGTGCGCCGGCTGAGCACCTGGACGACGCGGCGGATCTCGGAGTCGCGGCCGATGACGGGGTCGAGCTTGCCGGCGCGGGCGCGCTCGGTCAGGTCGACGCCGTACTTCTCCAGCGCCTGGTAGGTGTCCTCAGGGGTCTCGCTGGTGACGCGGGCGTGCCCGCGCACCTTCTCGAACGCGTCGAGCAGCGCCTGCGGCGTCGCGCCCTGCGACTTGAGCAGCTCGGCCATCTGGCCGCCGTCGGCGGCCAGGCCGACCAGGAGGTGCTCGGTGGAGACGTAGAGGTCTTCGAGCCGGTTGGCGTGCTGGGCGGCGGTGTTGAGCACCGTGAGGAGCTGGCGGGAGCTCGACGGCGCCCCCACCGTCGCGCCCTGTGCCTTCGGCAGCGCCGCGAGCTGCTCCTCGGCCCGCGCCCGCAGCGTGCGCCAGTCGGCGCCGACGGCTTCGAGCAGGGGTGCGGCGGTGCCGCCCGTCTGGGAGAGCAGGGTGGTCAGCAGGTGAGCCGGGGAGATCTCAGGGTTGCCCTCCGCGGCGGCACGCCGCATGGCACCCGAGAGCGCTTCCTGGCTCTTCTGGGTGAGCTTGTAGTCCATTCTTTCTATGCCCCCGGTGGCAGCTCATATCGGATCAACGCTCTGACCATGCGCATCTCGGCACGCAGGCGGTGAACCTCCTCACGCAGCCGCAGAGCTTCGTTCTCGAGCTCGAGGATCCGCTTGATGCCCGCGAGGTTGATGCCCTCCTCCTGGGAGAGCCGCTGCACCTCGCGCAGCTGGATGATGTCGCGGGTCGAATAGAGGCGGCCGCGCCCCGCCGTGCGCCCAGGACTGACCAGGCCCAGCCGGTCGTACTGGCGCAGCGTCTGCGGGTGGAGCCCCGACAGCTGCGCGGCCACCGAGATCACGTATACAGGTGTGTCATCTGACAGGTCGAAATAGTTGGCGTCCATCGGCTACTCGCTTCTGGCTCGCTGAATCAGCTCAGCGCGCGGGTCTTCGCCCGCGGTCGCGGTGTTGAACTCGTTGAGGAGCTCACGTGACTTGTCGTCGAGCGTCTTCGGCACCACCACCTCGACCGTGGCCAGCAGGTCTCCCTTGGTGCCGTCTTTGCGGGTCACGCCCCTGCCGCGCACGCGGAACGTGCGCCCGTTGGGCGTGCCCGTGGGAATGCGCAGCGTGACCGGCATGCCCTTGAGGATCGGCACCTTGATCTCCGCACCCAGCGCCGCCTCCGTGAACGTCACCGGCACGGTGACCGTCAGGTTGTCACCCGAACGCCCGAAGACGGCGTGCGGCTTGACGTGCGTGAGGATGTAGAGGTCGCCGGCGGGCCCGCCGTTCTCGCCCGGCGCCCCCTTGGCCTTGAGCTTGACCCGCTGGCCGTCGGCCACGCCGGCGGGGATGCGGGCCTGGATGGTGCGGGTGCTCTTGGCCCGGCCGCTGCCCTCGCACACGGGGCAGGGGTCGTCCACGATCAGCCCGCGGCCCTTGCAGTCGCGGCAGGGCTCGGAGAAGGCGAAGTTGCCCAGGTTGCGGCTGGCCGCGCCCGTGCCCTCGCAGGTGGGGCAGACCCTGGGGGTCGTGCCCGCCTTGGCGCCGGTGCCGGTGCACGCGGCGCAGGCGGCCGAGCTGGTCAGCCTGAGCGACACCGTGGTGCCCTCGACCGCCTCGGTGAACGTCAGCGTGACCTCGGACTCGATGTCCTGGCCACGCCTCGGCCTCGACGTGGTGGTCGTGCGGGTGGTGCCGCCGCCGCGGTTGAACAGCCCGCCGAACAGGTCGCCGAGCCGCTCGCCCGCACCGCCGCCGGTGCTCTGCCCGGTGCCCCCGAAGAGGTCACCGAAGTCGAACGGGAAACCGCCACCACCGGGCCGCTGGCCGCCCACCCCGGACCCGAACAACGTGCGCGCCTCGTCGTACTCCTTGCGGCGCTTGGTGTCGGACAGGACGTCGTAAGCCTCGGAGACCTCCTTGAACTTGGTCTCCTTGGTCACGTCGCCCTGGTTGGTGTCGGGGTGGTACTGCCTGGCCAGCTTCCGGTAAGCCTTCTTGATCTCTTCGGCGGTGGCGGTCTTGGGCACACCAAGGACGGCGTAGTAGTCCTTCTCCAGGTAGTCCTTGGTGCTCATCTACGGCCCTTCGTCCTCGTGTCAGTTTTCGTCGTCGTCATTGGACGCGGGAGTGGCGTCCCCGGGCTCCGCGACGGCCACCCGCGCCGGGCGCAGCACCCTGTCACCCATCCGGTATCCAGGCTGCAACACCTCGATCGCGGTCGGCTCGGTGACGTCGGATGAGTAGCTGTGCATCAGCGCCTCGTGGACGGTCGGGTCGAACGGCTCGCCCTTCTGCCCGAAGGCGCTGAGGCCCAGCTTGGTGACGGCCGCCTCCAGCGACTCGGCCACCTTCGCGAAGCCCCCGGTGAGCTCGCCGTGGTCGCGGGCCCGGCCGATGTCGTCGAGCACGGGCAGGAGCTCCACCAGCGCGCCCGCGACAGCCTGTTCCCTGACCGCGGCCCGGTCGCGCTCGACCCGCTTGCGGTAGTTCACGTATTCGGCCTGGAGTCGCTGCAGGTCCGCGGTCCGCTCGGCGAGCTGGGCCTCCAGCTCGCCGTTGACCGCCGACGGCGGCTGGACCGCCTGGTCGGCGACGGTGGCGTCCCTGACCTGTCCCGTCTCCGGGTCGATCTTGCGGTTGTCGCGGATCACCGGCTCGTCATGCCCGTTTTCGCGCGGCGGCATCACTTGTCCTTCTTCGGCTCGTCGTCGACGATCTCGGCCTCGACCACGTCCTCGTCGGCCTTCTGGCCGTCACCGGCGGCGGCGTCCTGCGGAGCGCCCTCGCCACCGGCCTGCTGGCCCTGGCTCGCGGCGTAGATCGCCGAACCCATCTTCTGGCTGACCGTGGCGAGCTTCTCCGCGGAGGTGCGGATGACGTCGGTGTCGGTGCCCTCCAGAGCCTTCTTCAGCTCGGACAGGGCGTCGTTGACCTCGGTCTTGATGTCGCCCGGAACCTTGTCGTCGTTCTCGCGGAGGAACTTCTCCGTCTGGTAGGCGAGCCCGTCCGCGTTGTTACGGACCTCGGCCTCCTCGCGGCGCTTCTTGTCCTCCTCGGCGTACGACTCGGCCTCGCGCATCATCCGCTCGATGTCGTCCTTAGGCAGCGCGGAGCCGCCGGTGATCGTCATCGACTGCTCCTTGCCCGTGCCCAGGTCCTTGGCGGAGACGTTGACGATGCCGTTGGCGTCGATGTCGAAGGTGACCTCGATCTGCGGGATGCCGCGCGGAGCCGGAGCGATGCCGGTCAGCTCGAAGGTCGCCAGCTTCTTGTTGTACGAGGCGATCTCGCGCTCGCCCTGGAAGACCTGGATCTGCACCGACGGCTGGTTGTCCTCGGCCGTGGTGAAGACCTCGGAGCGCTTGGTCGGGATCGTCGTGTTGCGCTCGATGATCTTTGTGAAGATGCCGCCCTTGGTCTCGATGCCCAGCGACAGCGGGGTCACGTCGAGCAGCAGGACGTCCTTGACCTCACCCTTGAGCACACCGGCCTGCAGGGCGGCGCCGATGGCGACGACCTCGTCCGGGTTGACGCCCTTGTTGGGCTCCTTGCCGCCGGTCAGCTCCCTGACCAGCTCGGTCACGGCGGGCATGCGGGTCGAGCCGCCGACGAGCACCACGTGGGCGATGTCGGAGACCTTGATGCCGGCGTCCTTGATGACCTGGTGGAACGGGCCCTTGGTCCGCTCGAGCAGGTCGGCCGTCAGCCGCTGGAACTCGGAGCGCGTCAGCTTCTCGTCGAGGTGCAGCGGGCCCTCGGACGAGGCCGTGATGTAGGGCAGGTTGATGTTGGTCTCGGACTGGCTGGACAGCTCGATCTTGGCCTTCTCGGCCGCCTCGCGCAGGCGCTGGAGCGCCATCTTGTCCTTGGACAGGTCGACGCCGTGCGCGTTCTGGAAGCGCTTGACGAGCTCGTCGACGACGCGCTGGTCCCAGTCGTCACCACCGAGGTGGTTGTCACCGGAGGTGGCCTTGACCTCGACGAAGCCGTGGCCGTCCTCCTGGCCGACGTCGAGCAGCGACACGTCGAAGGTGCCGCCACCGAGGTCGAAGACCAGGATGGTCTGGTCCTGCTCCTTGTCGAGCCCGTAGGCGAGGGCCGCCGCGGTCGGCTCGTTGATGATGCGGAGCACGTTGAGGCCCGCCACCGTGCCGGCCTCCTTGGTGGCCTGGCGCTGGGCGTCGTTGAAGTAGGCGGGAACGGTGACCACCGCGTCGGTGATCTTCTCGCCGAGGTAGGCCTCCGCGTCCTGCTTCAGCTTCTGCAGAACGAAGGCGCTGATCTGCTGGGGCGAGAACTTCTTGCCGTCGATCTCCTGGGACCAGTTGGTGCCCATTTCGCGCTTGACCGATCGGATCGTCCGGTCCACATTGGTGACGGCCTGCCGCTTGGCGACCTCACCGACGAGGACCTCGCCGTTCTTCGCGAAGGCGACCACGGACGGCGTGGTCCGCGAGCCCTGCGCGTTGGCGATGACGGTGGGCTCACCGCCCTCGAGGATCGAGACGACAGAGTTGGTCGTCCCAAGGTCGATACCTACCGCACGTGCCATGAGTACGTCCTTGTAGTCAAAGTTGAGTCTTGTGGACTCAAGTTACGAATGCCGGTCGTCTTTGTCAAACGACTTGAGCCTACTCGACTCAACCCTCGTGAGCGCACCGGCATTCCCTCTAACGGAGGCGGGTCCGCAGAAGGTTCCTGGGCACGGAGACGGCCCCGGCGCGGTGCCGGGGCCGTTCGCTCAGGACGGGCTACTTGGAGCCGTCGACGACCTTGCGCTTGCCGATCGGCTTCTTGAGCGTGACCGTCGTGGTCTTCTCGATCGCGATCATGATGCACGACACGTTCCTGGCCTTGGGCGCGGTGCCCTCGTACAGGGTGATCGTGACGTACTTGGCCGTCTCCTTGACCTTGACGTGGTCCAGGACCGTGCACGGGGCGACGCCCGACCACCAGGTGAGCTGGACCTTCCGCTTGGACACCGCCTTGGCCTTGGTCCAGCGGACCTTGTGGACGTTGATGGCGTTGCCGGTCGGCTTGACCGGCTCGGGGCTCTTCTTGGGGCCCGTGGTCGGAGTGGTGGTGACCGGTTCGGCCACGGCGGGCGGTTTGGCGGGGACCGCCGTGGAGGCCCGCTCGGCGGGTGGCGCCGCGCCGCAACTCGTCGCGAGCACCAGACAACCGGCCAGGAGAGTCGCAGTCATTGCACGCATACCCATTCGACGGACAAGAGTGTTCCGCGGTTCATCCTGCCCCGGTTTAGTGTGGTTCACGTGCTCCGTCAGGCATTGTTGGCCATTTCCAAGAGCAAACGCGCCGAGCGTCTCATCTCGACGTCGCCGCTGACCGCGGGCGTGGTCGGGCGTTACGTCGCCGACGACGTGGGCGAGGTGATCGGAGAGCTGACCCGCAAGGGGCTGCTCGTCACCGTCGACCACCTCGGCGAGGAGGTGACCGACCAGGCGCAGGCCGAGGAGGGGGTCGCCGAGCACCTGCGGCTGCTGGCCCTGCTGCCCGCCGGCGCCGACGTGTCGGTCAAGCTCACGGCGCTCGGCCTGCGGCTGTCGGAGCGGCTCGCGCTCGACCACGCCGCCGCGATCTGCCGGGCCGCCGCGGCCGGGAACGTCACGGTGACGCTCGACGCCGAGGAGCACGACACGATCCCGGGCCTGCACTCCGTGCACGCCGCGCTGCGCAAGGACCATCCCGACGTGGGCGTGGTGGTGCAGGCGTACCTGCCGGACTCGCTGGAGCGCTGCGAGAAGCTCGGCGGGGCCCGGGTGCGCCTGTGCAAGGGCGCCTACACCGCCCCGGGGGCCTACACCAGGCCCGCCGACATCGACCGCTCCTTCGTACGGTGCCTGAGAGTCCTCATGGCCGGCACCGGCTACCCCATGGTCGCCACCCACGACCCCAGGCTCGTGCGGATCGCGTCCACGCTCGCCGTCCTGGAGGGCCGCGACGCGACCGGCTACGAGCACCAGATGCTGTACGGCGTGCGCCCCGACGAGCAGCTCCGCCTGGCCGGGCAGGGCGCCAGGATGCGCGTCTACGTCCCCTACGGCTCCGACTGGTACCCCTACCTCATGCGCCGCCTGGCCGAACGCCCCCGCAACCTGGCCTTCTTCCTCAGGTCGCTGGTGAGCCGAGGGTAGGCTGCCCCAATGATTGCGATTCTGGGCACGGGCAAGATGGGCGAGGCCCTGCTGTCCGGTCTGCTGCGCGCCGGGTTCAAGCCGGGCGACATCATGGCGACCAGCCGCCGGGCCGAGCGGGCGCAGGCGCTGCGCGAGACGTACGGCGTGCGCACCGTCTCCAACTCCGAGGCCGCCAAGGTCGCCGACACCCTCATCCTGGCCGTCAAACCGCAGGACATGGCCACGCTGCTGGCCGAGATCGCCCCGTACGTGCCCGCCGACCGGCTCGTGATCACCGCCGCGGCCGGCATCACGACGGCGTTCGTGGAGCAGCGGCTCGGGGTGGACGTGCCCGTGGTCCGGGTGATGTCCAACACGCCGATCAGGTTCGACGAGGCGATGAGCGTGATCTCGGCGGGCGCCCACGCGGGCGAGGAGCACCTCAAGCGCACCGAGGGCCTGCTCAGCCCGGTCGGCAAGGTGCTGCGCATCCCCGAGTCCCAGCAGGACGCCGCCACTGCCCTGTCCGGCAGCGGGCCGGCCTACTTCTTCTACCTGGTCGAGGCCATGGTCGACGCGGGCATCCTGCTCGGCATGCCGCGGGCCGCCGCGCTCGACATGGTCACCCAGTCGATCGTCGGGGCCGCCGTGATGCTACGCGACTCGGGCGAGCACCCGGTGATCCTGCGCGAGGCCGTCACCTCGCCGGGCGGCACGACCATCGCCGCCATCGCGGAGCTGGAACGGCACAGCGTGCGGGCCGCGTTCCTGGCCGCGATCGAGGCCGCCCGTGACCGGGGGCGCCAGCTCGCCTCCGGCTGAGAGACCGGCCGGCCTCACTCCTACGATGGGTCGGGTGACGTTACGTCGCGGCATCGCGCCGCTGCTCGTCCTTTTCGTACTGACCGGCTGCACGTCCGAGGCGCCGCCCGCGGTCCAGCTCGGCGAGGTCGGCCGGGGGCCGGTCACGGAGGTCGTGGAGGCCCCCGCCACGGTCGGCGCGCGTGCCTCCGCGACCCTGCGCTCGCCCGCCCAGGGCACGATCGCCAAGCTGTACGTCCGCGAGGGCGATCGCGTGCGCAAGGGCCAGATCCTGGTCAAGATCAGCTCACCCCAGGCCCAGAGCCAGCTCCGGCAGGCCCGCCAGGCCTCCAAGGCGGCCACCCCGGCGAGCTTCAGCACGCCGGCGGTCCGGCTGCCGTCGTTCGACACCCGGGCGTTCGACCGCAAGGTGGCCGCCCACTTCGCCAGGGCCCGCAAGGAGGCGAAGAAGGTCGAGGACGCGAGGACGCGCAGGCAGCTCCTCAACGCCATCGACCTCGCGCAGGCCCAGCACAAGGCGCAAACCAGGGCCCTGGCCTCGATCACCGCCCAGCTCAACCGCTCGATCAGCGGCCTGCTGTCCGGCGTGACCAGCGGGCTGTCCAGCTCCATGGCCTCGCTGCAGGCGGCCTCGAAGTCGCAGGCCAAGGCCGCGGTCAAGGCGGCGGAGAGCACGGTCAGGTCGCTCACGATCAAGGCGCCGTTCGGCGGCGTCGTCACGCTCGGCCGCGCCTCGGGCGGCGGCGGGGTCGCGGGCGGCGTCGAAGGGCTGCTCAGCCAGCTCCCCGGCGGCGGGCAGCAGCTCCCGTCCCTGCCGTCGACGGGCGGCTCCACCGCCGGCAGCCCGGTCGCGGTGGGCGTCCCCGTCTCGGCGGGCGACTCCATCGTCACCGTCACCGACGTCTCCAAGCTCACCCTGGACGCCGACGTCGACGAGACCGACGTGCTGCTGGTCAAGAAGGGCGTGCGCGCCGACGTCGAGCTGGACGCGGTGCCGGGCGCCACGTACACGGCCGTGGTGACCGGCATCGGCGTCACCCCCATGGAGGGCACCACGGGCGGCGTCAGCTACCCGGTGCGGCTCACGCTCGGGCCCGGCGCCTTCGACGACGGCTCCAAGGCGCCCACGCCCAAGCCGGGCATGAGCGCCGTCACGCGGCTGACCGTGCGCGAGTCGCCCTCCGCCGTCTCGGCCCCCGCCTCGGCCATCGTCTCCAGCGGGCGCGAGAGCGTGGTCTGGGCGATCAGGAACGGCGCGGCGGAGCGCCGCGTGGTCAAGCTGGGGGCCCAGGGAGACGCGGTGGTCGAGGTGCTGAGCGGGCTGTCCGTGGGCGACCGGATCGTGGTCAAGGGCGCGGACTCCGTACGGCAAGGGCAGCGGATCCCATGACGGCCGCCATCGAGGCGGTGGACCTCACCCGGCGCTACCAGCTCGACGGCGTGGCCGTGGAGGCGCTGCGCGGCGTGTCGCTCCGGATCGACCAGGGCGAGTTCGCCGCCATCGTCGGGCCCTCAGGGTCCGGGAAGTCCACGCTCATGCACCTGCTCGGCTGCCTCGACCGCCCCAGCTCGGGCGTGCTCAAGGTCAACGGGGTGGAGATCTCCGGATTGTCCGACACCGAGCTGGCCGAGCTGCGGAACAAGACCATCGGCTTCGTCTTCCAGTCGTTCCACCTGCTGGCCAGGACGTCGGCGCTGGACAACGTGGCGCTGCCGCTGGTCTACCGGGGGGTCGGCCGGGCCGAGCGGCGCGCGCGGGCCCGTACGGCGCTGGAGGCGGTCGGGCTCGGGCACCGGCTGGAGCACCGGCCGTCCCAGATGTCCGGCGGCGAGCAGCAGCGCGTCGCCATCGCCAGGGCGCTGGTCGGGGAGCCCAAGGTGCTGCTGGCCGACGAGCCCACGGGCAACCTCGACACCGCCAACGGGGCCGAGGTCATGGCCATCCTCGACCGCCTCAACGGCGAGGGCGGGGTGGCGGTGGTGCTCGTCACGCACGAGCCGGACGTCGCCGCCCACGCCCGGCGGCAGATTTACGTGCGGGACGGGCTGATCGAGAGGGACATCGCGTGAGGCGGCGGCACGGAGGCGACCGAGCGCGCCGAACGGAGTGAGGCCAATGAACACAGCCGAGGCGCTGACGATGGCGCTGGAAGCCCTGCGGGTGAACCGCCTGCGGAGCGCGCTGACCATGCTGGGTGTGATCATCGGCGTGCTGGCCGTGGTGATCCTGGTGGCCATCGGCACCGGGGCGAAGGACGAGATCGAGAAGCAGATCTCGGGCCTGGGCACGAACATCATCCTCGTCGTGCCCGGCCGCATCAGCCTCGGCGCGGCCCCGACGCAGAGCAAGCTGGGCCTGGCCGACGTCGCCTACCTGCGGCGCGTGGTGGGCGACCCGTCGAAGGTCACGGTCTCGCTGCAGTCGGGCGAGACCGTACGCGTCGGCAGGGTCGAGGCGTTCGTCACGGTGATCGGCACCGACCAGAACCTCGTCAACATCTTCGAGCGCCCCCTGGACAAGGGCCGCCCGCTGAGCGAGACCGACGTGGACACCCGGCGCAGGGTGGCGGTGCTCGGCTCGGAGGTGGCCGACCGGCTGTTCGGCGACCTGGACCCGATCGGGCGGCAGGTGACGGTGGCCGGGGCCAGGTTCCGGGTGGTGGGCGTGTACGCCGAGATCGGGCAGACGTTCGGGCTCTCCCGCGACCAGGAGATCCACATCCCGGTGACGACGGCGCAGCGGCTGTTCGGGATCGAGCGGATCAACGGGCTGGCGGTCGGCGCGTCCGGGCCGGAGGAGATCGACCCGCTGTCGGAGAAGGTGACCGCGGCGCTGCGGGCGCGGTATCCGGGCGAGCAGTTCTCGGCGGTCACGCAGACCGCGCTGCTCGGCACGATCGGCAGCGTGCTCGGCATGCTCACCGGCGTGCTGGCCGCCATCGCGGGCATCTCGCTGCTGGTCGGCGGCGTCGGCGTGTCGAACATCATGCTGGTCAGCGTCCGCGAGCGCACCCGGGAGATCGGGCTGCGCAAGGCGCTGGGGGCCAGGCAACGCGACATCCTGGCCCAGTTCCTCATCGAGGCGGTACTGCTGACCACGATCGGCGGGCTCGCCGGGATCGTGCTCGGGGTGGGCGGCGCGCTGGCCATCGCGGCGTTCACCGAGGTGCCCGCGTCGATCACGTGGTGGTCGATCGCGCTGGCGTTCGGGGTGTCGGCGGCGGTCGGCGTGTTCTTCGGCGTGGCGCCGGCGCGGAGGGCGGGCCGGCTGGACCCCGTCATCGCCCTCCGCGCCGAATGATCTCAGGCGTCCCGCTTCTGCATCAGGACGGCCCCCGCGATCATGGCGATCACGACCCAGACGAGGTAGACGCCGAACCCGTCCCACGGGCCGAGCGAGCTGCCGCCCCGGGGCATCACGATCTGGGAGCCCGCGTTGGTGGTGAAGTAGTCGGACACGGTCTTGCCCCACTGCCCGGGCAGCATGGTCGTCACCTGCGGCAGGACCAGCATCAGCGCGATGGCCGAGACGATCGCGCCCGGCGTGTGCCGGATGAGCGTGCCCAGCCCCAGCCCGAACAGCCCGCAGGCGGTCAGGTAGAGGCCGCCCCCGAGCACGGCCTGCACCACGTCGCCCGTCTCGAGCGCCGGCGGCTGCGTGACGGTCAGGCTGACGAGGACCGAGGCCGCGGACGCGACCGTGCTGACGACCAGGGACACCGCCGTGAACACCACGATCTTGCCGGTCAGCAGGCTCATACGCTTGGGCACGGCCATCAGCGACGTGCGGATGCCGCCCGTGCGGTACTCGCTGGAGATGACCAGCACGCCCAGCGTGGCCATGGACAGGGAGGCGAACATGGTGCCGACCAGCCCCATCATGATCGCCTGCTCCGCGGCGATCGGCCCGTCGGCCGAGTTCTTCGCGGCGAGGCTGATGAGCGCGCCCATGCCCAGCATCAGCAGGGCGGTGACGGCCAGCGTCCACACCGTCGAGCGGACCGAGCGGATCTTGGTCCATTCGGACCTGAGGATGTCGATCATGACGAGAACTCCAGGCTGTCCTTGGTGAGCTCCATGTAGGCCGCTTCCAGCGAGGGCTGCACGAACATCAGCTCCTCCAGCGGGATCCCGGCCCGCGCGGTGAGAGTGCCGATCTCGAGCATGCTCATCGCGGTCACGCGCAGGTGGTCGGGGTGCAGCTCGCCGACCTTGACCAGCTCGGCCACCTCGGCCAGACGGGGCGAGCGGACCCGTACGTACCCCTGCGAGCTGCGCCCGATGAACTCCTGCACGCTCGTGTCGGCGATGAGCAGCCCCTTGCCGATCACGATCAGGTGGTCGGCCGTCTGCGCCATCTCGCTCATCAGGTGGCTGGAGACGAACACGGTCCGGCCCTCTGCGGCCAGCTTGCGCATGAACGTGCGGATCCACAGGATGCCGTCGGGGTCGAGCCCGTTGACGGGCTCGTCGAAGATCAGGATCTCCGGGTCGCCGAGCAGCGCCGCGGCGATGCCCAGCCGCTGCGACATGCCCAGCGAGAAGCCGCCGACCCGCCGCCTGGCCACCTCGCGCAGGCCCACGGCGTCCAGCACCTCGTTCACGCGGCTCGCGGGGATGCCGTTGCTCTGGGCGATGGCCAGCAGGTGGTTGTGCGCGCTCCGCCCGCCGTGCACGGCCTTGGCGTCCAGCAGCGCGCCCACCTTGCGCAGCGGGTGCCTCAGCTCCCCGTACGGCCGGCCGTCCACGAGCACCGAGCCGCCGGACGGCCGGTCGAGCCCGAGGATCATGCGCATGGTCGTCGATTTGCCGGCCCCGTTGGGCCCCAGAAATCCGGTCACCTGGCCCGGCTCGACGTCGAAGGACAGGTCTGCGACGGCCGTGGTGCCGCCGTAGCGCTTGCTCAGGTTCGTGGCTCGTATCGCGCTCATGATCCCAGCGTGCCGTCGCGCGCACCCGGTTTCCTCCTGCCCGGGAACCGTCTCCGGCGAGGGGGTCTGGGAGCCTGGTCCTACTCTCCTGGGCGGATCAACCCCGCCTCGTACGCCGCGATCACGGCCTGCGCCCGGTCCCTGACGCCGATCTTGGCGAACAGGCTCGTCACGTGGTTCTTGACGGTCGAGGGGGAGACGGACAGGTCCTGGGCGATCTCGGAGTTGGACCTGCCGCGGGCGATCAGCACGAGGACCTCTCGCTCGCGGTCGGTCAGCCCGTCCAGCCCGGCGGGGATCGGCCTCGGGCGGGCCCTGCCTTCCGGCCGAGCTGCGCTCGGCGTCGTGTGATGGAGGTCCTCGCTTCGCTGCGGATCCGTCACACGTACGAACGTGCCGATCAGCCGGGTCAGCAGGCGCGGCGCGACGGCCGACTCGCCCCGGTGCACCACGCGTACGCCCTCGATGAGCTCCTCGGGGGAGACATCCTTGGGCAGGAACCCGCCGGCGCCCGCCCTGAGCGCCGCGACCACGTTCTCGTCCAGGTCGAACGTGCTCAGCGCGAGCACCCGCACCTCCGGCAGCTCCGCGGTGATCAGCTCGGTCGCGCGCACCCCGTCCAGGCCCGGCATGTGCAGGTCCATCAGCACCACGTCGGGCCGCAGCCGCCGGCACAGCTCGACCGCCTCGGCCCCGTCCGCGGCCTCGCCGACCACGGCGAGGTCGGGCTGCGCGTCGAGCATCAGCCGGAAGCCCTTGCGGACCAGCTCGTGGTCGTCGGCCAGCAGTACCTTGATCTTCACGGCGCCTCCAGGGGGATGCGGGCGTGCACGCGGAAGCCTCCTTCTGGGCGGGGCCCGGTCGAGAGCTGGCCGCCGCATAACGCCACCCGCTCGGCCATGCCGCCGAGCCCGAACCCCGGCGTGCCGCCGCCGGCCGCCAGCCCGTCGTCCACCACCTCGACCTCCACGGCCCGGGGCTCGTACGCCAGCCGCACGCTCGCCCTGGCGCTGGTCGCGTGCTTGCGGGTGTTGGTCAGCGCCTCCTGCACGATCCGGTAGACGGCGTGGTCGACGGTCGCGGGCAGGGCGACGGGCTCGCCCGTCACGATCAGGCTGGCGGGCAGCCCCGCCGACTTCGCCTCCTTGATCAACGAGGGTAGCCGGTCCGCGCCCACCCCCGTCGCGGCGTCCGGGCCCTCGCTGCCGTCCGCCCTGAGCACGTCCAGCAGGCGGCGCATCTCCGACATCGCCTGCCGGGCGGTCTGCTCGGCGCTCTCCAGAGCGTTCCTGGTGACCTCCTGCTCGGGAGGGAGCGTCGCCCGCGCCCCGCCGACCAGGGCGTTGATGACGGTGATGTGGTGGGCGACCACGTCGTGCAGCTCCCTGGCGATGCGCCGCCGCTCGGCGCGCACGGCCGCGTCGGCGGCCTCGCGCCGGCCGCGCTCGGCGAGTTCGGTCCTGAGCCGGACGATCAGCCCGATCCCCACGGGCACGCCGACGGAGAACAGGGAGATCACCCAGCCGCCGGTGAACTGCCTGAGCACCTGCGCCGCCGTCGCGTACTCGACGAACACCGCCGCCGTCGCGATCGCGGTCGTGCGGCCCGCGGTGTAGCGGCCCACGCTGTAGAGCGCGATGGACGCGGCCACGCCGCTGTTCAGCGCCGTTTCGATCGCGATGTTCGCGACGTCCACCGCGGTCACCAGCGCGACGGTGACGAGCGGCCTGCGGCGGCGCATGAGCAGGAACGGCATGCCCGCCAGGTAGAACACCACGCTCCGGACGGAGTCCATGTCGCCCCGGGGAAGCATGAAGAGCAGCGCGATCAGGCCGGGGAGGGAGAGCACGACCACCAGCGTCGTGTCGAAGACCCTGGGACGTCTGAAGTAGCGCACGATCTTGAGGAAGGTTCGCCGCACGCTACGACCCTAATCACGAAATTTCTAGATCGGCTGGCTGGTCCTGGACTACAACGCCACGTCTGCCCTGCGGTAACGTCGGCCCCAAGCGAGCGAGGGAGCGCCGTCGCCTGGACTGAGGAGCGGCGGGAGCGCGGCGACCAGGGCGACGAGAAAAGGCGACGGCTCCCCAGCGACCGAGCCGCCTCCACGGAGTGGAGGCCATGAGAAGGGGTTGGGATGAGCCGGTCGGCGCGGGTGATCTGGGACGACGCTCTCACCTCCTACAACTTCGGCCCGAGCCATCCGCTCGCCCCCGTGCGGGTGGAGCTGACCATGGCGCTCGCCCGCGCGCTCGGCGTGCTCGACAAGGTCGAGATGGCCGGTTGCGAGCCCGCGACCGACGCCGAGCTGGCCATGGTCCACACGAGCGACTACATCGAGGCCGTCAAGCGCGTGTCCGCCGCCGGCCGGCCCGATCTCGGCGCCGGGCTCGGCACGCCGGACAATCCCGCGTTCCAGGGCGTGCACGACGCCTCCGCGCTGATCGCCGGCGCCTCGCTGGCCGCCGCCCGCGCGGTCTGGGAGGGCTCGGCCGAGCACGCCGTCAACGTCGCCGGCGGCCTCCACCACGCGATGCCCTCCACCGCGAGCGGCTTCTGCGTCTACAACGACCCTGCGCTGGCCATCGCCTGGCTGCTGCGGCAGGGGGCCGGCCGCATCGCGTACGTGGACGTGGACGTCCACCACGGCGACGGCGTCCAGGCGGTCTTCTACGACGACCCCAGGGTCCTGACGATCAGCCTGCACGAGAGCCCGCGCACGCTGTTCCCCGGCACCGGCTTCCCGGAGGAGACCGGGGCGGAGGGCACGTCCGTCAACGTCGCGCTCCCCGCGGGGACCGGCGACTCGGGGTGGCTGCGGGCCTTCCACGCGGTCGTGCCGCCGCTGCTGCACGAGTTCAGGCCGGAGATCCTGGTCACCCAGCACGGCTGCGACAGCCACGCGCTCGACCCCCTGGCCAACCTGATGCTCAGCGTCGACGGCCAGCGGGCCGCGTACGCCGCCCTGCACCGCCTGGCCCACGAGACCGCCGGCGGCCGGTGGATCGCCACCGGTGGCGGCGGTTACGAGCTGGTGCAGGTGGTGCCGCGGGCGTGGACCCATCTCATCGCCGAGCTGGCCGGTCACCCGATCGATCCGGCCACGCCGACGAGCCAGAGCTGGCGCCAGTTCGTCAGGGAACGTACGGGCGAGACGCCGCCGCTCACGATGACGGATGGTCGCAATCCGGAATTTCGTGACATCTCTGGTGGTTATGACCCAGCGGACCCCATTGACCGTGCTGTCATGGCGACCCGACATGCGGTGTTCCCCCTGCACGGCCTCGATCCAATGCCCTAACGAGGAAGTGCTGTGCTTAGCCGCGACCAACTACGAGAGCACCTTGTCCAGACTCGAATAGCCGGCGACGTCGCGACCCCCCGAGAGAACAACCTCGACCACTACAGTTCGCTCGCCAACGGCGACCCGCACTACAAGCTGGGCCTGACCTTCGACCAGCCGTGGTCGTACCGCGACATCCTGGCGCTCATGGCCAAGTCGGCCGGCGTGGTCTCCGACCCCGACCACCGCTGGGGCCAGGACACCATCGATCCCGACCTGACGATCGACGCGCTCGACGACATGGCCGAGTCCATCGCCGCCGTGCTGTCGCGGGAGAACCCGCGCGTCCTGCTCGCCACCGGGCACCCGACCGGGCTGCTCGCCGTGCACCTTCCGCTGGCGCGGCTCTGCGCCGAGCGCGGGGCCGAACTGCTCGCGCCGGGCGAGGGATGGTCGTACTCCGGGGCCAATTTCGGGCGTCGGCGGAAGATCCGCTACCTGCAGGACGTCGCCATGCTCGACGACAGGGGCGCGTTCGTGCACACCCACGACGCCACGCCCATGTGCCACATGATCGACGAGCTCGGCGGGAAGCTTCCCGATCTCGTGATCGCCGACCACGGCTGGGCGGGAGCGGCGGGAGAGGCCGGTGCGCACACAGTGGCGTTCGCCGACAGCAACGACCCCGGACTGTTCCTCGGCGAGGCCGAAGGAAAGATTGACGTGGTCGTACCACTTGATGACAATGTGCTACCACGCTTTTACGCTCCGCTGACGGAGCGGATCGTCACTCAGGTCTCACGAGCCCTTTGAGTCGAATTCGGTCCTCCGCATACCGTCTTTTCGCGCCTGCATTCCAAGGGGCTCGCTGTCCCTTTGCCAACTTTTGATGGGGCTCCGGCGACTCTTATGTGTGGCAACTTGGACAGTTCCAACGTCCAGGTGAGGTGCTCTGCCCGGCTGCTCACCAGCGCTTTCGCTGGTTCGGCTGACAGACGGCTCCGGCGACTGAGAAACTAGGGGGTTTGCGCACCCGGAGTCCCGACTTACGCTGACGGCAGTACACGTGCGTGAGCAATGGCACCAGTGGGGATAACCCGGAAACACGTGCGGAAGAGGCGTCCGATGGGTGCAGGCGAAAGACCTCTCAGTGAGGTGAAGTTCCTGACCGTCGCGGAAGTGGCGACGGTCATGAGGGTGTCCAAGATGACGGTGTACCGGCTCGTCCACTCTGGCGAGTTGCCGGCCATCCGTGTCGGCCGGTCGTTCAGGGTGCCTGAGCAGGCGGTACACGACTATCTGCGGGAGGCCTACATCGAGGCAGGCTGAAGTAGCGATGTGACCCGTCATGTCGTGAATGTCGTGAAAGCTGTCCCGGGAGGGGCCCGGCCGCCGGAAGGCGCGACCGGGCTCTCACCCCCCGGTGGGGCGATCCACCGTCGATCGCCGGTAGTCTGTGAGCCGGTGTGCGCTCGCACTCCGGTCAGACTTGCTATCAGTACCTGGGGGTCCCGTGGGCTCTGTGATCAAGAAGCGCCGCAAGCGGATGGCTAAGAAGAAGCACCGCAAGCTGCTCAAGAAGACGCGCATCCAGCGGCGTAACAAGAAGTAACTTACGCAGCTGCGAGGCGCTGATGACCCACACCGTGCTGGTCACCGGGGTCTCGCGCCACATCGGCGCCCGGGTGGCGAGCGTTCTTGCGTCCGACCCGGACATCAGCCGCGTCATTGGAGTTGACACCGTGCCGCCCCCCTGGCTCACGCGGGACGGCGGCATCTCTCTCGGCCGGACTGAGTTCGTCCGGGTGGATTTGCGCAGCCCTGACATCGCTCAGGTGATCGCGGCTGCCGACATCGACACCGTTGTGCACATGAGCCTGGTCAGCGCTCCGTCGAGGAGCGGTGGCAGGGCCGCCATGAAAGAGCACAACGTGATCGGCACCATGCAACTGCTCGGTGCCTGCCAGCGGTCGGCGACCGTGCGGCGCGTGGTGGTCCGCTCCACCACCGCCGTCTACGGCTCGTCGCCGCGGGATCCCGCGGTGTTCACCGAGGACCTGGAGCCCCACGACGGCCCCACCCACGGTTATGCCAAGGACGCGGTCGAGGTCGAGGGCTACGTCCGGGGTTTCGCCCGGCGCCGTCCCGACGTGACGGTGTCGATGCTGCGTTTCGCCAACTTCATGGGTCCCGGCGTCGACTCGCCGCTGACCCGTTACTTCACCCAGCCGGTGCTGCCGACGGTGTTCGGCTTCGACCCGCGACTGCAGTTCATCCATGAGGACGACGCGGTCGAGGTGTTGCGCCGGATGGCGACGGAAGAGCACCCCGGCACGTTCAACGTGGCCGGGGCAGGCGTGCTGCTGCTGTCGCAGTGCGCCAGGCGGGCGGGCCGGCCTTCGATGCCGCTGCCCTCGCCCGCGTTCAAGGTGCTGGGCAACGCCGTACGCAGGCTCGGGCTGGTCGAATACTCGCCCGAGCAGGTCAGGCTGTTGTGTCATGGCCGCGCGGTCGACACCTCCGCGCTGGAGGCGGCGCTCGGATGGAAGCCCAAGTTCACGACCGGGGCGGCGTTCGACGACTTCTTGCGCTCGCACGGCCTGCACCCGCTCGGAGGTGTGCGGAGTTGAGCGTTCCCCAGGAGCATGAGGACGCCGTGGTGATCCCGATCAGCGCGGCGCCGTCGTTCGAGGAGCCCGATCGGGTGGCCAAGATGCTGGCCTTCCTGCGCAGGCGCGTCGACGGCGACTACGAGGTCGACGAGTTCGGCTACGACGCCGAGCTGACCGACAAGGTCGTCCTGGAGCTGATCAGGCCGCTCTACAACGACTGGTTCAGGGTCGAGACGGTCCAGCTCAAGAACATCCCCGACGAGACTGGGGCGCTGGTCGTGGCCAACCACTCGGGCACGCTGCCGCTCGACGCGCTGATGCTGCAGGTGGCCCTGCACGACGAGGCCGGCCGGCCGCTGCGGCTGCTCGGCGCCGACCTGGTCTACCAGCTCCCGGTGCTGAGCCACCTGGCCCGCAAGACCGGCCACACGCTGGCCTGCCCCGAGGACGCCGACCGGCTGCTGCGCAAGGGCGAGCTGGTCGGGGTGTTCCCCGAGGGCTTCAAGGGTGTGGGCAAGGCGTTCTCCGACCGCTACCGGCTGCAGCGGTTCGGCCGCGGCGGCTTCGTGGCCTCGGCCATCCGCGCGGGGGTGCCGATCGTGCCCACCGCGATCGTCGGGGCCGAGGAGATCTATCCCAAGATCGGCGACCTGAAGTTCCTGGCCAGGATGCTCGGGCTGCCCTATCTGCCGATCACGCCGTTCTTCCCGCTGCTCGGGCCGCTCGGGCTGGTGCCGCTGCCGTCCAAGTGGATGATCGAGTTCGGCGAGCCGATCCGCACCGACGAGTACGAGCCGTCCGCCGCCGACGACCCGATGCTGGTCTTCAACCTCACCGACCACGTACGCGAGGTCATCCAGCAGATGCTCAACGAGCTGCGGCTGCGCCGAGGGCACGCCTTCCCGCCCTTCGTGTGAAACCTGCGGGGCGCCACCGGTGTTCAACGGGCGACAAATTCGCCGAACACCGTGAGGAATCCCATGGATCTTCAGCTTTCCGGCCGCGTCGCCGTCGTCACCGGCGCGTCCAAGGGCATCGGACTGGCCGTGGCCACCACCCTGGCCGAGGAGGGCGCCCACGTCGTGGCGGCCTCGCGGACCCGTACGGACGAGCTGCCCGACAAGGTCGTGCACGTGGCCGTCGACCTCATGGACCCCGAGGCGCCCGCGCGGGTCGTGGCGCGGGCCGTGGAGGAGTTCGGCGGGGTGGACATCCTGGTCAACAACGCCGGCGGCCCGCCGCCCGGGGCGACGCTGCCGCGCGCCGGGTTCCTGACGCCCTCCGACGAGGACTGGGCGGCCATGTTCGAGTTCAACCTGTTCTCGGTCGTACGCATGATCCGGTCGGCCCTGCCCGTCATGCTGGAGCGGGGCGGCGGCTCGATCGTCAACGTCTCCTCCACCATGAGCAGGCAGGCCGGCCCCATCAACGTCGACTACGGCGCCGCCAAGGCGGCCGTGAACCAGATCACCAAGGCCGTCTCGGAGGAGTACGGGCCCCAGGGGGTCAGGGTCAACACGGTGATGCCCGGCCCGGTGCTCACGGACTGGTGGACCAAGGAGGGCGGCGCGGCCGAGGTCTTCGCGGGCATGGTGGGCTCCGACAAGAAGAGCGTGATCGCCGAGGTCGCTCCTGCCATGATGAAGCTGGCCACGGGGCGGCTCGTCCACCCGCAGGAAATCGCCGACGCGGTCGTCCTGCTCGCGTCGCCGCGGTCCGGTAGCACGACCGGCGCCGAGTTCGTGATCGACGGGGGTCAGCTCAAGGAGATGTGAACCCTCTAGGCGGGTTGTGGCAAGACATCCGTGACCGATCCCCCACAGAAGGGCGGAGATGATCACGCAACCCGCCACCAGGGGTGCGGATTCGGAGCTCGTGAGCGCCTCGTGGACCGAACCCGAGGCGTTCGCCGAGCTCTTCGACCGCTACTCCGCGATGCTCTACCGGTACGTCTCCAAACGCCTCGGCCCCGAGCCGGCCGAGGACCTCGTCGGCGAGACGTTCCTGGTCGCCTTCTCGCGCAGGAAGAGCTACGACCTGGCGTACCCGGACGCCCGGCCGTGGCTCTTCGGCATCCTCACCAAGCTCATCTCCCGGCACCACCGCAAGGAGGCCGCCCGCTACCGGGCTCTCCTGCGCGCCCCTGTCGACTCCGACGTGGAGTCGCCCGCGGACCGGGTGGCCGCCGGGGTCACCGCCCAGGCCGTCCGCGCCGAACTGGCCGGGGCCCTCGCGGCGCTGCCCGCCAAGGACCGGGACGTGCTGCTGCTCATCGCCTGGGGCGATCTCACGTACGAGGAGGTCGGGCGGGCGCTCGGCATCCCCATCGGGACCGTGCGCTCCCGCCTCAACAGGGGCAGGCGGAAGGTGCGGGCCGCGCTCGGCGACACCAACCCCATGGAGGAGGAGTGACGATGGACGACCTGAAGCTGCTCCGGGACCTCGGGGAGGAGATCGGGCACGAGGCGCCCGCGACGCTCGTCCGCCAGCGCGAACGCCTGCTGCGCGGCCGTCCCCGCCGCCGGTGGAGCGCCTGGTGGACGGCGGGACTCGTCGCGGTGGCCACCGCGAGCGCCGTCGCCGTGCCCGCCGTGCTCGTCAGCGGCCGCCACACGGCCGCGCCGCCCGCCGGTTCGCAGGCCGTGGACATGAGCGGCACGCGGAACGTACTGGTGATCGGCTCCGACACCCGCGAGGGCGAGGGCAACGCCAAGTACGGTCCCCAGATGGCCCGGCAGAACGCCGGCAAGCGGTCCGACACCATCATGATCGTCCACGTCCCCGCCGACCGCGGCCGCGCCACCGTCGTCAGCGTCCCGCGCGACTCGATGGTCACGATCCCCCGCTGCGGCTCGTCGCCCTCCAGGGTCGACATGATCAACTCCGCGTACAACACCGGCGGGGCGGGCTGTCTCAAGCGCACTCTGGAGTCTCTGACCGGGCTGCGGATCCAGCACTCGGTGGAGGTGGACTTCACGGGCTTCAAGGGCATGGTGGACGCGCTGGGGGGCGTCGAGGTCACGTTGCCCACAGCTGTGGACGACAAGAAGTCGAAGCTCAAGCTGTCGGCCGGGAAGCACATGCTGAACGGCGAGAAGGCGCTGGGTTACGTGCGGCTGCGGCACTACGGCGACGGGTCGGACATCAGCCGGATGAAGCGGCAGCAGGCGCTCGTGCTGTCGATGCTGAAGAAGGCCCGGTCGGGGTTGTCCTCGCCCGAGCGGCTCAAGCCGTTCCTGGAGGCGATGAGCAGGTCGGTCAAGACCGATCTGAACCTGGAGTCGATGTACGAGCTGGCCGGCGAGCTGTCAGGCACCAAGCTGGACCTCACGACGATCCCGTGGGAGCCGTATCCGGAGGACAAGAACCGCCTGCAGTGGAAACAACCGGAGGCCGGAAAGCTCTTCAAACGCCTCGGGGGTTGAGGACTCGCCGTAACGGCGCCCGGCGTGCTCATGGCTCCGCTCCGCTCCGCTGTTCGGGGCTCTCCGAGCCCCTCACACTGGGCGGCGGGTGGAGCCGCCCGTGCTCAGCCGTAAAACCTAGATTGAATTGCGGTAATGGCGGCGGAGGGCGATGCCGGCGGCGATGCCGCCGGCTATGGCGCCCACGCCGGCCGCGATGGGCAGGGCCGTCAGGGTGGCCTTGCGGCCGGTGCGGAAGTCCTTGATGGGCCAGTCGTGCTTCCTGGCGTGCTCCCGCAGCTCGCTGTCCGGGTTGATGGCCACCGCCGAGCCCACCAGCGACATCATCGGCAGGTCGTTGGCCGAGTCGCTGTAGGCCGTGCAGCGGGTCAGGTCGAGCCCCTCGCGGCGGGCCAGGGCCCGCACCGCCTCCGCCTTGGCGGGACCGTGCAGGAGGTCGCCCACCAGGCGTCCCGTGTAGATCCCGTCGCGGGTCTCCGCGACCGTGCCGAGGGCGCCGGTCAGGCCGAGCCGCTGCGCGATGACGCGGGCCAGCTCCACGGGGGTGGCGGTGACGAGCCAGACGCGCTGGCCCGCGTCCAGGTGGCTCTGGGCCAGGGAACGGGTGCCGCCCCAGATGCGGTCGGCCATGACCTCGTCGTAGATCTCCTCGCCGAGGCGTACGACGTCGTCGACCTTGGCCCCCGCCACGAACGCCAGCGCCGTCTCCCTGGCGACCGCGATGTGCTCGGGGTTCTCGTTGCCGCGCAGCCTGAACACGGCCTGCCCGACCGCGAACTTCATCAGGTCGGACGTCGTGAACATGCCCCGCGTCGCCAGCCCTCTGGCGAAGTGGTAGATCGAGGCCCCGCGCATCATCGTGTTGTCGACGTCGAAGAACGCCGCCGCCTGCAGGTCCGGCTCGACCGGGGCGACGGTGGCCGCCGCCTGCGCCGCGGCCTCGCCGGCGGCCTCGGGCGCCACCTCGTGTCGTCGTCGAATTAGCCGCCACATGGCGCTCAGCTTACTTTCCTAGTCAGGCGCGACCAGACCCTCGATGTAGTCAAGGTATCCCTCCGCCTGGGCAAGTTGTGAGTCGTCGAGCTGCGTGAGTATAGGCCCGACCACCTTCTTCTGGTCACGGGCGAAGGTCTTGATCTTAGGGGAGCGCGGCTCCGCCCGCTCCAGCCGGCTGATGCCCGAGCGCGTCGACTCCTCCATGTCCTTCAGCGTCCTGCCGACCAGCGGGCCGCCCTCGGCCGAGCCGAGCAGGGTGGCGACCTCCCTGGCCCGGGTCTTGGCCGAGTCGAGCTCGCGTTCGCCACGTTCGGCGTCGTCGCTGCTGAGGCGTACGAGCGTGCTCTCCGCGGCGCGCTTGAGCGGGTAGAGGGAGTCTCCCGGCACCGACTGGTACGTGGCGAAGGAGGAGACCATCATGGCCGCCGCCAGCCCCAGCGTGGCCAGCTGCGACAGCAGCGGCCTCCGGCGCGCGGGGCGGCGGTGAGCGGGCTTTTCCGGCTCGGGGGCGTCCAGGAGCGCGCCGGAGAGGAGCTCCGCGCGCAGCCGCTCGCGGAAGGCGGGCTCGGGCATGCCGCCGAGCGGCAGGCTGCGCAGCTCCGCGAGGTGCTCGAGCACGAGCTCCCGCTCCCTGCGCGCCCTACCCATGACAGCTCCCTGACTGATCCGGCAGTGACATCTGACTAACGAGATGCGGATGGGGGAAGTTACGCCAGATCGTGCTTAAGTGCCCTGGCCAGCGCCCGGACGGCACGGAACTGCAGCGCTTTGATCGCTCCACTCTTCTTCCCCATGATCAGCGCGGTTTCCGCGAGCGAGAGGCCGTGCAGGAAGCGCAGGACCACACACTCCTGCTGCTCGGGATTGAGATCTCGTACGGCACGCAGCACCCTGTCGTTGATAATCGCGTTGACCACGGCGTTCTCAGGGATGTGCGAGCCGTCGAGAGGTACGTCGATGATCTCGCCCGTCGGGATCTCCAGCCGGTAGCGACCGGACTTGAAGTGGTCGGTGACCAGGTTCCTGGCGATGGTCACGAGCCAGGCGCCGAAATCGCGCCCCTGCCACGTGAAGTCGCCGATCCTGCGCAGCGCGCGCAGGAAGGTCTCGCTGGTGAGGTCCTCGGCTAATTGGTGTGACCCCACCCGGAAGTAGATGTAGCGGTAGACCAGATCCACATATCGGTCGTAGAGCGTGCCAAAGGAATCGGTGCAGCCACTTTTGGCATGCAGCACCAGCGTGCGGATGTCGTCGGGCACTTCTTCGCGCACGGCGGGCTCGCCCGTCCGGGCAGGCACAGCGACCGCTGGCGCAAGTAGCCCGGCGAACGGTGACGAGTCAGGCATCCGGTATCCCTACGGGTAAGGGGTGCGGCGTGCTCGAACACTCTAGAAATCAACCGGAAATTCCACAATCCACAGCTTGCTGGCATGACTAGGCGTAATCGGCAGATACCGTGTCTCCCGACCCGTTCCCTCTTCGGCTACCGGTCTGGGAGGCTCGTCCGGCAGCATTGGAGTCATCATGGAGATCCTCGTTGCTGTCATAGCTTTCGCCGGTGCGCTCCTGGCCGCGATCGCGGTGGGCGCCCTGATTCAACGACTTCGCGACGAGCCTGAGGGGTGGTTGATCGCCTGGACCGTTGCAGTCGTGTCTCTTTGCCTGTCACTGGCCGTGATCGGTATCGGCTACGTCTTCGGGTTCGGCTCGGTCACGTTCCGGATCTACCAGATCACGGGATCCCTGCTGGCGCCGCTCTGGCTGGCCGTCGGCATGGTCCAGCTGCTGGCGGAGAAGGCGCCGCCGAGGTTCCTCGCATGGCTGTTCGGCATCGCCCTGACGGTCGTGTCGGTGGCCATCCTCGTCTTCGACCCGCTCAAGAGCGAGGAGCTGGGCAAGTCACTGCCGGCGGCCGCCAACTTCTGGGCGATCATCCCCGACAAGCTGCTGCTCGGCGTGCACGTCGTCGACGTACTGGTCATGCTCGGCATGCTCGTCGTGGCGGGGCTCAAGTGGCGTCAGGGTGACGAATACGACACCGACAACCTGCACGCGTCGGCGGTCATCGTCCCCTCGGGGATGGCGCTCGTGGGCGCGATGAGGTTCACGGTGCCGGCGCTGTTCACCACGGCGCTGCTCGCCGTCGCCGCGGCGGCCGTCTGGTACACCGTGCTGCGGCCCCTGGCGCCGTACGAGGACGACGACGAGGACGACTTCGACTCCGACCGCGACGAGCGCCCTTCGCGCCGCGACGATCGCTCTCAGCGCCGCGAGGAGCGTGCGCAGCACCATGACGAGCGGCCCATGTTCCGCGACGAGGCGCCCCCGCCGGGCCCCAGGGGCATGCCGGAGCCCGTTCCCGGCGGTCCCGGGCTCCCGCCCTCCCCGCCGCGCAGGTCGTCGGGCCTGGGCGATCTGGTGGCCGAATACCGTGCGGGCGACCAGGGGGTGGACTACGCCGCGCGCATGGCGCCGCCGCCCGACTCGGGGCCCTCGACCGGCTACATCATGAACGGCGCGCCGCCCGCCGGGCAGGCGCCGCCCCAGCGCCCCGACTTCGCGATGCCGGGGACCGGCGCGGTCTACCCGGGCGCCGAGCTGTTCTCGCCCGGGTCGCAGCAGCAACAGCAGCCCGGCTCCGGCAAGCCCTCACCGAACATCTACGGCCTGCTCACCGTCTTCACGATCATGGACGGGGCCGGCGAGGCGTTCGACCGGCTGGCCGAGGCGACCGTCGAGGCCGTGCGCCGCGGCGAGCCCGACACGCTCGTGTACGCCTGCCACGCGGTCAAGTCGGCCCCCCTGCAGCGCATCGTCTACGAGCTCTACCGCGACGAGATCGCCTACCGCGACCACCAGCGCCAGCCCCACGTCGAGAGGTTCCTCAACGAGCGGCAGGCGATGGTGTTGGCCACCAACGTCATCGAGCTCAACGTCAACGCCGCGAAGGTGGTGCCGCTCCCGACGGCTATGTACTGAGGGCCGCCCGCAGCCGGGCCTCGTCGACCCGCCAGAAGTCGTGCTGCACGCCGTCGATCAGCGTGACCGGGATCATCTCCCAGTACTTCTCCTGAAGCTCCTCGGAGGACTCGATGCTGACCTCCTCCCACGGCACCCCGAGCTCGCCCGCCACCTTGGCGATGATCTCTCGCGCGTCCTCACACAGGTGACAGCCGGGCTTGCCGAGCAACGTGATGCGATGCATACGCACACGCTACCGTCGCGACTTTGTGCATCGGTTCACAAAGGGATTAACCTGAAAGACGGTTCGATTCCGTTCACGCGGTCCCCACACCGCCCGTCCCCTGGAGCTCCGGCACGTGAAGAGCCCGTCCCAGCCCCGCGACCGCGGCATCCCCGAGGCGACGGTCGCCAGGCTTCCGTTGTACCTCCGGGCGCTGCACGGGATGGCCGAGCGGGGCATCGCGACCGTCAGCTCCGAGGACCTGGCCGTCGCCGCCGGCGTCAACTCGGCCAAGCTGCGCAAAGATCTGTCACACCTCGGCTCCTACGGCACCCGCGGCGTAGGCTATGACGTCGAGTACCTCGTCTACCAGATCTCCCGCGAGCTCGGCCTGACGCAGGACTGGGCGGTCGCGATCGTCGGAGTCGGCAACCTCGGCCGCGCGCTCGCCAACTACGGCGGTTTCGTCTCCAGGGGCTTCCGGGTCGCGGCGCTCGTGGACGCCGACCCCGAAGTCGTGGGCGACACCATCGCGGGGTTGAATGTTGAGCACATCGACGAACTGGAAGCCGTCATCAAGCGGCGTGGAGTCTCGATCGTGGTTCTGGCGACACCGGCGGCAGCGGCGCAGGAAGTGTGCGATCGCGTGATTTCCGTGGGCGTGACCAGCATCCTGAACTTCGCCCCAGTTGTGCTTTCCGTGCCGGACGGCGTCGATGTCCGTAAAGTCGACCTATCTATCGAACTGCAGATTCTCGCGTTCCACGAGCAACGCAAGGCTGGGGGGCCACTCATGGCGGTGGACAGTCAATGAGTGTTCTGGCTATCGGACTCAGCCACCGGACCGCTCCGGTGGCGCTTTTGGAGCGCGTCTCGGTCACCGGCGACGCGCTCGCCAAACTCCTGTACGACGTGCAGCAGGATCCCTGCGTAGCGGAGGCCATGGTGGTCTCGACCTGCAACAGGGTCGAGGTCTACGTCACGGTCGACCGCTTCCACGCCGCCGTCACCGCCGTCACCGGCCTGCTCGGCGTCCACTCGGGCGTCCCGGTCGAGGAGCTGACGCCGCACCTCTACGTGCACTACGAGGAGCGGGCCGTCGAGCACCTGTTCTCCATGGTGTGCGGGCTCGACTCCATGGTCGTGGGCGAGGGCCAGATCCTCGGCCAGGTCCGCCAGGCGCTCAAGCTGGCGCAGCGCCACGGCACCGTCGGCGCCACCCTCAACGAGCTGGTCCAGCAGGCGCTGCGGGTCGGCAAGCGGGCGCACCACGAGACCGGCATCGACAAGGCGGGCGCCTCCCTCGTCTCCGCCGGCCTGGCCCTGGCGGGCGACCTGGCCGGGCGGCGGGCGCTGGTGGTCGGGGCGGGCTCCATGAGCTCGCTGGCCGCCGTCACGCTGGCGCGCGCCGGGGTCACCGACATCGTGGTGGCCAACCGTACGTACGAGCGCGGCGCGCGGCTGGCCGAGTCCGTCGGCGGCCGGGCGGTGGGCTTCGCCGCCGTGGCCGACGAGCTGGCCGGGGCCGACATCGTCATCACCTGCACGGGCGCCGGACGTCACGTCATCACGCCCGACATGCTGAGCCGGCCCGCGTTCCTGCTGGACCTGGCGCTGCCGCACGACATCGACCCGGGCGTCCGGGCCGTGCCCGGCGTTACGCTGGTGGATCTGGAGACCATCCAGGAGTCCGGGATCGGCTCCCGCGGCGGCGACGCCGTCGAGTCCGTCCGCACGCTCGTGGCCGAGGAGCTGCGCGCCTACCTCGACGCCGAGCGGGCCGCCAAGGTCACCCCGACCGTGGTGGCGCTGCGCAGCAAGGCGGCGAGTGTGGTCGAGTCGGAGCTCGGCCGCCTGCTCATGCGGGTGCCCGACCTCGACGAGAAGGCACGCGACGAGGTCGCCATGACCGTGCAGCGGGTCGTCGACAAGCTGCTCCACGAGCCCACGGTGCGTGTCAAGCAACTCGCCACCTGCCCAGGAGGCGATCATTATGCGGAAGCGCTGCGTGAGCTGTTCAATCTCGATCCGAAGATGCCCGAGGCCGTGAGGGAGGTGGAGCTGTGACATCGGCGGCTCTGCGGCTGGGGACGCGTCGTAGTCTGATGGCCACCACGCAGTCCCAGATGGTGGCCGACGACTACACGCGGCTCACCGGGCGCGCGGTCGAGCTGGTGGGCGTCACGACGTTCGGCGACGTCACCAAGGCTCACCTCGCGCAGCTCGGCGGCACGGGCGTGTTCGTCAGCGCGCTGCGCGACAAGCTCATGGAGGACGAGGTCGACTTCGCCGTCCATTCGCTGAAGGACCTGCCGACCAAGCAGGACCCGCGCTTCACGCTGGCGGCGATCCCGGCCCGGCACGACCACCGCGACGCGCTGGTCGGCCCGCACAAGTTCGCCGACCTGGCGCCCGGCGCCAGGGTCGGCACCGGCTCGCCGCGCCGGATCGCCATGCTGAGCGCGCTTCGGCCCGATCTGGAGTACGTCCCGATCCGCGGCAACGCCGACACGCGTATCGGCAAGGTAACCTCAGGTGAGCTCGACGCGGTCGTGCTGGCCTCGGCCGGCCTGACCAGGATCGGCCGTGACGCCGAAATCGCACAGATCTTCGAGGTGGAGGAGTTGCTGCCGGCTCCCGGTCAGGGCGCGCTGGCCGTGGAGTGCAGGTCCGACAGGGCCGACCTCATCGAGTTCCTGAGCGTTCTCGACGACCCGCGCACGCGCTCCGCGGTGACCGCCGAGCGAGCCGTGCTGGCGGCTCTCGAGGCTGGTTGCGCCGCTCCGGTGGGTGCTTTCGCGGCCGATGACGGGCACACTCTGAACCTGACCGCCGTGGTCGTCGCCATCGACGGCCGCGAGGCGGTCCGCAAGTCCACCGCCGGATCTCCTTCGGAGGCCGCGAACCTGGGCCGCCGCCTGGCGGCCGAGATGATCGCCGAAGGAGCCGACAGATTGATGGGGGAGCATTCCCATTGAGCTCCGATAGTCCAACCTCCGGATTCGTCGCCTTCGTGGGCGCGGGACCCGGCGATCCCAACCTGCTCACGCTCCGCGCCGCCGAGCTGCTCGCCAAGGCCGACGCCGTGGTGCTCGGCGACGACGAAGCACACCGCCCGTTGCTGCGCCACTGCCGCGAAGGCGTCGAAATCGTCGAGGACGACCTGGTCAAGCGGGCCAAGCACGGGCAGCTCGTGGTGCGCCTGTGCGAGGGCGACCCGATGCTGTTCTCCTCGATCACCGAGGAGGTCGCGGCCTGCGCCGCGGCGGAGGTGGACTTCGAGATCGTTCCCGGCGTGCCGCCCGCGACCGCCGTGCTCACGTACGCGGGCATCCCGGCAGCGAGCGCCGTCCCCGAGTTCCGGGTCGTGGACGCCGCGCAGGAGCAGGACTGGGCCGTGCACGCCGCCTGCCGCGGCACCCTGGTGATCTACAACGGCATCGGCGACGCCGTGGCCATCGGCAAGGCGCTCATCGCGGGCGGCAAGCCCGACACCACGCCCGTCGCGGTCAGCAGCGGCGGCACCACCACCGAGCAGTACACCGTCGTGTCCTCGCTCGGCCGGCTCCAGCCCGACCTCAAGCACGCCGGCTTCACCGAGCCGGCGCTCATCGTGGTCGGCGAGGCCGTGGGGCTGCGTGACAAGCTGTCGTGGTTCGAGACCAAGCCGCTGTTCGGCTGGCGGGTGCTGGTGCCCCGCACCAAGGAGCAGTCGCGCAGCCTGTCCGAGCAGCTCGTCGCGTACGGCGCGGTGCCCGAGGAGGTGCCGACCATCTCGGTCGAGCCGCCCCGCACGCCGCAGCAGATGGATCGCGCCATCAAGGGGCTCGTCACGGGCCGTTACGAGTGGGTGGCCTTCACCAGCGCCAACGCGGTCAAGGCGGTGCGCGAGAAGTTCGAGGAGTACGGCCTCGACGCGCGGGCCTTCGCCGGGCTCAAGGTGGCGGCCGTGGGCGACGCGACCGCGCGGGCCCTGGTCGAGTTCGGGGTCAAGCCCGACCTGCTGCCGTCGGGGGAGCAGTCCTCCGAGGGGCTGGTGGCCGAGTGGCCGCCGTACGACTCGATGCTCGACCCGATCAACCGGGTGCTGCTGCCGCGGGCCGACATCTCCACCGACACGCTGGTGGCCGGGCTCACCGAGCTGGGCTGGGAGTGCGACGACGTCACCGCCTACCGCACCGTGCGGGCCGCGCCGCCGCCCGCGCCCATCCGCGAGGCGATCAAGGGCGGCGGCTTCGACGCCGTGCTCTTCACGTCCTCGTCCACCGTGCGCAACCTGGTGGGCATCGCGGGCAAGCCGCACAACGTCACGGTGATCGCGGTCATCGGGCCGCAGACGGCCAAGACGGCCGAGGAGTTCGGGCTCCGGGTGGACGTGATGGCCGACAAGCCGTCTGCCTCCGCCCTGGCCGCCGCGGTGGCCGAGTACGGAGCCAAGCAGCGCCAGGCGGCGCTGGCGGCGGGCGACACCCCGCGCCGGCCGTCGCAGAACCGCCGGGGCGCCAGGAGAAGAGCCAGGTGAATTCTTAGCCTTCGCGTTTTCGCGATTGAGGAGTGGCGTATGACCGCGCAGTACCCTGTGGCCCGGCCGCGGCGGCTGCGTCGCAGCCCCGCCCTGCGCAGGATGGTGGCGGGCACCAGGTTGCACGCCGCCGACCTGATCCTGCCCGCGTTCGTCAAGGAGGGCATCGCCGAGCCGCAGCCCGTGGCCTCGATGCCGGGTGTCTTCCAGCACACCCGCGACTCGCTGCGCAAGGCCGCGCACGAGGCGGCGGAGGCCGGCGTCGGCGGGATCATCCTGTTCGGGATCCCCGCGGTGAAGGACGCGCGGGGCTCGGCCGCCGACGATCCCGACGGGATCCTCCAGGTGGCGTTGCGTGAGGTGAACGCCGAGGTCGGCGACGCGGTCGTGGTCATGGCCGACACCTGCCTCGACGAGTTCACCGACAACGGGCACTGCGGGATCCTCACCCCGTCCGGCGACGTGGACAACGACGCCACGCTGGAGCGCTACGCCTCGATCGCGGTGGCCCAGGCCGCCGCGGGGTCGCAGATGGTGGCACCGAGCGGGATGATGGACGGCCAGGTGGGGGCGATCCGCTCCGCCCTGGACGGGGCCGGTTATGGAAATGTCCCGATCTTGGCCTATTCGGCCAAGTATGCGTCCGCCTTCTTCGGGCCGTTCCGCGAGGCCGCCGAGTGCGCGCCGCAGTTCGGCGACCGCAGCACCCACCAGCAGGACCCCGCCGGGCCGCTGGAGGAGGCGCTGCGCGAGGTCCGGCTCGACCTCGCCGAGGGCGCCGACGCCGTCATGGTCAAGCCCGCGCTGGCCTACCTCGACATCATCACCCGCGTCCGCGACGAGGTGGACGTCCCGGTGGCGGCCTACCAGGTGAGCGGCGAGTACGCCATGGTCGAGGCGGCCGCGGCCAACGGCTGGGTGGACCGGGAGCGCATGATCAACGAATCGCTGGTCGCGATCAAGCGCGCCGGGGCCGACCTGATCCTCACGTACTGGGCAACGGAAGTGGCACGAGGGCTCTAACCAAGGGGTTTCCCGTCAACTCGTGAGGTCTGTGCGTTAGAGTGCGATAACAAGTGCTGGTGTGTCCCGCGTGGCGCGTATGGCTGCCCGGAGCCGGGACCTCCTCAGGCGCGGGGACTCGACGGGAGACACCAATGGTGGGGGTACCACTGGCTCGGCGTACCAGAAAACGGTCGCGGCCGACACGCATCGGCACCGTGCTCGAATACGCCGCCATGGGGTGGCCCGTCGTGCCGGGGGCTTATCCGCTGCGTCAAGGGCCGCGTGCCTGCTCCTGTGACCGCCTCGGCTGTCCCGACCCGGGTGCCCATCCGCTCTCGCCCGCCTGGCACCTGCAGGCCACGACGGACACGGCACTGCTGACGCGCTGGTGGCAGGCCGAGCCCGAGGCCAACGTGATCCTGCCCACCGGACGCGTGTTCGACGTCTTCGACGTACCGCTCGCCCTCGGCCTGTCGGCCCTCACCCGGATCGACAACGCCGGAGCACACCCGGGCCCGGTCGCCGCCAACGGCGACCGGGTCTTGTTTTACGTGGCCACGCGGGGCAATCCCGAGGACGAGGACGAGTGGTGGTCGTGCCAGCTCGACTGCGATCCCGCCACGATCGACGACACGCCCGGGCTGAGGTGGCACTGCCGCGACAGCTACGTCCTCGCGCCCCCCTCGGCCCTGCCGACGGGACAGCCCGTCTCCTGGCTCCGGCCCCCGAACGGGCAGCCGCTGCCCGACCCGCTGCGCATCCTGGAGTGGCTGGCCGACTGACCGCGGCCCTCGTGGTGCCCGCTCCGAAGGCCGCCGCGTGCAGGGGGCGGGTGGGGGCGCGGCTAACCTGGGTCGGGTGAGCCGTACACAGAACTCCGAGGACCTGTTCGCCCGCGCCCGCCGGATCGTGCCCGGGGGTGTCAACTCGCCCGTGCGCGCGTTCGGAGCGGTCGGCGGGACGCCGCGCTTCATGGTCTCCGGCCAGGGCCCCCACATCACCGACGTCGACGGCAACCGGTACGTCGACCTGGTGTGCTCCTGGGGCCCCATGATCCTCGGGCATCGGCACCCCGCGGTCGTCGAGGCCGTGTCCGGGGCGGTCGCTCACGGGTTCTCCTACGGCACCGCCACCCCCGGTGAGGTGGAGTTGGCCGAGGAGATCGTCGCCAGGGTGGCGCCGGTCGAGAAGGTACGGCTGGTCAGCTCGGGCACCGAGGCGACGATGAGCGCGGTGCGGCTGGCCAGGGGGTTCACCGGGCGGTCGAAGGTGATCAAGTTCGCGGGGTGCTACCACGGGCACGTCGACGCGCTGCTGGCCGCGGCCGGGTCCGGGGTGGCGACGTTCGGGCTGCCCGACACGCCGGGCGTGACGGGGGCGTCGGCGGCGGACACGATCGTGCTGCCGTACAACTCCATCGAGGCCGTCGAGGCGGCCTTCGCGGAGGCGGAGGTCGCGTGCGTGATCACGGAGGCCTGCCCGGCGAACATGGGGATCGTCCCGCCGAAGGACGGGTTCAACGAGCGCTTGCGCGAGCTGTGCACGACCCACGGCGCGCTGCTCATCGTCGACGAGGTGCTGACGGGGTTCCGGGTCTCGCCCGCTGGCTGGTACGGCCTGCAGCCGGTGGAGGCCGACCTGATGACCTTCGGGAAGGTCATGGGCGGTGGCCTGCCCGCCGCGGCCTTCGGGGGACGGGCCGAGGTGATGGCCCTGCTCGCGCCCGAGGGGCCCGTCTACCAGGCGGGGACGCTGTCCGGTAACCCGCTGGCCTGCGCGGCCGGCCTGGCCACCCTGCGAGCCCTGGACGCCGAGGCGTATGAGCGCGTGGACACCGCGGCCCTCGCCGTCGGCGACGCGGCCTCCGAGGCGCTGTCGGCCGCCGGGGTGCCGCACCGGCTGCAGCGGGCGGGCAACCTGTTCTCGATCTTCTTCACGGACGCCGAGGTGACGAACTTCGCCGAGGCCAAGACCCAGAACACGGCCGCGTTCACGGCGTTCTTCCACGCGATGCTCGACCAGGGCGTCTATCTGCCGCCGTCGGCGTACGAGGCCTGGTTCCTGTCGGCCTCCCATGACGAGGAGGCGCTGGGCCGCGTGGCAGAGGCGCTGCCCGCGGCGGCGAAGGCGGCTGCCGCCGTTCTCTAAGGGGTGGTGGCAGGAGCGGGATCGCGGAGAAGGCGCTCACCCAGACCATGAAGCGGAACGGATCGGGCGGCGCGGCCTTGCGCTGAACCACGTTGCCGAGGCCCCAGGCAGCCGCTGCGGCCAGGCAGAGGGCAGCGAAGGCCCCGAGCGGGCATGCCCGCTCGCATGCCCACGAGCAGGAATCCGAACTGGCCGACCCCGATGGTGGCCGCCACCCCCGCGACCCAGCGCCACGGGACTCCCGGGCGGCCGGCGAACGGCAGGGCGGGGAACGCCGCCAGGGCGAACCTGATGCCCGCGTACAGCAGCGGCGGGAAGTGCCGCAGGCCGGCCTGCATGACCACGAAGTTGAAGCCCCACACCGAGCGCAGGAGCTCGCCGCGAGAGAGCGACGGAGGAGTCACGAGCGGCGAAGTGGGCGCGACCATAAGCGCGGCCTCGAGGCCGACGGCGAGGGCGAGGTGGCGGGGCCTCACTCAGCGGGCGGGCTTCTGGTAACGGATGCGCTGCTCGCGGGCCTGCTCGGCCAGCACCTTGAGGTAGGACACGGAGCTCGGCTGCTGCTTCTTCGTCTTAAGGATTCTCATGCATCTATTTTCATCCGCTACACATTCAACGACAAGCGAGACTTTCTACGCTAAACCATTTAGGATGCCTTACATGTTGGACTTGAACCGGCTCAAGGCCCTTCACGCAGTCCATGTCTACGGGTCGGTCGGCGCGGCGGCCGACGCCCTCATGGTCACGCCCTCGGCGGTCTCCCAGCAGATCGCCAAGCTGGAGCGCGAGACCGGTGCCAGACTCATGGAGCGCAACGGGCGCGGCGTGCGCCTCACGGACGCGGCCGGCCTGCTCGCCGAGCACGCCGAGCGCATCCTCGCCCTGGTCGAGACGGCGGAGGCGGACTTCGAGGCGCTGCGCGGCGAGGTCGTCGGCCGCCTGAACATCGCGGCCTTCCCCACCGCCGTGCGCGGCCTCATGCCCGGCGCGCTCGTCTCGCTTCGGGAGCGCCACCCGGACCTGTGGGTCCAGCTCAGCGAGCGCGAGCCGGAGCGGGTGGTGCGCGAGGTGTCCAGGGGCGAGCTGGACCTGGGCGTCATCCAGGACTGGCTCAACCGGCCCATGGCCCTGCCCGACGGCCTGTCCAGGGCCACGCTGCTCGACGACGTGGCCGACATCGCGGTGCCCGCCGACCACCCGCTGGCCCACAGCAGGGAGCTGGAGCTCGCCCAGTTGCGCGACGACCATTGGATCAGCGGGTCTCCCGGCACCGTCTGCCACGACTGGCTCGTCTTCACCTTGCGCAACGCCTCGGTGGAGCCCGTGATCGCGTGCATGGCCGACGAGTACCCGACCCAGCTCGCGCTGGTGGCGGGCGGGCTGGGGTGCGCGATCGTGCCGCGGCTCGGCCGGGACTGCGTCCCGGACGGCGTGCGGCTCGTGCCGATCAGGCCGCGCCAGACGCGGCGCATCTACGCCGTGTGGCGCACGGACGCGGCCCGCCGTCCCGCGATCAGGGCCATGGTCGAGGCGCTGGCCGAGGCGAGCAGGAAGCAGGAGAACGCCTGGGCCGTCAACTGAGCCGCCGGGCCTCACGCTGCTCATAGAGGTGGAGCGGATAGGCTGTGCGCACCATGGCTGAAACCACCGTCGTCCACCTGCTGCGTCACGGCGAGGTGCACAATCCCGCCGGTCTCCTGTACGGCAGGCTCCCGGGCTACCACCTGTCCGAGACGGGAAAGCTCATGGCCGAGACGGTCGCCAAGGCCGTGGGCGGCCGTGACATCGTCGCCATCTACAGCTCCCCGCTGGAGCGCGCCCTCGAGACCGCGGCGCCCCTCGCCGAGAAGCTCGGCCTCGACGTCGTCCAGGACGAGCGCCTGATCGAGGCGGGCAACCTGCTGCAGGGCCGCCCGGTGGGCCGGGGCCTGGCGATCCTGCGAAACCCGCGCAACTACCGCTATTTCTGGAACCCGCTGCGCCCGTCGTGGGGCGAGCCGTACCCGTCGATCGTCAGGCGCATGAAGTCGGTGATCGACGACGCCAGGGCGGCGGCCCGCGGGCACGAGGTGGTGCTCGTCAGCCACCAGCTCCCCATCTGGACGATCAGGTCGGCCGCCGAGGGCCGCCGGCTCTGGCACGACCCGCGGCGCAGGCAGTGCGCGCTGGCCAGCCTCACCACCCTCACCTTCGACGGCGACCGCCTCGTCAGCGTCGGCTACAGCGAGCCCGCGGGGTCGCTTCAGACCGGTCCGTCCGTTCCCGGGGCCTGATGTCCGGAGCGAGGGGGCTCGCCGGTAGAGTTGCAAGCTCTACCGGTTGTAGTACAAGGAGATCTTCCTCCGTGCGCGCCAAGTCCATCTCTCTCGTCCTCCTGGGTCTGCTGGTCGCGGGCTGCGCGGGCAACCAGGGCGGCCAGCCGCAGGCCGGCGACACCCGTTTCGTCGCCGGCGACGGGAAGATGCAGCTGTTCGACGCGGCCGAGCGCAAGGCCGCGCCCGCGGTCGAGGGGCCGACTCTCGACGGGGCCACCGCCTCGCTCGCGGCGCACAAGGGCAAGGTCGTGGTGCTCAACTTCTGGGCGTCGTGGTGCGGGCCGTGCCGGGCGGAGGCGCCGGTGCTCAAGGAGGTCGCGGCCAAGACCAAGGCCGGCGGCGTGGAGTTCATCGGCGTCGACTTCAAGGACCGCCAGGCCGACGCGCTGGCGTTCGAGCGCACCGAGAAGACCGGCTACCCGCACATCTTCGACCAGCCGGGCAAGGTGGCGCTGGCCTTCCAGGGCACGGTGCCGCCCGCCGCCATCCCGTCCACCCTGATCATCGACAAGCAGGGCAGGATCGCCGCCAGGGCGCTCGGCGCGGTCAAGTACACCGACCTGCTCAACACCGTGACCAAGGTGCGCGATGAGTGACGTCGTGGCCTCGGGCTCGCTGCTGCTCGCGGTGCCGATCGCGGTGCTGGCCGGGGTCGTGTCGTTCCTGTCGCCGTGCGTGCTGCCGCTGGTGCCGGGCTACCTGTCGTACGTGACCGGCATGAGCGCCGACCCCAAGCGGGGGCGGCTGGTGCTGGGGACGGTGCTGTTCGTGGCCGGGTTCGGGCTGGTGTTCGTGCTCAGCGGGGCGCTGTTCGGCGGGCTCGGCTCGGTCATGCTGGGCCATGTCGAGATCATCACGCGGGTGCTCGGGGTGCTCACCATCCTGCTCGGGCTCGCGTTCCTGGGGGTCGTCCCCGGGCTGATGCGCGACGTGCGCATCCACAAGGTGCCCGCCGCGGGGCTGGCCGGGGCGCCGCTGCTCGGCGTGGTGTTCGGGCTGGGGTGGACGCCGTGCATCGGGCCCACGCTGGCCGTCGTGCTGGCGCTCGGGCTCAACGAGGGCAGCGCCGCGCGTGGCGCCCTCCTGGCCGTCGCGTACGCGCTGGGTCTCGGGCTGCCGTTCGTGGGCGCGGCGCTCGCGTACAGCAAGGCCCTGCGCACGTTCCGGGCCATCCGCAAGCACTCGCGCCTGATCACCAGGATCGGCGGCGGCATGATGGTGGCCGTCGGGGTGCTGCTCGTGACCGGGCTGTGGGGAGAGATGATCGCTGCCATGCAGGGCCTGATCGGCGGCTTCGAGCCGGTGATCTGATGAGCGTCAAGGAGCTGGCGAAGGAGCAGTCGCCGCGGCAGGCGGGGTTCGGGCTGGTCGCCTGGCTGCGGTGGGGCTGGCGCACGCTCACCTCGATGAAGACGGCGCTGATCCTGCTCTTCCTGCTCGCGCTCGCCTCGGTGCCGGGCTCCCTGGTGCCGCAGCGCGGTGTCGACCCCGACAAGGTGGCGCAGCTCTACGAGAAGAGCCCCACGCTGGCCGAGTGGTACGACAGGTTCCAGCTCTTCGAGGTGTTCACCTCGGTCTGGTTCGCGGCGATCTACCTGCTGCTGTTCACCTCGCTGATCGGCTGCATCATCCCGCGTACCGCCACCTACCTGCGCGAGCTGCGACGCAAGCCGCCTGCAGCGCCGAAGATATTGTCCCGTCTGCCGCACTCCGCCTCGTTCGAGGGCGACCTGGGAGTCGACGAGGCCGCCGCGCGGATGCGCAAGCTGCGCTTCCGCGTCGTGACCGGCGACGGGTGGGTGTCGGCCGAGAAGGGCTTCCTGCGCGAGACCGGAAACCTGTTCTTCCACGTCGCCCTGCTGGGGATCCTGTTCGCGGTCGGCTTCGGCTCCCTGTTCGGCTACCGCGGCAACGTCCTGGTCGTCGAGGGCGACGGGTTCGCCAACACGGTGGCCGCCTACGACCGGTTCATCCCGGGCAGCCAGGTCTCGGCCGAGTCGCTGGAGCCGTTCTCCTTCCAGCTGGAGGACTTCAAGGTCGCCTACCAGGTGACGGGGGAGAAGCGGGGCCAGGCGCTCGACTACACGGCCCGCCTGAAGGTCAACGACTCGCCCGGGTCACCCGCCCGCGAGTACGACCTCAAGGTCAACGACCCGCTGGAGATCAACGGCACGCAGACCTACCTGATCGGCAACGGCTACGCCCCCGTCTTCAAGGTCACCGACGGCAAGGGGCAGGTCGCCTTCGAGGGCCCGGTGCCGTGCCTCATCGAGGCCAAGGCCACGATGGCCTCGGGATGCGTGGTCAAGGTGCCCGACGCCCAGCCGTCGCAGCTCGGGTTCCTGCTGCAGTTCCTGCCCACCAGCGTGCCGCTCACGGACGGCACGTACGCCTCGGCCTTCCCCGGCGAGCTCAACCCCGAGGTGCAGCTCGTCGGAGCCTTCAGCGGCGACCTGGGGCTGCGCTCCGGCCGGCCGCAGTCGGTGTACGAGCTCGCGCCGCCCGAGCTCATGAAGAAGCTCACCCCACTGATCATGGGCAAGAGCGTGCCCAAGCCCCTCGCGGTCGGCCAGTCGATCGACCTGCCGAAGGGGGCGGGCAAGCTGGAGTTCACCGGGGTCAAGGAATGGATCACGCTCCAGACGGCCTACGACCCCGGGCGCATGCCGGTGCTGATCGCCGCCGCCACGGCCGTCGTCGCCATCGCGCTGTCCCTGATGATCCGCCGCCGCAGGGTGTTCGTGCGGCTCGGGAACGGCGTGGTCGAGGTGGGCGGTCTGACCCGCACAGAGGGCTCCGCGGCGGGCTTCGCCGAGGAGTTCGCCGACATCGTCAAGGTTCTATCCGCAGGAGAAAAGGATGTCCGCTGAGCAACTCGCGGAGCTGAGCGACCTTTTCGTCGTCGCCGCCGTTCTGCTCTACTTCTTCGCCATGATCGGGTTCGCGATCGAGCTGGCCTTCGGCAGGTCCCGGCCGGACAAGGCGGTCGCCGCCGAGCGGTCCGAGGTCAGGCAGCCGGTCGCGGTCGGGGCGGCTGCGGCCGACGCGGCGTCCCCGGTCGACGACGTGGTCGCCACCCCGGAGGCCAAGGAGCCGTCACGTGGGGCGGTCAGGGCCGGCAAGGTGGCCCTGGTGCTCGCCTGGGTGGGCTGGGCGGCCAACTTCGCCGCCATCGCCACCCGCGGCATGGCCGTGGACCGGTGGCCGTGGGGCAACATGTACGAGTTCGTGGTGGCCATCTGCTTCGCCGCCGTGACCGCGTTCCTCGGCACCCAGATCCGCTACAACGTGCGCTTCCTCGGCGCCTTCGTGATGATCACGGCGGCTCTCGGCCTCGGCCTGGCGGTCAAGTTCTTCTACACGGCGGCCGGGCCGGTCGTGCCCGCGCTGGACTCGTACTGGATCGCCATCCACGTCACCGCCGCGATCATCTCCAGCGGCCTGTTCACGCTGGCCGGCGTCGCCGGGGTCCTCTACCTGGTGCGCGGCGACGGGATGTCACGCCTGCCCTCGCGGGCCGACCTGGAGCGGGTGGCGCACCGGGCGATCGTGTTCTCGTTCCCGCTGTGGACGTTCGCGGTGATCGCGGGCGCGCTCTGGGCCGACCGGGCGTGGGGCCGCTACTGGGGCTGGGACCCCAAGGAGGTCTGGTCGTTCATCACCTGGGTGGCCTACGCCGCCTACCTGCACGCCAAGGTGACGGCCGGATGGCGGGGCAGGGCCGCGACGATCGTGCAGCTCGTGGCGTTCGCGTGCCTGATGTTCAACCTGATCGGCGTCAACGTCTTCATCAGCGGCCTGCACAGCTACGCCGACGTCTGATCGGCTCAGACGTCGTCGCCACGCATGCGGCGGTCGAGATCGCGCAGGAAGTCGGGGTCGTCGTCCGGCCCCTTCGGCATGCCCGGACCCGGGGGCACCGGCCACGCGGCGCGCGGGGCCCGCGGCCGGCCGCGGGCCATCCACACCAGACCGCCGAGCACCGGGATCAGGACGACGATCAGGATCCACAGGGCCTTTGGTACGTTCCGAACCTCGTCTTCGGGTGCGGTGACCACGTCGAACAGCGAGAAGAGCCAGAAGACCAGCAGCGCCAGGCCGATCAGTACACCTGCCATTCCTGAACTGTAAGCCATCCGCGACGTGATCGTGCTTCCCGATGTCCCATTTCAGGTGACTAGGGGAAGACATGCGTCGTACCGTGGAGGCCGATGCGGCGAAGTCGCCGGACTCCACGGGCGTTGAGAGGTGCGATGGCCTTTTCTGACTCCAAGGCGTCTGGTGACAAGGGCCGACATCGGCGCGGCCGTTGGTGGCGGCGCGGGTCGTATCTCTTCTCGCGGCGCGGTGAGGCGCCCCGCGACGCGGACCGCTCCGTCTGGTTCAACGCCCGCGAGAAGCCCTTTGAGAGCCGCACGGACGCCAAGGCGCGCAAGAATCGGGGACGGGGCGCCGAGGTGCCCAGAGGCCAGCCTGAGCGAGCCGGAGAGCGCGAGCGGACGAGATGGCCGGGTAACGAGCGGGGTGAGCGGATGGCGTGGCCGGGCGACGAGGTACGACGGCCCTCCGAGACGAGCTGGGACGGGTTCTCGTTGCGCGAGCGCGGCGAGCGGCTGCCCGCCGCCGTGGTCGAACGCCCCCGCTACACCTGGTACGACTTCGAGCTCGACGACCAGCCCAGGGCCCAGCCCAACCGGCCCGGCGTGCCGTCCATGGGCGACGGCCTGCGCCACTGCGGCAAGCTGGAGGGCATCCTGCACCGCCAGTGGGACGCCAGGATGGGACCGCCGTCGGCGGACGTCGTACGCGCCGTGGAGAGCCTCGCCCGCCTGCCGGAGCGGCTGAAGGAGAAGCTCGCGGCCGGGCTGGAGGGCATCTACGTCGGCCGCGGCGGCGTCCCGGACCTCGACGACATGGGCTACTTACGAGGGGCCCCGCTCCCGTCGGGCCGCGCCACCTGGGACATCTGCGCGGGAGCGTACGGTGACCGTAAGATCGTCGTGGGTGACCGCCCGTCACCCACCCCGGATGTGATGATGCACGAGGTCGGCCACGCCATCGACGACATCGACTCGGCGTACGGCGGCTGGGTCTCCGACTCCCCGGAGTTCGTCCGCCTCTACGACACGGCCATGCCGCTGCTGGCCTCGACCTTCCACCGCCAGGGCGGGGGGCTCGGCCGCAAGGAGTTCTTCGCCGACGCCTTCGCCGCCATCGCCTCCCGCCAGCGTCCGGCCCTCGTGGACATGCTCGGGGGAGACACGCGGATGGCGCTGGACATCATGCTCTTCTTCAACCGGCGCTACGGAATCTAGGTGATCGGACATGTACGTCATCCGGCTCGCGGACGGGACCCTGCGCGTGCCGCAGAGCCTGACCAGCGAAGACGGGCGTCTGATCGGGAACGCGTACGTCGAGGTGCAGCCCGGTGATCCGGACTACGAGCAGTGGTTGCCCGAGGCGCTGACGGAGGAGGAGTTGGCCGAGCGCCGCAATGAATGGGAGAAGGAGAACGACGAACTGGAGCGTGAGTTCCTGGCCTTCAAGGCGCGGCAGGAGGACGCCTGAGGCGACCAGACAGGCGCCAACCACGGTCGGCGGTTGGCGCCGCCTCATGCTGCCGGACGGAAGTGTGGCCGAAAGCACGCGAACAGTGGGTCGCGCCGGCGGTGATCCTGCCGTCGCAGGATCACCGTCTGCACAGTCAGACGCGCGGGGACTCACCTGCCGGCCTGTCGGCCGTCAAAACGTCCTCGCCTCGTAGAAGGGCGTGCACTTCCGACTCGCGGAACCGCCGATGCCCTCCGGGGGTGCGGATACTGCTGATGCGGCCTGCCGCAGCCCAGCGTGTAACCGTCTTTGGGTCTACCCGGAAGAGGGCGGCAACCTCTCCTGGGGTCAGCAGACGCTCGCTGCTACTCTCCACCAATCTCTCCCCCTCGCATCCCGCTTCCTGCCAGCGGGCGGACAGGTAACCAGTGTGTCGAGCGAAGCCTGATTTATCCGTGGTTTTCTGCAAAGATCACGGGTTGTTATCAGCTGACTGCCCGATTGTTATATGATAGAGCCTCTTTGGGGCTCTCGTGGGTGTTTCTTTACGAAACTCCCTGACTGGGAACAGTAGCATCGCTCGCGTTCGATGCGAAGAGCGACCGGTCCACGGGTCCGAGTAACCTCGAACCTGTGCGTCCTGTTCTCCTTTACACACTGTCGCGGATCGGCATCTTTCTGGTCACTCTCCTGGTGCTGTGGCTGCTCGGGCTGCAAAACCCGCTCGTGCTGATCGCGGTGTCTTTCTTGATCAGCGGCATAGCGAGCTACGTCCTGCTCAGCAAGCAGCGTGATGCCGTGAGCGAGCGCATCAGCAACAAGATCGACCGGCCGAAGCCACAAGACGACTAGGGCAGGGGGAACATGCCAATCCGGGCATGGTACTCCCGTCCGAGTCTGGTTGTGTCGCTACCGACAAGTAGTCCTCTGCGATGCGCGTAAAACGCCTTCACGCCGATCCCGCGCTCCCGTGTGGGATTCCAACTGAGGGCCATTCCCGTAGTCGGATGAATGGCGCTGATCCCCGGGCGTGAGACCGCTCCGGGGCCGGCGGAGTCCCGCCCTCGCGGATTGTTCAGCCAGCGCTGATGCCCGCCCACGTAGACCGCCGCGCCCGTCACGGAAACCGCGTAGAGCGAGTCGCCCCCGGTGGCGTTCACCCAGGTCGGCTTGATGGTGGCGCCCTTGGCGTACGTCTCGAACCTGGCCGCCGTGTCGCACATCCCGCCCTTGGGGCCCCCGGTGGTGACGACCGCGAAATAGTGGCCGTCGGGTGAGAAATCGAGGCCGCGCACGTACGAGGGGAACGCGCTCATGCACGGGCGCGCGTACGCCTCGGTCCGCCAGGGCGCGAGCCTGGCGGTGGGGCCGCTGATGTCGATGAGCCCGAGCTGCGGCCTGGACTGGCGGTCGAGCGTGGTGAACGTGCCGTCCACGGCGAGCCGGTAGCGGGTGGCGGCGATCGCGTAGACCTTTACCTTGGGTGTCAGCGACCCTCCTGGCGTGATGCCGAACGCCGGGTCGGCCGTGCCCGTCGTCGCGTCGATCCTGGCCAGCGCGGTGCGCGGGCTGGTGAAGTCGCCGCCCACGTACAGCTTCGACCCCTGCCTGGCCAGGGTGGAGACCATGCCGCCGCCGATGCGCGGCGCGAAGCCCGTCACCAGCGAGCCGTCGGAGAGCTTGAGCCTGGCCAGCGACCTGGCGGGCGCGTCGTTGACGCCGATGAACTCGCCGCCGACGTAGACGGTGCCCTGGTCGCCGGCGGCCAGGCCGTACACGGGGCCCGGGACGATCGGCGCGAAGTCCGGCAGTACGCGGCCAGTGGTCAGGTCGTAGGCGAAGAGGTTGGAGCGCGGGTAGGCGGTCGTGCGGGCGGCGTCGCTCACCTCGCTGAACGAGCCGCCGACCACGACGGTGTTCCCGACGACCGTGATCGCGTTGACGATGCCGTCGAGCACGTGGGGGGTGCTGTCTACCGGGTCGGCCGAGACGACGCGGAAATGCGCCGTGGGAGCCGAGGCGATGATCGCCGCAAGGGCGACACGGGCAAGCATTCGCCAAGTTTTAGCAGACGTTCGGTAGTCAAGTAGCTACTTTCCGCTAAAAGCGGTGTTCATGGCCGCAGGTACGGGCCTGGAGGGCCTCCCATAGTCTTGGCCTATGACGCGCGCTCAGTTGGACAAACAGCCGGACGAGGTCGCCGCGATGTTCGATCGCACCGCCCGGCGCTACGACCTGGTCAATGACGTGATCTCCCTCGGGCAGGTCAGGATGTGGCGCAAGGCGGTGGCCGCGGCCATCGACGCGGGCCCCGGGGAGCTCGTGCTCGACCTGGGCGCCGGCACCGGCACGTCCACCGACGCGTTCACCACGCTGGGCGCGCGGGCCATCGCGTCCGACTTCTCGCTGGGCATGCTCCGCACCGGCGTGCGCCGCCACGGCGGCAACGCGCTTTCGGGTGACGGGGTGCCCTTCATCGCGGGCGACGCGCTGCGGCTGCCGTTCGCCGACGAGGCGTTCGACGCGGTGACGATCTCGGTGGCGCTGCGCAACGTGCACGACACCGCGCAGGCGCTGCGGGAGATGCTGCGCGTCACCAAGCCGGGCGGCCGACTGGTGATCTTGGAGTTCTCCCACGTGACGTTCGGGCCCTTCGATCTCGTCTACCGCGAATATCTGATGAAGCTGCTGCCAAAAGTGGCCAAGGTGTTCGGCTCCAATGACGATTCCTACGAATATCTGGCTGAGTCGATCCGGGATTGGCCCGACCAGCGCACGCTGGCCCGGATCATTCAGGAGGCCGGCTGGGAGCGGGTCGCCTGGCGCAATCTCACGATGGGCATCGTCGCCCTGCACAGAGGGTTCAAGTCGGCGTGAGACCACACGCGACACACCGTTCCTCTTGGATCACAGAACAGCACCCCGACTGCCACTATGTACAGGAAAAGCAGTAGACTGCGGGCCGACAAGTTTGTGAAGGGGTTCACAAAGGAACGAAGGCAGCACACCCCCGAGGCCTTCGAGCGTGTAGGACAGGACAGTGACCGTGCCAACAGCCACGAAGGCTGACGCTGACGTCATCGTCGTCGGCGCCGGTCCCGCCGGTTCCGCAACCGCTTTTTACCTCGCTCAGGCCGGACTCGACGTGCTGCTCCTGGAGAAGACCAGGTTCCCCCGCGAGAAGGTCTGCGGCGACGGCCTGACGCCGCGGGCGGTCAAGCAGTTGCTCAACATGGGTGTCGACGTCGACGCTCCCGGCTGGGTCAGGAACAAGGGGCTGCGCGTCGTCGGCGGCGGCCTCCGCTTCGACCTCGACTGGCCACAGCTCGAGCGCTTCCCCGACTTCGGGCTCGTACGCACCCGCCAGGACTTCGACCAGATCGTCGCCGCCAACGCGGTCAAGAACGGCGTGCGCCTGATGGAGGGCGTGACCGTCACGGGGCCCGTCCTCGACGACCGCAGCGGCCACATCGTCGGCGTGACGACCAAGGACGGCCGCGAATACCGCAGCCGCGTGGTGGTGGCCGCCGACGGCAACAGCACCCGGCTGGCCCTGGGCATGGGGCTGCACAAGCGCGAGGACCGCCCGATGGGCGTGGCGGTGCGGACGTACTTCGAGAGCCCGCGCCACGACGACGACTACCTCGAGATCTGGCTGGAGCTGTGGGCGCAGGAGAAGCTGCTGCCCGGCTACGGCTGGATCTTCGGCGTCGGCGACGGCACCGCCAACGTGGGCCTCGGGCTGCTCAACACCAGCGCGCAGTTCAAGAACATCGACTACCGGGACCTGCTGCGGACCTGGTGCAAGGCCATGCCTCCCGAGTGGGAGTTCACCGAGGAGAACATGACGGCCCCCATCCGCGGCGCCGCGCTCCCCATGGCCTTCAACCGGCAGCCGCACTACACGCGCGGCCTGGTACTCGTGGGTGACTCGGGCGGGTCGATCAACCCGTTCAACGGCGAGGGCATCGCCTACGCCATGGAGACCGGCGAGATCGCCGCGGAGGTCATCGCCAAGGCCCTCAAGGGCACCACCCCCGCGGAGCAAGAACGCACTCTGAGGACCTATCCTCAAGTGCTGAAGGACGCCTACGGCGGATACTTCACCCTGGGCCGACTGTTCGTCGAGGTCATCGGAAAGCCGGGCGTCATGAGCTTCGGCACCAGGCACGGTCTCCCTCACCCGAGGCTGATGCGCTTCGCCATCAAACTCCTTGGTAATCTCACCGACCGGCGAGGCGATGCGTCAGACATGATCATTAACGCTCTCTCGAAGGTCGCCCCACCAGCATGAATCTCAGAACTGACAGATCCGGCTGCGCGCCCGCGCGCGCGGCGACTCCAGAGGAGGCGTAGCGATGGACCTTTACGTGCCCATCCTGGTGCTCGCCGTTCTCGCGGGGGGCTTCGCGATCTTCTCGGTCGCCATCGCTCCCTTCACCGGCCCCAAGCGCTGGAACCGCGCCAAGCTTGACGCCTATGAATGCGGCATCGAGCCGACGCCCCAGCCCGTCGGTGGTGGACGGTTCCCGCTCAAGTACATGGTCACCGCGATGCTCTTCATCGTGTTCGACATCGAGATCATCTTCCTCTACCCGTGGGCGGTCTCGTTCGCGCCGCAGACGAACGACGCCGGCCAGGTGCTCAGCTCCGGCCTGGGGCTGTTCGCGCTCGTGGAGATGGTGCTGTTCATCGTCACCGTGCTCGTCGCCTACGCGTACGTGTGGCGCCGCAAGGGTCTGGACTGGGACTGAAAATGGGACTTGAAGAGAAACTCCCCAGCGGGTTCATCCTCAGCACGGTCGAGGCGGCCGCCGGATGGGCGCGTAAGAACTCCGTGTGGCCCGCCACATTCGGCCTCGCGTGCTGTGCCATCGAGCTGATGGCCACCGGCGGCCCCCACTACGACCTGGCGCGCTTCGGCATGGAGCGCGCTTCGGCGTCTCCTCGCCAGGCCGACCTCATGATCGTGGCCGGCCGCGTCTCGCAGAAGATGGCGCCCGTGCTGCGCCAGATCTACGACCAGATGGCCGAGCCGAAGTGGGTCATCTCCATGGGCGTGTGCGCCTCCAGCGGCGGCATGTTCAACAACTACGCGATCGTGCAGGGCGTCGACCACGTCGTGCCCGTCGACATCTACCTGCCGGGCTGCCCGCCGCGGCCCGAGATGCTGATCGACGCCATCGTGAAGCTGCACGACAAGATCCAGAACATGAAGTTCGGCGCCCACCGCGCCAAGCAGATCGAGGAGCTCGAGCTGCAGGCGCTGCGGCCGCTGCCGCTGATCGACCAGGGAGCCTCGAAGTGACCTCGCCCGACAACCTCCCCGGCAGCCCGGAAAGCGGTGAGACCCCCGAGGCCGCGGTTCCCGCCGTCCCCGAGGCTCCGATCGCCCGGCACGGCATGTTCGGCGCGCAGGACTCCGGCGACACCTCCGGCTACGGCGGCCTCGTCGTGCGCCGGGCGCCGCAGCTGTCGACGCCCCGCCCGTACGGCGGCTACTTCGACGAGGTCGTCGACGCCCTGGCGCTCGACGACGCCATCGAGCGCGTGGTCGTCGACCGCGGCGAGCTGACCCTGCACGTCAAGCGGGATCGGCTGGTCGAGGTCGTCCAGAAGCTGCGCGACGACCCGGCTCTTCGTTTCGAGCTCTCGCTGGGCGTCACCGGCGTGCACTACCCGCACCTGGTGGGCGAGGAACTGCACGCGGTCATCCACCTGTGCTCGATCACCTACAACCGCCGCGTACGCGTCGAGGCCAGCGCCCCTGACTCCGACCCGCACATTCCATCGACTGTGGGCGTTTACCCTGGTCACGACTGGCATGAGCGTGAGGCGTACGACTTCTTCGGGATCATCTTCGACGGTCACCCCGCGCTCACCCGGATCATGATGCCGGACGACTGGGACGGCCACCCTCAGCGCAAGGACTACCCGCTCGGCGGCATCCCGGTCGAATACCGCGGCGCCACCATCCCCGCGCCCGACCAGAGGAGGAGCTACTCGTGAGCACCGCTTATGACGAGGCGACCGAGGGCAAGGTCTATTCGGTCAACGGCGGCGACTGGGACGAGGTCGTCACCGGAGCGCGCGACACCGAAGAAGAGCGCCTGGTCGTCAACATGGGCCCGCAGCACCCGTCCACGCACGGCGTGCTCCGCCTGGTCCTGACCCTCGACGGCGAGACGGTGACCGAGGCGCGCAGCGTCATCGGCTACCTGCACACCGGCATCGAGAAGAACATGGAATACCGGACGTGGACCCAGGGCACCACGTTCGTGACCCGCATGGACTACCTCTCGCCGATCTTCAACGAGACCGCCTACTGCCTGGGCGTCGAGAAGCTGCTCGGCATCGAGGACCGCATCCCGGACCGGGCGCAGGCCATCCGCGTGATGATGATGGAGCTCAACCGGATCTCCTCGCACCTGGTCGCGATGGGCACGTTCGGCATGGAGCTGGGCGCGACCACGCCGTTCCTCTTCGGCTATCGCGACCGCGAGATGATCATGGATCTCTTCGAGTACATCACCGGTCTGCGCATGAACCACGCCTACATCAGGCCGGGCGGCGTGAGCGTCGACCTGCCCGCGGGCGCGGTCGACAAGGTCGGCGAGTTCCTCAAGGAGATGCCCAAGCGGATCAAGGACATCCGCAAGCTCCTCGACGCCAACCCGGTCTACGTGCGCCGCACCAAGGACGTGGCCTACCTCGACCTGACCGGCTGCATGGCCCTGGGCATCACCGGCCCGATCATGCGCGCCGCCGGCCTCCCGTGGGACCTGCGCAAGTCGCAGCCCTACTGCGGCTACGAGACGTACGAGTTCGACGTCGCGACCGAGCGCGGCTGCGACGTCTACTCGCGCTACCTCGTCCGCATGAAGGAGATGGAAGAGTCCCTCAAGATCGTTGAGCAGGCGCTCGACCGCATCGCCGGCCCGCTCAAGGGCGACCCGGTGATGATCGAGGACAAGAAGATCGGCTGGCCCGCGCAGCTCGCGCTCGGCCCCGACGGGTTCGGCAACTCACCCGACCACATCGCCCACATCATGGGCACCTCGATGGAAGCGCTCATCCACCACTTCAAGCTGGTGACCGAGGGCTTCCGCGTGCCGGCCGGGCAGGCGTACGCCAGCATCGAGTCGCCCAAGGGCGAGCTCGGCGCCCACGTGGTCAGCGACGGCGGCACCCGCCCCTACCGCGTGCACTTCCGCGAGCCGTCCTTCTGCAACCTGCAGGGCTTCCCCGCGATGGCGGAGGGCGGCCAGGTCGCCGACGTGATCGCCGCGGTGGCTTCTATCGACCCCGTCATGGGAGGTGTGGACCGGTGACATATTCACCGGAGATCCGGGAGCGTCTGGAGCGAGACGCCAAGGAGATCATCGGGCGTTACCCGAAGACACGCTCCGCTCTGCTGCCGCTGCTCCACCTCGTGCAGTCGGAGGACGGCTACGTCTCCGACGACGGGCAGGAGTTCTGCGCGGAGATGCTGGGCATCAGCAAGGCCGAGGTCACCGGCGTCGCGACCTTCTACACGATGTACAAGCGCAAGCCCGCCGGCGACTACCACGTCGGCGTGTGCATCAACGCGCTGTGCGCGGTCATGGGCGGCGACCAGATCTGGGACGAGCTGTCCGAGCACGTCGGCGTCGGTCACGAGGAGACGACCTCCGACGGCAAGGTCTCGCTGGAGCGCCTCGAGTGCAACGCGGCCTGCGACTTCGCCCCCGTCATGATGGTCAACTGGGAGTTCTTCGACAACCAGACCCCCGAGTCGGCCAAGCAGCTCGTCGACGACCTGCGTGACGGCAAGGACGTGCGCCCGACCCGCGGCCCGAAGAAGCTCTGCAGCTTCAAGGACGCCTCGCGCGTGCTCGCCGGCCTGCCCGACGACCTGGCGGGCGACGGCCCGTCGGCCGCCGGCCCCTCGCTGGAGGGCCTGAAGGTCGCCAAGGCCAACGGATGGAAGGCCCCCGAGGCATGAGCACGACTTTGACACCGGTCCTGACCGCGAACTGGGACCAGCCCAACTCCTTCACCATCGACGCCTACGGCGAGTACGAGGCGGCGAAGAAGGCGCTGGCCATGGAGCCCGACGCCGTCATCCAGGCCGTCAAGGACTCGGGCCTGCGCGGCCGCGGCGGCGCGGGCTTCCCCACCGGCATGAAGTGGGGCTTCATCCCGCAGGGCGACGGCAAGCCGCACTATCTCGTCGTCAACGCCGACGAGTCGGAGCCGGGCACCTGCAAGGACATCCCGCTGATGATGGCCAACCCGCACTCGCTGGTCGAGGGCATCATCATCACGTCCTACGCGATCCGGGCCAACCACGCCTTCATCTACGTGCGCGGCGAGGTGCTCCACGTGATCCGGCGGCTGCACGCGGCCGTGCGGGAGGCGTACGAGAAGGGCTACCTCGGCACCGACATCCTCGGCTCCGGCTACGACCTCGAGCTGGTCGTGCACAGCGGCGCCGGCGCGTACATCTGCGGCGAGGAGACGGCGCTGCTCGACTCGCTGGAGGGCTTCAGGGGTCAACCGCGACTCAAGCCCCCGTTCCCCGCCGTGGCGGGCCTGTACGCCTCGCCGACTGTCGTGAACAACGTCGAGTCGATCGCCAGTGTTCCCTCGATCATCGGCAACGGCGCCGACTGGTTCGCCGGGATGGGCACCGAGAAGTCCAAGGGCTTCGGCATCTTCTCGCTGAGTGGCCACGTCACCAGGCCCGGCCAGTACGAGGCGCCGCTCGGCATCACGCTGCGCGAGCTCCTCGACATGGCGGGCGGCATCAGGGCCGGTCACCAGATCAAGTTCTGGACCCCGGGCGGCTCCTCCACGCCGATCTTCACCGACGAGCACCTCGACGTGCCGCTCGACTTCGAGGCGGTCGGCGCCAAGGGCTCCATGCTCGGCACCCGCGCCCTGCAGATCTTCGACGAGACCACCTGCGTGGTCCGCACGGTGCTGCGCTGGACCGAGTTCTACGCCCACGAGTCCTGCGGCAAGTGCACGCCCTGCCGCGAGGGCACGTACTGGCTCAAGCAGGTGCTCAAGCGCCTGGAGAAGGGCCAGGGCACCGAGGAGGACCTGGCCACGATCACCGACATCGCGGACAACATCCTCGGACGTTCGTTCTGCGCTCTGGGCGACGGCGCGACCAGCCCGATCCACTCCTCGGTGAAGTACTTCCGCGAGGAGTACCTCAAGCACTTCGAGATCGGCGGCTGTCCGTTCGACCCGAAGAAGTCCACTCTCTGGGGTGAGCAGTGACAGTCGTAGAGACCGAGACGAACCTGGTGACCCTGACCATCGACGGGTTCCAGGTCAGCGTGCCCAAGGGCACCTTGATCATCAGGGCCGCCGAGCTCCTGGGCATCCAGATCCCCAGGTTCTGCGACCACCCGCTGCTCGACCCGGCGGCCAACTGCCGCCAGTGCCTGGTCGACATCCCCGACGCGGGCAACGGCCGCGGCTTCCCCAAGCCGCAGCCGTCGTGCGCGATCGAGGTCGCAGAGGGCATGGTCGTGCAGACGCAGCTCACCTCGCCGGTCGCCGAGAAGGCGCAGCGCGGGGCCATGGAGCTGCTGCTGATGAACCACCCGCTCGACTGCCCGGTCTGCGACAAGGGCGGCGAGTGCCCCCTGCAGAACCAGGCCATGTCCAACGGCCAGGGCGAGTCCAGGTTCCAGGAGCAGAAGCGGACCTTCCCCAAGCCGCTGCCGCTGTCCACGCAGGTGCTGCTCGACCGCGAGCGCTGCGTCCAGTGCGCCCGGTGCATCCGCTTCTCCGACCAGATCGCCGGTGACCCGCTCATCGAGTTCTTCGAGCGCGGGGCCAAGGAGCAGGTGCGCACCGCCGAGGGCAAGCCGTTCAACTCCTACTTCTCCGGCAACACGGTGCAGATCTGCCCGGTCGGCGCGCTGACCGGCGCCGCCTACCGGTTCCGGGCCCGCCCGTTCGACCTGGTCTCCACGCCGAGCGCGTGCGAGCACTGCGCCGCCGGCTGCGCCCAGCGCACCGACCACCGGCGCGGCCGGGTCACCCGCCGCCTGGCCGGCAACGACCCGCAGGTCAACGAGGAGTGGAACTGCGACAAGGGCCGCTGGGCCTTCACCTACGCCCAGCAGCCCGACCGGCTGAAGACGCCGCTGGTCCGCAACGAGGAGGGCGTGCTCGTGCCCGCCTCGTGGCCGGAGGCGCTGGCGGTGGCCGCCGAGGGCCTGGCCAAGGCCCGCGGCAAGGCCGGCGTGCTGGTCGGCGGCCGGGTCACGGTCGAGGACTCCTACGCGTACGCCAAGTTCGCCCGCCTGGCCCTGGCCAGCAACGACATCGACTTCCGTGCCCGGCCGCACTCCGCCGAGGAGGCGCAGTTCCTGGCGCACGCGGTGGCCGGCAAGGGCATCGAGATCAGCTACACCGACCTCGAGAACGCCCCCCACGTGCTGCTCGTCGGGTTCGAGCCCGAGGAGGAGTCGCCGATCGTCTTCCTGCGCCTGCGCAAGGCGTGGCAGAAGAAGGGCCTCAAGGTCACCTCGATCGCCCCGTTCGCCTCGCCCGGCCTGGTCAAGATGGGCGGCACGCTCATCCGCACCGCGCCCGGCGCCGAGGCCGACGCGATCGGCGACCTGGTCGGCACGCTGGCCGAGGGCACGATCGTGCTCGCCGGCGAGCGCCTGGCCACCGTCCCCGGCGCCCTGTCCGCCGTGGTGCGGCTCGCCAACGCCTCCGGCGCCAGGCTCGCCTGGGTGCCGCGCAGGGCTGGTGAGCGCGGCGCGGTCGAGGCCGGCGCGCTGCCCAACCTGCTGCCGATCGGCCGCCCGGTCGACGACGAGACCGCCAGGGCCGAGGTCGCCAGGGCGTGGAACGTGGCCTCGCTGCCCGCCACCCCCGGCCGCGACACGACCGGCATCCTGGAGGCCGCCCGCGCCGGTGAGCTGGACGCGCTGGTCGTGGCCGGCGTCGACCCCTACGACCTGGCCGACCCTGCGGCGGCGCTCGACGCGCTCGAGCACACGCCGTTCATCGTCAGCCTGGAGATCCGCGCCAGCGCCGTCACCGACCGCGCCGACGTGGTCCTGCCCGTCGCCGCGGTTCAGGAGAAGGGCGGCACGTTCGTCAACTGGGAGGGCAGGGGCCGCTCGTTCGAGGCGCCGCTGAAGGTGCCCGGCCTGCAGAGCGACCTGGCCGTGATCGGCAACCTGGCCGACCGACTGGACGTCCACCTGGGCCTGCCGGACGCCAAGGCCGCCAGGCGGGAGCTGTCCGGCCTGGGCGCCTGGCGCGGCAGCCGCGTCACCGCCCCGCACACCGCCACCCGCGCCCAGGTCGCCCCGGCGGCCGGCGAGGCGCTGCTGGCGGCCTGGCACCTGCTGCTCGACGAGGGCAGGCTGCAGGACGGCGAGCCGTACCTGGCGGGCACCGCCCGCGCCGCCGAGGCGCTGGTCTCCGAGAGCACGGCGGCCGAGCTCGGGGTCGCGGACGGCGACAAGCTCGTCGTGGGCGACAGCGTCACCCTGCCCGTGCGCGTCGCCGATCTGCCGGACCGGGTCGTCTGGGTGCCTGCGAACTCCGGCGGCTGCTCGGTCACCCGTGACCTGCACGCGGTGGCCGGCGACATCGTCACCATCGGGAGCGCCTCATGACCCACGTTCTCGCGGCCGATCCCACCCTCGCCGACTTCGGCAAGGACCCGCTGTGGATCACGATCATCAAGGCCGTGCTGCTGTTCGCCTTCCTGATGCTGGGCATCCTGTTCGGCGTCTGGTTCGAGCGCAAGCTGATCTCCAGGATGCAGAACCGGTTCGGCCCCAACCGGGCCGGCAAGTTCGGCCTCCTGCAATCGGTGGCCGACGGCCTGAAGATGGGTCTGAAGGAAGACCTCTTCCCGCGGACCGTGGACAAGGTCCTCTACCTGCTGGCGCCGGTCATCATGGTGATCCCGGCGTTCCTGGCCTTCTCGATCGTGCCTTTCGCGGGGATGGTCAACCTGTTCGGCGTGCAGACGCCGCTGCAGCTGGTGGACCTGCCGGTGGCGGTGCTGTTCATGCTGGCCATGGGCGCGGTGTCGGTCTACGGCGTGGTGCTGGCCGGTTGGTCGTCGCGCTCGCCGTACGCGCTGCTGGGCGGTCTCAGGTCGGCGGCGCAGGTGGTCTCGTA
>NZ_JBITHZ010000039.1:0-109019 GCF_044458585.1 Nonomuraea sp. NPDC050451
GACAGCTACCTCGCCGGCCTTCACCTACGCGGAGCCATCTTGTGGATCCGAAGCCTTCAACCCATCTGAAGATCTGAACTCCGTACAGGCCCTAGGGGCACATCGTGAACGGTTCGATGCCAGGCAGGTGGCGGGACCATTCACCGGCGGTGAGCGTACGACCGGCGCGCTCGCACAGGGTCGCGGCCACGTGCCGCTCGTCCACGTCGTGCACACGGATCGTGCCGTCGGGGGCGGCGGTGTGGAGTTTCGTGCCGTCCGCGGAGAATGCCACCCACCCGCCGTCGGCGCCGTCCGCCGCCTGCTTGCCATCGAAGACGACGCCCAGCGGTCGCCGGCTCGGCACGTCCCAGAGGCGTACGCGCAAGCCCTTCTCGTACGTCGCGATCGTGCGCCCATCAGGCGACCAGGCCAGCATGGTGACCTCGCTGCCCGGCACCGCGGGGAACTCGGCGATTCTGGTCCTGACGTCGCCGTCCCACAGAGAGAGTCGGCCAGGCCCGGAGAAGGCCACCTGCCGGCCGTCCGGGCTGAAGGCGAAGGCGCCGGCGAGCTGCCCGGTGCCCTGTTCGGGAGGCCGGGTGGCGCCCTTCTCCGGATCGATGAGCTGGAGCGGGTTTCCGGTCACGAGCAGCCGTCCGTCGGGGCGGAAGGCGAGGTCGTTCGCGCCCGTCCCGGTCTCCGCTTGTCGAGATCCGCGTTCGAGGTCCCACAGTTCGACGCGACCGTGCTCCCCGTAGCGCGACACGGCCAGCGTGCGTCCGTCCGGACTGAACGCCAGCGCCTGGGCGCCCTGCTCGACGCCGCCCCCCAGCTTGAGCCGGGCCGACACCTTATACCCGGGCAGATCCACGAGGTGGACCGTGTTGTCGGCGGCCAAGGCGAGCCGGCGGCCGTCGGGACTGAAGGCGGTCGCGCCGCCACCGCCCGACCGGCTGATCAGTTTCATCAAAGCGCGGCCCGTCGCCGCGTCCCTGACCTCTACCCGGTCCCCCCAGATCGCGGCCAGCACGCGCGTGGAGGGAGCCAGCCGTACGTTCCCGCCCTCGCTGCCGCCGCCGATCGGCGGGTCGAACACCATCGAGACGTCCTCGGTGTGGACGGCGCCGTGTTCGTCCAGGTAGCGGACGGCCCGGTCGGCGAGGTCGAAGCGGAGCCCGCCGGCGAAGGCGGGCAGGGCCTGGCTGTACACCGTGTTAAAGAAGGCGGGCATGGCTTGGCTGTACACCGTGTCAGGGGTGGAGCGCCGCTGAAAGGTCAGTCGCTCCCGGCCGCCCCAGTTGGCGATGAAAGCGTCGCCGAAGACGAAACCGGCCTCCGGGCCTACCCCGCCCCCCGTGCCCATCCCGCCCTCCTGGCTCATCACCTCCTCACCGGACGGCAGCTCGAACATGCGGATCCTGCTCGTCTCTTTCGAATTCACCACCTCCGTGGTCATCATCAGCTTGCCGTCGTCGCTGAAGGTGGTCTGGTTGATGACGCCCTTGTCCCGCTCGAGCGGCGGGATCGGCGTTCTCTTGCCCCGGCGCAGGTCCCACAACTCCGCGTCATGGCCTTTCACCACGTAGCCGAAGCGGCCGTCCCGGCTGATCGCGTTGAGCGCGGCTCCCGAGGGAGCGGTGAGCTGCTTACGCTTGGCGACGTCCCACCATTCGGGCAGGGCTTTCGCTCCCCAGGGGATGGCGAGGTAGCGCCCGGAGGCGTCGAAGCTCAGTGCGCCGCCGCCCGATTGCCTGCCTTGACGGGCGATGGGGGCGCCGAGCGGCCTTCCGGCGCGCGTGTCCCACAGCCGTACCCCCTCGTGGTCGAGGAGGGCCAGGGTGTGCCCGTCGGGGGCGAGCGCGGCTTGGGACACCTCCGCGCTCACCCCGGACAGCACGCCGATCCGCCGTTGGCCGGGGACGTCCCAGATCCTGGCTGTCCCGCCGTCCACGGACACGAGCACGCGGCCGTCCTGGCTGAGGTTCTGCACGGTCGCGGCCGTGTAGTCGGGGTCGAGGAAGACGGAGGCCGCGGTCTGAGAGAGCGAGTCGTAGAGCGCGCCGCGGGTCTCGGGCAGCTCCGGGCTCAACCGCCAGCCGGCCACGCTCAGCAGCTTGGCGACCTGAGGATCGCTCTGCCGCAGGTCGGCGGCTCGCAGCGCGAGCTCCCGCGCCAGCGCGTCGTCGCGCTGGCGGCTCGACTCCCTGCGCAGGTACTCCGCGGTGCCGAGCCCGCCGAGCGCGACCACGAGCAGTACGGCCAGGGCCGCCGCGACCAGACGGCGTCTCCTCGCCCTCCCACGGGCCAGGTTCACCGCCTCGTCGAGGAACGCGCGTTCACGCCGTCCCAGCGTGAGGTCCTTGTGCGCGGTGGCGGCCCACTGCAGCGTCCGGTCGAGTGCCGAGCCCTGCAGCAGGTCGGCCGGTCTTCTGCCGTGCTCATTCCACAGCGCGGCCGCCTCGGCGAGTCGCCGGTGGACGGGCAGCCCTTCGCGGTTGCCCGCCACCCAGTCGCGTAGCCGGGGCCAGGCGTGCAGGAGGCCGGGCGTGGCCAGTTCGTACGCGGCACCGGACCGCGTGACCAGGCCCGCGGCGCCGAACACGGTGAGCATCGCGTCCACGGCCTGCGAGCCCGGCAGCTCGTCCCTGCCGACGGGCCGGAGTTCGTCGCCGTCGATCATCCGCAGGAACACCTCGGGCACCGTCGCCCGCTCGGCCTCGGTCAGCTCGGCGTAGAGCTCCTCCGCGATCGCGCCCAGATCGGGCTCGGGCCGTCCGGTCAGGGCACCCGCCTGCGTAAGCCCGCGTTCGAGCAGGTCGTCGCCGCGGCGGAGCGGTGCCTCGCCGCCATGGCCCAGCAGCCGCAGCAGCACCTCCCCGGCGGCCGGCCGCTCGGTGGGATCCCGGGCAAGCGCTGCGGCCACCAACGCATCCAGGGGCTCAGGCAGGCCGCACGCGTCCGGCTCGAACTCCATCACCCGCCCGATGACGGCGGCCGGATCCCCCGCCTCAATCACGTCCTCGCCCCGGGCCGCGAACAGCACCACCATCGCCCACGCCCACAGGTCAGCCGCCTCGCTGGCGCCGCGTCCCGAGAACACCTCCGGCGGCATGTATCCGGGCGTGCCCATGATCGGCCCGCTCGTCGTCGGCCCCACCTCACGGGCCACACCGAAATCGATCACGCGCGGCCCGTCCGGCCCCATGATGATGTTGTCCGGCTTGAGATCGCGATGCACGATCCCGTCCTGGTGGATGGCGGTCAGCGCGGTCGCCACCCCGATCGCCAGCCGGTGCAGCGCGTCCTTCTCGTACGACCCCGACTCCGCCACCACCCGCCTCAGGCTCGGCCCTGGCACGAACTCGCTGACGACGTACAGCGGCGCCGAATCGACCTGTGCCTCGATCACCTTGGCGGTGCAGAACGAGGCCACCCGCTGGGCCGCCGCCGCCTCCTTCGCGAGTCTGGCGCGTGATTCGGCGCTGTCGTACCTGGGGACCTTGATCGCGACCCGCTCTCCCACCTCCCCGTAACCCTCGTAGACGACGCCCTGGCCGCCCGCGCCCAGCCGGCCGGCCAGCCAGTAACGACCCAAACGCCGCGGGTCGGATGGGGTGAGAGGAACCATTGAGCGTGCCATTTCGGGAAACTCCGGACGGGCTGAAGGTCAAGGACATCTGTCGGATGCTGAACACCGGCGTGGAGCCCAAGCACGCCGAGAGCGTACGCATGGTCGGCCGCGCGCTCAATGAACCTTTTCAGGCTCCGCGGCAAGTGCCCTGGTCACAGCATGATCGCGATGCCGGTGTTGGGTCGGCTGCTCCTTCGCGTGTGCAGCGGCCTTCACACAGGTTCCAGTCTTCCTCCGGTTCACCCGCAGATCACCTGCTCCTGGACGACGAGGTCGAGCTCTCAGCCATCGAGGAGTCGTCCGCATCGGCCCAGTCCGCGCCGATCACCACCGTCGCCGGCGTACAGGCTCGCGGGCCGATGCCCAGCATCAGGCGCGGTACATCCAGGGGAATGCGCCGGACGCGGGCCGGAGACCCCGCCGGGGCCGCCTGCACCACTGACCGCGACCGGGCGCCTACGCGTGAGGTCACTTGGCGTGTGGATAGGCGACCATGGTGTTTGTGGAGTCGTCCCAGAACAGACCGTATCCGGAGTAGTCGCCGAAGGGAGCCACGACGTAGTTGCCGAGCTGGACCTGGCCTGTGGCGAGGTCGATGGTGACCCGCGGGTCGGCCTGGTCGGCAGTCGAGGCGCCGATACCGAAGGCGACGCCGTCATCGGTCACACCGGTCAGATGGACCGGCTTGTCTCGGTCAGTCTCCTCGAAGCAGTGGCCGGTGCCTTTGTCCAAGTCGAAGGCCGTGTGGCTGCGGACGAGATAGCGTCCGTCGGCAGACAGGGAGGCCCCCTTGGAGTCGTCGGCCGTCACGCGCTGATCCGGCGCACAGTCGACCTTGGCGCGAGCCTTTCCCGTGGTGGGGTCCAGGACGGCCCACGTGTCGTTGGGCGCGCCTTCGTCGCGCCACTGCGCGACGAGGGAGTCCTTGACCGGGGCGATGAAGATCTTGTGATCGCTGTCGGTGGTGAGGGTTCCGCCTGACCAGGCTCCCGGCACCCAGTAGTGGCGGCGCGGCTGGGTGTTGGTGGCCAGCAGCGGCCCGCGAGGGGTGACCGCTACGGCCTTGGTCGAGCCGAAACACAGCTTGCACTCGCCGGCTGGGGGTTTCATCTTGCGCAGGTCGTACGTCTTCGTCGCACCTGTGGCCGGATCCACGGTCACCACCACGTCGTTGTCCAGCTTCACCAGCAGTCCGCCACCGCCGTTGGTGACCACACCCTCGCCGTCCAGTTCGAGATGGTGAGCCGGCTTGACTCCGTCTCCAGCGGCACGGGCGGGGAAGATGTCGATCGTCGTGACCTGCCGGCCCTTGCTGACCACGTCGGCGCCCTGAAAGCCGGACGCGGAGGCGACCAGGTAGTCCTTTCCCTGCACGGTGACCGAGAGCGCTGACATCAGGCCGGGGCCCTTCACCTCGCTCTTCCACAGGCTTTGGCCGCTGGTCACATCGAGCACGGTGAAGGTGCCGTCGTTCTTGCCGCCCTGCCGGAAGACGGCGACCGCTCCGGAGTGCGGCAGGGTCAGCTGGTCCCCCGGCAGGTCGGACTCCCAGCCGCGGGAGGTGTCGTAGAGGCTGGGCACCGACAGCTGTGTTTTGGGCGCGACACGCTCAGGGGAGGCGGACGAGGACGGCGTCGGCGTGCTGGTCCGGGGTCCGTGCGTCCCTCCCGAGTCATCGCTTCCCGTACCTCCTCCGCAGGAGGCGAGGAGGCCGACAGCCGCCACTGCGGCGAGTACGCACCTGGGCCGATTCACACGAATCCTCCATTCAGCAGAACGCGTCGGTTGGCTCGACCGCCGAGATCGCCGCAAAGTTCCGGGGACGTTTTCGACCTGAACAGGTCGCGGATCTGGCATCGTTGCTCGCCCATTGCCCCCGGTACGAACGCGATCAATCCCTGGCTGCGACGCACTCACCACTGGCCGACCGTGTGGCCGACCCTGCCGAGCCGGTCGTGATGCGGCCGCACTTGTACGGCACTTTGGAACTCGATATGAGCAAGCACCTGGAACGGGACGAGCAGAACGCGGGCCTGACTCGATCGTTTACTGCATGGCCCGGGTCCCCTACCCTGGACACTTGTCATGGCTACGGGCGAGTGGACGCCACGGCGTTCACCCACCCTTCGATCCGCTTCCGGCCACTTCAAGGGCGACGGAAACCCTCTCCACCTCGACCGGGACCACCTGGCGACGACGCTGCCCTCTGGTGAAGGCAGACGACTTCGTAAAGGTGCGGATCGGGCATGCCGAGCTCAAGCATGGGGCTCATGCGATCGGCGTTGGCTCGCCGGGAGGTGTTCGAACGCCTCCCTGTTCTGCATTGCCGGTAGTTGACTACGCGGGTGCCGTCGAGGCCACCCGTACGTTCCCGTCCCCTTCACTCGGCCATAGACCCAGAGGTTGTCGTATCGGTTCCGCACCCAGCAGTGGAAGTAAATCCCCTGCGGAGCCTGGCCACGCTCCCACACCGGTCCGCCCGCGGCCCTTTCTTGAGGTTGTAGGGGTCCTTCATCACGCCGTAGCCGCTGTCCAGGTTGGACCGCTGAGTTGTCCCGAATCGCATGGTCCCCCTTTGTCTTGTTGATCAGCTGGCGATCCATATGGTGCGCTGGGTGGTGTTGAGAACTTGTTGAGTATTGGTTGAGGGGGGAACGCCCAGCCACGCGCCGGTCGATGGCATCCACGTCGACGTCCGGCTGGAGGAGCGCAAGCTGTGCCTGCTGGTGGTGATCGGCGTGCGCGCTGACGGGCGTAAAGAACGTGTCGCCTTGGCCGACGGCGACGGCAGGCAACTGGCGCTACTGGGGGCGAGCGATCTGCGCGACGACGAATGCATCGAGATTGCTCACGTTCCGTAGTGGAGCTGGGAAGTGGATGTGCCACGGTGCCATCAGGGAAGGAACTGACCGGCCGATACACTCACCGCCGAGTCCCGGCCAGGAACATGATCGTTGTCAGCGCCAACGGCTGTCCGCTCGTTCCAAGTAACCCCCGAACACCGTCGATACTTGGAGGCTTGATCATGTCGTCCAGATCCGTGGAAGCCGTGCTGGTCATCGTCGACCAGGACGGTGCCGTGCTGTGCGACATGGCCGGCGGCAATCCGACGCTGCCGCGGATGCCCTTCGACGGCAGGTGGCCGCCGATGGACAGCGAGCTGACGGATCGCGTTCGTCGCGAACTCGGGCTGACCACAGTGGTCCTGGAGCTGTTGGACTTTACGACGGTGGTCCTGCTGGCGGCGGACCGGGCGCGGCCGGTCCGCGCCGATGGGTTCGCGTGGCACGGTCATGATGCGGTGACCGGGCAGAGCCGGGTACTCGACCGCCGGGCGGCGCGATCCCGTCCGCCCGCCTCCGACTGGTTTCGGCCTGGCTGGTTCGAGCGAGCCGAGTCCTACATCGACGGGGAGTTAAAGGGTGCCGGTCGCGTGCGGCTCGGTCCGAGCCGCCAGATCAAGCACTGGAGCATGTCCGCCGTGCTCCGCACGCCGACTGACCGGGGTGACGTGTACCTGAAGGCGGTCCTGCCGAGGCTGGCTCGCGAACCGGAAATCACTCGATACCTGGCGTCATTGCGCATCGCGCCCTTCGCCCACATCATCGCGATGTCACCCGGTGACCGCTGGTGGCTCGCCGAGAACTTCGGCGGTGTGGACGGCTGGGCGGTCTCCACAGAGCAGCGTCGCGCATGCTTGACACAGCTAATCATGGTGCAGAAGGAGACCATTCACCGCGGGGACGAGTTGATCGCCGCAGGATGTGTCCCGCTCACTTCGGCCTCGCTGGCCGACGGCGTACGGTCGATCATGGCCCGCGACGACATCTGGCGGGCGCCCAAGCTTGCGAAGAACCTGGACCGGGCGCTGACCGACGAGGAGGCCGACCGGCTGCAGGCACTGACGCCGTATCTGCTCGAGTGCGTCGAGCGCCTGGACGGGGCGGCCATCCCGGCGACGATCGTCCACCGCGATTTCCACCCGGGCAATGTGGTCGTGCGCGACGGCGAGATCCTGTTGCACGACTGGAGCTTCGCCACCGTCGCGAACCCGTTGTTCGATCTGGCCTCATGGCTGCTCGACGTGTCCGAGCCGGATGCCGCGGCCTACCTCGACGCCTGCTTCGCCGCCTGGGCCGACATCGTCGCTCCGGAACGGATGCGGGACGCATGGCGCGTGGCCAAGCCGCTCGCCGCGGTGGTGGAGATGATGAAGCTGATCGAGCTGGCCGACATCGTCGGACCGGATCACGACTTCAACTGGCTGCCGATGACTTACGGTTGGGGCCGGCGGCTGCTGAACGCGGCCGCCGACCCCGACCTGACCATCAACGGTTGGCGATAGTAGGGCTCATCGGCCGTACGGCTGGCCGTCGCCCGCCTACCGGACCGCGGCCCGAATCGTCGCCGCCGTACGCTCCTCGATCGCGCGGATCACCGCCACCATGTCGGTGCCGCCGAGCCCCAAGGCGGCGCTCTCGCCGAACAGGGCGTGGCAGACGTCAAGCAGCGGCGAGACGATCCCGGCCGCGCGCGCCGCCTCAGCGATCCGCCGGCAGTTGTTATCCAGGACGTCGGAGATCGCGGCCTGCACGGCGAAGTCCCGGTCGACCAGCTTGGCCGCCTTCGCCTGGGACACGCTGCTCGCCATAGGCCCTGCGTCGAGCACGCTCACGAACCGCCGCAGGTCCAGGCCGTGACGGTCGGCGAAATGGGTCGCCTCGGCCAGGCCGGTGACCATGGTGATCAGGAACAGGTTGACCGAAAGCTTCATGAGCAGCGCGTTCGGGACCGGCCCGCACCCGATCGTCTCATGGCACATCGAGCGGAGCAGCGGGAGTACGTCCTCCGTGCCCGGCGGCTCGCCGGCCACCATCGCCACGAGCCGCCCGGCCTCGGCCGGCTTGCGCGAGCCCGAGACCGGCGCCTCGACATAGGCGCCGCCGGCGGCGCGGATGTCGGCTTCCAGCCCGCGTGAGTATTCCGGCGAGGTTGTCCCCATGTGAACGATGGCGTGCCGCGCGACGTACGTCTCGAACGCAGGGGTGCCCCGGCCCAGGACGGCGTCGATCGCCGTGTCGTCGGCCAGCATGAGGATCACGGTACGCGCCTGCTCGAACACCTCGGCGGGGCGCGCCACCACCTTCGCGCCTGCCGCGCGCAGCGGCTCGCTCCTGGCCGCTGAGCGGTTCCAGACGACGATCTTCATCCCCGCCCGCGCCAGGTTGAGCGCCATGGGCTGCCCCATGACGCCGAGGCCGATGAAACCCGCGTCCATGACCACCTCCCCGGCCATCGTACTATGACAAGCGTCATGAAGGGAGAGGTGGTCAGATGGCGCACGGGCCGAGAGAGCGCATGGTCTACAGCGCGGCGCAGCTGCTGCGGACGCGGGGGGTGACAGGGACCGGCATCCGCGATGTGGTCGAGCACGCGGGCGCGCCGCGGGGGTCATTCCAGCACTACTTTCCCGGCGGCAAGGACCAGCTCGTCGGCGAGGCGCTGCTCTGGGCCGGCGACTTCGCGGCCGAGCGGGTCGCCTCCTACGCGCGCACCGCCGCCGACCCGTCACCGGCCGGGCTCTTCGCCCACATGGTGGAGCAGTGGAAGGCCGAGTTCTCGGTGCGCGGCTACGAGCGCGGCTGCCCTGTGATGGCCACGGTCGCCGACCTGGCGGGCGGGGAGTCCGCGGTCAACGAGCAGGTACGTGCCGCACTCGGACGGTGGGAGCGCGCGGTGGCCGCCGAGCTGGTGCGGCTGAGCGTGCCCGGGGAGCGCGCGGGCGCGGTGGCGACGCTGATGATCGGTGCTCTGGAAGGCGCGATCATGTTCGCCAGAGTCCGTAGGAACGTCGGTCCGCTGGACGCCGTGGTCGCCGAACTATCGCCCTTGCTGGACTCGTACCAGACCTGATGGCCGGGCCCTCCCAACGGCACCCGCCAGGCTATCCGGCGCTCCAATACACGGGTCCACTCCCTGCCCCGCGGGAGCTCCGCCAGCAACCGCACCCGCAGGCCGGCGAGAGCGGCGTCCGGCGGGGTGAGGTCGGTTCCGGCGACGCGCTGATCCGCGCCATGCGCCTGGTGGCCGCCGCGCTGTCCGGGATGGCCACCGCCGCCCGAGCCGCGCGTGACCCGATGCGCGACGCCGGGGAGGCCCTCATCAAGGCCGCGACCGTGCTGCAGGAGGCCGCGAAAGAGGCGCACAGCCTCCGCGCGATGGGCGAGCTGATGACCATGACCGACTGACGACCGCCTGTGACCTGCAACGCACCTTGGCCGGGGATCTGCCACATTATTGGCCGGATGTCACTCCTAGTGACGGGCCCCTGAGCCAGATCACGTTAGGTGGAATCTGACCGCGGTTGTGCCGTTCCGGCGGCTGGCGTACGCATGGCGCCGCACCTTCTGCTGCGGCGCCATACTCACTCATGCGGGGTATTTCCCGGTCGGCCTTTCGGGCATCCGGCCATCTTCTTCACGTGCGCGGTCAGCTCGCGAGTGAACTAAGAGCCGGTCCGGCTGCGCCCAGACGAGCACCTGCCCCGATGCTGTCGGCACCGCATCGCGGACGAACCAGTTGCCCGGCACCCGCTGGGCGCGGTCCGACCTCTTGCCGACCCTGAACTCCTCGATCGAGCCGTCCCGCTCGGCCCGTACCTCGTCCATCTGCGCGCTGCCCTTGAAATCCCTGGGAATGCGGAACGAGACCACGCATCGGCCGCCGAGGGACTCGCGCTCCACCGACTCCTCCTCGATGCGGGCTCCCTCCGAATTCTCCCCGCCACCGCCACCTGGCCGCGCGGTCGACGACGAACTCGCCAAGCTCGACCCGGCCGGCTACCGGCCGCTGCGCTCCCGCTGCCCAGACCCGACGTGAGCCGCCGGGCGTAGATCGTTTCCGCTGCAGCCATCTCCCCCGACGTCGGGAGTGCCATGAATTACCTGAGAGTCCGATAGGTGGGGCCACGAACGAGCGGCCAGGCTGCCCGGGGGCGTGGCTTCCTGGCCGGTCGCTGCTTGCGGCTCGTTGTTCAGACGAGCACCGGCGTGGGAGCGGGCAGGTAGGGGGTGATGTTGCGCCAGGCGCGCTCGATGTATTCCTCCTTTTCGCCGACCGGGGCGACATAGTGCAGCGCGCTTTCGGCGGCGTCGTTGCCCTCGAGGCGGGCGATGATCCAGGCGGCGAGGTAGTGCGAAGCCAGGCAGCCGCCGGCGGTGGCGATGTTGTCCTTGGCGTAGAAGGGCTGGTTGAGCACCTCGACGCCGGCGGCGATGACCCAGGGCTTGGTGGTCAGGTCGGTGCAGGCGGGGATGTCGTTGAGCAGGCCGAGCTTGGCCAGCACGAGCGCGCCGGAGCACTGCGCCGCGATGAGTTGGCGCGAGGGGTCCAGGCCGCGCAGGATGTTCATGATCGCCGGGTCTTCGACGACCTCGCGGGTGGCGATGCCACTGCCGACGATGACGGCGTCAGCGGCGCACGCCTCCTCAAGAGTGGACATCTGTTCGATGACCACTCCGTTCATCGACGTCACCTTGGGGGCGCGGGTGGCGATGGTGACGCGCCAGTCGTCGGTCTTGACGCGGTTGAGTACTCCGAGCGCGATCAGAGAGTCGAGCTCGTTGTAGCCCTCGAAGGTGAGGATGGCGATGTGCACGGCGGTCGTCCTTCCGCATAGGTGGGGTGAGTCTTGACGGTAAGGACCCGCGACCATGACGGTCAAAGAATTGTCATGGGTACAATTCGGTGCATGGCAGCCTCGCGGTACAAAATGCTGGTCGACGCGCTCGCGTCCGACATCCGTACGGGGCGGCTCGCCGCAGGCGTGCGGCTGCCGACACACCGCGGGCTCGCCGCCCGTGAGGGCATCGCCGTGGTGACCGCGACTCGGGTGTACGCCGAGCTGGAAGCGATGGGTCTGGTGAGCCGGGAACAGGGCCGCGGAACGTTCGTGCGTGACATTGCGGTTCCCGCCGGCCACGGCATCGATCAGCTGGTCGTCGCCACGGACACGGTCGACCTCACCTTCAACTATCCGTCGCTGCCCGGCCAAGCCGATCTCCTACGGCAGGCCCTGCGAGAGGTGGCCACCTCCGGTGAACTCGACTCGCTGCTGCGCTACCAACCACAGCGTGGGCGTCCCCAGGATAGAGCCTCGATCGCACGGCACCTGAGGCGTCGAGGAATCACTCCTGACGCGGATCAGATCCTCATCGTCAACGGTGCGCAGCACGGCCTGGCCATCACTGTCATGGCCGCGCTCAACGCCGGCGACGTCGTCGCGGTCGACGCGCTCACCTACCCGGGTTTCAAGGTGCTCGCGCACACCCTTCAACTCGACCTGGAGCCCATACCCACCACCACCGACGGCCCGAATCTCGATGCTCTTGAGAAGCTGTGCGCTACCCGCCCTGTACGCGCGATCTACACCATGCCCACCTTGCACAACCCTCTGGGCTGGGTCATGCCGGCAACGGACCGAACCCGCCTGATCGAGCTCGCTCGACAGCACGATTCGCTCATCATCGAAGACGCCGCATACGCCTACCTGGTCGAAGACCCTCCACCGCCTCTGGCTGCAAGTGCACCGGACATCACCGTCTACGTCTCGGGGCTGTCCAAGAGCGTCGCCACCGGCCTCCGGGTCGGCTTCGTCGTCGCCCCGCCGTCTATGGTGCCGTCGCTCGAACGCGCGATTCGGGCGACCACCTGGAACACCCCGGCCCTCACCACCGCGATCGCCTGCCGCTGGCTCGACGACGGCACGGTGGACCACTTGGAAACGCAGAAACGAGACGACGCCAAGGCCCGCCAGTCACTAGCCAGACAAGAGCTGGCAGGCCTACCACTCATCAGCCACCCCTCGTCCTACTTCACCTGGCTGACGCTGCCCGACGACGCACGCGCCGATCGCCTGACCGCCACCCTCGCGCGCCAGCACATCTCGGTAAGCACGGCTGAGCCCTTCACCACCTCGAAGCACACACCACAGGCGCTCCGCCTCGCTCTCGGCTCGACCGATCTGGACCGCCTCCAGTCGACGCTGCGCACAGTGCGACGAGTCGCTATCGAGGACGCCTACGTCTGAACTCCACTCGACCAGCCGATTCCCGCCCGCGCCAACGTCTGCGTACGAAAGTCCGTCGGCCCGAAGTCCTGGGGCCCGGTCGGCCTGCGACCCGAGACTGATGAGCAAAACACCGCAGCCGTCTTCCCCCGGAACCGACGGCCTCAAGACCTCTCAACAGCCGCAAAGGAACGACGTTGGTCCTGTGCCAACGTGCGCCACAGCTCGTGGAGGGGGCGGCCGGCCCCGATCACACCTCGGCAACGACCGCCCAGCCGCAGGAGACCAGCCCGGTATGCCCAGCTCCAGCAACGGCGCCGCCCCAGGCCCCCGGCGGCACCATCGTCCAAAGTGCCGCAACGCTTCGGAGATCACCGCCGTCTACGGCCGCCACCGCAAGAGACTGGTGTACGTGGACCCGCCGTCATGGCAACACCCAGGAGCGGGACTTCCGGCACGAGATGGGCGGCGAGGTGGTGCACCGGCTCCTCACCGAAGCCCTGCACGCCTGCCGCGCCACCGTCGTCATCTCCGGGTACGGCAACCCGCTCTTCGGCGAGGAGCTGTGTCGCGGCTGGCACCGCCACAGCGCTGGAGGCCGGCCCCAGCAGCCAGCCAGTGCGGACATAGGAGAGCCGTACCGAGGTGCTCTGGTCCTATTGCATCCTGCTCTGGTCGATCCCGCCGAACACAGCCTTCCGCCGCGTATCTGGACAATCCCGGCCATTCCGTGCCAGTAGTCTGCGGCGCCGCCGCCGCACTGATCCAGCAGGTTGACCTTGCCAACCGTGTACCGCGGAGCCGTGGCCCTTTCGTGACCCGCTTCCGGCATGATCACGGCCCATGAAGAAGACGATCACAGTTCTGGTTGCCGGCTGTGCCTTTCTGGTGACGGCTACCCCTGCGCAGGCTGCTGCTCCCAAGGATCCCGTCCGAGCTCTGAAGAGCAAGCTGGTTTCCGGGCACGGGGTACGGTTCACCGAGACCACCACCCTCATCGGAGACGGCAAGGTCAAGCTGCAGAGCCGCAAGGGAACGTTCCAGTTCAACGCCAAGGGCATCGCTGCCTCAGACATCACCAGCAAGACGGGCCCCACCGAGCCTGAGCGGACTATCAGCGTCGGCAAGGTCAGCTACACCTCGGGCGGCATCTGGAAAGAGCGCCTTCCAGATGGCAAGACCTGGCTCAAGACCGGCAGCATGCCCGGCGGCGCCGGCGGCTTCTACGGGCAGGTCATCAACCCTGCGGAGCCGGGAACGTTAGCCGCGCTGATCAAGAAGGGCAAGCTGAGCGGAAGCACGATCACAGGAAAGATCACATTCAAGGAACTGGAGAAGGTGTCGCGCTGGTTCGACGCGTCGATCCCGCTGCGCATGCACGACGACACGAAAGTCACCTACACCCTCAGCCTCACCTCGGCAGGGCTCGTGAGCAGGGTGAGGAGCTCGTACGCCGCAACGGGGGTGTTCGACAAGAGCGGCTTCGACGGCAAGACGATCACGATCGACAGCCGCTTCACCGGGTGGGGTGTCAAGGTGTCGATCAAGGCGCCGGACCCGGAGACGGTGACCACTGACGCGGGTTCCTGATTGTTCCGTTGACCGGGCCTGGGCCTTCCGTAAATAAGCGATATGTCGCAGCGGGACCACCTCTTGCGGCACGACGATCCAGGAGGCGTTCTCGGCGATCTCGACGGCCGTGGGTGCTCGGGTGCGCCTGCCGGCACTCCCGCTGCGGACAAACCCCACGTCGGCATGTGTGACTCCGCGCGGTGCCCGCAAGCCACCCATCATCCCTGCCATCGGCCCGCCTGGGCCGAGTTCGCCAACAAGACCAAGACCTTCCTCGGTGAGGCGGCCCCACCCGCAAGACCGAACGCACCCGCCTTCAAGCCCAGCACGACCGCGCTCGACGCCGCCTCCGGAGCCACCGCATGAGGCTCAGCCCGCCATGTTCTTCCCGGGCCGGCTCGGCGGCTAGCGACTTCATTAGTGATGGATAAGGGAGGAGCTGGGTGTGTGGAGTTGCCCCAGTTCAGTGACGCGCTCGCCTGCCAGGCTTTCGAAGCAGGGGCGCAGGAGCTCGACGATGTCATCGGCGAGCGCGCTCAGCTTGTGCAGGTAACGGTCGATGACCGCGCCGGCGATGACGGCGCTGACCAGGCCCGCCCGCAGGTCGGCGTCCTGGTTTGATGTGCCGGGCATCACAGGTGGACGAGGAGGCTCCGCTGCCGAACGCTGACTCCTGCGTCACAACGCGGGGTGATTTCAAGATCCAGTAGACGTCTTGAGCATCTTCATCTGCTGGTCTTACCGTCGTGGCCATGCGACAGATCGATGACTTGGACGTGCTCAAGGTCATGACCAGCCGGTTCCGGATGAAGCTCTTCAGCCTCCTCTTCCGGATTGGCCCGATCACGGTAAGCGAGCTCGCCAGGCGGATGGATGCCGACCCCGGCCAGGTGAGCTATCACCTGCGGCAGATGCAGAAGCATGGCTTGATCGAGGACGTGCCGGAGCTCGCCCGGGACAGTCGGGAACGCTGGGTGCGGTCAGCTATGGGCGGGTTGGCAGTGGTGGACCTCCAAACCCCGGAAGCCAGAGCCGTGGTGCAGGCGTGGACTTCACAGTGGGTGATCGACCAGTTCGAGCGGCTGCGTGACTTCGAACGCACTCACATGACGCTTCCCGAGGACTGGCAGAACGCGGCCTTCGGAAGCAGCCGCCACCTACGGCTCACCACGGATGAGCTCGCGCAGCTCGCCGACCAGCTCGATGCCGTGTTGCAGCCGTGGCGCGAGCTGACCAAATCGCGTGTCGAATCGAACGAGGCTCCGCCGGATACCCGCCCGATCTTCATCTTCTACCACGCATTCCCCGAAGAACCCTGAGGAGCCTTCCATGCATCACATGCATGAAGAGCTCGTCCGCGCGGACCTGGCTGAGCGGCGAGCCGAGGCCGCACGGCTACGCATGATCCCGCCGCGCTCGCGTCGGCGTGTTCTTTCGCGCCTCCGCGGCCGGTTCGCGATCACCCTCCGCCGCCTCGCCGACCACCTCGAACCTGCCTGATAGTCCGTACGGCTAGCTGTGGGCGTAGATCTCCAGAGCACGTCTCGCACGACCTGCACGTCGTTGAGCCTGCGTTGGCTCAGGTGAGACGCAACCGCAGCCCAGCACGCCGGCAAACACCCGCGCCAGGTGTGGTCACTTCTCGCGAACAAACCAGCCGGGACAGCTGGCACATCGGCCTGACAGGTTGCCGCTGTCTGCGATTGTCTTGGAGAACAGCAGTCGGACAGGCAGCTGGTGACGTTGCTCAGCCGAGGAGGTGAAGGAGTGGTCGGCGGCAGAGCGCGCTCTCGCGCCCCACGCGAGCTGGCCGACGATCCGCGGACGTGGCCTCATGCCGATCTGGCCGGCCATCTGCCAGCGGCTCATGTGCAGGCGATCGCCGCCACGCTGGCCGTAGTGCTGGCCGAGCGAGGTCTGAGCCTGCGTGGTATGGCCACCTCCAGCGAGCCCGGCGGAGCCGCGAGCTGCGTGACCCCGTCCATGCTCATCCGCAACCGCCTGCCTCTCACGGCTGGCCGGCCGGGGCGGCGACGCCGGGCGGACTTGTTCCTCTTCGGGGGCCGGCGGACGGACATGACCTTTGACGATAAACGGCATGGTGGCGGGCCCAGATCGAGAACGAGGCGGCATTGCGGACCTGCACAAGGAGAGCGCGGGGCCGCGACCATCGCCCTGTGGAAGTAGCTGGCGACCATCGCCTGGTACGCCTCCTCGTCCCGGCCGAGCGGACACCCTCCCGACAGCGTGCACTCCTGACGTCACCCCCGGGGAAGATCGCGCAGACCTGATAGAAGTTCGTTCTTGATCGATGCGTCCGGGTCATGGAGTCGGTCGTGCAGTTCGTGCACCACCCCGCCTTGAGGGCGGGCGCGGCCGGCTGGCCCTCTCGGATGTGTCCGACCTGATGATCATGCCGATCTGGCCAAGGAAGTCGAACACGTGCTCCTGTAACACCTTGATCCCGCGGCCCTGCGCCCACTGCTGCACGATGCGGGCGAACGTCCGGATCGCCATGGTGCCGTTCGCCGCGCCCATAAGCCATCGCCCCTACCCATACTGCCCGCAGGGTCGCCGGCTACGTCCGCGCAGGCACCGCGTACAGGACGGCGACGAGGGACTCGCCCTCGAATCCGATGCGCACGCTGTCCGGATCCTGACGGACGGCGGCGGGAGTAGCGGCTTCCGGCACCGCGGACGGGGGCACCGGCATCGGGTGGAACCCGGCCTCACGCAGCCGGGCGAGCCAGGTGGCGGTCGGCTCGTGACGTTCGTAGCGCTCCTCGTCGTCGGCCGTGCCGACGATGTCGGCCACCTCGCGGCGGAAGAACAGCTTCATCGCGTTGCGGTCGGCGGCCGCCACCTCCAGCGCGTCTATCAGCCGGAAGACGGCGTGGAAGTGCTCCCACGAGTTGTGGAACCGCTCGAGGAGTGCCACCTGATGATGGTCGGAGTCTGGCTCGCACAGCACCACGATGTCCGGCTCGGCCGCGCGCAAGCTCTCGAAGAACGTGTTCCGCTCGTCCACGCCGGACGGACTGTCCCGGAGGTGGTGCAGCGCGAACGCGGCGTTCATGACCAGCGGACGTGGCGCATGGCGTACCAGGTCCCAGTCCTCGCCGGTCATGTGTTCGGCGAGTCGGGGCACCCCGTGGAAGTCCAGCGTGACACCGGTGTCGCGGATGGCTTGTTCGGCCTGGCGGAGGCTGGCCGCCGCGGGATCCACCCCGATGACCGTCAGTGGTCCGGGTGCCTGATCGCGGTCCGCGAGCGTGCGCAGCACCGCCGCCTCCTGGCCGCCTGAGCCGATCCCCACGGACAGCAGGGTGGCCTCGTCCTGACCCGCGAGGTGCCCGGCAAGGAGCGCGCCGCCGATGCGACCTGCCAGATTCACGATCGGCAGGTGTGCGGCCACCAGGTCGAACAGCTGGATCTGCGGACGCTCGAAGCTGCGGAGATAGAGATTATCTCGCTCGTCTTGGCACGTTCCATGCCGGGCGGCCAAAGCGTCGTGATAGAGGAGATAGAGGAAGTCGTCGCCGCCTGTTTTCTCGGGGTTGATCACACTGCGGAGCTTTTCCAGCCAGCGCCCCGCGGTGTCGGCGCGGCCCGCGTCCGTCTCCTCCACGGCACGGCACAGCAGGTCGAATGCATGGGAATTCACGTTCAAGCCTTCCTTCGACGTTGGTAATGATCGAGGATGCCGCGACGCTCTTGTCATCAACTTGGGATGCGCTTGGCGGCCAGGAATGGGCAAGGACGCGCCCGCGCGACGACATCGGCATGGCTGCCGGGCACCGGTCTCGCCCTCCAGGCCCGTCAGCGGGACCCGCGCACCGAACTCGCGGGCGAGAGCACGTTTCTCGACTCGGAGATCTGCGGGCGTGCCCAAATCCTTGAGACGTCCGTTCTCTCCGAAGACCAGCTCATCTCACGAGAGCTTGCCTTTTCTGCTGCGGCGACCGCTGTGATCGGCTTGGAAATGTCGGCGATCCGGAACAGCGTCAAGTCCGTCACTTTCTCACGACTCGTTTTTCTGCCAGGCCAAAGCCTTGCGCATGGACCGATCGCCCATCCTTGGCGATCGCCAGGGACAAACCCGGCACGTCGTAGTACTGCATCCACCTCGCTACCAGGCTTGCTATGACAGGACCGGCCTCGCGCTTCTCCCGGATCGGGCAGAATCTTGATGCGGCGCCTGTCCCGTAGTCGGAGGAGAATCCACCTAGGGACACCAGGCGATACCGCTCGGGCTCTTTCTCCTTCTGCCGGACCTCGTTGTGCAACGTGGTGACGTCGATCCCGTAGCGGGCAACCCACAAGCGTCCGTCGGATCTAGCTCAGATTGAGGCGTACATCCGATATTTCTGGTCGGCCGGAGCGAAACCTACGGTTCGGACAGAGCGGTAATGGACCCTGCCCTGCCGCTCGAATGCCGCCTGGTCATTGAGTTCGCCGACCTGCGGCTGGACCCAATTCCAACGGGTGTCGTATCCCGGCCATGCCTCCCATACGAGGGTGCACACTGTCTCGGTCAGGCCGGGGGTCGGGTAGCAGCAGGGAGAGTGCTTAACGTCGCCTGGCCACGCGGCGCGGCGGCATCACAGCTCCAGAGACTCCTGATCCTGGTCAGCCATGCGTTCTGGGGCCTGCTCGGTGTTCGCCGCGCGGTCTGGTTGATCGAGTCGACTTATGGCCTCACGAAGTACGACTCCGAGACGTCGACGATTGCCGATGGCTTGAATGACCAAGACAATCATCATGAGGAAAAGCCACCAGAGTCCTACCAGAAGGTAAGCTGCAGCGTCAAATCCAGCTGCGCCGAGCTCTCCGCTCAAGACAATAACCATTGCCACTAAAGGAATGCTCACTCCGGCACGGAACTCGATCTCACATCTTAGGCGCTCGTACAATTCGTACAACTCGGGCTCGCGACCTATTAGCCTAACTAAGTTAGCGAACTTTAGATGGTCGCTAGAGGTTCTGGTAGCTAGCGCGATGATCCGGTCGATGAGCGCCAGGACCAGGTTCGACACCATCGTGGAGACAGTTCCGACGAGATAGGCCAGGAATATGAGAACAGTGGCGACGAGGGGGTTGAGGATGACCTTTTGAAGGTTATCCAGCGATCTACCCACAATCGTCCAGTACGCTGTTCGCTCTGGAAGCTTGTCCGCCTCCTCAGGGGGTATGCCACTTAGATCGAGAAACGGTCCGACATTCGAGCCAAGAAGAAGGAGCGCAAACAAAACGAGCCAGATGAATCCAGCCGCGATCGGAGTCCTGATTTCGCGTAGGCCAGGAAGTAGCCGAGAGATAAGCATGACTAAGAGGGTGTTGTTGAACTTTCGATCTTGGAAATCGCCGTCCTAAAGCACCCGACAGGAGGGCACCTCGCCACGTCTTCCGATGGGATGGGTGTGGTGGTCGTGGCCTTTTGGATGCTGGTGGTCATGCCGTGTGCTGGCTCAGTGTGGTGGGGTGCCGGTGACGGACGGGCGGTGCTGCCCGGCCTGTGGGACTCGCCTGCCTGGGTGGATGCGGCGGGACGCCGTCTTCTGCTCGGATGTGTGCCGGGCTCGGCATCGGTGGCTGTTGCTGCGGATCCGGGTCAAGGTTGAGGTGATCCAGAACCCTTCTCCGGAGCGGACGATCAGGTGTCCGGAGTGCTCGCGGTCGTGGCTGGAGGGCGTGGATCATCCGGTGGGGACGATCTATTGCTCGCCGCGCTGCCGGACGCAGGGGTGGCGGCGTCGCAGAGCCGGTGAGAACGGCGTCACGGTGACGCCGTTTCTTTCGGATCGTTGATCCCGAATTGTCCTCATATGGCGGTGTGGGGAGAAGTCCGTAACGAGGGCATTGTCACCGATTGTGTGCGGGTGGAGACTTCGCGCTAGCACTCGTGAGGAGTGCGGGACGCGAGGAGGGGCGCGATGACCACGATGATCGGGAAGGTGACGCAGGAGCGGTACGAGCAACTGGTAGCCGATGGGCTGGAACAGCTCGCCGTCCAAGGACGCACACAGCTGCAGCTCGGCGATCACGCCTTGGAAATCGAGCCGATGAACCCGCGGGGCGGGTCACATGCTGGCCTCGGGGAAGAGTCGTTCGGTGTCCGGCAGTCGCTGGCGCAGTACGCCGAGGATCTGGACATGCCGCTGACGACCCTGCTCGATAACCGGTGGGTGGCTTCCCGCTGGCCCAAGGAGCGGCGCCAGCACGGCGTGTCGTACGTCGTGCACAAGGCCCTGGCGGGCATCGCGGAGGAGGACGTGCGCTTCGCCAAGATCCTGGACCCGCCCTGGCATGAGAAGTCGAAGACCCACCGGTGGACGCAGGATGCCGCCAAGCGGGAGGTCGGCCAGCGCGTCAACCGTCCCACCACGGTGCAGGAGAAGGTCAACAAGGTTCACGACCTGCTGGAGGATGAGAAGGTCGCGGCCCAGGTGGCAACGGATCTGCTGCGCCAGCCGCAGGTGGTGTCAGAGGTTGTCGAGGACCAGACCGCCATGCATCTGGTCAACCGGGCACAGGTCGACCGCTCTCACCGGATCGCGCAGCAGCGGATGGAGGCCGTGCCCCAGCCGGCCAAGCAGGCCATCCAGCGGGCGCGGGAACAGGTGCGCCACAACCGGGAGTACGTCGATCTGGTCGGGGCCTGCGCGACGTTCGTCGCCGCGGCGGGCCGGATCGTGCCCACCTTGCGCGGGCACGCCTTCACCGAGGAGGAGCGTGAGCGGGTGCACGCCAACCTGGCGCGCGTGCGCGGCGCGACTGAATGGATCGGCCAGGCGATCGATACCGGCGACCTGTCTTTGGATGAGGGCCTGGCCGCGTTACTGCGGGGCGAGTGAGCCCGCGATGGCCTACTCCACGCCTGGGCGGGGGCGGCGAGATCGGCTGCCGACGAACGTGTGTGGTGAGCGAGTGCGGATGGCGCTGATGGAAGCGCGCCCGGCCGGGCTGACCACCCGGCAGCTGGTCGCCGCGACCGGGTTGAGCCCGTATCAGGTCCGCAAGGGCATCTTGTGGATCAAGGAAGTCGCCGCGCGCGAGCACTTGACCCCGCTCGTCTATACCGCGAAGGGCGGCTACCGGTTTCCCGCCGACTCCGCCGACTGGGTGGTCTACGAGAAGACGCAGTTCGCCGCCGCGCTGACCCGGATCAGCCGGCTACTCGACGGCACGATCACTCCGCACGCCATCAAGTACCCCGACGACAAGTGGGCCCGCTTCGTCCTGGCCCAGGCCACCGGCCTGCAGTCCACGCTGGACATGCTGACCAACGGCAATGCGCCGGTCGGAGGCTGAAGCGATGCGCCCACGCCGCTACCCCTCCGACACCAGCGCCGCCGAGTGGGCCCTGCTGGAGCGGCTTCTCCCGGTTCCCGCCTGCCGCACTCCCACCGGCGGCAGGCCGGAGAAGCATCACCGCCGTGACGTGGTGGACGCGATCCGCTATCTGGTGGCGAACGGCTGTGTCTGGAGGGCGACCCGGACGATTTTCCGCCCTGGGCCACGGTCTATGGCCTTTTTGTGCGCTGGGCCCGGCAGGGGTGGTCAACGAGATCCGTGATCAGCTGCGTCGCGCCATCCGGTTGCGCGCGGGCCGCTGTCCGAGTGCGGTCACCCTTATTGTCGATTCTCAGTCGGTGAAGGGGTCGGAGACGGTCAGCAAGGCCACTCGCGGCTTTGACCCAGCGAAGCGGATAAATGGGAGGAAGCGGCATCTTTTGGTTGATTCGGGCGGGCTGCAGGTGATGGTCATGGTCACCCCGGCCGATATGGCCGACCGGGACTGCGCCCGCGACCTGCTGTTCCGGCTGCGGCTGACCCATCCCGAGATCACCCTGGTCTGGGCCGACTCCGCCTACGCGGGATCGTTGATCGAGTGGGCGCGCACCTTCCTGAACCTCACCGTCAAGGTGGTCTCCCGGCCACGCGGCGCCCAGGGTTTCGTCGTATTGGCCAAGCGCTGGGTGGTGGAACGCAGCCTGTCGTGGGTGCTGCGCGCCCGTCGCAACATTCGCGATCATGAACGACTTCCCCAGAACAGCGAAATCATGATCATCTGGTCGGCCATCACCCAGATGCGCGCCGTCTCACCCGCAGCGCCCGCGCCAGGTCGTCCTGGGGAAAAGTTTCGTGACCGCGCTGTTGCGGATCAGCGTGTCTCGGAACCCATCAAACGAGACACGCTGATCCGCAGCCATGCGGCCACGAAACCCCTGGCCTTGGGGAGCGCCCCTCATGGGATCTCGAACCGAGCAATGCCTGAACTGCGAGGCCCCGCTGCCCCCGCCCATCACCCGCGGTGGGCGGCCTCGCAAGTACTGCTCCGACACCTGCCGGTGGGCCTTCTGCCGGACCCGCGCCAGGCGCTGGCGTCCGCTCACCCAGCGGCACCGACGCCAGGACGACACCCGCAAGCGGTGCCGCCACCTCCGCGACCAGGCCGAACACCTCGCCCAGGCAGCCGGGAAACTGGCCCTCGACCTGCACGCGGAGGACCTCGCTCCGCCCACCCAGCAGACTGGCTGGAAACCTGGGCCCATCGCCGGCTACACCGCCACCGCTTTGCCCCTGCTCGCCCACGCCCGCGCCGTCCTGGCCGCTGCCGTCACCGCCGACCGAGCGACCGGCGCCACCTGGGACGAGATCGCGGCCGTTCTGGATGTCAGCCCCGACACCGCCGCCCGCCGCTACCGCACCTGACGGCGAGCTGGCACCTCATCGAGCGGCGCTCACGCACTGATCGAGAAAGCCTTGGCGCGTGCAGCCGTCGGGATGGTGAGATGGCACGATGATCAACCACGACGAGGCGGCTGTCCGACCGTTGACATTGGCTTGGGTGAGCCGGCACCTGGAGGTCGGCGAACGGATAGTCAAAACCGAGGCGCTACGCGGCGGCATCACTGCTGACATGCGGTGGCTGACCATCGGCACTAAGGACGGAAGGACGCGTGACCTGGTGCTGCGGAGTTTCGTCGACCCGTTCTCCGTGGAGCGCGCCGAGGGCGGACTGAACAGGGAGGCCGGAGCTCTGACCCTGTTGGCGGGGACCGGTGTGCCGGCTCCTGAACTGGTCGCGGTTGATCCAACCGCCGCGCATTGCGAGTACCCGTCGCTCTTGATGACACATCTAACGGGCCGGACGGTCCTCGACGATGAGGGAGTGGAGACGCGCGTCCCACTGCTGGCCCGTCAACTCGTGGCCATCCACGCGCTGCGGCCCGCCGAGCGGCCCCGGAAGTATGTGACGCTGACGACCTCCGACACCGTCGTGGTTCCGAAGGGCGCCGACGCGGCGGTATGGGCCGCGGCGATCGACGTGATCCGCAGGCCCACGCCGCCCTATGAAGGGCGATTCCTGCACCGGGACTTCCAGCCCGGCAACGTGCTGTTCGCCATGTCGCCCCCAAGCCCGGCAGGTCCCCGGATCACCGGCGTCGTCGACTGGGTCGCGACCTCCTGGGGCCCGGCAGACCTCGATGTCGCGCACTGCTCCACCAATCTCGCGCTGCTGCACGGACCGGCGTGGGGTCTGCGGTTCGCTGAGGCGTATGAGGAAGCCGGCGGGGTGCTGGCTGCGACCACGAGCGAGCGGCTGTACTGGCAGGTGCGGGACGCGCTGGCCTGCTCAGAAGAAGTGCAGTCGGTGTCGCAGCCATGGCGGGAGGCAGGCAGAGCAGAGCTGACGACGCGATCCGTGGAGGAGCGGCTGGACGCCTATGTCATCGCCCTGATGGACGCGCTGGGCTGAGCCCTGGCGGTCCGGGTGCAGCCTGACCCCATCGGAGGTTCGAAAACACCCTCTAAATCTAAATCCACCGACCGGCCAGGGCCACCGTTCCACAGGCAACAGCTCACTTTCTGGGGCGATGCCGTCCGGTCCGGTGCGCGCCGCCTCAGGAGCGTACGGCTCAGGAAAGGGTGACGCATTCGCCTTCGACACCAGACCGGCGTCGACGGTTGTCGGGGTTCTTGGCCTCTTCTCGCAGGTCAGGGCGAGATGATCTCTTCAGGTATGCAAGGCACTTGCAGGCATGTTGCATCGATGGTGACGGAGGAGGCGGTCGGCCTGGCTCGCTCGGCCAGCGACCGGGAGGCGCTGATCCACGCCGGCACCGCCATCTGCGGGCCGGCCCGGAGATCTATATGCAGGACCGAAGCCGTCAGTCGGTGGGTTCGACGCCAGGCTGCACATCCTCCTCGCCGGCGTCATGGGCCACCTCCCGCCGCTCCTTCTCCGCCTTCTGCTCCGGGTCGGGCGGGGGTTCGACCGGTTCTGCGGGGATCGGGCGTGGCGTGTCCCGCACTTCGACGCTGGCGCGCTCGGCCAGCGTGTCGGACTCGCCGTTGACCTGGCCGACCGCAGGCGGCATGTCCTCGGGGCGTTTCTCGGCCTCGTTCATGACCGGCAACTGCCCGAGCGTCAACCCCCAAACCAACCCTCAACTCCTGGAGAACCGACCATGCCCAGGGGATTTCCGCCTCCCGAGAACCATGCAGGTGCTGGAGAACGGCACCCACTATGGGCTGATCCTCGAATACCGCGACTCAAACTGCACGCCGCGTGGACTGAGAGCGGGGACGCCGCAATCGGCCTGATGTCGCTGGCGAAGATGCGCAAGCTGGTGGCCCGCGAAAGGGTACGCGCCACGCGAGAACTGCACGACACCTTGGCCGCGCTGCTCAGCGCGCAGCAGCCCCCCGGACCACTGGATCGCCTGCCATCACCCGCACACCTCCGGGAAGATCATTCCAGCCGGGCCGCGGCCTCCTGTGGCTCGGACGAACGGAGGAAGCGCAGGTCCTCCATGACCAGGGCGACATCGGTGGCGCCGCCGCGGCGCAGGGCCGGGGCCAGCGCGTCCAGGTCGGACCAGCGGGACGGGCGGAGGTGGACGCGGTAGCCGTCTCCGGCGGGCTCCAGGGTGAGGGCTTCGCCGATGGCGAGCCTGCTCTCCGGGAGGTGGGCCGCGGTCGCTCCGGCGGCTCGTTCCAGGGCGGTGACCGAGGTGACACCGGCGGCGATGGGCAGGGTCGTGTCCGGGCCGGTGACGTGTTCGTGCAGGTCACGCAGGCGGGCGGCGGCGGTCGTACGGGCGGGGTGGTCCTTGGGCAGGCGGTCGGCCAGGAGGCTCGCAACGCGGGCGATGTGACCCAGCGGCGGTACGGACGGACGCTCGCCGAGCAGGGCGATCAGCGCCTCCAGGGCGTCCTCGGCGCCGGAGGCGAGGGTGACCCACTGTTCGGTGGTGAGCGGGGTGAGCCTCGGGTGGCGTTTCGTCCAGTACGCGACCGCCCGGTCCAGGTCGGGGCCCGTACGCCAGAGGTCGGCGGGGTCGTCAGGCATGAGCAGCTCGACGACTTCGACGGCCTCGTCGTTGGTGGTGAGCGCCTCCAGGGAGAGCGCGGCGACGCGCAGTTCGAGCTCGGTCAGGTCGAGTTCGCGGGCGCGGGCGGCGTCGCCCTTGCGGAAGGCGGCGACGCGGCCCCGCGCCCAGCCGTCCGGCCAGGAGAGCGTGCGGGCCGAGGTGGACAGCAGGATCAGGCACTGGGCCGGTGACAGGCCGGTGGCCTCGGCGAACGCCCGTACGGTCGCCTCCCGGTCCACGGGCGGCGGGCCGTTCTCGGCGATCAGGCCGAGCGCCCGCCGGAGCCGGTCCGGGTCGCCCCAGCCGCGGCAGGTCCGCAGCTCGACGGCGCGGTTGCGGGTGAACAGGAGCGGGTCGGGGCCGCCAGGGGTGTAGAGGAGCGCCGTGACCGCGTACCCGTGCCCCACCTGCTCGTAGTCGGCGACGGCGGCGGCCATGATGGGGCCGCGGCCCGAGCGGATCTGCCCGAGGTCGTACTCCGGGCGCAGCCGGGCGACGTGCCAGGTGCCGTCAGCACGAAGGAGTTCGGGGACGGCGGCCAGTTCCAGAAGTTGCGCGCGCCCGCCGCCGTTGCCCCACGCGGCCTCCAGGACGGCGGCGCCGAGGCGGCCCAGCGTGTTCTCGACCCCCTTGACGGCGGGGGCGTCGAATATCGCGATCTTCTTGTCGTACGGCACATCGACGGCGGCACGGGCGAAGTGGACGATCCTCTCGTACGCGGACTCAGGCCCCGGATCGTCCGGCTCGGGGGACTTCTCGAACGGGACGGCGGGCGCCGCGGAGGCGGGCGCCGGGCGCAGGTGGGGCGGCGGGGTCAGCGCCAGGCGCTCCAGCAGGGCGAACGCGCGCTCGCGGCATTCGACGGCCGTCCACACCAGGAACGTGACGCCCTTCCAGAGCGACTCGTCGGTGATCTCCGGCAGGAGCGGGCGGAGCCGTCCCGCCAGCTCGTCGCGGGCGGCGTCCTTCTCCGAGTACCCGCTCTCGGGGTCCAGCACCCGCATGAGGTCGGCGGCGAGCGCGGCGTCCGCGACGTCGATCAGGGCCTGCGCCTTCTTCTCGTCGACGGCGCGCAGCGCCCTGGAACCTTCGGGGTCGCGCGGCCGCATCGCCGACCACCTGCCGGGAGGCGCGACCAGGCGGGTCCCGGATGCGTAGCGGTGGTGCTCGACCGTGCTGATGTTCTCGGCACCGTCGTGCTCGGGCACCCTGCCCCAGCCGCGGACGTAGCGGCCGATGGTCCGCCCGGCCGGGTCCCGCAGCTCGATGATCCGGCCCTGGCCACGCCACACGGTGGCCTCGGCGCCACCGGGGAAGGCGACCCGTTCGCCGTCGGCCGGTACGACGCGGCGGGCGGCGGGGTGGGCGCTGCCGTGCGGGCAGTGCGGGCCGCCGTGGTCCAGTACGGTCACCCGGCCGTTCACGGCGATCAGACAGCGGTCGTAGAGGTCGCGCGCCTCGGTCCGTTCGTGGGACCGGCTGGAGACGTGCTCGTACGTGCCGAAGCCGTGGGACGGACCGACTCCATCCGGTGTGACGACGGAGGCGCGGAACTTGTGCTCCCAGAGCCGGCCGGACTCGATCAGGAGCAGGTCGGTGCCGCTCTCTTCCAGGTAGTCGGTGATGGTGTTGACGTGGCCGGGGACGAAGGCGGGCAACTCCAGTTCGTCGAGGACGCCGCCGCTCAGCGTGGTGGCGAGGGCGCGGGCCGGGTCCGTCCCGGTCGCGATCGTCCGGACGCTGTCCAGGAGGGGGCCGGGGATTCCGGCGATGGTGAACCGTTCGGCGTCGCACAGGGCGGCGTGCGCGTCCGGAAGCCCTTGCTCTGGGACCCGCTCGGCATGCTCGGCCAGGATGGCGGCGACAATCTGCGCCGTTCCCGGTGTCGCGGTCAGGGCCCGTACGGTCTCGGGGGCGGTCTGCTTCGGGACGGCGGGCTCGGTGACGTTGAGCTGGTTGGTCACGTTGCCCACGATCGCGTCGCGCAGCAGCGGAGCCCAGTCCGGGTCGGCGGCAACGGCGGCCAGGTCGGTGCCCGCTCCGGAGGCGAGCCGGTCGTACAGCTTGAACGTGTGCAGCAGCCGGGGCCGCGCGAGCGGGACGCCGCGGTCCAGGAGGAGATCGAGGAGCGGGAGGTCGGCGGCGGTCTCCTCCCAGCGGTTGACCTCGTCCTCGTCCACTCCCAGTACCGCCTCATGGTCGTCGCAGGTGAGGCCCTCCGCGCACAGCCGCGTACCGGCGTCGTATAGGAGGTCGCCGAGACCGGCGACGGGGAGTGCGAGCCCCGCGTACAGCTTCAGGAAGCGGCCGAGCCAGTCCTTCGCCGCCGTCCCCGCCAGCCCGGGGAACGTGGAGAACGGGGCGGTCAGGCCCGCGCCCGCGAGGTTGCCGAGCAGGAGCGACACTGCCGCGCTCTTCGCCTTGGGAGTGTCGTTGGCGGGCAGCGGCAGGATGCCGAGGAGCGCGCGGCCGATGCCCGCGTCCGCCCGTGCCATCGGGCCGAGCAACGGAAGGGCGAACGTCCAGAGGGCCTGCGGTGCCGACTCCATGCAGCCGCTCTCCAGCAAGGCCCGTACGGCGCGTTCGTCCTCGGGCCCGCCGAGCGCGTGCCCGGCGGCCTTCGCCAGCGCCGCCCAGCCGTCGGCCAGGGCCAGCGCGCCGTCCGCGCCGTCCGGGACTTCCTCGCACCACTCGGTGAGCAGGCTGCGGTGCCAGCGGTACGCGCCGGAAGCGGGATGGCGGGCGGCGAGCCGCTTGGCGTGCTTCTTGAGCGTGACCGTTCCGGCGGCGTCCGGTCCCGCGGCGAGGTGCGCCGCGACGAGCGCGGCCTCGTCGACCGGCAGCGCGTGCGCGTCCTCGGCGGCGCGGGCCTTCTCGAAGAAGGCGGCGGCGAAGCGGGCGCTGCCCGCGGCGGCCAGGATCCGCGCGCACTCCTCGTAGAACGGCGGTAGCAGCACGGGCGCGTGCGTCTCCAGGTCTTCGCCGGTACGGGTGAGCGCGGTGCGCGCGAGGCCGGGCTTGCGGGCGGCCAGGCCGCGGGCGGCCCGCAGGTCGGTGTGCGCGGCCAGGATGCGGGCGCGGTGCGCCGGGTACCGGTGCAGCGCGGAGGCGAGGAAGCCGAGCGGGCCCGCGTGCACGGTGCCGACGCCGGTCTCCGCCACCGGGTCCAGGTCGTACAGCGACTTCTCGGCCTTGTCGCCGTCGACGACGGCGCGCCGGACGAGTTCGACGACCGGCTCGTCCAGGACGGAGTGCTCGTAGCGGACGGCGACGCACGTGTCCTCGTCGGAGCCGGCGGGCGTGCCCGGCAGCACCGCCCCGGCGCGCAGCAGCACGCCGCGCGTCGGGCCGGTGATGCCGGAGGGCACCACGGTGCCGGGCTCGCCCTGGTGGGCGTCGCAGTAGTGGGAGTACGCCTCGGCTGCCTCCACCACCGGCTCCGTCTCGTCCACGGTGCGGTCCGCGTACAGAGCCATGAGAATGCGGACGCCCTCGGACCAGGCGATGTCGCCGATCTCCCGGCCGCCCGCGGTGAAGCTCAGCCACGCCATGTAGGCCGGGCTCATCGGCCCGCTCCAGTCCAGGTCGATCTCGATGCCGATCGGCTCGGGCGCGTGCACGGCGAACCGCGCCCTGTCCCCCTTGATACGCCCGCCCAGCTCGTGCACGCGGCGTTCGAACGCGGCGCCGCTCTCGTACCGGGCGTCCATGTATCCGAAGGTGTCGACCACGCCGAACGTACGGTCCATGCTCGCGGGACGCGTCCACACCTCACGGCGTACCTGCTCAACAACCTGCGTGAGGTTCCGTCCCCGCCAGATGGGCAGCTCGTCGCCGAGCAGCAGCGGGTGCGGGATCGAGAAGGCGTCCGCGCCCGTCCACACGCCCTCGCGCAGGAGCGCGCAGCGGCCGAGATCGGGCGCGCCGTCGACGATCGGGGCGATGACCAGGTCGGTGAGCGTCTCGCGCCACACCGGGTCGTCCCACACGGCCGCGAACACCGAGGCCGGGACGGGCAGCGACCGCACCATCCAGGACTCGACCCGGTCGTGCACCGCCCGCGCGTGCTCGCCGAGCCGGTCGCAGAGGGCGGCGAGCCGTACGGCGGTCGGATCCTTCCTGATGTTGGCGGGCACCTTGGCCAGCACGCGGCCCGCGGCCGTCCGGCAGGCGAGCACCGGCCGCCGCGTCCACTCGACGGTGAGCTCGTGGCCCGTCGCGATCCCGATCCATCCCATGGCACGCCATTCTTGATCATCCCTAGGACATTCGACGGGAAACGGATGATTTACCCGTAGCCGGTGGGTCGTCCTTGTCATCGCGGGCGCCGGCGCGCTGCTCGCGGCGGCCCTGCCCGGCGTTCGGCCGGAGTACAGCGGACATGGACGGCGCCGAGGTCGGGGTTGAGCGGTGGGATGGATCTTGCGAGGTGAGGAGTCTCCGACCTGCGGGGCTTGGCATGTTGCCGAGGTGGTCGGCAGGGGCGGCCGCTGCTGATGTTCGCGTCGGATGCGAACTCGGGGACGTCCGGGATGAGGCTTCTTCGGCGTGGGTGAACCCGAAGGCCGCGGCCTCGGGCACAGTCGGTGACAGCGGCGGGCCGCCGACTGGACATAGTGTCCGCCCGACCACCGCCAGGCCCGCGGGGCCGCCGTCGCGCGCCGGTCCTGACCTGCGGCGGTGTCCTGAGATCACGGGCAGTAGGTGCTGGCACCGGGCATTCTTCGTCGAGGGGCCTCCTTCGTGCACCCCTTCAAGCCCGCGACACGGCCTGCCGCAACTGCTCGGACGGCCGACGACGTCAACGCTGTCCCAAGCCTGCCGACCAGCCACCAGCTCCGCACCCGATCCGGCAGCGATGAGCGTGGCGCCGGCAGGACGCACACCCGGCCGTCCTCCGCTGTTTCACGCGTTGCCACACCCCGGGCGCCGGAACCACCTCGTCCGTCGGCAACGCTTGTGCCAACCGCGACAGCTCCTTGAAATCGGCGCGCTCCAGCATGGTGTTTGTCCGATCCATCATCACGCCGGCCACCATGAAAGCAACCCCCAAGACGGCGACGACGACCGTCAGGACGACCGAGACCTTCGCGGCCAGGGCGACCAGCAAGCCGAAAAGCGCGATCGACATCGCGGCACGTAGTGCCACCTGCACGTACCTGTTGTCCACCACTTCACCTCACACGCTTCATCCACCCCCTGGGAAGACGCCAGACAGTGAAGAGCGCGGACCTGCGGCTGCTTTGGCTTTCCGCCTCACCGCGTCGCGGGGGCCAGGCGGTCCTCGGCGGCCCTGGTTGGCGACGGCTTCGATGGCGTGTGGGGTGCGGAAACTCAGCCGCCGAGGTTGACGTGGGGGTTCGTGGCTCGAGCATGATGAGGTCTCGCCCATCCTGCCGACGGCGTTGTGGTCTTCCCTCTACCTCATCCACCTGGTCCTGCTGGGTCGCGGTGATAGGGCCAACGCAACGCATGGACGTCAGGACGGCCCAGGACTCCTGAAGCTACGGCGACCCGACACTCGTCGACCACCGTGGCAGCCGCCGGCGCGCGACGCTATTTGGCCTCTCCGCGCGCTGCGGCTGCCCGGCGGACGGAGGCCTTCCGGTGGGGATCCCCAGACGGAACACCTTGTCGCGGAGAGGCCTGGCGCGAGGGAGAGCCCTTCAACAGCGAGAAGTGGGATCTGACCCACCTCGTCGCTGAAAGTTCTGCGGGCTGCGCCGACCAGCCGGCTCAGCGGACTCGGTCGTAGACCATGGCGAGTTCGCCCAGCTCGCCGGTCTCCTGGTGGGTGAGCGTCCATTTCGTAGCCGGCAGGCCGTCGTCGAACAGTCGTTGCCCGCCTCCGGCGATCTCGGGGAAGATCATGAGGTAGAGCCGGTCGAGCAGGTCTGCCGACAGGAGCGGCTTGATGATGCTGGCGCTGCTGTTGACGAGGATGTCGCCTTCACCGCTGGTCTTGAGCTCGGTGACGACGTCTGCGGCGGGGGCGTTCACCACGCGGGCGCGTTCCCACGGCGCGTCGGTCAGCGTGGTCGACAGGACCACCTTTTCCGTGTCGACCAGCCACTTGGCGTATCCGCGGTCGCGCGGATCGGCGTTGTCGTCTTCGGCGACCGATGGCCAGTAACCCAGGAATCCCTCGGCGTTGATCCGGCCGAGCAGTGCCGTCGTCGCGTGCTCCCACATGCGGGTCATGTGGTTGCGGGCGACATCGCTGGTTACGTACGGGGCGAACGCGGCGAAGTCGCCGGGCCCGCCGGGACCGTTGTAGCGCCCGTCGAGGGTGAGGGTCAGGTTCGCGGTCACCCTGCGGCCGGTCGTGTTCGTCATTTCGTGCTCCTGGTGTCGGTGTTGTGCGTGTCGGTGTCGTACGTGGCGAGGGTCGCCGCGAGCTTGTCGAGGGTCTGGCCGTAGCCGATCTCGATGCCCGCGATGAAGTCCGCGGAGTCGACGGTGCTGTCGGCGATCCGGACCTGAACGTCGAGGTCGGTGCCGGTGTCGGTGGGCCGTAGGTCGAAGGCGACGTGGGCGGTGAAGGCGATGTCGCCGCTGGGAAGCCTCGGGGAGGACCGGTAGGCGAGGCGCTCCCCAGGGCGTACGTCATCGACGACGCCCTCCGCGCGCCCGGCGACCAGGTCGGAGCCATCGGCGTCATCAGCATCGCGGTACTCCAGGACAAGCCGTCCACCCGGCCGCGCCTCGAAGACGAGCTCGGAGACGCGCAGGTCGTCGGGCGTCCACCAGCGGGCGAGCAGGGGCGTTTCGGTGAGGTGGCGCCAGATCAGCTCGGGGTGTTGCGTCAGCGACCGGAGGAATCTGAACGAGCGGCCGTCGGCCCACCCCGGCTCCTGCGCGGCGAGTCGCTCCGCCTGGAGGCTGAGCCCGTACCGGTCGTAGGTCTCGCGCGGGCCGCCGGCCTGGTCCGCGGTGTCGGCGAGCCGGCTGAGCGCCGCCGCCAGCTGCCGCAGCGGAGCGGAGCGGAGCGCGTAGACGCGGCGCTGGCCGGTGCGCTGGGAGGCGACGACGCCGGCGCGCTCGAGGGTCTGCAGGTGCTTGGTCGTCTGCGGCTGGCGCGCCTCGGCGAGCTGGGCGAGGACACCGACCGAGCGGGGCCGCTCGGCCAGCAGGGTCACGAGCCGCCAGCGGGCCGGGTCGGCCAGTGCGGTGAGAAGTGCGTCCGCTGTCTCCATGGCAAGAAGTATTCGCTATGGCGAATATTCGTGTCAAGGAATAACTGGAGAAAGGTGGGAATCGGCCAGGTAGGGCGCAACCCGCGACCTTCCCCCTCTCCATGCCCGGCGGAGACATGCTCGGGGGGCACCTCGGCAAGCGTGTGTTGCCGCATAGCAGGCTCATTGGTGCCGACCGGGCGGTGAGTCGGCTTGGTGATCGGGTGATTCGCCGTTCTCGGCACGATCTTCTTCACCGCTGTCACCGGTTCAGCCACCGGAGCACCGGTGCTGCCCGACTACAGTCACGCGCTCACTCACGTACATGGACGATCATGATGGCGGCGAGCAGGGCATCGGCCCGCTGTGCGCAGGCGGGTCAGAGTCTGGCGGTAGGAGCGCAGGGTGGCGGCGTCCAACTCCCAGCGGCAGCGCCGCGGACGCCCGCGCAGCTCGTTCAACTGCTGCTGTGGCGGCGGACTTCTCCATGCTCCGTCGCCACAGTATGTCCGACGCTCAGGAACGCCGAAGTCCTGGCGCTGCTTCCCGACGCAGGCGGCGCCCATGTGAACCGGCCGATCCGGCGACCCACCTGACGTGCCTGACCTGCAGGTGTGATCAGCGGCTCCTGAGCGCGAGAGCGTCCGCGCCAGGCCTGCCCTTGAACCACGCCGAGCCATGCACGGCATCGACCTCGCCATGACGCCGAGAGGCTCGTCATCCCGGGCCCCACGCCTGCTTGGTCGCGAGCCGGCAGGAACGGCGGGATCCGAAGGTCAACTCATTCACAGAATGATCGTCTGCGCGCTACTCTGCCTCCGGCCTAACGGAAACGGAGACCGTGGATGCCCAAATTAGCCAGATCCGGTTTTGCCCTGCCCTTAGTCGGGGCCATAGTCGCGGCCACCCTGATCGCCACCGCACCGGCCGCGTCAGCCGCGCCCGCGCGCGGCAACGGACACCGGGTCACCGTCATGGTCCACGGGTTCGACCGCGAGGCCGACATCAGCTGCTCCGGCGCATGGAACAGCGCCAAGAATCTGCTGAACGCAAATGGCTGGGGCGACGTCGTCACCTTCGGCTACTACAACAAGGCCACCAACTGCGACCTCAGGCTCCAGGGGACCACCGACACGCGCATCCAGGAGGTCGGCCGCCAGTTCGCGTGGACCGTCTACTACCTGTACTCCAGCAAGGACGTGGCAATCGACGTCGTAACGCACTCCATGGGCGGTCTGGTCGCGAAGGCCGCCATCGAAGGCGTCAACAGGTACGGCGTGGGCAAGCCGCCGCCCGACCTGAGCGGGCTGACGGTCGATCCGAACAACCTCGGCGCGACCGTGTGGCCCAGAGACTGGCCCCCATTCCTGTACATCGAGGACATGGTCACGTTCGCCACACCACACCTGGGCATCGGCAGCGCGGTGGTGACCGCGTGCGCCCTCACCCACGAGCAGTGCAGCGACATGCGTCCGGGCAGCGGCTTCATCAGCTGGCTGGGAAAACAGCCGCTCTCCCAGATGGGTACGGACTACACCTTCCTCGCCTCGAGGCACGATGACACGGTCAGCGCCGACTCGGCGACCAACAAGCGCACTGCCCACCATTGGGCACTCTACGGCTCGAACGCCGACGGTGGCACGCTGAGTCACACCTCCATCCGCAACACCTCAACCGGCGACTGGCAAGCGTCGTACGGGGGGCAGTTCAGCGACGAGGGTGAGGGCTCGTATCCGGCACCGCTCCTGCGGATGCTGGACGGCCTGTACGACCAGCAGGCCCAGTAGCGCAGAACGACGACCGGCACGCCACGGGGGTGGCGTGCCGTCAAAAAAACAAAGCAAGGTGCCCGTGTCTGAACCCATCCGCCCAGGTGTACGGGACCGAAGCGAAAGAGACGCGGCGACCCGCCGTTCGTGGGAGCGTCGCTGTGACGCGGACCTGAACGGCTCTCCGCGCGCCTGAGCTATGCGGCGCGCCGATCACTGTGTCTCACCGGACCTGAGGCATGAGCAGGGCGCTGAGCTGGTTGCCTCAGTTTGAGTGAGACAGGGATGCCGTCGCGTCCCGCTCAAACTGAGGCAGTCTTCGTTTGCTACCACCGGCTTGTACGGCTACCACCAGCGACGCGGGGCCGATCTGCCGATCAGCGGCCGGGGCGTGTCTCCATCGAGTCGGCGGGTGCGGCGGGTGCACCGGCGACGCGACCGGGAACGGGTTCGCCTGCCGGGCCGGCGCCTCCGCCAAGGTCTCCACGCCCAGCTCCAGGTCCGACTTGGCCGGCGTCGCCTCGAACGTGCCCGCGGCCAGCTCATCGGCCAGCGCCAGGATGACCGTGTTGCTCGCCGAGAACGTCTCCACCGCGGCCACGTACTGGTCGACCTTCGCGGCCGTGGCCGTGTTCAGGTTCTGGGCCTGCCGGCGCTCGCCGGTCTCGCCCCACAGCCACAGGTCATCGCGCTGCTCCCCGAACACCTGCCGCTGCGCGCGGGGCTTCGATGGGGATCCGGTCGATCGCCTTGCGGTTGGCGGTGGTGGTCAGCCAGGCGGCGGGTTGGGAGGCACCCCGTCGGCCGGCCATCCTCGCCACGTTTGGCCGGTTGCTCACTGCTGGGGTTCTGACGGTGCCTTGCGGGGCATCAGGGCGACGACCGGGAGGCTGAGGGCGGTGACGGCCAGAACGACGATGAGACTGACTTTCATCGCGTGGCCCAGTCCGGAGGCCGCGGCTTGGAAGAAGATCGAGGTGACCGCGGCCGAGCCGATCGCTGATGCGAGTTGCTGGATCGAGCTGAACGAGCCGCTGGCGCTGCCGGCTTCCTCAGGGCTCGCGTCGCCGAGAGCGACGGTGGGGATCGTGGCGAAGCTGAGGCCAATGCCGACGCCGATGACGAACATCGCCGGGGCCAGCGCCCAGAGGCTGACGTTCGTCCCGGAGTGAGCGACGAGGGCCAGTACCCAACCGCAACCGACGAGGTCGACGGTGAGGCCGATGAAGACGAGCCGGCGACCGAGCTTGGCAACCAGGCCACCCATGGCGGCGAACCCGGCGGCGACGAGCCCCAGGGTGAGCGGTACCAGGCCGAGCGAGGTGTCCCGCGGGCTGGCGTGCAGCCCCTCCTGCAGGAACAGCGACAGCACGAAGAGCAGGCCGCTGCCGGCGGCGACGGCGACCAGGCACACGAGCAATCCGGAAGTGAAACCCCGGTTCTTCATGAGCGAGGGCTTGATGAGCGGGTGGGTCGCGGTGCGCTGGCGGTAGGCGAAGGCAGCGAAGAACAGGACGCCGACGACACTCGAGACGATCGGGATGACGCCCCAGCCGTTGGTCGCGCCCTCGATCAGGCCGTACAGCAGCCCGAGCATGGTAACCCCAAGCAGGCCGGAGGCCCAGCCGTCGACGACGGTGGACCGGTCGCCGTCGCCGTCACGCGGCAGGATCTTGACGGCCATGATCAGCCCGATAACGCCAAGGATGATGTTGATGAGGAAGATCGGGCGCCAGGACAGACCGAACACGTCGGCGCTGATGAGGAAACCGGCCAGGACCGGGCCGCCGACACTGGAGAGGCCGAGAACCGGGCCGAACAGCCCGAACGCCTTGGCGAGCATGTCACGGTCGAATGCTTTCGTCACGATCGCCATGCCTTGCGGGATGAGCAGCGCCCCGAACGCTCCCTGAGCAACCCGGGCGACGATGAGCAGGGCCGGGTCAGGTGAGAACCCGGCGATTGCCGACGCCAGGGTGAACCCGCCCATGCCGATCAGGAAAAGCCTGCGTTGGCCGAACTTGTCACCCAGCCGTCCGCCGACCACGAGCAGGACACCCATGGCGAGCATGTACGCCGGTCCCAACCACTTGATCAGACTCTCACCGCCGTTGAGATCGCGGGCGATGGTGGGGGCGGCGACGTTCGTAACTGTTGCATCGATCACGTCGAGGGCGTCGGCAAGCAGCACCAGCCCCAGGATCGCCCACATCAGACGGCTGGAGCGGCGTGTGGTGACTGTGCCCGGCTCCGTCAAGGTAGTCATGAGGAACGTCCTTCTCGGTTCCGTCGGGGCGCCCCTCCTGGGCGGCCTCTCACCCCCTCTACGAAGACCCTCGACCCGATCCGACACCGCCCACAAAAAATTCGTCGAGATCTTCCGGCGCATGTGTCGTAAGCGGACCGACCACGGTGGTGTGGAGGCACCTACGCACGCTTCTCAGCCGCGTGCGACGCCTAGAGCTGTCGCGGCGCTCTCCGGATCGCCCACGTCAGGCCCGATATGACAATCGCCGCTGCCCGCACATGACCACCTGCGAGCAGGAGCCTGGCCGATGTAGTCGTGTGGCTCAGAGCAAGCTGGAGCGCGAACCAGACCGTGGTCACCGCGAGTGCGACCCGGACGAAGGTCTGTTGCGGCGGGGCGGCTCGACGCACGACACCTACCGCAAGGACGGATCCGAATGCGGCGCACAGGACGACGCCGAACCGCAATAGGCCGGCCGGGACGCGCTGCCACCGCAGCAGAGCGTCGGCGGCAAATACCCCGCCGTCATCCCCGCCACCGCAGCCGCCCCCCTCGTCCGCAGGCTCCGCACTGTGCCGCCCGGCCTCCTGAGTCCGGATCGCGGCTCCCGGCCCGGTCTCAAGGACGGGTGCGGGCTGGTTGACGAGAACGATGTCGGTATCGGCGGTCGTCACCGGGACCGGTCCTCGCATAGTATCGAAACGAAACGATTTCTTTTTCATTGGAGGGATTGTGGAGGGTCGTTCAAAGCTCACGCCCGAGCGCGAGGCCGAGATCTACGAGACCGTGGTGCGCCTGATCGGCGAGCATGGCTACGAACGGTTGACGATGCAGCAGATCGCGGCCGCCACGCGGGCGAGCACCGCGACGTTGTACCGCCGCTGGAAGGGCAAGCCCCATCTGGTCACCGAGGCGCTGAGGCATGCCGCACCGCCGCCGTTGGCCGACATCGACACCGGGAGCCTGCGTGGCGACTTCCTCGAGGGCGGACGCCGCATGGCCGCCATCGCCGACGACCAGGAGGCGGTCATGTCGGCTCTGGCGCACGCCTCCAGGACCGATCCCGAACTCCAGGACGCGATGAACGAGGTCCTGGCCGCGCCGATGGCGGAGGCCGCCCGCCGCATCATCGACCGGGCCGCCGCGCGCGGCGAGATCGCCCCCGACTCCCCCGGCCGCGAGTTCATCCCCGAACTGCTCCTGGCCTCGGTCCTCGTGCGCCGCACCCGCACCGGCCGCGGCATCGACGAGGACCATACGGCGCGCTTCGTCGACGCCGTCATCCTGCCGGTACTGGGGGTCCGCTGACATGACCGGCACCCCGCACACCCCGCACGCCACCGTGGCGGCGACGGCCTCGAAGCTTCCGGCGCGCTTCGGCTGGATCTACGCCGCCCTGATCGTCTCGATGCTGCTGTCGGCACTCGACCAGACCATCGTCGCCACCGCTCTGCCGACCATCGTCGGCGAGCTCGACGGACTGTCCGAGATGGCCTGGGTGACCACCGGCTACATCCTGGCCGTCACCATCGGCATGCCCGTCTACGGCAAGCTCGGCGACCTCATCGGACGGCGACCGCTGTTCCTGTGGGCACTAGCGATCTTCATCGCGGGATCTCTGCTGTCCGGCCTCTCCCAGGACATCGGCCAGCTCATCGCCTTCCGCGCCCTCCAAGGCCTCGGCGGCGGCGGACTCATGATCTGCACCCAGGCCATCCTCGCCGACCTCGTGCCAGTGCGCCAGCGGGCCAAGTACATGGGCGCCATCGGCGCGGTCTTCGGCCTGTCCTCAGTAGCCGGTCCGCTCCTGGGCGGCTGGATCACCGACAACGCCTCGTGGCGGTGGGCCTTCTGGATCAACGTCCCCCTCGGCGTCGCCGCGTTCGCCATCAGCTACTTCGGCATCCGGCTCCCCAAGCCCGACCGGACGGTCAGACTCGACTACCTCGGAACCGCCCTCATGGCCATCACGGTCACCAGCCTGGTGCTGGTCGCCGACTGGGGCGGCAACGATCACGCCTGGGACTCGCCGCTGATCCTGTCGCTCATCGCAGTGACCATCGCCGGCTCGATCGCCTTCGTCCTGGTCGAGCGGCGCGCCGCCGAACCGCTCATCCCGCTGAGCATGCTGCGCAACCGGGTGTTCGCCCTGTCCACCGTCATCGGCATGATCGCCATCGGCGCCGGCATGTTCGCCGTCATCGGCTACATGCCGACCTACCTTCAGATGGTCTACGGCCACTCGGCGACCGCCTCAGGACTGCTCCTGCTGCCGATGGTGGCCGGCCTGATGCTCACCGCCACCGTCTCCGGCCAGCTCATCGCCAAGATCGGCCGCTACAAGGGCTTCGTCATCTCGGGTCTGGTCATCGTCCCGGCGGGCGTGTACCTGCTGTCGACCCTCAACGCGGACTCGCCGGTCCAGCTGGTGTGCGCCTATCTGGCGCTGCTCGGCGCCGGCATGGGCCTGCTCATGCAGAACCTGGTCCTGGCCGTGCAGAACGCCTTCCCGCGCAGCGAGGTCGGCACCGCCACCTCCGCCAACAACTTCTTCCGTGAGATCGGCGCGACCGTCGCCACAGCCGCGGTCGGCGCGCTGTTCGCCGAGCGGCTCACCGGCTCCCTGTCCGACCTCGCGCCGAGCCTGGGCGGGACGGGCACCGACTCGCTCACCCCCGCGCTCGTTCGCTCGCTGCCCGAGTCCGTTCGCGATCAGGTGGTGCATTCTTACGTCGACGCGCTCCTGCCGATCTTCGCGGGCCTGTCCGTGGTCGCCCTCGCAGCCCTGGCACTCGCGTTCTTCCTGCCCGACCGCGGGCTGCGGGAGGACGAACCCGAATCGGAGACCGCAGACGCCGAGGCGCTTCAAACCGTCGCAGCCGACCGGCGGAGCGGCGCATGATCGCAGAACTGGAGGCCCCGGCTCGGCGAGCCGGGCTGAGCAGGGCGGTGGTGGCCCGTGCACAGTTCGTTCTCACCGTCGATGCCGGCATCCAGCTTCCCAACTTCACCGTCACTGTCGCCAACTCAACGAACCTCAGCGGTCGAGCGTGCCTCCCGGATTTCCGTCGGGGGAGGACGACCACAGCACCCAACGCGTGAGGACCGACAGAAAGTGCCGGAACACGCCCAGAGTGAAGCGTCCAGGTCGTTCGCTGTTCAACTGACATCGAGGAGGCCGAGCCGTGCCGCTCGTACGCCCGCCTGGAAGCGGCTGCTCGCCCCCAGCATCGCCGTGAGCTCACCCACCAGACGGGTGACGGTACGAGTGGAGACGCCCATGCTGCGGGCGATGGCCGAGTCCTTCTGGCCGGCGGCCAGCATGCGCAGGACGGCCCGCTGCTGCTCGGTGAGCGTGACGCCGTCGGCCGGTCGGGGCACATCGTCGGGCTCAGAGGCGGTCGTCCAGCAGTAGTCGTAGATCGCTGCGAGGGATCTCACCAGGCTCCCACCTCGGATGAGGATGCTGCCTGCTTCGGGGTCATGAGGGTCGGCCTGGACGACGGCGGTTCGGCGGTCGTAGATGAGCATCCGCGTGGGAATCACCGGGGCGACCCGGACCTCGATGTTGAGCCGTCGCCAGCGGCCCATGAATTCGCGGATCAGCGGGTTCGACAGGGCGATCTGCGCGTGCAGTGCTCGCATGCGCACGCCGTTGCGCATGGTCGTCTCGCTGCGGACGAGCCCCTCCTCCAGGGATTCGCGCGTCCATGCGGCGATCGGGTGCATGCCGAGCACTTCGATCTCGGCCAGTTCGGCCAGTTCGTTGATGCGCTCGGACAGTTGATCGCTGCGATCCAGCCACGGGAAGAACTCGATGTGCGCGTGGTTGTCCGCCTGTTCGGGCAGGTGGAGGTAGTGCTTGGCCAGTGCTGCCGTTCTCACGTGCTGCTCGACGAGGCCGTCCAGCAACCGGTGAGTGTTCTGCAGGGTGCGCTTGAGCGTGACCGTCACGTCGGCGGCCGTCTGCGTTTCCGGGTTCAGAAGGTCGAGCCGGGTGAGCTGGTCACGGGCACGGTCGATCTCCGCCGCCGCCAGGCCGAGTTCGTCCGCGGCCTCGGGCAGCGACTCTCCTCGCTGGTGCATCCGGGCGTACAGCGATCGAGTGACACGGTCCTCCGCGGAAGACGGCTGCCCGTCCACTGGACTCCTTTCACCATGGGCCAACGCTGAACATTGGCATAACTGGCCCTTTGTCGGCAAAGGGGTCCACTTTCCGCCATGTCCTACTTCGGAAGCCTGCTAGCCCTCCACGAATCACTGGGCTTGCAGCACGATCCCTGGGTGAGGCGAAGCACCATCGCCGTGAACAAGGAGGGATCCATTTGATCACCGTTGCGTACAGTCTCGTCGCCTACCGCGTCACCGGCCTGTCGTCGGCGACGTGCGAGCACTGCCTGGCCGCAGTCAAGCTGGAGCTGATTCAGGTGCCGGGAGTCGTGGGGGTGGACGCGGATCCGGCAGAAGGCCGCGTGAGCATCCTTACTGACGGCCCCGTCGACGAGGGGCAGGTCCGCGCGGCCATTGAGGCGGCCGGCTGCACCGTCGAAGGTTCCTGACCTGCCCGTGGCCGGGTCCGCCACGTTGGGTGGCGGACCCGGCCGGTCGGCAAGGAGTCGGCGTGAGTGATTCCTTAGGCGAGAGGTGGGAGCCCGCAAGGGCATGTCGGGGCGGGCGCTGGCGCGAGCAGGGCCGCCGGCTGACTCTTCTCCCAGCCTTCCTCGACAACGCCCCTGGTCCGCAGATCTCAACAAACGGTGATCAGCTTCTTGGCCGTCCCGACTTTCTCACGCTGCTGGCAGCCTTTGGCGCGGGAAGGTCGAGGTCTCTGGCAACGGCTCGAGGAGACCCGCCTGCGCACTGCCGTCCTTGGGCGGAACGTGCGCGAGCTTCGCGATCAGATGCGTGAGATGAAAGACGAGATCCGTCGCGCTCAGGCCCGCGCTGACACCGTCTTCCTTGGCCTGCCGCTGGACCGAGTTGCGGGTGGACCTGCAACGGAACCCGCTTATGAAACAAGCCCGGACGGCCGCGCAGCTACGAAGAACTCGGCGAATGTCTTGGCGAGTGTCTTGGGATGGGTGAGCGGGACGGCGTGCCCGGCGCCGGGGATCTCGCGCACCTGTGCGTTGGGGATGTGGTCGGCCAAGTGCCGCGCGCTGGCGTGGTAGAAGGGAATGGTGTCGGATCCGTGCAACACCAGCACTGGAGCGGAGATCGCGCCGAACGCGGCCGGATCCTCAGCGGTGGGGTCTTCGTAGGCCACCACTTGCTGGAGCATGTTGAGTAGGTGCGGGACGTAAGCGGCCTGTGGCCTCGAAGTAGCCGGCGTCCTCGGCCACGGCCGTCTCCTCGTTGAAGGGCCCGCCCGCGGACCGCAGCCGTCAAGTCGCCACCCTTGCCCGTTACGTCCGGGACGAAAGCATGAGGGCGCCGCGGCGATCAACGTGATCCGCAAGCCCGCGCCGCCCTTTGAGGGGCGATTCCTGCACTGGGATTTCCAACCCGGCAACGTGCTGTTCGACATGTCGCCCCCAAGCCCGGCAGGTCCCCGGATCACCGGCGTCGTCGACTGGGTCGCAACCTCCTGGGGCCCGGCAGACCTCGATGTCGCGCACTGCTCCACCAATCTCGCGCTGCTGCACGGACCGGCGTGGGGCCTGCGGTTCGCTGAGGCGTATGAGGAAGCCGGCGGGGTGCTGGCCGCGGCCACGAGCGAGCGGCTGTACTGGCAGGTGCGGGACGCGCTGGCCTGCTCAGAAGAAGTGCAGTCGGTGTCGCAGCCATGGCGGGAGGCAGGCAGGACAGAGCTGACGACGCGATCCGTGGAGGAGCGGCTGGACGCCTATGTCACCGCCCTGATGGACGCGCTGGGCTGAGCTCAGGCGGTCCGGGCGCAGCCCCGATGGCGATCTCGAAAACGCCTACCGCCACAGGATTGGCAGCGCGGGTGGTGTTGGTCTGTGACTGTACTCGGCCGCGACCAGCCGCTGGCTGAGATCGGCACCGCGCTCGCCGACCTGTGGGGCGCGAGCGCGCCGGCGACCTGGAACCGCAACCGCGCCGCCGTCGCCTCCTGGCTCACCTGGTGCCAGACCAAGAAGCACTGGGCCGCCTCGGCGGTCCAGACCGACGCCGAACGCCGCAAGGAGAGCGCCGACGAGACCCGCGCGGTGGCCAAGACCACGATCCACCGGCTGCTGTCGCGCCGTGACATCTCTCTGCGTGAGCGGGCGCTGTGGCGGATGCTCCATGAAACAGCGGCCAGAGCCTCGGAGATCCTGGCGCTGAATGTCGAGGACCTCGACCTGGACCACCGGCGCGCCCCCGTCCGGTCCAAGGGCGGCACCGTCGAGTGAGTGTGCTGGGAGACGGGCACCGCCCACCTGCTGCCTCGTCTGCTCCGGCTCCCCGACGGCACCTGACGTACCCGCGGCCCGCTGTCCTTGTCCCGAACGGCGCCCAGTCCCGGCCCGCCGCCCAGCAGCCGCCGACATCTGCCCGCACACCGGCCACGCCCGCTCGGCTACGACCGCGCCCGCGTCCTGCTGGAGAAGCACGCCGGGCTCGATCCAGCTACAGCACAGCGCCGCCACCCACCTCGGCGACGCCGAGATCCCGCTGCACACTCGCACCGCCATGCGCTACGTCAAACCCGGCCCTGAGGCCGGTGGCGCACCGACGGCGTCACCTCCTGCCATTCGCGTGTACTTAACGACAGGCCCTGTCAGATGCGATCCCGGACTGGTTCGCGATCACAGGTGGAGGCATGCCACTAGCCTGGCGGGATGGGATGGGATCTGGGCGAGCTTGTCGCGAAGTACGACATACCGGGCGCTCAGGTCGCCGTGCTGGCCAACGGGGAGATCCGGGACGAGGCTGCGGGCGTACTGAGTCTGCGCACCCGAGTCGAGGCCACGACCGACTCGGTGTTCAAGATCGGCTCGATCACCAAGATCTGGACAGCCACGCTGATCCAGCAACTGGTCGACGACGGTGTGCTGGATCTCGACCGTCCCGTCCGCGACTACCTGCCCGGCTTTCGGCTGAGCGACCCAGCCGCCACCGCGTCCCTGACCGCCCGCCACCTGCTCACCCACACCGGCGGTATCGACGGCAACCACTTCACCGACACCGGTCGCAACAACGACGCGATCGAGAAGTTCGTCGCCACCCTCGCCGAGGCGGACCAGCTCCTCCCGCCTGACACCGTCTTCTCCTACTCCAACAGCGGGTACGTGGTGCTCGGCAGGCTGGTGGAGGTGTTGCGCCACAAGCCCTTCCACGACGTCCTCCGCGAACGCCTGGTGACACCACTGGGCCTGCACACCGCCGCTACCGACACCTACGAGGCGATCCTGCACCGCGCCGCGGTCGGCCACATCCAGACCGGCGGTGAGACCGTTCCGGCGAAAAAGTGGGCGGTTTCCTACTACTCCGCGCCCAGCGGCTCGCACCTCGCGATCAGCGCACGCGACCTGCTGGAGTTCGTCCGCCTGCACCTCACCGACCCCGCGCTGGCGGCACTGCGCGAACCCCAGGTCGAATCCGTCCCGGACTTCGGCGGCGGCGTCATCGGCTGGGGGCTTGGCTGGATGCTCTACCAGGACGGCGTCATCGGCCACACCGGTGTCTCCAAGGGGCAGAAGGCATTTCTTCGCGTCGTCCCATCGGCGGGTGTGGCGGTGGCCGTGCTGACCAACAGCACGGGCGGTGAGCCACTGGCCTACGAGATCTTCGGTGCGGCTCTCAGGGACCTTGCCGGCGTCGAGACGGCACCACTACCCGTGCCGCCCCTGAACCCGACCGGGATCGACGCGGACCGCATGTGCGGCACCTACCGCTCCACCCTGTACGACATCACCCTTACCAGCGAGCACGACCACGCGTTCCTCACCTACCGCCCACGTAATGAAATCGCCGAGTCCTTCCTCGGCGGGTCCGAGAACCGCGTCGAGGTCGTCCGCCTCAACGACAGCTCGGTCATCACCGCCGAACCGAAGTCCGACGGCCACCAGGTCCTGTCCCTGGTCGGCTCCGACGGGCACGGCCGCGCCCGCTTCCTGCACAACGGCGCCGCCGCCTACCGGATCGCTTGATGGTCACCGCCGACGACGGACCCGAACGGAGGGCCCCAACGTCTGTTCCGCACCCCCGAGAGCCGTCAGTAATGGATGGCGCCCTTCGCGCCACCGCTCGCGATCACCGCGTCGCCGTTGATGGCGACGCTGAGCGGGCTGGCGAGGAAGGCGACCACCGCTGCGACCTCCTCGGGCTGCACGAGCCGGCCGATGGAGACGGAGGCCGCCATCCGGCTCTCGAACTCTTCCCCGGTCGTCCCGCTCTTCGCCGCCAACTCGCCGACGATGTCCACCATGGTCTCCGTACGGGTGGCGCCGGGGTGGACCACGGTGACGTTGATGCCGCTGGGCCCGAGCTCGTCCGCCAGGTTCTTGGTCATGGCGGCGACGGCCACGTTGCGGACCGAGCCGGCGATCGAGCCGCTCTGGCGGGCCGCGAGCCCGGCGATGTTGATGATGCGCCCCCAGCCGCGCTCCGCCATGGCCGGGGCGAACGCGCGGACGCAGCGGAGGTAGCCGCGCACCTTGATGTTGATCTCGGCTTCCAGGTCGTCGTCCGGAATCGCCCCCCGATTGGTGGCGGCCGCGTTGTTCACCAGGATGTCCACACCGCCGAGTTCGCGGACGGCGGCCTGCGCCATGGCGGCCACAGACGCGTCGTCGCCGGTGTCCGTGGTGAGGCCGATGACCTGGGCGCCGGTCTCCTTCGCCAGCCGGGCCGCCTGTTCCTCGACGTTGCGGGCGTTCCTGGCGACCAGCGCCACTGCCGCGCCCTCGGCCGCGAGCGCATGGCCGACCGCCAACCCGATTCCCCGGCTGCCACCCGTGACGACGGCGCGCCGCCCGGCCAACCGCAGATCCATGTTTCCTCCGGATAGATTTGCCCGCCCTTGATTCGGGGCATTGGACACTAAATGCAATCAGAAGCAGCCGAACCGGTTGTCACCAGGGCATGCGGCCGCTGTCGTCGAAGAAGCCGCCCGTCTCCTCGGCCAGCTGACGGGCCGTGGCCAGACCCAGTCCCTTGTTGGCGCCCGTGACCAGGGCGACGGTTTCGGCGGACAGCCCAGTCCCCCAGGGTGAGAAACTGAAAGTGCCCCTACACTTAAACGTAGGGTTCCTACGGTTGTCAAACTGGAGAGGCCAGATGCAGCCCGTACTTCCGTCGCGGCGTCCCAAGCGCGCCGACGCCGCCCGCAACTTCGACGCCCTGCTCGCCGCAGCCCGCGACGCGTTCGCCGAGAAGGGGGCGCAGGCGTCGCTGGAGGACGTCGCCCGGCGGGCCGGGGTGAGCATTGCCACCCTCTACCGCAATTTCCCCACCCGCGAAGACCTTGTCGAGGAGGTGCACCGCGAGGAGGTCGAGAAGTTGTGTCGCGCCGCCGCCGAGCTCGGCGACCTCGACCCATGGGAGGCGCTGGCCGCCTGGCTGCGCCGCTTTGTCGACTACATCGGGACCAAGCTGGCCTTCGCCGACGCGCTCAACCGCGCCACCGACAGCTTCCATGCCTGCCGCAAGGCGATGCGCGACGCCGGCGGACCGCTGCTGGAGCGGGCACAGCGCGCGGGCGGCGCGCGTCCCGAGCCGACGATCGACGACCTGCTGCGGATGTTCTCCGGCATCAGCACCATCGAGTACGTCGACGACGCCCAGCGCGAGCGCGTCTTCGGACTTGCCCTCGCCGGGCTGCGGGCCACCCCGGGTGTGGACCCGCAAGGGAACCATTCGCCCGGGCGGGCATCTTCCCCTTTCCGAAAGGCCCATGATCTGGACTCGGGTGAAAGCTTTTAAGGGCTCGATGTCGTCCGGTTCGGCCACCTGTGAGGGGTGGATGTCGGTGCTGAGCAGCAACGGAACGGATGGTGGAGGCGTACCGAATGGATCCGGTCATCGCCGAGCAGCTCGGCCGCCATCTCGATGACTTCCTCACCGACCTGCCAACGCCGGCACCTCCACCCGTATCCGGCGTGCCTACCGCGGCGACCTGATCGCCTTCGCCGCTCACTACAGCGAGGAGGTCGGTGAGCTGACCGGCGATGCCGATCCGCGCCTTCCTGGCCGAGCTCGCCGGCCAGCCGCAAGCGCAAGCGCGCCGCGCTCGCCTCCTTCACCAAGTGGGCGGTCCGCCACGACCTCCTGCAGGCCAACCTGATGGACCGGATCGACACCGTCAAGGTCCCGAAGGCCCTGCCCCGCCCGGCCGCAGCCACCGACGTCGCCAATGTGCTGGCGGTGATCTGCTCGCGGCGGCCGCGCAAGGACCTGCCGCTGGACCGGCTGCGGGATCGGGTGCTGTTCGAGGCCGTCCGCCGCTGCCTCGGCCACGCCTCCACCGAGACAACGCAGTTGTACGCCCTGCCGGACGACAAGGTCGCCGATGCCGAGACCGCCGGTTACCAGCAACTTCCTGTGGGGTGCCGTCAACCAACGCGCCACCAGCCGCCAAGTAGGCGCTGCTGATTGTTCGACGGCAGGGCGGCCTGTGGCGAGTTCGGGCACGTACTTGTAGATGGTCGAGCGGCTGACGTTCAGCAGCCCGACGATCGAGGACACCGTGGTGTCGGGCTGGGCAAGGCGCGGACGTGCCGGACCTGCTCGGGGGTCATCGCGGGAGGGCTGCCGAGCCGCACGCCGCGAGCCTTGGCGGCGGCCAGGCCCTCGTGGGTGCCCTCGACGATCAGCTCGCGGATGAACTCGGCGGGGGCGGTGAAGACGTGGAAGAGGAGCCGGCCGCCAGGGATAGTGGTGTCGAGCGCCTCGTGCAGCGAGCGGAAGCCGATGCCGCGCTTGCGCAGCCCCGCCACGATGGAGATGAGGTCTTGCAGGGAGCGGCCGAGCCGGTCCGGCGAGGGCACCACGAGGGTGTCGCCGGCGCGTGCCGATCCAGGAGTTGCCCGGCGGTGGAGACGCGGGCGTAACCGATCAAGGCGCCGGTGGCGCCAGCGGGTTCGGCGGCCAGAGAGTCATCGACGACAAGAGCGTCACTGCGGTTCCCGGCGTCGGCCGGGGTGATCGTCACCCCGGAATCGTACGAGAGACGGTGGTGGCGAAGTTGTCGGACACTTCGACTTCTCGACACGTTTGTTGGACGCTCCAGCAGCCTCGATCACTGGACCAAAGCCGTACCACCGTCCGCTGAACGGGGAATGGCGACAACTCCGCCCGTTCGGCTCGCTAACGCCACTGGCCGTTCCGTTGTCGATCAAGCCCCTGGTCCGGGTGAGCACCGACAAGCAGAACACCCAGCGGCAAACTCGCAGCCGAGCGGAACCGGTAACTGCCGATCAGCCCGCGCTGCTCGCGAAGACCAGCGCCGGGCGGTTCTCAGGGGAGCGGCCAGTTGCGTAGGGCAGCATCGGCCAACTCCTGGAGTTCATCGCGGCAGACACCGCTCGCGGCTTGCACGGCGATACCGAAGGCCAGAGTGGTGACGTAGCGGGCCAGGAGCCCGCTATCGCTTTCCGGAGGAAGGTCGCCGTCATCGACGGCTCGCTGGAACCGCTCTCGGACGCAGGAGTAGGAACTGTTACGCCAGGCGACGAGAAGGTCGCGGACTTCACGCCCGGAGTCGCTGGCGGCCAGGGCGCCCTGGACGCCCAGGCACCCGTGGGGATGGGCAGGGCGCGTAGTGGTTCGAACGGTGCCGGCCAGGATCGCGGTGGCGACGCCGAGGGCGGTCGGCTCCTCCAGGGCCTGCACCAGATATGCGCTCGGGCCCTCGGTGTAGCGCTCCAGGGCCTTGCGGAACAGTTGCTCCTTGTTGCCGAAGGCCGCGTACATGCTGGTGGTGGAGATGCCCATCGCCTCCGCCAGGTGGGCCGTGCTGGCCCCCTCGTAGCCATGCTCCCAGAAGGCCAGCACGGCGCGCTCGAGAGCTTCGTCGGCGTCGAATTTTCGCGGCCGGCCCATGGGGCCGCTCTGCTTTCTCCCCACTCCCCCAGCCTACCTTCTTTTGCAGCGATCGCTACAGAAGTGCTACCGTCGGACTTCTGTAGCGATCGCTGCAAAAGTTGAAGGGGGCATCAACGTGGGACTACTTCACGGTAAGACCGCTCTCGTCACCGGGGGCAGCGCCGGAATCGGCCTGGCCAGTGCCGTGCGACTGGCGGCCGAGGGCGCGCACGTGTTCATCACCGGCCGGCGCAAGGCCGAACTCGACGCGGCCGTCGAAGTGATCGGTTCAGCGGCTACCGCGGTGACCGGCGACATCTCGAACCTGGACGACCTGGACCGGCTCTACGAGACGATCCGCAGCCGGGGACGGGGCCTGGACGTCCTGTTCGCGAATGCCTCCGTCGCCGCGCTCGTGCCGCTCGAGCAGGTCTCTGAGGAGCACTTCGACACCCTGTTCGGTATCAACGTCCGGGGCGTGCTGTTCACCGTTCAGAAGGCGCTGCCGCTGCTCAACGACGGCGCCTCGGTGATCTTGAACGGCTCCACCAATGTGGACGTCGGCGATGAGGGGCTCGGCGTGTACGCGGCGACCAAGGCCGCCACCCGGCAGTTCTCCCGGACCTGGGCCAACGAGCTCAAGGGTCGCGGTATCCGGGTCAACACCGTCACGCCCGGCCCGACCGATACCCCTGCTTTGAGGGGGCTGACCCCCGACCCGGAGCAGTTCAAGCAGCACCTGGCTACGCGTGTGCCGATGGGCCGGCTCGGGCGCCCGGAGGAGATCGCCGCCGCCGTGACCTTCCTCGCCAGCGAGCAGAGCAGTTTCATCACCGGTTCCAGCCTGTACGTCGACGGCGGCCTGAACCAGATCTGACAGGCGACACGTCAAGGGCGTCGCGTCTCGACAACATGCGGTCGGAGCCCTGCCTCGGGGCTGCCATACAGAAGGGCCATCTCATGTCCGACACCGATCTACACGCGTTCTACCTGCGCTACATCCAGGAGCTCAACGCCCACAGGTTCGACGGCATGGACGAGTTCATCAACGACCGGACCACGTTGAACGGTGAGCCGGCCACCCGGGACGACCTCATCGCGGTTCAGAAGGCTGACGTGGACGCGGTTCCGGACCTGCACTGGGAGCTCAAGGAACTGCTCTTCGACGGTGACCGGCTGGCTGCGCGTCTGGTCAACACGGGCACTCCGGTGAAGGAGTGGCTCGGTGTGGCTCCCACCGGCGCCTCGTTCGAAATCGTCGAGTACGCCATCTATCAGGTCCGCGACGGCCGGTTCGTGCATATGACGGCCCTGCACGACGCCGGCGAACTACTCCGGCAGCTGACCGGCTGACCTCCGCGATCGGCGTCAGCAACCCGGAGAACACCGCCGGGTCAGGGACGCCCGCAGAAGTCCGAGGGATGTACAAGTCTCGGCACCGGGCGCAGTCGAACGCGGTGGCGGCCGTCAGCACGCTCGGGCCGCGCTCGACTTCCCGAGCCTATCGGCCCGCTCGGGCCATATATGTCGAAGGGAAACCATGACCATCACACTGATCACTGGGGCCAACAAGGGCATCGGCTTCGAGACAGCCAAACAGCTTCTGGAGTTGGGCCACGTCGTCTACATCGGCGCGCGTGACGTCGAGCGAGGCGAGAAGGCCGCGGCGGCACTTGGCGCACGATTCGTGCAACTCGATGTGACCGACGACGTATCGGTGCGCAGCGCGCTGGCGACGATCGACGCGGCGGAGGGCCGGCTCGACGTTCTGGTGCACAACGCGGGCATCTTGGGAGACGGAGCCATCGACGGTCCCACGGCTCTCCGCGTGTTCGACACCAACGCGGTGGGAATCGTGCGCGTCACGGAGGCGGCACTTCCCCTGCTGCGCAGATCATCGAACCCTAACGTGGTCACCGTTTCGAGCAGCGCCGGATCATTTTGGGCAGTGAACAACCCCGACCGGCCGGAGTTCCACTTGCCCCTCGCGCTTTACTCCGCGTCCAAGTCAGCAGCCACCATGCTCACGGTTCAGTATGCCAAGGCCCAGCCGGGCATCAAGTTCAATGCGATCGAGCCCGGCACCACCGCCACCGACATGACCGCGGCCTTCGGAATCGGAAGGTCGCCGGAAGAGAGCGCCAGGACTGTCGTGCGCCTGGCAACCCTCGACGCGGACGGTCCGACAGGAACGTTCCAAGACGAAACCGGGGAATTGCGCTGGTAGGCGCGTGAAAACGATCGAGGGAGCCCAGAGCGCCGATGCTCAACCGCGCGCTCAGGTCGAGACGTACCTCGCCGTAGGGGCGGAGGTGCAGCCAGAACAGCGGAGTCAGACCGCGCCTGTCGACCGGGGCGAGCAGGGCGGCCCACTCGGCATCAGGACCGACGTTGGTGCAATGTCAGGCGGCGGGGCAACAACGCGCGTGGCGATGTGCGTGGTCGAGGCTGTCATGCTCTACTGCCATCCACCGGCCGCTGATGGCATCGCGACTCCCTATTGCTGGGGCCAAGTGAGCCGGCAAGGGCTAATAGGGCTGTTCACCGGCCATATCTGTCCGGAATAACCAATGCATGTGGAGCTAGTTCTGAACTCTCAGCTGGATGCCCGGAGCAGCATGACGGCGATCCGGTCGTCCATGTGATCAGCGCATCCTGTGCAGGGCCCCAGCGTCAAGAGGGCCTATTGGGATGTCGATAAGACTGTTCCAGACTTATGTGCATTTTTACGTGGCGTCATGCTCTGCCGCTTGTGATTCTCGCGGCATGCCGGATCCGCGAGACTTGACTCCCCAGGGATTGCCTGTGGGCTGGTCCGACAACTCTGTCCTGAGGGGGTCTGGCGCGGGCTGCGGCGGCGGCCTGTTCGCGCTGCTCCTTTTCGGGGCCATCCTGGCTGTAATCGCCGGTAGCTGTTCTGATCGGACGCCCGAGGACACGGTGTCATTCACCGACACACTCGGCGCGGGATATCAGTCGGTCACGATCTCGGTTGACGTCGACGACGCCCCGCCCGAGATCTACTTCAAGTCTCTGCGCGGGGCCGAGATCAATTGCGACGTATCGCCCCCCGGCCGTGTTGTCCAGGTCCCCCGTCGCATTGAGGTGGAAGATGGCCAATCCTGGGAGTTGATCTGGAAGGTTTCTGCGCCCGTCTCCGGGGAGTACCGGCTCACCTGCAATGACAACGGTGGCGGATTCTTCGGGATCCGCCAGCCCTAATGGGGAGTGCATAAGAATCACGTCACACGGCCCAAACGAGCAGCTTCGCCGCAGGTCTCCATTCTCCTGCAGGGGCCACGGCGTGTCGATGGTGGGGATGCGGATGCCGTACTTGTACCGGGACACGACTGCGGAAGGTTCAGCGGGGCCAGATACTTGGCCCAGGCCCAGTTGGGCACGACCGGTCCGTCCGCGTCGAGCACACAGGGCAGCTTGCCCGCTGTGGCGGCTCCCGTGAGGGTGTCTCACCGCTTCTCCTTCTTCACGCCCCGGCCGCGGGTTGTGAACTGGGTCGCCGCCGCGTCTCACCGCGGCGGCGGCCCCACCGAGTCCCGCCTGACCAGCGGGCACGGCATGAGATACCCCTGCTCCCCCTGCTCGGGGTCTTCCTGGATGAGTTCCAGCAGTCGGCGGAGCGCCCACGTCCCCATCTCGTAGTGAGGGAGGGCGACGGTCGTCAGCGCAGGGGACAGCTCGGGTGCGATCAGGTCCTGATCGTCGTACCCGACGACGGACAGGTCGTTGGGGATGCGCAGGCCGCGTTCGGCCGCGGCGCGGTAGCACCCCATCGCCATCCGGTCGTTGTAACAGAAGATCGCGGTCGGCCGTTCGTCGAGATCGAAAAGGCGCCTCGCCGCCCGGTAGCCTCCAGTCGTGTTGCCGTGCTCGGCCGCGACAAGCTCCGGGTCGGCGGGGATCCCTGCCGCGGCGAGCGTTTCGTGGTAGCCGGCCAGTCGCCCGGATGCGGCCGGAACCTCCAGCGACTCGGTGGCGAACCCGATCCGCCGGTGACCCGCGCGGAGGAGCTCGCCCACCGCCGCAGCCGCGCCTGCGCGTTCGTCGGGCACGACGTACGGCATGGAGCCGTCGGTGGGGCACGCATCCAGTACGACGGTGCTCACCTCGCCCAGCATGTCGGGGATCTCGACGTGCCGGTGGTACATGGTGGCGTAGATGACACCGTCGACCCTCCGGTCGAGCAGCGCCCGAACGGCGTGGCGTTCGAGCGCGTGCTCTCCCCCGGTGTTCACCAGGAACAGCAGGTAGCCGGCCCGCCAGGCCGCGTCCTGAGCACCCTGGATCATCCGCCCGGCGAACGGGGTGGTCGCTATGTCGTCGCTGACGAAGCCGATCGTCTGAGTCCTACGTGTGCGAAGGCTGCGGGCGATCGGGTTGGAGGTGTAGCCGAGGTCGCGGGCCGCGGACAGGATCCGCTCCCGGGTCTCGGGGCTGACGCGCGCACCCTCGACGTCGTTCAGGACCACGGACACTGTGGAGACGCCTACGCCCGCTCGGGCTGCGACGTCCTTGATCCGCGGCTTTGCCATGATTCTCCTTGAAGAAACGATTCATCAAATCGATTCTTCATCCCGAAACGGACATCTGGCAAGGGTTCGATTCCGACGTGTCACCTGCCGCGGGAACAGGTCCGGGATCTCGGGGTCAGGGGGTGGCGCGGAAGGTGTAGTCCGCGGCGTTGGTGACGAACTGCGAGGCGGTGGCGCTGTCGATCACCTTCGTGCCTTGCGTGCTCGCATCGAGCACCACGGCGTTCACCGCGACGTTGCTGACCACGCTGTGGTTGGACAGGTGGTTGCCGGATCCGGCGGCGACCAGGATCATGGTGGGCTGCGCGCCGGAGGGTTTGATCTTGGCAGGGGCGACGTCATAAGCGAAGAGGTTGCCGGTGACCATGTTGCCGTCCCCGCGCAGATGGATCAGCCCGTACAGGTCGTCCTTGCCGTTGTCGTACGGCTGCATCGGCCCCCAGGGTTCGGGTTCTCTCCGGAAGTGGTTGCCGCTGACGAGATTCTCCTTGTTGGTCCCGTCCGAGTCGAGCATCCCGGGGTAGAAGCCGTGCAGCCGGTTCCCTGTGATCGACGACCGGTTGGTGTTGCGGAGGTGAATCAGGCTCTTGCCGCGCGGGAAGATGTTGTTCGAGGCGATCAGCAGCCCCTGGTGCCCCTCGGCGAAGATCGAGTAACCGATGTAGCCTGCGCCGATGTGGTTGTCGGTGACCTTCGAGGCCTGCCCGGAGCCGATCAGCTCCACGCAGTTCCCGCATTCGGCGATGAAGTTGCCGTGCACGCTCAGCGCGTCCGCGTCCCGTATGACCAGCGCGCGCTCGAGGTATACGAAGCCCATCCGTTCGATGCGGAAGGCGTCGTTGGCCGTGTCGACCCGGATCCCTATCTTGCCGTTGGCGTAGGAGTTCTGGTTCGGCGTGAACGAGAGCCCGTCGAGGCAGAAGTTGTCGAAGACGACCGAGCTCAGCCGCGGATCCCCGCTGCGGGAGACGAGGAAGGCCTCGCTGTGGCCGTCGGTGTTCTCGACCCGGATCCGGCTGCCGCCCGGCCAGATCTCGTGCCAGGCCGAGGTGTCTCCGGCGTTGTACCGGATGCTGGAGGAGGCGAAGCCGTGACCGTCGCCCCTGATGGTGAGGTAGCTGACGTCGACCGTGACCCTGGTCTTGAGCGGGTAGTCGCCCGGAGGGATGTAGATCACCGCACCGGGCTTCGACGACTGGTTGGGCTGGCGCTGCTTGATGTCGGCGATGATGTCGTTGATCAGCGCGCCGATGTCGGTGGAGCAGGTGATGGCCGGGTTGGTGGAGTGGCTCCAGGCCGTGACGTCGTACACCCTGGACGGCAGGGCCTGGGCGGATGCGGCGGGCTGGCCCGACAGCACGGCTAAACCGGCCGCCGCCGCGCCGACTGCCGGCACTCTGAGCAGCGCGCGGCGGGCGAGGCCGGAGTTCTTCTCGGTCATGCGGTTCCTCCTGACGGTGGGAAGCGATATCTGGGGGGGTTGCGTGGACAGGTGGACTTCGCTGGGCTGAGGTGCGCGCCGTGCTCCAGCCCGGGAGCACGGCGAACTTTCGGGCATGCCGGTCGGCGGTGCCGCGGTCGAGCAGGCACCGAGAGCCAGTCAGCCGGCCGTGTCGAAGGCCGTCCGATGGTCCTTCGAGCAGGCGGGTGTCACATCGGGAGTGGTTGGGTGCTCTGCAGGCCGTGAGCCAGATCGAGGCGCACGGGGATCGGGTCGGTGATCTCCCCGATGAAGCCGCCGCCGTCGGTGTGGCGGAAGGCGAGCAGGACCCAGGCGCCCGCGCGATCGCGGACGAGGCGGCCGCTGTAGAGGGACTCCTCAGTGAGGCGGCGCGCCTTGCGCGGGTCGTACGGGCCGAGCAGGTCGCCGGGTTCGAGGACCCAGACGCCGCCGCGTTCCCCGGCCAGGCGCCGTCCCTCCGACAGCTCGGCGTGGAGGCACGAGAACAGCAGCACGGGGCTGCCGTCGACGATCTCCACCTGGGCGACCTCCAGGTGGCCGAAGCCGGTGCCGGGTGCGCTGAGCGGGGGTTGTGCCTCCCAGGTGAGCAGGTCGTGAGAGCGGGCGTGGCCGATCACGCCGCGCTGGTCGGGGTCGCCGACCCGGGAGCGGGCAGTGATGAGCATGTGCCAGCCGTCCCCGCCGGGGTCGCGGAAGACCCAGGGATCGCGCCATGCCTCGTCGGGCCACTGAGCGGTCTCAAGCTGCTCGTACCAGCGCGGATCGCTTTCCAGGATCGCCGCCGTACCGTGCTTGCGCCAGGTGTGCAGGTCGTCCGAGACGGCCAGGCCGATGCGCTGCTTGAGGCCGCCTTCTGCGCGGCTGGTGCCGGTGTAGAACATGTGCCAGGTGCCGTCGTCGGCACGGACGATCGAGCCGGTCCAGGTGGTGTAGTCGTCGAAGGCGGGACTGTTGCCGGGCGCCAGGGCGTCCGAGAGTGTGGTCCAGTCGGTGAGGTCGGCGGACACGGCGTGGCCGACCGAGACGTTCCAGTGGCGCTGGTCGGGGTCGCCGATCGCCTTGGGCGCCTTGAGGAAGTACAGGTGGTAGGTGTCGCCGTCGTCGGCGAGCCAGAAGTCCCAGACCCAGTGGTCGTCGAGACGCAGCACGAAAGGACCTTTCCGGTGATGATGACGCCGGCACACCTCAGGCGGACGGTGCCGCGACGGAGGACCGGCGGATGAGGGGGCAGGGCAGTGTCCGCGCGGGGACGTCGCCCGCGTTCCGGGCGGGGTCGTCGATCAGCTCCATGAGGCGATCGACGGCCCAGGCACCCATGTCGTAGTGGGGCAGTTGCAGGGTGGTGAGGCCGGGGTACAGGCCGTCGGCGATGTACTCCTGGTTGTCGAAGCCGACGACGGACAGGTCCGCGGGGATGCGCAGGCCGAGCTCGGCGGCCGCGCGGTAGGCCCCCATGGCCATGCGGTCGTTGTAGCAGAAGATCGCGGTGGGCCGAGGCGTGCGCTCCAGCAGCCGGCGGCAGGCCAGGTAGCCGCCGGTGGACTCGGACTCCTCCTGTGCGACGAGTTCCGGGTCGTAGGCGATGCCCGCCTCCTCCAGCGCCTGGCGATAACCACGCAGGCGGCCGTGGGTGGCGGGAACGTCGTCGCTGTTGAGGGCGAGCCCCACGCGCCGGTGGCCGTGCTCGACCAGTTCCCGGGTGGCGTCGTACCCTCCCCGGACCTCGTCCGGGACCACGGCGGGCGGTCCGTCGCCCTCGGTCCTGGCGTCGGCCATGACCAGAGGGAGACCGCGCAGCGTGGCCGGGATCTCGACGATCCGGTGGTACATCGTGGCGTACAGCACCCCGTCGACCTGTTGCTGGTGCAGCGCCTGGATGCCGCGCGCTTCCGCGGCCGGGTCTCCCCCGGTGTTGATGAGCATCAACGCCCACCCACGAGTCATCGCGACCTCCTGGGCGCCGAGGATCAGCCGGCCGGCATGCGGGGTGGTGGCGATGTGATCGCTGATCATCCCGAGCATGTGGCTGCGCTGGGTGCGCAGGCCGCGGGCCATTTTGTTGGGGGCGTACCCCAGCCGCTCGGCCGTCTCGCGTACCCGGCGACGGGTGTCGTCGGGCAGCCGGGCGCCCTCGACGTCGTTGAGCGCGCGGGAGACGGTCGTGATGGACACTCCCGCCTCGCGCGCGACGTCACGGATGCTCGGCCGCCTGGTCACCGCGTCTCTCCTCTTCTTCGCTGTCCTCTGGGGGATCCCTTGATGGCGTGATCGGCCGCGTCACTCGTCCCAGAGGCCGTGCTCGGGCCAGCGGCGCGGCAGCCGCTCCTCGACCGGAGGGAGGTCGGCGTGCGGGGCATGCGGGTGGAGTTGGTACCAGTAAGCGACGCTGGAGTAGTCGTTGCCCTGGTCGTTGGCGTGACCATGTTCAATGGTGACGCGGATCGACTTGGTGAAGCGAACCGGGTCCTCGATGTGGAAGCGGTACATACTCCACAGGCCGAAGTGCTCCTGCGGGCTGCTGGCCAGCGAGATCCCGTGGTAGGGCCCGGCATACGCCCCGCTGGGGAATCCCCACGCGGCGTTGAAGTAGTCCTCGGTGCCGGTGCCGTGCAGGGACGGCGGCCACTGCTCACCGTCGATGAAGATCATGTCGTCACCTTCGCCCGGCCAGGTGAACTGCTGGTTGGAGGCGTCGAAGTTGTCGATGCTCAGCACGCAGCCGACGTAGTGCCCGGTGCCGGTGGCGTCCAGGATGACGTAGTTGTCGTCCCCGGTGAGGTTGACGCCCGGCAGCTCCCACGGCGGGGGGTTCTCCGCGTTCGCGGGATGCACGACCTTCTGGCAGGGCTTCTCCTGCCGGTAGTAGGCGTGGAAGCGGCCCATGTCGTCGGGAATCGGCTCCTTGGTGAGCTCGTAGTCGACGTAGTAGAAGAAGTTCTCCACCGGCATGTCGCTCTCGTTGCGCAGCACGATCTTGGCGTGCGAGCCGAACGGCATGGGGAAGTAGCAGTTCATCGCGGCGGCGAACGGGCCCTTGGGGCCGCGGCGCGGGCCGAAGACCATGCTCAGCGGCAGCGACACGTAGTGCGTGCAGGTGGCGTGGCCGACGCCGAAGAAGTCGCCGAGCGGGCTGCGTACGCTCGGGTTGTCCTCGCCGTCCCAGTACATCTCGATGACCAGCTTGCGCAGGTACTTCTCCGAGTAGCACCGGGTGGTCAGCCAGATGTGCTCGATGATCCCGCTGCCGTCGATGTCGGCCAGCACGTGGCTCTCGCCGGGGGCGACGACGGCGAAGTCGCGGTTGCCGCCGGTACGGTCCCAGGTCGACGATCGCAGCGATCGCCCGGCCTTGACGCGCGGAAGTCCGCCCAGTGGGCTGGTCGGCTGCCAGAACTGCATTGCTCGATAACCTTTCGCGTGGTGTGGGTCAGCCCTTGACGGCGCCGAGGGTCATGCCCGCGACGATCCGCCGCTGGAGCAGCAGGGTGAACAGGACGACGGGGACCGAGTACAGGGTGGCCAGTGCGGTCATGGGCCCCCATTGCAGGCCGTACTGGGTCTGGAAGTTGGCGATGACGATCGGCGTCGTCTGTGCCCGCACCGCCGTGAGCAGCAGCGCGAACAGGAACTCGTTCCAGGACGCGAGGAACGCGAAGATCGCCGTCACTGCGATGCCGCCGCCGACGACCGGCACCACGACCCGCACCATTGACTGCAGCCGGGTGCAGCCGTCGACCTGCGCCGCCTCCTCCAGGCTGGGAGGCACGGCCTCGAAGAAGCTGGCCATCAGCCAGATCGACAGGGGCAGCGAGATCGTCGTGTGGGCCAGGGCGAGCGCGGTCGGCGTGTCGGTGATGCCCGCCGTACTCATCAGGTTGACCAGTGGGACCCCGATGGCGACCGGCGGCACCATCCGGGTGACCAGGGCGAGCATGACGAAGATCCGCCCGCTCACGGTCCCGTAGCGGGTGATCCCGTATGCGGCCGGGACCGCGAGCAGGACCGACAGCACCGTGCTGATCACAGCCGTGGAGGTGCTGTTGACGAACGAGGGGATCACGCCGGGCGTGGCCAGGGCGGTGCCGTAGTTCTCCAGGCTCCAGGCCTCGGGCAGCACCGTGGGCGGCACGGCGATGGCGTCGGTGGGCAGTTTCAGCGAGGTCAGGATGAGGTACGCGAACGGGAACGCGTACAGCACCACGATGCTGGCCAGCAGCACCCACAGCAGCGTCCGGGTACTCGTGCGCGAGGTCATCGCTCCGCCCCCTTCCCCGGTCGCCAGATGGTGGCGACCGCGATCAGTGCCACGCCCAGCATCGCGATCAGGTAGAGGGTGCCCATGGCGCTGGCGAGCCCCGGCTCGGCGAATCGCACCATCGTGCGATAGATGAGCAGGCTGAGCGTCTCGGAGGCCGACTGCGGGCCGCCGTTGGTCTGGATGAGGATCACGTCGAAGGCCCGCGCCGCGTCGATGCCGCGTACGACGAGTGCGACGGCGATGACCGGCCGCAGCAGCGGCAGCGTCACCCGGGTGAGGGTGTGCCACGGCCCGCTGCCGTCGAGACGGGCGGCCTCCAGCACGTCGCCCGGGATGTTCTGCAGCCCGGCGAACAGCACCAGGGCCATGAACGACGTGGTCAGCCAGATGTCCGGCAGCGCCACCGAGAACAGCACGATGTCCGGGTCGCTCAGCCAGCCGATCGCGTCGGGCCCACTGATGATGCCGAGCCGGGTGAGCAGCTCGTTGACGATGCCGAAGTTGTCGATGAGCAGGAACCGCCACAGCAGTCCCGCGACGACGGGGGCGATCATCAGCGGGTACAGGAACAGGGTCCGGATCCACCTCGCCCGCTTGCCCAACGCGTTGAACAGCAGGGCCACCGCCAGTCCGAGGGTGAACTCCAGCATGACCACGAGCATCGTGTACAGGGCCGTACGGCCTGCGGCGCCGAGGAACTCGGGCGAGGTCAGCGCCTCGCCGTAGTTGCCCAGTCCGGTGAACTCGCGCGTCCCCGCCAGCGGGGCGATGTCGTACAGGCTGTCCACGACCAGCTTGACCAGCGGCCAGCCGACGAACACCGCCAGGAACACCGCCGCCGGGGCCATCAGCGCCAGCGCGAACCGGTCGTCGGTGAGCCCGCGACCCGGCCGGCGCCGCCGGTGATCGCCCCTGGTCGGGACGTCGCCGCCACGGGGCCGGGCGTCGACCCTGTCCACCGTCGGCTGCGGTCTACTGGGCAAGGCTCTGCACCTTGTCCTTGGCGTCGGCCAGCAGGGCCGTGTAGTCGGCGTTCGGGGTGAGCGACTTCTGCAGCATCGGGATCAGCACGGTGTCCACGATCTGCTGCCACTTGGCCGTCGCGGGGCGTGGTTTGGTGGCCGTGGCGTTGAGTGTCTCCAGCAGCGGCTTGAAGTGCTCGTAGCCGGGCTTGTCGGCGTACTGCTCGAAGGCCGACTTCCGCGCGGCCAGCCCGAGCGAGGACTCGATCGCCATCGCGTTGTTGTCGTAGGCGAACTTGACGAACTCGGTGGCCAGGTCGGCCTGCTTGCCAGCCTTGGGCACCGACAGGTACCAGGGGCCGGGGATGCCCGCCACGCCCGCTGCTCCCCCGATCATGGGGGCGGCGCCGACCTTGCCGTGCACCGGGGAGTCCTTCGGGATGAGCGGGAACGCGTGCGCCCAGAACCGCGTCATCGCCGTCTTGCCCTGGTTGAACAGGTTCTGCGCGCCCGCCCAGTCGAGCTGCTCGGCGCCGGGCGGGCTCACCTTGAGCTTGTTGTTCAGGTCGCTGTAGAACGTCAGCGCCTTCAGGTGCTGCTCGTTGTCGATGACGACCTGGCCCGAGGCGTCCAGGACCACGCCCGGCGACCCTGCCTGGAGCACGTGCGCGAGCCATTCGGTCTCGACCGCGCCCTTGACGTCGGTGCCGTACAGCTTGCCGTCGCGGGTGAAGAACGCCGCCGCGTCGTTGAACTGATCCCACGTCGTGGGCGGGGCGAGCTCGTAGCCGTACCTCTTCTTGAAGGCGGCCTGCTCCTCGGCGTCCTCGAACAGGTCCTTGCGGTAGAAGAGGATCTCCGCGTTCGTCCACACCGGCATGCCGACGAACGTGCTGCCGACCTGCGCCTCTGACACCAGAGCCGGGAACAGGTCGGCCTTGACGTCCGCGGTGAACAGCTCGTTCATGGGGCGTACGGCCCCGGCGAACGCGGTCAGCCAGATCGCGTCCAGCGCGGCCACGTCGAAGCTGAGGGCGCCGGAGGACAGCTCGCCGGACAGCCGGTTGAACAGGCCGTCGTACGGCAGCTCGATGAACGTCACCTTCGCGCCGGTCTTCTTCGTGAACGCCTCGGCGATCTTCGTAAGTTCGGCCTTGCCGCCCGCCTCGACCAGGACATTGAGCGCCTTGGCGCCGCCCGTGCCCGATCCGCTCGTCGTCCCGCCGGCGCCGCACGCGGTGGCCATTACCGCCAGACCCGACACGCCCGTCCACTTCAACAGGTCGCGCCGGGACAGGCCTGAGTTGTGAGACATGGTGCTCTCTCCCGTCAGCCCGGGGCTCATGCGGTGCACCCCCAACCGCCGCTGAGCAAAAACGTTTGCGCAAACGTAGCCCTGCGCATCGAAGCAGGTCAAGATGGCGCAGGAAACTTCGCCGTAATCCTCCCGGAACCGGCCGCCGGTCTTGCGGAATCGATTCATCAAATGTCACCATGTCGCCGGCACGAAGGGAGGGCACATGACGTTCCTGGTGATCGGCGAGAGCATCGTCGACCTGATCGGCTCGCCCGACGCATGGCGGTTCAGCGCCGTCGCGGGAGGCAGCCCGCTCAACGTCGCGGTCGCGCTGGCCACGCTCGGGCAACCGGTCAGACTCGCGAGCGAGATCGGCGGCGACTTCTTCGGCGACCTGCTGCGGAGTCATCTCGGCAGGCACGGGGTCGGGGACGGCGAACTCGTCCCCGGCGCCGCGACCAGCCTGGCTTTCGCCAGAATCGGCGACGACGGGTCAGCGTCCTACGACTTCCGGTTCGACTGGCGATTCTCCGGTCCGGTCTCGCTCGACGGCGTCACCTGCCTGCACACCGGATCGCTGGCCACGCTCGTCGGACCCGGCGCCACGCATGTCCGAGAGGTGATGAGGGCCGCGGCCGAGGCGGGGGTCATCGTCTCGTACGACCCCAACATCCGCCCCTCGCTCGTCGGTGACCGGGCGTCTGCGCTGACGCCGGTCGAGGAGTGCGTACGCCTCTCGCGGCTGGTCAAGGTGAGTGCGGAGGACCTGGCCTGGCTGTATCCCGGCGAGCCGGACCTGGACGCGGCGAAACGCTGGGCGGGATGGCAGGGAGAACGCCTGGTCGTGGTGACCCGAGGCGGCGACGGCGCGTCGGCGATCCTCGGTAACTCGATGATCACCTGCCCCGCTCCGGTCGTCGAGCTCGTCGACACGGTCGGCGCGGGCGACACCTTCACCGCCGCGTATCTCACGGTTCTCGGCGACGGCGAGCTCACTGCGGACCGGGTCCGCGACGCGTTGCGCTACGGATGCGCGGCGGCGGCCGTGGTGTGCACCCGGGAGGGCGCGGTGCCACCGAGCCCGCAGGAGATCGACGGGCTGCTTTCCTCGGTGTCGGCGACCCCGGTCTGACAGATCTCATCGCGCCGGGGTCACTCCGCGCCCTCGCCTTGGGCTCAATCGTTCATGCGGTGAGGGCCGACTTCATCGCCCAGGCCCTGAGCGTCTTGACCGTGGCGGCGTCGTCGGCGAACAGAGCCAGGCCGAGGACGTCGCCCGCGAGAATGACCGGGCCGCACTGCACGCCCAGGTCGGCGACCTCGGGCGCGTCTTTCAGCTCCTGGTCCTGCTGGGCCGCGGTGAACCTCGACGGCCCCCTTTCTGAGCGACGACCTCGCGGTCCTGCCCGTCCGCCCGCCGGAGACCTCGCTGGGGATCGGTCACCTGGAGAGTGACCCGGCCTTGCTACGCGCTGTATCCGAAGTGGGTCACGTCGCCGCGACCGCGGTGCTGGAGGCCGCCCGCAGGGCCGGGTTACTCCATCCCAGGAGTCGGCGGCGGATAGTGCAGGACCTGCAGGGCGGTCAGCGGCCCGCCCTGCTCCAGCGCCTGACGAGCCACCGCCGCGGCCAGTCCGCCGCCGGCGCTCTGCCCGCCGACCGTCAGCCGGGTGCCGTCCCACCCATGCTGCCTGCCGTGCTCGGCCACCCACCGGACGACCTCGAAGGCCTGGCGGGGCGGTGCAGGAAAGGGATGCTGCGGTGCGACGGCGTAGTCGACGTTGACGACGACGACACCGGCCTCGGCAGCCAGGTACCGGCACAGCGGGTCGTCGAGCTGCACCCCCCCGCATGACGAACCCGCCGCCGTGGAAGTTGACGTGAACGGGCGGGCTCGGGTCCTGGCCGGCGGGGCGGTAGACGACCGCACGCGCGGGCGTGATCGACGTCGGAATCGTGACGTCCTGGGTGTTTCCCGGGAGCTCTGAGAACATGATCCCCTTGCGCCGGGTGGCCAGGTCGAAGGCGACCGTGACCAGACCCTGCATCGCCCGCGCCACAGTGGCGGCGACCCACGGTGTACCAAGAACGGACATGTTTCCTCCATCGAGGTCGTTCCAAGACCGACGCCCGCCGACCGGCCTTGGGCGGGGATGCTGGGTGTTACCAGGCGACCGGCAGTTCGTGGACGCCGTAGGCGGACATGTCGTGCCGGAACTTCACTTCCTCCAACGGCACGGCCAGGCGCAGGCCCGGCAGCCTGCGCAGCAGTGCCGGCAGCGCGACCTGCAGTTCCACGCGGGCCAGGTTCTGCCCGAGGCACTGGTGGATGCCGTAGCCGAAGGCCAGATGCCCGCGGGTGTTGCGGCCGAGATCCACGGTGTCGGGCTGGTCGAGGAACACCGTGTCCCGGTTGGCGGCGGGCAGGTTGACGGTCACCGCTTCGCCGGCTCGGATGAGCTGCCCGCCGATGGTGAGGTCCTCGGTAGCCACCCGTACGATCATGTCCTGCGCGATGGACAGATAACGCAGCAGTTCCTCGACGGCGTTGGCCACCACGGCGGGGTCGTCGGTGTCGCGGATCCGGGCGGCCTGATCCGGATTCTGCAGCAGCGCCAGCGTGCCCAGGCCGATCATGTTGGCCGTGGTCTCGTGCCCGGCGAACAGCAGGATCATGCCGTTCATGGCGGCTTCTTCGCGGCTGAGCTCGCCCTTGGCGACCCGCTCGGTGAGCAGGCGGCTGATGAGGTCGTCTCCCGGCTCGCGTTCCTTGCGCTCCACCAGAGCGAGCAGGTAGCCGAACAGCGCCCCGCTGGCCTGCGCCTTGTCCTGCGGCGAGGCGTCGGCGTGGTTCATGGTGGCGCTGTGCTGCTGGAAGAACTCGTGGTCGTCGTACGGCACCCCGAGCAGGAGCGAGATCACCAAGGACGGGATGGGCAGCGCGTATCCGCGAACCAGGTCCGCCGGCTGGCCCTTGCCGATCATCTCGTCGAGGAACCGCTCGGCCATCTCGTGGATCTGCGGACGCATCGCCTCCACTCGCTTGACCGTGAAGTCGGCGGTGAGCATGCGGCGCAGCCGGGCATGGTCGGGGTCGTCCATCCGCGGGAACGCCGGCACCTGCGTGTGCGGGAGCACGGACGGATAGCGCTGGGCGTCCGCGCTGAGCCGCGGCTCGCTCAAGACAGCGCGGACGTCCTCGTACCGGGTGACCACCCAGGCGGTGTGGCCGTTCCACATCCGGACCCGCTGCAGGCCTTCGGCCTGGCGCCAGCCGGCGTATTCGGTGGGCGGGTCCAAGGGGCAGCGCTGGGAGCGCACGCCGGGGAAGACAGGGAGGTCGGCGTTGTCGTGGGTGTCGGTCGTGATGCTCACGAAAAGCTCCTGAAGGTGTCGTGTAACGGTCGTCGTCGACGCCGCGGCGCGAGTTACGCGGCCGTCGTGCCGGCGATGGCGGTGGCCCATGGGGTTCGGACCGCGATGAGGGCGCGCCAGGCGCGCAGGATCTTGGGTGACATGCCGGCGGCGAGCACGCCGGTCACCCGGTCGCCGGTGCGGTAGGCGATCAGGAGACGCCGTTGCCGGACGTCGCCGTCCAGGACGAGTGCCTCGTCGTGGTCGCGCAGGTGACCGTAGGCCTGGATTTTCATGCCGTACTGGTCGGACCAGAAGTACGGCACCGGGGCGAACGGTCGCCGCGCCTGCGGGTGGAGCAGGTTGTGGGCGACGGCCAGGCCCTGCTCGGCCGCGTTGGTGCGGTGCTCGATGCGCATCGCCGTGCCGAACAGCGGGTTGTGCCAGCGGGCCACATCCCCGACCCCGTACACGCCGGGTGCGGCGGCGCTGAACTCGTCACACACCAGCCCGTCGCCCAGGGTCAGCCCGCTGCCGTCCAGCCATTCGGTGTTCGGCACCGAGCCGATGGCCACCAGCACCTCGTCCGCCGGCAGCACCGTCTCATCGGCCAGCCGCACCCCCGTGACCGCCCCGCCCGCGCTGACGATCTCGGCGACGACGGCGTGCGTACGCAACTCGACGCCGTGGCTGCGGTGCATCTCGGCCAGCACGTGGCCGGCCTGCTCGCCGATGGCCTGGGCCAGGGGAAGCGGGCCCGCCTCCAACAGCGTCACCTGCACACCCAGCCCGCTGGCGACGGCGGCCACTTCGGCGCCCACGAACCCGGCACCGACGATCACCAGCCGCCGCCCCCGCCCCAGCCGCGCCTTCAGCGAAACGGCGTCGTCCAGGGTGCGTAGCGTGTGCACTCCCGGCACGACCTGGCTGCCCGGCAGGTGACGGGGACGCACGCCGGTCGCGATGACCAGAGCGTCATAGGGCACCTCGGCACCGTCGGCCAGCGCCACACTCCCGCCGCTCAGGTCCAGACCGATCGCGGGCACGCCCAAGCGCAGTTGCAGGCCCAGCGCGTCAATCTCCTCCTTGCCGCGCAGGGCGAGCCGGTCCGGCTCCCACTCCCCCGTCATGACCTGTTTCGACAGGGGCGGGCGGTCGTAGGGCAGCTGCGGCTCCTCGCCGACGAACGTGATCGCTCCCCCGTACCCGGCTCTGCGTAGCGCCTCCGCGGTGGCCAGTCCGCCCGCCGAGCCGCGACGATCACGATCCGGTTCACGACTCCGCCAGATGGATGGCGGCCGCGGGGCAGACCGCGGCCGACTCGCGGACCGGGCCGTACGCCTCCGGAGCGGGCCTCTCGTCCAGCAGCACCACGATGCCGTCCTCGTCACGCTGGTCGAAGACCTCTGGTGCGATCAGTACGCACTGCCCGGCGGCCACACATTTGTCGGATTCGACTGTCACCTTCATCTGGCTCTCCTTCGTCGAGCTGCACCCGCATCACTCCGGGAAGTCGCATCCCGCCGGACGGCAGCATGCGGATGAGGTTGCATCCAATAAGCGATAGGACACTATTACTTATCTCGGGAGAGGAAGTCAATCAGAACCGATAGGACGCTATCGGTTGATAGTCTGTGCAGGTGACCACCGATGCCTCGCGTCGACTGCGCGCCGACGCCACACGCAACTCCGAGAAGATCCTGCGCGCGGCCCGGCAGGCCTGGACCGAACTCGGCCCTGACGCGTCGCTCGAAGAGATCGCCCGCCGCGCCGGCGTGGGCATCGCCACGCTCTACCGCCGCTTCCCCGACAAGGCAGTGCTGGTCCGCGCCGCCCTCGACCAGAGCTTCACCGAGGACATCGCCCCCGCCATCGAGCAGGCCATGGACGACGACGACCCCAAGCGTGGCCTGGTCACCGTGCTCGAGGCCGCGCTGTCCCTGGCGGCCCGCGAACACAACACCCTGGCCGCCGCCAGGAACGCCGGCGCCATGACCGCCGAAACCAGTACCCGCTTCTTCGAGTCCCTGACCCTGCTGACTCACCGGGCCCAGCAGGCCGGCCTCATCCGCGCCGATCTCGTCCCGGACGACATGCCCAGGATCATGGTCATGCTCGTGAGCCTGCTGTGGACCATGGATCCCCACAGCGACGGCCGACAACGTTACCTCGCACTCGTCCTGGACGCCCTGTCTCCTGACGCGGCCAGCCCGCTGCCGGCCACGGCTCCCCCACTGGAGCTGCAGCGTCCCGGCAACTGGCCCCTCTGACCACCCCCGGTTCGCGAAAGATCGAAGTGGCCAGGAGCGGACTCCAGTGGTTGCGCTCAGCCCGTACGGGGCCGAGCCCAGCCCGCCGCCGATCGCCGGCGCTCCACCGCAGGGTGCGACCCAGCGGCCGCTGCGGTCGACGGCCGCTGCCACGGCGAGTACCTGGACGAGCAGGCCCATGAAGCAGATCCGCCAGATCATCGCGGCGGCGGCGTAGCCGGCCCCCCAAGGGACGGCGGCGATCATCAGTTTGGTGTGACCCCCCACCGCGACGAGAGCGGCTATGGTGGCCAGCCGCCCGACCTTACGGGCCGCCAGGGCGCTCAGGCCCGCACCTGCCAGTGCCACGACGGCGGCGCCCGGCTGCGTCAGGAAGGGCGCGGACCAGCCAGAACGCCGGCAGGCAGCAGGCGGCCAGGACCGTGAAGCCCGCAGCTCCACCCCAGGCGTCATTGGCCAGAAGCACCGCGATCACGATCGTGCCATCCAGCACGGTGACGGCCGAAGCCCGGTCGGAGTCGTCCGTCGAGGCGATCGCTGCCACAGCGGCGGCATAGACCACGCCGAGGCGGCCGATGGCCGCGGTGATGGTGATCATGGTGACGTGGTTTTCCTTTGGGAATGGTGCATGGCAACAGCGGCGAGCGCAGGCGGCCGCCTCGGGCGCATGGACAAGCCAGGTGCGATGACCGGCAGCTGCCTGCGATGCGGCCCGAGCAGTCCCGCACCCCTGACCGAGGCTGTTGCTGATCACGCATGCGGGCCCACTGGCGCAGGGCCGGGTCAGTGCTGGATGTTGCCCCTGGCCTGAGCCATCGGGAGCATGTCGAAGATGCTGATCACGCGCGTGATCCTGCCGTTCTCGACGGTGAAGTAGTCGATGCCGCGGAAGTCCTTCAGCAGCGGGGTGTCGGTGGTGTACACGGTCGCCGCGTTCGTGTCGTTGCCCAGGACGTCGATGACGGTGGCGCCGATCAGCGAGTTGGCGAACGGTTCGAGGAACCCGCGATAGCCCTCCACTCCCTCGAACGTTCCGGTCGGGGCCTCGCACACGACGTCGTCGGCGAGCAGGCTCAGGGCCTTGTCGACGTCCTTGCCGGTCCACGCGTGGACGAAGTCCTCGGCGATCTTCCGGGCGAGCGCGTTCGTTGCGGTCACAGCACAGGTCCTTTCAGGGACGTTTGGCGCCGCCCCCCGTGGGCGGGCCGTCTACCTGCATCTTCACGGGGGTATATGTCAGGTGGCGTCATATACCTTTGAGGACGTGAGATCCGAGCGCCTGCTGTCGATCATGCTGCTGCTGCAGACCCACGGGCAGCTGCTCGCCGGTGATCTGGCCGAGCGGCTGGAGGTGTCGGTCCGCACGGTCATGCGCGACGTCGAGGCGCTGTCGGCCGCCGGGGTGCCCGTCTACACCGTGCGCGGCGGCCAGGTCCCCCGGGGTCGATCTCCCCAGCCCTCGTCCAGCAGCTGACGCACGACCTCGGCGATGGCAGTTAGCGGTACGGGCTATTCGATTGGCCCGCTGCTGGAGGTGCTCGGCGGCCCGAGGCCGGCCCCGGCGATGCACCCCGGACAGGTCGGACACGCCCGCGCCCTGCTCACCCAGCCCGACGTGACGATCGCCTCCATCGCCCGGCTGCTGGGCGTCAGTCGCGCCACCATCTACAAGTACGTGCCCCAGCTGAAGTCCGGCGGCGACCGTCAAGCCATCGCGGCCCCGCGGCACGTGCCGAACTCACCACCGAAGATCGAGCCGCGTCACAGCCCGTTCAAGAGTGCCCGATGATCTTGTGTGGCCGGTAGGGGGCCTCCAGCCGGGCCGTCTCCTCTTCACTCAGGGACACCTCCACCGCCGCGATCGCGTCGTTCAGATGGCCCACCTTGCTCGCTCCGACGATCGGCGCGCTCACCCCGGACTTTCCGAGCAGCCACGCGAGCGCGAGCTGCGCTGGTGGCAGGCCTCGTTCGCCGGCGACCGTACGCACCACGTCGACGACGTCGAAGTCTGCGTCCTCGTACATGCTGTCGGCCAGCGGGTCGCTGCCGGATCGGGCCGTGTGCCGCCGGCCGTCGCGGTGGCGGCTGCCGGTGAGCAGTCCGCGCGCCAGCGGGCTCCACGGGATGACGCCCACTCCCTGGTCCAGGCAGAGCGGGATCATCTCCCGTTCCTCCTCCCTGTACACCAGGTTGTAGTGGTTCTGCATCGACACGAACCTGGTCCAGCCGGCAGTCTGAGCAGTGTGCTGCGCTTTGGCGAACTGCCAGGCGTACATGCTGGAGGCCCCGATGTAGCGGGCCTTGCCGGCCCGCACCACGTCGTGCAGGGCCTCCATGGTCTCCTCGATCGGCGTCTCGTAGTCCCAGCGGTGGATCTGGTACAGATCGATATAGTCGGTTCCGAGTCTGGTCAGCGAGGCGTCGATTGCGGCCAGCACGTGTTTGCGCGACAGCCCTCGGTCGTTCGGGCCCGGCCCCGTCGGGAAGTAGACCTTCGTGGCCAGAACGTAGTCGTCGCGGCGCGCGAAGAGCTTGCTGAGCAGCCGGCCGGTGATCTCCTCGCTCGCGCCGTCGGAGTACATGTCGGCGGTGTCGAAGAACGTCACCCCGGCCTCGACCGCGCGCCGCACGATCGGCCCGGCCGCGTCCTCGCGCAGGATCCAGTCCCGGGCTCCTGGATCGCCGTACGTCATCATGCCCAGGCAGATCCGCGAGACCTGCAGTCCCGACGAGCCCAGCTTCATGTATCGCAATTCGTCTTACCTTCCTGTGAGAGCGTGGCTCTCTCCTCGGCTGGAGGAGACTGAATCTCGCGGTGAAGGGCGACTGAGAGCACCACGAGCCCGACTCCGGCGAGCTCGGCGAGTGAGGGGAGTTGCCGGAGCACCACGGTGCCGATCACCGTTGCAGTGGCCGGAAGCAGCGCCACCAGCAGCGCGTACGTGGAGCGGGCCATGCGTGCCATGGCGAGCTGATCGCACACGTACGGGATCACCGACGAACAGATCCCCACCCCGATCCCGGCGGCGAGCGTGACCGGGTCGATCACCGCGGGAGCGGCCTGCCCGATGGCCACCGGCGCGACGAACACGCAGGCGATGAGCATGGCGGCGGCCAGCCCGTCGATGCCGCCGATGCCGCGCAGCCGCCGAGCCGTACGGTGGGCCAGCACGATGTAGGCGGCGAACAGCACCGCGTTGGCGAAGGCGAACACCAACCCCAGTGGCTCCCCGTCCAGGTGGATGCCGGTCAGCACGTAGACACCGCCGACGGCTGCCACGAGTGCCATGAGGTTACGTGCGGTACGGGCACCGAGCGCGGCCAGCACGATGACCGGCAGAAACTCGATCGCGGCGACGGTCCCGAGGGGCACGCGGGCGATCGCCAGGTAGAAACAGACGTTCATGGCCGCGAGCACCGCGCCCCAGGCGATGATCGTACGACGCCCCTCCGCGTCGAGCCGGGCCAGGGTCCGCCAGGGACGACGCCAGAGCGCGAAAACGAGTGCGGCGCTCCAGATCCTCAGTGCCGCGACCCCGAGCGGGGCGAGCCTGGTGAACAGGAGCACGGCGAAGGCCGGGCCGAGGTAGTGGAAGACGGCGCTCCCGATGAAGTAGGTCCACGGAGGCGCCGCGGACAGGACGGCGCGAGGGCCGGTGAGCGGCATGACGCCATCGTCGGCCAACCCGTAATTTAGGAGAATGGCGAATCGAAAGATCAGACCCGAGCGGGCATACGAACCAAAGGGAATGGACGCCCTCGACCTTCGTATTCTCGCCGAGCTGCAGGTCGACGCCAGAGTGAGCTTCGCCGAGCTGGGCCGCCGGGTCGCCCTGTCGGCCCCCGCGGTGGCCGACAGGGTGCAGCGGCTGGAGGAGTCGGGAGTGATCACCGGCTATCGTGCCGAGGTCGACCCGCGGGCGCTGGGTTTTCCGGTCACGGTGATGGTCCGGATCCGTCCGGCGATCCGCGAATTGCAGCGCATCTCCAAGATCGCCCAAGAGGTTCCCCAGATCGTCGAGTGCTACAGAATGACCGGGGACGACTGCTTCTACTTCACGATGCACCTGCGGGCGGTCGACGAGCTCGAACCGATCCTCGACCTGTTCACCCCGTACGGTCACACGACCACGTCTCTCATCCACACTGCGCCCGTGCCACGCCGCCCCCTGCCCCTGGAGTGAGACTCGGCGCGGTCTCCCGGTGTGCCGACGGGCGGGACCAGCTCCAGGGCTGCGACCGGGCCCCGCTCAGCCGCGCAGGATCACCGGCGTGACTCTGGCTCGTGCGCATCCTGCTTCGATACGGAGCAGCGGGAAGCTGATTTCCAGCTCAGGGCTTATTTGGCGGCTGGTGCCACGTTGGTTGACGGCGGTGTGACCAGGGCAGCAGGTGGCTTGCCCTCGGGGCATGCCACACGAGGTCTGCCCCCGCCGAAGTCAGCTCGTTCTTGGGCAGAACGGTCATTGGCCGGCGGTGCTCGGCGGTCGAACCGGAGCATGGCTGATCTCACGGGCGAGAAGCGGCCCCACCTCGCTGCCGAGGATGGCGGGCGCTCGTCACAGGTCGACGTCAGGACGGCGCCGGCCAGGCGGCGAGAGCCTCGCTGTGCGGGAAGATGCCGACGACACGTCGCCGAGGAGCCGTTGTACGCCCCGCAGGTGAAAAGGCTCCGCGTCAGGCCCGACCGAGGACGCAGAACTCGTTGCCCTCCGGGTCGGCGAGGACGATCCACGGGACGTCGCCCTGGCCGACGTCGGCGGGCGTCGCGCCGAGAGATTGCAGCCGGGCCACCTCCGCCGCTTGGTCGTCAACAGGGTGCGGCAGCAGGTCGAAATGGACGCGATTCCACACGGTCTTCACATCGGGCGTGCGGCGGAACTCCAGATACGGGCCGACACCCTGGGCGGAGCGCAGCAGCGCATGATCGTCGCTCACCTCGTGGAGGGTCCAGTCCACCGCCTCGCCCCAGAACCGGGCCATGGCCCGCGGGTCCGCGCAGTCGACCACCACCGCGGCGATCGGCCCGGTATCCCGGTAGATCTCCCGAGGCTCCAGCACGCAGAACACGTTGCCCTCCGGGTCGGCCAGGACCGTCCACGGGACATCACCCTGGCCCACGTCGGCGGGCGTGGCACCGAGCTCCTTCAGGCGCGCGACCAACTCCGTCTGATGGGCCGCAGAGGTGGTGGCGAGTTCGAGGTGCACGCGATACTTCACCGTTTCGGGGTCCGGGACGGTGACGACATCGATGTAGAAGGCGGCGGGGTCCGGCCAGACGAAGCCTTCGGGCTCGAGGTTGGTCACGCCAGGTCCCTCGCTGGAAACACCCCAGCCGAGCGCCTCCGCCCAGAACCGGCCGAGCGCCGAGTCGTCCCGAGCTTTGAAATTCACCTGAACAAGTCGCAGTGCCATGCCGCCGATCATAGGCCCAGGTGGATGAGGCACCGCGTCCGCGTTCGCCCGCTAAGGGTGGGTTCGTTGCCTGGCTGGGCGAGAGGTTGCCGTGTCAGTTCGCGGTACAGCACGGTGCGAACTGACCGGCGGGGTGGGTCAGCCGCCGTTCTCGTCCCGAGGACGGCCACCGTACGGCCGCGCTTCGCTTCGGGCGCTCTAGGCGGCGGGTTGGCAGCGATGAGGACGAGCCAGAAACGCCCAGGACCCGAGAGGGTGGGGCGGGCTCGATGATGTCCTGAAGGTCACCGGCCTCGAGGCGGTGCCCAGCGGCATCGTCGGAAGGACGGGGCGGCAAACCGTATCCGCTCCGTCGGTGTCGGGGCAGCGGGTGGCCGAGGGCGGCATCCGGCGACAGCGTGCGCGGCGGCCAGGGCGAGGTGACCGTAGGGCAGGATGGGCGCCATGATGGAGATCAACTTCTTGACCGAATCCGACCGCGCCTGCTGGGAATCGCTGGCCCGTGGCAAAGACACATACTTCAAGGTCGAACGCAGCGACGACGACTACGAACGGACCTGGCGACGCCTGCTTGACGACGAGCAGATACGCGGGATCACCGCCCGGCTGGACGGCAAAATGGTCGGCATCGCGCACTACCTGTTCCACGCCAGTGTCTGGTACGCCGGGAGATGCTATCTGGTGGACTTGTTCGTGGACGCGGAAGTCCGGCGGCGGGGTATCGCGACGGCAGTGATCGAGTGGGTGGCGCGGGACGCCAAGGAGCACGGCTTCCCAGGTCTCTACTGGAACACGTTGGAAGACGCTCCGGCTCGCGCGCTGTACGACAAGGTGGGCAAGTTCCACAAGGGGCACGTCCTCTACACCTACCGGCGTGACGCGAACCAGACCTCCGCCCAGCGCTGAGGGGCGACCAGGATAGGGCGATCTCGACGAGACCGACGACAGCCAGCGGAACGATCCCCTCGACCGCTCGAGTCGATCAGCGAACGGGCATCTAGTGTCCTGTCTTCGAACATTGACCCGATAATTGATCTCGCACGGTGAACCCGTCAGGCCGAAGCTACTGTGGAAGTGGTGACCTCCAGGGAGGTGGCGGATGGCCGAGGGTGTACTCAAGCACGGACTGCCGTACTACACGGTAGGCGCGGGCAGACCGCTGGTGGCGCTGCGGTGGTTCGCGCCGGAGCACACCAACCCCACGGGATGGGCGCTCAGGGCGGAGCTCAAGGTGATGGGCCCGCTCGGGCGGCACTTCGAGATGTACGCGGTCAACCGCGCACCCGGGATGGTGGCGGGCACGACCATGGCGGACATCGCCGCCCAGCACGCCGAGGCCCTGGCCGAGCGGTTCGGCGAGCCAGTGGATGTGCTGGGCATGTCGTCCGGTGGGTCGTTGGCGCTGCAGTTGGCGGCCGATCACCCCGAGGTCGTCCGGCGGCTGGTGGTGGCCGGAGCGGCGTACACGCTGACTGCGCGTACCCGCGAGGTCCAGCGGCGATACACCGAGGCGGTGGCGGCCGGCCGGCGCGGCGCCCACCACCAGGCGCCCGTGGTCGGTCGGACCGCGCTCACCAGGGCGCTGATCCGGCCCCTGATGTGGCTCGCCGACCCCATGATGCGCCCGTCCGATCCCCTGGACATGCTCCACTTCGCCCAGGCCGAGGACTCCTTCGACGTCCGCGGCCGGCTCGCCGGCATCGCCGCGCCCACGCTGGTCGTCGGCGGAGAACGGGACCTGGCCTACTCGGTGGAGCTGTTCAAGGAGACGGCCGAGCTGCTGCCGGACGCGCGCCTGATCCTTTACCCGGGCACGGGCCACCTCGGCACGTTCGGCCATGCCCGATTCGCTGGCGACGTGGCGGAATTCTTGGACTAGTGGTCCGTCACGCAACCTTGGCCGGGTAACTGGTCCAACTTCGGATGGGTGAGCTGGCGGCGAAGCTGGTCTTCGGTTGCGCGCGGGCGTTGCGCCAGCGGACGTAGGCGCCGATCGCCGTGTTCTGCTCGTCGTGAGTGCGATGATCGGTGCCGTTGAGGGCGTAGTAGCGCAGCGCGGCGAACTCGGACTCGATCCAGTTCAACCATGAACCGTAGGTGGGCAGGAACACCAGCTCGACATCATGCTCCACGGCCCATGAGCGGACCTGGGGATGTTTGTGCGGCGAGTAGTTGTCCATGATCACGTAGAGCTTCTCGCCGGGCCAGCGGGCACGCAAGGTCTTGAGAGAGGACAAGAACTCCCGCCACCGCTTGCGCCTGCGGATGCGGTAGTACAGCTTTCCGGTGGCAAGATCCAGCGCGGCGATCATGTGCATGACCCCGTGATAGCGGTTGTAGGTAGCCCGCAGCCGGGCCGGGCTGCCGGCCGGTCGCCGGCGTTTGCCCGGACGCGGCATCAGCTTCAGCGGCCCGAACTCATCGACGCAGATCACCCGCCCGCCGGCGGGCGACTGGTCGTATAACTCCAGCACGCGCTGCATCTTGGCGATGAACTGCGGGTCGTTGGAGGTCTTCCAAGTGGTGGTGGTCTGCCAGGTCACCTTGCCCGCACGCAGGATCCGCGACAGATGCCAGCGGCTGATCGAGGTGACCACACCCCGGTTGATGAGGTGCTCGGAGAGGGTGCGCAGGCTTTAGGTGGAGTGGCCGGTGATGCCCCACTCCGCCGGGGCCGTCCTGGCAATCAGGCAGATGTGCTCGCGCGCCTGCTCACTGATCGCCGGTGGACGGCCCCCGCTCCATTTTGGGTCCAACGCGTCGAACCCCCGCTCATTGAAGGCGTGGATGACATCGCGCACGTAGTCGTCGCCGACCTGCATCAACGAGGTGATGTCCGGCACGCTCTGGCCCTGGCCGGACATCATCACCACGATCGCCCGCCGCAGCTTGACCGGGTCCTTGGCGGTCCGGGTGATGCGCTGGAGTTTGCGGCCCTCCTCCATCGACAAGGGTCGGACGAATACATCCGGTCGGCGAGCCACGACCACCTCCAGAGACTCGAGAGAGGCAGCCAGCCTGACGGGTCCACGTCCGAGATCAATTACCGGGTCAACGTTCAGAGACGAGCCACTAGTGTCCTGAGTCAGTAATTCGTCTAGTGTTGCGCGGGTCTCCGGCAAGAATCAGGACGACAAATTCGTGTGGGGCCCGGTCGGCGACCTGAACGACGCTCCCCAGCCGGGCGAGGACGATTTCCGCTGCCACACGTTCAAGGACTGGTGGTGGTACGGCAATATCGACGTCTCCTGGTTCGACATCAACGGCAACTCGAAGGGCGTCACCCGTCAGGCGTGCGACGTCCCTGTGTTCGACATTTCGCCCGCCAAGACCTGTAAGTACTGGTGATCAGTATGAGAGCCTCACTCGTCAAGCTGGCAACGACAGTGGTCGCGGGTCTGCTCTGCGGCGGCGTCCTTGCCTCGCCCGCGTCGGCCGGTTACAACGGCCAGCAGGTCATAGCCTGCTTCGAAGGACACCCCAAGGCCACCAACATCACGGTCTACGGCGTCAACCAGGACGGCAACAGGGTCACCTCGCCTCACGAGAACCTGTACGCGCCCACCGCGGAGGGCAAGTGCCGTACGGCGGGCACGAACGGCAAGGTCGTCATTCACCTCTGGACCGCGGCGGGGGGGGGGGGGGGGGGGGGCGCCGGGGGGCCGCCGGCGCCCCCCCCCCCCCCCCCCGCCCCCCCGCGGGGCCCCCCCCCCCCCCGCCCCCCGGCCCCCCCCCCCCCCCCCCCCGCCGGAGGCGGCCCCGGCGTTGGGGGGGCCCTCCCCGTCTTGTACTTAATGCCCGGGGGGCGGGGGGGGGGGGGGGGGGGGGCCCCCCCCCGGCCCCCCCCCCCCGCGGCCCAGACGTGGGCCGAGGACTGGACCTGGTGCCCGACTCCCCGCTAAGGATGAGTAGGTAAGGATCAGAAGGCCGGTGGACACCCACTGGCCTTTCTTTTTCCGCAGTCGTACCGGCTCGCATAAAGATGGGCGGGGTGCGGCCGGGCGCGTCCAGTCCGCGGGGCAGGGATCATCCCACCGGCATCGGCGAGGCAAATAGGTCGACCCACCGCTCGGGTTGACGTCACCAGAGGAAAAGTAACTCTCAGTGTTCGCGGCGACGGCCCCCCTTGGGGAAAACGGGCGCTCGACGTTTGGTCAGGGTGTCCGCGCGGCCGTGGCGATCCGGTCTGCATACACCCGGTACGCTTTGCGCCCGGCCGATGTGGAGCCGTCCTGGTGAGGGCACGACGTCGCCAGGCGCCGAAGCGCACCGGATAGGTGCGTGGTTGCAGCATGCGCAGCGAGATGCTCGGCGCCCACAATGGCGGTCAGGCTTCGGCGACTCTCGTCCGCGCCAGGTCCTCAACGGTGAAGCGGCAGGTCGGACAAGCTCTGGGCAATTCTTCCCAACGACCATGGGCGTCGTTCGTGCGAATCTTCGCCGACGTCCTTCACCCGCGACTGCCCGCCGGACGGGCCTGATCAGGCGTACTCGACTTATTGACCAGTAGGGGAAGAAGCAGATGATCAATAGCTCTGCTGCCTCACACGCTCTGAAGGATCGCCTGGCGGAATGGTCGCTGCAGACCGGGATAACGGTGGAGATATGGCCTTTGCCGAAACAGCCGCTTCCCGCCCGCTCACCGAGATCGTCCATGGCGCGATCCGTGACGTTGTGCAGGAGGCGGAACGGTAGGCACAGGCCCGTACCGTCTCCATTGCCCTCACCGTGGCTCCCGGCGGGCTCCGCTTGACCATCAACGATGACGGTCTCGGTACGTCGGCCGAGGCGTATGAGGCTAGTCTGCGTGGCAGACGGGTCGAGCTCGCAGGAATGGGCGGCGGCCTCACCGTCAATGGCGTACCAGGAGAAGGCACCACGGTGAGCGCCACAGTACCCCGAAGGGCCCTCGGCTAGTTTTGGGCTGGCGCGTCCAGCACATCCGGGGCATGTCACTCAGGTCGATGCCAGGCCGCGCCACCATCGCCACCGGCAAGCTCATCCTTGACGCGCCGGCGAACAGGGCGCCGAAGTCGATCACGCCGCAGATGGTGCCGTCCGCGGTGAGGACGTTGGCCGGATGCAGATCGCCGTGGAGCCACAGCGCCGGGCCTGCCCAGTCGGGCGCAGCGTCCCAGACCGCGATGCCGTTCCACCAGAAGCGACATGATGGTCACTTGCAGTGGGGTGCGCATGAGCCGCTGGACGGTGGATTCGGTGGCCGCGTCGGTGATGCGTTCGATGACGCATCACGGTGTCGTGGTGGTGCCGTACGGCGGCCAGTCGTCGCGCGTTCCCTGGTGGAAGGATTGCAGTTCCAGAGCGAGGTCACCAAGCGTGAACTGCGTCTGCTGCTCGCCCAGGCGGCGGCCTTCGATGACAAGCCGCTGATACCGATCGTGGGTGACGTAACCCAATCATGGTTGGCATGGCCCGCTCTCCTTTTACCGCGGTGTGTTCCACAGGGCGGGATGCGGACCGCCAGTTCCAATGCTCAGAGGGCCGCCGCACGCTCGGCCCTCAACCGTTCCACGTCGGCGAGCACCCGGTCGCGGATGTGGCAGATCAGTTTGGCCAGATCGGCGCAGTAGACGGAAGGATTGAGAAATCCCGAGCCGGCGCGGTATCGCGTGCTGTACTCGCCGGCCCCGCAGATATCCCGGATCGAGCAGGAAACGCAGATCGGCGACAGGCCGGCCACCTTTCGTTGCCGGGCGACGACGCCCGGAAGGAGTCGCGCGTCGTCGAACGTGTTGCGAAAAACGTTCAAGCCGGTGCATGGGGCGCCCTCGTAGGCGGACTTCAACGCGTCGCCGAGTTCGATGGTTCCGTCGCTTTCGATGACGATGAGCTGGAACGGGTTGAGCCCCAGCCCCTCGGTGTAGGCATGACCGCCGAGGCACAACGTCATGATGTTCTCGAAGAGCCTGACACCGGCCGGAAGCGGCACCGTGGAATACCAGCGCTCGAAGATCGGTATCAGCCAGTCCGCATATGCGACGCCTCCGTCCCCGGCGGTCCATCCCGGTGGAGGAGACGACCAATTGCCAAGCGGCAGCAGGAAGTCGACGGCCGGCGCCCCGGTGGCGAGCAGCGCCTCATAGGTGGTCAGGGGGTCGTTCTCCAGGTCGATGGTGCACAGCACAAGGTCGAAGAGGTCACGGTAAGCGGGGCGGTTCAGAACCTCGATGCCGCGCATCACCAAGTCATGGCTGCCGCGGCCGTTGGCGTACTTGCGGTGACGGTTCTGGGCTTCCCTGTCGCCGTCGAGGCTGACCGTGACACCGATGCGGTGTTCGCGCAGGACGTTCAACAGGTTCTCGTCAGAAAGGAGCACGCCGTTCGTGGTGGTGACGAGTCGCAGCGGGACCTCGGACGGCGCGGCGTTCCGGAAGGCTCGCGCCGCGTACGCGAACTGATCCGCTCCGGCGAGCAGCGCTTCGCCGCCATGCATCCTCACCGACGCTCCCCCGATTTCGTCGGCGTGAGCCCGCAGGTGCTCTCCGAGCCGGAAGGCGACCTGGTCGATCGTCTCGCGTGACATGGCCACCGGTTTGTTCTTCCAGCTCTGGTCGGCCATCTCGTACATGTAGCAGTAGTCACAGGCCAGGTTGCACCGGCCGTGGAATTTGAGAGCGAATTCCACGAAGGGCAGAGGGCGCCAGTACGGATCCGCAAGCGCCTGATCGGTCACGTCCTGAGTCGGCCATTCGGCGGCTCGCTCTTTCACCTGCACGATCGGTAGCTCGATCACGATGTCCTTCGCCTCTCTGCCCGTCGTGTCCCAGTAGGCCTCTACACGGCCCGATCAGCCACGGGAACGAACCCGCTCCGTCACCTGTTGAAAGTGCCGGCAGGACGGAAGATGTCGTCGTCGGTGGTCACCCGGTTCAGCACCGCACCGAGCGCGCTGTTCTGGTCGGAAGTCGCCGCGACCTCGGAGAGATTCGCCTGAGAGGACTCGGCGGCCGAAGCGGCACCGGCGGCTCCGACCCCGACCGCGGACGCGGCAGCGAACGCGGCGGCCGTCAAGGCCACCTTCCGTACGAGATTTCCTTCACGTTCCGACATTGGATACTCCTTTCCATACGGCTGGACATCGACCTGCCGCCATAGCGATCCCGACCCCGGCCAGTGATGTCCTGTTTCGGTTGGATTAATCGAAGTTGATCACGACAGCCGGACGGTACCGCACCCCCTCACAGAGTCGCTACAAAACCACTACACAGCCGATTCTTCGATGCCCGGCACCAGAAGGTAATCCAAGGTCAGCCTCTTAATCAGCCGCGTTTGGATAGTCCTTTCGACCCCCCAAAGCGATCTTCTGGTAACGCTCGGAGCGGGACAAAAGACCTTGACTGCCAAGGATTGTCCCGTCCTGTAATCGCAGAAAGAATGCGCAAGTTGTGGTCACGGGGTGTGGTGACCGTTGCGGAGATCGTCGAGGCTGCCGGGGTGGAGTCGCGGCGGGTCGGGCTTGTGAGCCGGTCGAGGGTGCTGACAATGCGGCCAGCGGGGAACGGGCAGGCGTCCGACCGGCACCACCCACTGGTTCCATGCCACAAGCGGTCGCGGGAGCGGAAGATGATGGGCGGTGGCGAACCGGTCGACGCGATGTAAGGCGTGGAGCAGGGCGCACCGGTTTTACCTGGCCGGAGACGCCGGCTGACCCGACGACCCACTGGCCGTTGCGCCTGGCGCGGTCCCGTTCGTGGCCGAGCGACTCAGCCTGGATCCTGCGCACTTCGCCGACTACGGCCAGCGGCGTCGTGCCACGCTGCCACTTTCGCCGAAACGGGCCTCAGTGTCATCGGCCTGGTCGGCCGACGTGGCAGTTGTTCGCGCGCTGGCTCGATCGGTGGCGGTCGGAGTAATTTCCTATCATGGTCAAATTACGTTACGCCGGATGGGCAGGCGTCCTCCCGCGCAAGGCCGTTCGCTTATCCGTCGCCGGGATCATCGCTGTCGGGTCTCCGATCGGACTCGGCTCGTCGTTCGCAAACGCGTCGACTTCGAACACGCCTCCCAATTCTGTCATCATCTGGGACAGAAACGCCCAGACGGCGATTTGGGACATTGCCGGCCAGCAACCGCAGGTCCAGGCGCGCAGCTTCGCGATGGTGCACGGAGCCGTTTACGACGCCGTAAACGCGATCGCCGGCACTCCCTATCAGCCGTACCTGATCGCGCCGCCTGCCGATGGGACCGAGTCGACGGACGCGGCCGTCGCGACCGCGGGCTTCCTGGTGCTGAACGCTCTGTTCCCAGAACAGCGAGCGAGGCTGAAGACGCAGTACGACGAGGCGCTGGCCGTGATTCCGGACGGTACCGCCAAGCAGCGCGGAATCAGCGTGGGCACTCAGGCGGCCTCTGCGATGAACGCCGCACGGCAGAACGACGGAGCGTTCGGAAACCAGACCTGGACGGTGGGCACCCAGCCCGGTCAATGGCGGCCGGCGCCACCCACGTTCGCCTCCGACGGAGCCTGGGTCGGTGACCTCAAACCGTTCCTCATCCGCAGCGCCTCCATGTTCCGCACGTCCGGCCCGCCATCGCTCACCAGCCACCGGTACGCCCGGGACTTCAACGAGGTCAAGACCATCGGCTCGGCGACCAGCACGGTCAGGACGTCCGACCAGACACAAGCGGCGATCTGGTGGCACGACCGGCACCTGGCCGAATGGGAGATCAAGCGCCAGCTGGCGACGAAGCGGCAGCTGAACACGTTGCAGACGGCGCGGATGTTCGCGATGGTCGACCTGGCCGAGGCCGATGCCACGATCGCCTGCTACAACGAGAAGGCAGCGTGGAACTTCTGGCGGCCGGTCACCGCGATCCGCCTGGCCGACACCGACGGCAATCCGAGAACGGCGGCCGATCCGAACTGGACGCCATTGCTCGTTACACCACCGCACCCCGACTACACGTCCGGACATACCTGCTTCACCTCGGCGAGCATGTCGGCGTTGGCGTATTTCTTCGGCCGCGACGACATCCCCTTCAGCGGGTACAGCGCCGCCTCGGGTACCACCAGGTATTTCCGCAGTTTCTCGCAGGCGCTCGCCGAGGTCGTCGAAGCCCGCATCTGGGGCGGAATCCATACTCGAACGGCCGACGTCGAAGGCGCGAAGATCGGCAAGAAGGTCACCGCTTTCATGGTCGCGCACTACTTCAAACCGAAGGGGTAAGACCTCGGCACCCGAACGTCACCGTGAAAAAGCCGTACACGCGACTTTGATCCAGGGCGGCGATCCGTTCGCCGTCACGGATGCTGCCCGCCGGAAATGGCGGGGAGCACAACATCTGCCACGCGGGCGTCGGTGGAGGCACACCAGAGAACCGGTCACGTAAAGATCAGATGATCTTCTGTCACGCCCTTACATTGGGTCGCGAACGGCCACGTCGAGCCGGGCTTCCAGTCCGATTCCAGGTGCGTGCCAGGGGTCAGCTGGTTCCCGGCCGCGTGAAGCCCATGGGGGTGCGGCTGTACGGGGCGATCTTGACGTCGGAGCCCGTTCTGGGCGCGTGGATCATTGTGCCCTTCTCGGGGTCGAGCACGATGCCCACATGGTCAGCGGTGCCGTCACCGTTGTTGTCGAAGAAGACAAGGTCTCCGGGCTGCACGTTGCCATCAGGGATGCGCGGTCCGCGCATCCACTGGTCGTGCGCGACCCGGGGGATGGCGGTCCCCGCGGCCTCGTACGCGCGCAGGGTCAGCCCGGAGCAGTCGAAGGAGCCGGGTCCTGTCGCTCCCCACACGTAAGGGTCGCCGATCTGCTTGAGGGCGTAGTCGATGACGGCCTGGGCACGAGGGTTGGGCGCCAGGCTGTGGGCGTTCGGCGGGACGGCCAGCGAAGGCGCGCCCGCACCGCCGCCACCGCCGCCGCCACCGCCGGCGCCGCCGCCTGCCCCGTTGACGCCGTTCCCGATGCCATCGCCGGTCGGCAGGCCGTTGCCGTTGCCGTTGCCGTTGTAGGACGCCAGCTGCGTCGTCGGGGTATGGGGCCGGAAGTCCGGGTCGGGGATCCAGCGCATCCCGGACTTGTTGCCCGGGACGAAGTCTTGATCGCCGGGAGCGGGGATACCGGTGAAGAACCGCACCTCGCCGAGGTGTTTGTCGATCTCGCTGGTGGCCTGGCCGAGTACCTCGGCGGCCTTGTCCGTGTGCACCTTGGCGCGCTCGAGGGCGTCGGACACCTGGGACCTGATACTCGTCATCGAGATCGTCGTGCTGTCGGAGTCGCTGCGCTGCTCGTCCAGCCAGGCGCGTTTCTCCCGGTAAAGGGCTTGGACCTCGCCCTTGGCCGTCTCCAGTGCGCTCCCCGCCGCATCCAGCTTGCCGGCGCAGCTGGTCAGGGCCTCACTCAGTGCCGTACCAGACTGGGGATATCTGGCCATGTACTTGGCGAAGTTTTCGGCGGCGACGCCGTTCCACGCGCTGTCCACCCTGTTGACCGCGCGTTTGATGACGCCGGTCTCTGTGGTGATGTCGCTCGCCAGCGTTCGCCATCGCCCCGAGATCTTGGAGATCTGGGCCTGGTCGCCGCTCAGGTCGTCGATGACGCGCTGGATGGGGCTGAGGTACTGGTCCCAGATGTCCGTCACACCTGCTCCGTCCGGGGAACGGTGGGGAGGTCGGCCGTGCGGACGTTGGTGACGACTTGATGGATGGCCGCCTCGACCTTGTTCAGGTTCTGTTGCGCATGGCGTATCTCGGCGTCGATCTTCACCTCGAAGTCGTTGACGGCCTTGGCGAGCTTGTCGGAAACGTTCTCCAGGTCGCCGAAGCAGGAGGTGCTGACGCTCGTGGGACCATCCTCCGCCGCGCTCTTGAACTGGTTCGCGACTCCCTTGGCCTTGGTGGCGCACTCCTCGAGCGTGTCGAAGTAGATCTCAAACCCTGCCACGTGAGTCACGCCTCTACTGTCAGATCAACATCAATCGCCCGACAATCTAACATCCTTGGCCTTTTGTCCGGCCGCGAGCTCATGGCCGGCGCGATGCCTCCCGCCGGCGTTGCGGCCCACTCCCCCGGCCGTGGAACGGCTTGTCCGGCTCATGCCGCTGCTCTCCCTTGTGAGCCACTGTGGGACAGCGCGGTCGGCTCCGGCCCGGCCAACTGGGTGCTGTGGTGTACCACATGAAGAAAGACCTGCGCGTGAGAGGACTCCGTCTTGGGGCGGAGCCTGGCACTGGCCAATGCGCTGGAGACGAGCCCGTCAGGTCGGCGTACGCCACGTTCAAGGGCGAGCAGAGCAAAAGTTCCTGGGCCGACCCCGAAGCCGTCGCCCCGCCGCGCCGACGTGGCCGACCAGCGGCAGCCGGCCACCATGAGCGGGCATGTCCGGTGAGCCTGCCGTCTTCGACCTGTGCGCCGCGAGCGCCCACCTACGCGGGTGGGGTGGCGGTCTTGACCGGCGGCGGCTTGTTGCGTACGTTCCCGGCGAGCTTGTTGGACGACGGCAACGCCCGGAGGCGGCTTTGACAGAACAGTCCAGCACCACATCGACCTGGCCGGACCTTCCTCCCGGACCGTACGGCACCCCTTCACCCGACCTGACCCGCCGCTACGCCGAGGCGCCCATGGAGGCGGCCACGCTGCCGAGCGGCGATCGGGTGCCGATGATCGTCCGGTACGCGGATGTCCGCAGCGTGCTCACCTCGCCGGCCAGCAGCCGTAACCTGCGCGAGCCCGGCCTGCCGCGAATGGTCCGGGGCACGTTCCTGGACGACGATCCGGCGGCGCTGATGAACCAGGATCCGCCGGAGCACACCCGATACCGGCGCATCATGCATGGCACGTTCACGCCCAGGCACATCGAACGCTGGCGGCCCCGCGCGGCGGCCATCGCCGGCGAGTTGATCGACGCGGCCGGCCAGGAGTTCGACATGGTTGCGGACTTCGCCCTACCGCTGCCCGCTCGGGTGATCTGCGAGCTGCTGGGCGTGCCGATGGACCGCTTCGACCAGGTCCGCGGCTGGACGGAGATGTTCCTGTCCACCTCGGACGCGAGCGCTGAGGCCCGGGCCCAGGGGTTCGCCGCGTTCATGGCCTACGCGCGCCAGCTGATCGAGCAGCACCGGGCCGAGCCCGGCGAGGACCTGATCGACCTGCTCATCGCGGCCCGCGACGAAGAGGACGGGCTCAGCGAGGACGAGCTGACCAACATGGTGTTCACGCTGATCCTGGCCGGGCACGAGACGACCGCCTCAATGATCGTCCGGGGCGTCTTGCGCCTGCTCTGCCACCCTGACCAGTACGCCGAGCTCGTGGCGCGTCCCGAGCTGGTCGATCCGGCGGTGGAGGAGATCCTGCGCCACGAGGGGCCCGGCTCCAACGGCATGCTCCGGCGGATCACTGAGGACGTCGAGGTGTCCGGAGGGATCATCCCGGCCGGCAGCGTCGTGCTGCCCAATCTGTGGGCCGCCGACCACGACCCGTCGGTGTTCCAGGACCCGCTGCGCTTCGACGTGCACAGATTCACCGGCGCCCCGCCCATCCCGCACCTGGCGTTCGGCCACGGCCCGCACTACTGTCTGGGCGCGAACCTGGCCCGGATGGAACTGCAGGAGGCGTTCCACGCCCTGGTGGCGCGCCTGCCAGGACTGCACGCGCAGGAGGACCTGTCGGCGGTTGTGTGGAGCGACGGGTTCGTCTACCGGCCACTCCGGTTGGTGGTCAAAGCAGGCTGAGTCCGGCCGGCCTGCTCTCGGAGCCAGAGCGGCTGCGCCGGCCGCCGACAAGGAACGGGACCGGCACCACATGGCCGATCGAGGTGCGCGGTGGTGCAGGCGTCGCGGGACAAGCCGCTGACCGCCGCCGAGCAGCAAGCGAACCGGCTGGCCAGCTCGGAATGCGCGGATGGCCACGGCGAGCACCACGAAGACGGCCTCCAGCGGGCCGGTGGTTCACGCCCTGGCCAACACCGCCCAGCCGGGCATCGGCGTGCTCGACGTCGCCCGGCTGGATGTGGTGGCGGGGGTGCGGTGGGCCTCCTGCCGGGAACCCATGAACGATGAGCCGCTCGTCCTGGATCGTGCTGCGGCACGACCTGGCCCGTGGCGCGGTCCAGCGGGCGGGCATGTGGGAGTACCTGACCGAGATCACCGACGCCGGACGCGAGCGGATCAGCGAAGAGACGATCAAGGAGGTCGAGCCGGGATGGCGATGTGACCCGCAGGCCATAGACTCTAATAACTAAGAGTAACCAATCTTCACCCTGTGCAATCACCACAGGACGGGGATGGCGACCAGGCCTATGCCGATCCAGACTTCGACACCGACCACGACGCGCAGTGGGGCAGGCCGTACTGCGTGGAAATGAACGAGATCGCGGCCAAGGTCGCCGCCCACCGCCCGGACTATCTCCTGGTGCTGCTCGGCATCAACGACCTGTTCTGGTACGACCAAAGCCCCGAGCAGGACGAGGCCAACCTGCGTACCTTCATCGCCGCTGCCCGCACCGGCAATCCGGGGCTCAGGCTGGTGCTGGGCACGCTGCTGGACACCCACAAGGCCAGCGTGGACCCCATCTTCAACGCCCGGGTCAGCGAGTTCAACCGCCGGCTGATCACGACCTCCTGCGACCTGCACACGCCCGAATCGCCGCTCGTCATCGCGGCCACGCACGCCGAATTCGTCGCCTCCGCCCACACCTGGGACGGCACCCATCCCAACGCCCAGGGCGAGCTGCGCATCGCCGCGGCATTCGCCGACACACTGGCCGGCCAGTTCGGCATCGGCGCCCCGTACCCCCGCCCGTTCCCCACCGTCGCCGAGGTCCCCACCACGGCCAAGAAGCTCATCGCGTAGGAGATCCGGTCGACCGCCGCAACCTCCGGTGCTGCGGCCAGAAACGATCACCGCGGCCAGATCCGCCTGGACCTGGCCGCCCGCCTCCAGCCGGCCGCACCGCTCGACGACTGGCAGGCCACCCTCGCCCCCCACATGCCGCCCGCTCAGCCGAGTCGCGAAGCCGTTGTCCCAGCTCACCGTCAGCTCGGCGCTTGGCCTTCGCGCCGGCCGGGGCCGTCTCTGGGGTGCCACCGGAGGCCGACCTTACGGGTCTGCCGCTCCCAGCCCGCCGTGTGTTCTTCAGGACGGGCGCGGCCCCGCCAAGAGCTCGCCGACCTGGACGACCGCGAACTCGACCTGGCCCTGGCCCTCCTCCCAGTTGGCGATCAGCGTGCAGCCCTCGTCGGCGAGCAGGTCGCCGCCCGAGCGCTCGGTTCGCAGGTACATCAGCCCCTCCTCGCCTTCGGTGCAGAAGAAGCTCAGGTGGGCGAACAGCTCGGGCGGCGTGAGGTCGGCCAGCGCCTCCTGCCATTCCTCGGACGCCTCCGCCTCGAGGGGAAGGAGGCTTTCGGGGCCCGTGCCGAGTGCGGTGGCGACCCGCATCGCGTCGAAGAGCGTGCCGTCCGAGACCAGCCGCGGGTGGCACACGGTCCAGGTGCCGCGCAGATCGCACGCGGCGAGGTCGTGGCGCGCCAGCAGGGGAGCCAGGTCGCCGCCCAGGACGAGCCGGCCCGCGAAGCGCGCCGCCGCGAGATCCGCCTCGAACTCCGGCGGCAGCCCAGCCTTGTCGAACTCGAAGACCGACCGGCTCGCGTCGAACTCCAGCAGCGGCTCCTCCACGTCGAAGATCGGGCAGTCCCAGACGACCGGCTCGGCGCCGCGGAGGGCAGCCGGGTTCACCCAGGCGGTGTCCTGCGCGAAGCCGAGCTCGTTGATGAGGTTGCCGCCGAAGAACGTCGCATAGACGGCGTCGGCGTCGAAACTCGCCAGCGGACGGCCGAGCAGGATCTCAAAGGCGCCGGTCAGCCGTTCCAGCCACGGGCCCGAAATGTTCGCAGAAGCGGAGTCCATGCCGGGACCATATAGGCCAGGCCCGTCATTCCGGACCGGGTTCGTCAGAGGCGGGCCAGCGCGTCGGGGTGCCGTGGTTGCGGGCGGATTCGTGGCCTTCCAGGGTGCCGGGACTACTCCCTCAGGGAACAACGCCAAGGACCCCACAGGTCGGCCACGATCCTGATCCAGATCGTCATGCCCGACACGAAGGGCGGAAGGCGCTGAGCGCCATCCACCGGCGCGGTCTGGGGTTGCGAGGTCGGTCCGTAGGACCCCCAGCAAGGCCGAGCGTCCGGCTATTCGCGGGGCAGCGTGCGGGCGAAGTGGGCCGCTGCGGCGTCCACCGCCGTCGTGACCTGCGGTTCCTGGTCGTAGAAGGCGAACTGGTCGCCCCCGGTCCAGACGAACTCCTTGGGCCCGGCCAGCGCGGCGTGGAAGCGCCGCGCCCCGTCCGGGATGGCGGCGTCCTCGCTGTGGACGAGCAGGACGGGCTGGGTGAGGCGGGAGGCGAGGGAGATCGAGTCGTAGCCGAGCCAGCCCGGCCATGCCATCACCGCGAAGCGGTTGGGCCACTGCGGGAGGCCGCCGCGGTCGGGGTTGAGGTAGAAGTCGATGTCGAACGGCATGGCGGCGCGAGGGTCGGAGCCGCTGACGACCGGCACGTACTCGACCTCGCCGGTCGCCTCGTACGTCGCGCGTGCCCGTGCGGCCTCGGCGAGCTTGCCCGCGACGCCCTCCTCGCCGCCGTACACCTCCCGGCAGATCTCGGGGTCGTGCAGCCAGGGCGCGACGAGCGCCAGCGACCGGATGCGGGGATCGTCGACGGCGTTCCCGCTCATGTACATCGCGGCCGCGCAGACGCCGAGGGCGCCGAGACGGGCGGCGTTCACCGCAGGATGGTCGGCGAGGAAGGTGACCGCGTGGTTGATGTCGCGGACCTTCCGTTCCGGCACCTCGTAGTCGCGCGGCTCACCCTCGGATTCGCCATAGCCGGTGAAGTCGAAGGACAGGGCGGCGAACCCGCGGTCGGCGAGCCGTTCGGCGTACCGGTCGGCCATCAGCTCCTTGACGCTCGTCCAGGTGCCCGCCACCACGATGCCCGGCGCCGGATCGGCGCCGTCGGGCAGGAACAGGTTCCCGGTCAGCGCCACGTCGCCTGCGGAAAACTTCACCTTCTGCACGGTGGTCATGAACGTTGGCTCCTTCGATCAGTTCGCATAGGTCAGTTCGGCTTTGGTGATGGACGAGCCGTCGACGGTGAAGGCGTAGTAGGCGTTGAAGCCTCCCTGGCCGCCGGGGGCGAAGCGCACCAGGAGACGCTGGTGACCGGGCCGGTTCTCGGCGACCTCGATGACGGTCAGGCTGCCGCCCATGACCTCGGCCCGGGCCCAGTCGCGGATCGCGGCGCGGCCCTTGAAACGCCGCCCGACGTCAATGAGCTCCGCGTCGGCGGCGAACGCTCCCGCCAGCGCGTCGAGGTTTCGGCCGTTGACCGCGGTGACGTAGGTGCTCACCGGCGCGAGCAGCCCGCCCGTCCCTTGCCGGGGGGTGTCTGCGCAGGCGGCAGGCGTCTTCGCGGGGTCCTCGGCGGACAGCTCCCGCGCGACGGCCTTGATGTTCTCCTGCACGATGGTCGGAAGGTCCGCGACCGGAGGATAGCCGGGGTAGGCGCGGTCCAGCTCGGCGATGATCGACCTCTGCTCGCCGGGGCCGACCGTCCTGCCCTCGGGCGAGTCCGGCGCGACGGCCGGCCGGACCAGGCCGCGGAATGCCCGGAGATACCGGCGCTGCTCGTCGATCAATGCGCGGGCCGGGCCTGCGGCGCCGTGTCCCGGGTACATCGTCCCGGCCCCGGGGAAGCGCCCGCCGAGCTGATCGAGGATCTGGAGCCAGCCACAGCTGGTCCCCTCGATCAGCGCGGGCGTGACCTTGCCGGTCGCCAGGTCGCCGGAGAAGAGGTCGCCGGTGTCGGGACGGTAGTAGACGTCCGCGGTGTCGGACTCGCCGTGGGCGAAGGTGGCGGTCTCGAAGCGGAGGCCGCCGACCTGCAGCGGTGCGCCGTCCTCGAAGGTCCGGTCGGCGTAGGTGAGCTTGGCGGGGAAGTCCGCGTTCGCCGAACGGGCCAGCGGGTAGAAGCCCCGACCGTCCTCCCGCATCGTCTTGTCGGTCGCCTTGGACGCGTAGATGGGGGCCTTGGGGAACGCCTCGTGGAAGGCGCCCGCCCCGCCCACATGGTCGGGATGGGAGTGGGTGAGCAGGATCGCGGCGACCGGCTTGCCGGTCTTCTTGATCTCCGCCACCGCTTTGCGGGCATCGGTCGGCGTGCGCAGGGTGTCGATGAGGACCAGGCCCTCCGGTGCCTGGATCCAGTAGGTGTTGACCGAACCCGGGTTGGACGAGGCGAAGCGTCCCGGCTCCGCCTTTTGCGCGGGCGGCGCCGCGGGCTTGCCGTCGTTCGAACAGCCCGCCACCGACGCGATCGCGCATGCGGCGGCGGAGCTTGCGGCGAGCAGGCGCCGCAATCTCTGGTTCATCTGGAGCCTTCGTGGAGTCGGATGCGAGGGGGGTTCAGCGGAAGTCGTCCGCGTGGGCCTGTGCCCACTGCGCGAAGGTGCGGGGCTCGCGGCCGGTGACCTCGCGGACGGTCGGGCGGACGATCGACTCGTCGAGCGAGCCGTTCACGTAGAAGTCGAAGAACGCGTCCACGTACTCGACGGGCATGGTGGCGAGCAGGTCGGCGCGCGCCTCCTCGTTCGTCAGGCCCACGAACTCAAGATCGCGGCCGAGGACCTCGGCCAGCACGGCGACCTGGTCGGCCGGCGGCATCGCGACCGGACCGGTCGGCCGGAGGATCTCGCCCCGGTACTCCTCCGACAGCAGCGCGCGGGCGGCGACGGCCCCGATGTCGTACGGGTCGACGCTCGCCGTACGGACGTCCGGGAAAGGGACCCGCACCCGATCACCGGACCGCAGCTGCGGCAGCCAGCGCAGCGCATTGGACATGAACGCGCTCGGTCGCAGGAACGTCCACGGCAGCCCGGACTCCCGCACCGCGAACTCGGACGCGGCCATGAAACGGGTCACCGCGTTGGTCATGTCGCCGCTCCCGGCCGAGCCGCCGGACAGCAGCACGACCTGTTCCACTCCCGCACGCCGGGCCTCGGCCACCAGGCCCGGCATGTCCTCGTACCCGGGGAGCAGGAACACCGCGCGGGCCCCGCCCAGCGCTCCGGCCATGCTCTCCGGCCGGTTGAGGTCGCCCGTCACCGCCTCGACGCCGTCCGGCAGCGGTACGGTGTCCGGCTTGCGCACCAGCGCCCGGACGGGTTCACCGGCTGCGGCCAGGGCCCGGACCACTTCGGAGCCGACGTTGCCTGTCGCACCCGTCACCAAGATCATTTCATTTCCTTCACAGGGTGGTTACCAAGGGAGGGGACGGCCGTCGCGGAAGAACCCGCCGGTCGGGCCGTCGTCGGGCAGTGTGGCCGCCCAGACGACGCCGGCCGCGCCCTCGGAGACGGGACGGCCGCCCGGGCCTCCCATGTCCGTCGCGACCCAGCCCGGGCAGATCGCGTTCACGAGGACGCCGTCACCGCGAAGCTCCGCCGCCAGCATGCGGGTCAGGGCGTTGAGGGCCACCTTGGTGGTGCCGTACGCCGGGGTGCCGCCGCCCATGTTGGTCAGCGAGGCCGCCTCGCTGGACACGTTGACGATCCGGGGGTGCGCGCTCTCGCGCAGGAGCGGCAGCAGCTCCTGGATCAGCCGCCAGGGACCGTACAGGTTCGTCTCGGCGGCCTCGCGGACGACGTCCAGGTCGGCGGACGCGCCGCTCTGCCAGGTGTCGTAGGTGATGGCGGCATTGTTGACCAGAACGTCCAGCCGCCCGTACCGCTCGGCGACAGCGGCCGCCACCCCCGCGATGTCCTCCCCGGAGGTGACGTCGAGCCGTAGCGGGACGACGTCACCTCCGAGCTGCCTGGCCGCGGTCTCGGCCGCCTGCGGCGATCGGGCGGTGAGCAGGACGGTGTGGCCGAGCGCCGCCAGCTGGCGGCAGACCTCCCGGCCGATCCCCCGGTTGCCGCCGGTCACGAGAGCGATCATCCGTTTCCCGCCGCCAGGGACATCAGGTTCCGGTTGCCGTCGGCCCAGGTGGCGCTCATCACCACAGCGGCGATCTTCCACGCGCCGTCCGACCGGACCAGGTCGAAGCGGTAGGTGCCGCCCAGCGTCCACAGCGGCGAGCCGAACGGATCGGTGAGGCGGTGCGTGGCCTGGAACGACGCCGTGCAGAGCGCGGTGTCGCCGTCGACGGTCACCAGATGGTTCGTGATCAGGTGCTGCGTGGCGTCGAACGCGCCGAGCAGGCCCGACCATGCCTCGACGATCTGCGCCGGCGTCAGCACGACAGGCTCGCCGCCGTTCAGGCTGGTGTAGTCCAGGGTCACCGAGTCCGCGAACACCTCGCCCAGGCGGTCCCATTCGCGCTGGTCGGCGTGCCATGCCATGCGGGTACAGGTCTCGATGATCGCCAGGCGATCCTCCGTGGTGCTCATGTGGCAATCGTGGCGTCGACTTTCCCCGCACGTCCAATATCTGCTGTAATAGCCAACGGCTATGGATGCTCATCTGCGTGACATGAGATATTTCGTGACCGTGGCGGAGGAGCTCAGCTTCACCCGCGCGGCCGAGCGCCTGTTCATCTCGCAGCCGACGCTCAGCAAGCAGATACGCCAGCTCGAAGAGCTGATGCGGGTGAGGCTGTTCGAACGCGACCGGCGCACGGTGCGGCTCACCGCGCCCGGAGAGGCGCTGCTGCCGGCCGCCCGCGAGCTGCTCCAGCAATGGGACGAGGCCCAGCGGGCCGTCGCCGACGCCGCCGCCGCCGAAGCCTCACGGCTGACCGTGGGCATCTCGACCAGCGTCGGACGCGGCCTCTTGAGAACGCTGCGGGACCGGTTCACCGAACGCCGGCCGGGATGCGACCTGCGACTGCGCCAGGTCAACTGGACCGACCCCACGGCGGGCCTGGCCGAGGGCGAGGTCGACGTGGCGTTCGTCTGGCTGCCGTTTCCCGGTCAGGACGATCTCAACGTCCGCGTCGTGGCCCGAGAGCCGCGCTGGGTTGCGTTCCGGCACGACCACTGGCTGGCCGGACGGGACGAGGTCGACTTCGCCGCCCTCCTGGACGAGAAGTTCCTGGCACTGCCCGAAAGCGCCGGCCCGCTCCGCGACCACTGGCTCGCCACCGACGAGCGCGGCGGGCGGCCACCGGTGGTCTGCACGACCGTGACGAACGCCGAGGAGACCTTCGCGGCACTTGAGAGCAGCGACAACATCGTCCTGCTCGCCGCCGGCAACGCCGAGATCTACCGGCGGCCGGGCATCATGACCATCCCGGTCACGGGTCTGTCCCCGAGCGTGCTCGCCCTCGCGTGGCGGCGCGGCGATCACCGCAGCACCATCCGCGACCTGGTCGACGCCCTGTCCCCCGAGCCGCAGCGCCCCCCGACGTGATCCCCCGTACGCTCCTGCTGGCCTCCTGGAAACGCCGGCGGGGGCGCTGAACCCCTTCGCCCTACCGTGAACACCTCGTCGACGAGCCCGGGCTCGACTCGGGCACGGACGCGGCTCAGGCCCCAGCCTCGCCCGGCTTGTCGAGGAGGGCCAGTTCCTCCTCGCTCAGACGCAGGGCGCCGGCGGCGATGTTCTCGGCGAGGTGCGCCGGGTTCGCGGTGCCGGGGATGGCCAGCACATGCGGTCCACGGTGCAGGGTCCAGGCGAGGCGGATCTGCGCGGGTGTGGCACCGTGGGCGCGGGCGACCGTGTGAACGCGCGCGTCCTGCTCCTGCGCCGCGGCCGCCTCACGCTGGAGGCCGGACAGAGCGAAGAAGGGAACGAAGGCGATGCCCCGCTCCCGGCAGAGGTCCACCAACCCGCTCTCGTCGGCACGGCGCCAGTCGAGCCCGTACGAGTTCTGGACGCAGACCACCGGGGCGATCGCCTGGGCCTCGGCCACGTGTTCCGGCCGGACGCTGGAAAGCCCGAGATGCCGGACCAGGCCCGCCTCGCGCAGCTCGGCGAGGGCGCCGAAATGCTCGGCAACCGAGGTCCCGGGACCGCTGTGGCGCAGGTTCACCACGTCAAGGTGGTCCCTGCCGAGTTGGCGCAGGTTCTCCTCGACCTGGCCGCGAAGCTGCTCGGGCCGGGCCATGGTGAACCACTCGCCGGAGGGGTCGCGTCCCGGACCGACCTTGGTCACCACGACCACGTCGTCGCGCCAGGTCGCGAGGGCCCGGTTGATGAGCTCGTTCGCGGAGCGCAGCGGCGAGAAGTAGAAGGCGGCCGTGTCGAGGTGATTGACGCCCTGCTCGAACGCGCTGTGCAGCAGCCGGACGGCGACGCCGCGGTCGATCGGCCTGTGGTCGGAGTTCCCCATCATGCCGTTGCCGGTCAGCCGCATCGCGCCGTACCCGACGCGGTTCACCTCCACGTCCCCGAGCCTCCAGTTCCCTGATGCCGCCGCTGCGCTCACCGTGCTCCTTCAGCCGTCGGTTTGTCAGGTTCTGGAGTATGAGGGGGTCGCGGGTTGCCGCGACAGGTCAACAGGCTGAGCGAAACGTCACATCCGTATCGGGAACCAACCGTCACCACTCAGCCGTTCAACTTGCGGACCCATTCAGCCACCGGCAGCGTGCTCGCTGCTGATGACGCGCAGGTCACTGTCGAGGAGACGATCCTCGACCCGTTGGACCAGGCCGAGCGGGGGACCCTGCACGCCTAGCTCGGCCGCAACCGACCCGGCCGTGGCGTCATTTCACTTCCGTGCGCGTCGCGCCGGCCGTGCCGAGCAGCAAAGGGACGACGATCCACAGGGCGGTGCTCGCCAGGCAGACGACGATCGCCGCCGGAGCGTTGAGCAGGAGTGCGCCCAGGGCCGATTCCATCAGGACGAAGAGCACGTTGGTGGCCGTCCAGCCGGCCATGGCGGCGAAAGTGGCGTTCCAATGGGCGGGGGTGTGCCGTACGGCGCCGGCGAGCGCGGTCGCGGGGACCGCGACGAGCAGGGCGAACAGGCTTGCCGCCACAGCCACGAGCACGTTCGGGATCAGCTTGGCGGCCATCACCCGCCCGCGGCGGGGTTCGAGCGCGAAGGTGGTCAGCGCCGTGCGTTGACTCCACTCGTTCGTCACGGTGAGGATCGCGAGCACCGGCAGGAGGGTGGCGTAGCCGATGCCGGCCGTCCAGACCAGGCGTCGCAGGTCGGACCCCCAGGTACAGGCCGCGGGCCGACGATCGCCCCGACCGTCAGGCAGAGCAGGACCGCAGTGATGATCATGGAGCTGCGGGTGTCGAAGAGCTTGCGACTCTCGACGATCAGCAGGCGGTGGAAGGGAGTGGTCACGCGCGGCCCCGATCGGTGCTCGCGGTCAGCTCCAGGAAGGTCCGCTCCAGGCTGCGGCCGCGGGTGAGCTCGGCGATGGAGCCCCGGACGAGCACGCGCCCGCAGCCGATCACCACGATGTGGTCGGCCACCTGCTCCACCTCGTGCAGGAGGTGGGAGCTCAGCAGCACGGCGCAGCCCGCGTCGGCCAGGTCGCGCAGCAGCGCGCGCATCCAGTGAATGCCCTGCGGGTCCAGACCGTTGACCGGCTCGTCCAGGACTAGTGCACGGGGCTTGCCGAGCAGCGCGTGCGCGATGCCGAGCCGCTGCCGCATGCCGAGGGAGTAGGACTCGACGGCGCGCCGCCCCTCCGCGCGGGTCAGGCCGACCAGGTCGAGCACTTCGTCGACGCGCAACCTGGGCAGTCCCAGGACGATCGCGCCGAGGGTCAGGGGCTCGCGCCCGCTGCGGCCGGGACGCCGATGCTGTTCTACGGCGCGAATCTGGGTCTGAGTCGTCCCGCAGCCTCCGGATCGGCTGCCGCGCGCGCTGCTCGACGTGCGGTCTGAGCGTGCCGGGACTGATCCTGATGCGGTCGCGACGCCGGTGACCGTGGCAGATCGCCGCGGTGACCGCGTTGCTGACCGCCCTGTCCAGCATGGCGACCGGGCCCAGGTGGCGTACGTGTCGCTGTGCACGCACCGCCGCCGGCGGCAGATCGTCCCGATCGCGTTTCTGTTCTGGGCCTGTATGGGCGTGTACGCGGTCTCCGGCGGCACAACGCAGCAGGCCGACGTCAGCCTGACCACCAGCACCACGATCCTCGGCGGGCTGACCTTCCTCGGTCTCTACCTCCGCTCGCTGCGCGATGCCGACCTGGCCGCCGAGCGGACGGAACTGCAGCGCATCGAGCAGGCCGAACTGGCTGAACGCGCGAAGATCGCCCAAGAGATGCACGACGCCCTGGCCCACCGCATGACCCTGGTGGCGATGCTCGCCGGCGGCCTGGCTTACCGAACAGACCTCCGCCCCGAGGAGATGAGGCAGACCGCGCAGGCCATTCAGGAAAACGCCCACCAGTCGCGCAACGAGCTTGGCACCCTCCACGCCGGTGGCGCCACCGCAGCCGACCTTAGCCGACCTGCGGGACCTGTTCCACGAAGTACGGGCCGCCGGGCAGAAGGTCGTCGAGGCCGACGCCATCGAACAGCACTACCTGCTGCCCACGCAGACTGGGCGCAACGCGTACCGAGTCGTTCAAGAGGCGCTCACCAACGCGCGTAAGCACACACCAGGCAGCAGCGTCACCGTCGAGCTGAACGGGCGGCCGGGTGACGCGCTGCGCATCCACGTGACCAGCCCGACCCCCTTTCGGGGCAGCCGCCGGTCCCGGTGGAAGACTTGGCCTGGTTGACCTGGGCGAACGGGTCCGTCTCGCGGGCGGCACGATGACGCACGACCACCAGAACGGGCGGTTCCTCCTCGATACCCGACTGCCGTGGAAGGGTTGACCCGTGATCCGAGTGATGATCGTGGACGACGACTCGACTTCGACGCCGATGACATGGTGCTGCGTGCGCTCCGCCCACACCGCGAGGAGGCCTGGCGGGAGCCGGGCAAGCTGAACGACCGAGAACGGCAGGTGGCCGTCGAGGTGGCCAGAGGACGTTCCAACACCGAAATCGCACAGAAGCTCTACATGAGCGTCGCCACGGTCAAAGCCAACATCACCCGCATCTTCGCCAAGCTCGGCACCGACAACCGCGTCCAGGTCGCCATCGGACTACTTTGATTCTCGCTGCGGCCAGTTCCTCGATGGGGTCCCCGCAGCTACCGGCGCCTGGCACACCATCCACACCCGGACCCACGGGCAAGACGCCCAGCAGGCCAAGCGGATGATCGCGGATACACTGCGCCTTCATCGCGTACTGCCCGGTCAGCGGCTCGAGGAGCTGCTCGCCAGGCAATCAGCGACGGTTGAGATGAAAGTGGTACAGGCGCCACGGGACGTGAAGCCAGCACGCCCGCCCGCTCCGATGCTGCCGATCAGCTACGGTCTCGGCGAGGCCCAGCCGCTGTTCCTCGCTGGCCAGGCCCCGGGCAGCTGCGCGACAGGAGCGGAGGCAGGCCCGCTGGTAGGGCCCGTCCGGCAGGAACCGGCTCCACCCCCGCCGGCTGCTGGCAAGCCTGCAGAATCACCGCGACAGCTTGCGTTGGGTGCTTGAGCACGCCACCGGAAGCGTCGGATCATGACGAAGGCGTCACCACGGCGACCGTGTGCGTTGATCGGCGGGACACGCGGGTGCTCGTTGCAGGCGTGTCGAGCTCAGCGGCGTGTTCGACCTCCTCGGAGCACCGTCCTTGGCAGTAGCCGTTGGTGACGATCAGCCGCGCGCGAGTAGATGTGTAGGCGTTGTTCTGCTGAGTGACGATCACTCCTCGGCAGGTGGGGCAGGTGAGGGATTGGTCGGCTGCCATGAAGGCCCTTTCCACATGGTCCTACGGTGAAATCACATGGTCTCTGGTCCAGGACTGGTGCCCGGGATGCCGAAAGCCACACCCCGCGTTGGACGTCTTTTATCCATTGTGATCCCTCTGCTCGCGTAACGGGGTGCCGGGGTCTCAATAACGGCAAACCCACACCGGAGCCCGCCCAGTCACGGTTCCACGTTTCCACCCGCTGCACCACCCGCTGCCCCCGACGCCCCCAGGGCCGCTCGCGAACCGGTGAGCAGCGCCCTGGCAAACTTGCGGAACGCCGGCACCAGGCGGTTACGGTCGCCGGCCCGGGTCGCCAGCACGACGTGACTCGGCTCGACGCCCTCCAAGGGGATCGAGATGAGATCCGGGCGGAGGTTGACGAAGATCGGGCCCGCCGCGATGGCCACCGCCTCCCCCGCGGCGATCAGCTCGAACTGGCCATCAGGAGCCGGGCGGCCGTCGGGCCTGGGATCGATGCGCCAGTACGCCTCCCAGGCCGGATCCGGGTCGGCCAGCCGAGGCAGCGGCTCGTCGGCGATGTCGTCCAGCGTCACGGACCCCCTACCCGCCAGGCGGTGGTCACGCGAGAGCAGCAGCATGCGCGGCTCGTCGTACAGGATCGTCACGTCGAGCCCATCAGTCGCGAACGGCAGCCGGGTCACCACCGCGTCCACACGACAGTCGAGCAGAGCGGAGCGCGGCTCGTTCCAGACCACGTGTGAGGTGCGTACGTCAGCGTCCGGGTGCAGGCGGCGCAGCTCGCGCACGGCCGGCGTGACGATGAGGCCCGTCGTGTACCCGATCGTGATCCGACTGGGCCGAGCGGCCGCACGGGTCTGCGCCGCCGCCTGCGCGGCCGAGCGCAGCAGCGTCCTGGCGCGAGGCAGAAAGACCTCGCCCGCCTCAGTGAGCCGCGTACCCTGCGGGGAACGGTCGAGCAGGCGAACACCCGGTTGCCGCTCGAGCCCGCGGATCTGCCTGCTCAACGACGGCTGCGAGATATGCAGCGCCTCGGCAGCGCGGCCGAAGTGCCGGTGCTCCGCCACGGCCGCGAAGTAACGCACGAGCCGCAGATCGAGGTCGGGCGAATCGGGCATACCCCGCAGCCTACTGTGGTGATGCCTCAAACGTATTGCCCGATGAGAAACAGGCTTTGGACGCCGTACGACACCGGCCCCGACGATGGGAACACCGCGAAGAAGGAGATCATCATGCGTGTTTTCGTCACCGGCGCCACAGGTTTCGTGGGTTCCGCCGTCGTTCGTGAGCTCATCGAGGCCGGGCACCAAGTGGCCGGCCTGGCCCGTACAGACGAAGCCACCGCCGCGTTGAGGGCCGCGGGAGCCGAGCCCCACCCCGGCTCGCTCGACGACCTCGCCAGCCTGCGCGACGCGGCCGCCACCGCGGACGGCGTCATCCACCTGGCCTTCGTACACGACTTCGCGAACTTCGAGGCCGCCAACCAGACCGACCGACGGGCCATCGCTGCACTCGGCGAAGCACTGGCGGGATCCGACCGGCCGTTCGTGATCACCTCGGGCACCGGCCTGCTCCCACCCGGCCGCGTCGGCACCGAAGAGGACGAGCCGGGGACGCATTCACCCCGAGGAGCCGCCGAACAGGTGGCGCTGTCCTTCGTCGAGCGCGGAGTGCGGGTCTCGGTGCTGCGGCTGCCGCTCGTGCATGGGGAAGGCGACCCAGGATTCGTTGCGACCGCGATCGGCATCGCCCACACGAAGGGCGTCTCCGCGTACGTGGGCGACGGCGACCACCGCTGGTCAAGCGTGCACCGACACGACGCCGCCCGCCTGTACCGGCTGGCCCTGGAAAAAGCTCCCGCAGGCGCGCGACTGCACGCCGTCGCCGAGGAGGGCGTGCCCGTACGCGACGTCGCCCACGTCATCGGACGCCGACTCGGCGTGCCGGTGACCCCGATCACCGCGCAGGAGGCGAGCGAGCACTTCGGCTGGCTGGCCTCCTTCGTCACGCTGGACATGCCGGCCTCCTCCGCCCTGACCCAGAAGCTACTGGACTGGCGTCCCGGCCGCCCCGGGCTCATCGCCGATCTGAACGAAGGACACTACTTCAAAGGCTGAGCCCGCAGCTCCCATCGGTGGCGCCCCGCACAGCCGCAGACCCCGCCAGACCGTCTCACCCGCCGACGCCACCGCCATCGCCGCACTCCGTCACGAAGCACGTTCCCGTCCAGAGTCGCCATCAAGTAGTTGCGTGACGGGGTTTTGGCGCGCGTCCGAGGAGCCTGAACAGCTGCCGGGAAAGGGCTCGTTCGAGGCAACGACGGGCTTCGCGTGGGGACTTGCCGTCGGAGATGCGGCGGGCGATGTAGGCGCGGGAGCCGGGGTGGACGCGGGCCCGGACCAGGATGATGGCGTGGAGCACCCGGTTGAGTCCGTGGCGTTCAGTGGAGGCCGAAGGATGCCAGGATGGGGACTGTTCCGGCGAACGTGGCAGAGGCAGCATCGGAGCGAACCCATCCGGGAACGGGACCAGCTCACCAGGACCTGTGCCGCGCTGATGGCGCCCACACCGACCTGCCAGCGCCAAACTGCCAGCACCTTCAAGGGCCCAGCAGCGACAGCCCCGGACGCGCCGGCGGGCGAACTCCAGGAACTGCAGGTAGCCGTGGGCGTCAGTCGCCGCCTCGCCGTAGGCGCCGAGGAGCAGGTCGCCACGCACGGCGCCGGCGCCTCCCTCCCAACCCCACCACCCGCGCGAACCGGCTGTTCAACGTGGCCGCTACAGGTCTGAGTCCAGAACGAGGTTGCCGGTAAGAATCGAGCCACCCGCCCTGCAGCGACGGTGCGTACCCGGGAGCTCCCCGGCGGCTGGACACGAAGACATACCGAGCCGCCCTCTGTGAGACAAGCTTGCCGATCCTGCACCGCCACGGCCTGATCCGCGGCGACCGGCCCCTGCCCGACCAGGCTTACGCCTTCGCGGTCGCCGGTCTGTCAGGCGAGCAGTCGCAGCAGACCGAGGCCACATCGTCGGGCACGAACCCGAGCCGTGGCAGCGTACAGAGCTGGACCAGCCGTCTCAGCGGTCGATCCGCTGCCGCGCTTCCTGCCGGAGGCGGCCTTACTGGGCACACCTATCACTCTGGTCTGCGGCAAGACCGATCTGGTCCTGGTCGGCGAGATTCTCGTGCACGCCCGGCTGGAGACCACCCGCCGCAACGGCTGTCCGCCGGCTCCTCACCGCCGGGGCCGAACGCAACGAGCCGGTCATCCATAGAAGTCCGCGACGCCCACCTCACAGACGGACACGCCGACGTCACGGAATCGAACGGGAAACACCAATGACCTCTACGTACCCCTCCACCCCGGCGCGCCCAGGCAGCACTCTGATCGGCGCCTACCCGAGCTCGGCGGGGCGGATCTTGGGCTTTTGCGACAGTCCAGCGCGATAAACGATGCCGCGGCAATCGTGGTTTTGGATGAGGTACGGGCGAAGCCCGTGCTTTTTGGTTTTCGGAGCAGATTTTTGCCTTAACCGACGCCCTTTACAAAGTAGATCTCATAGCGTGTTCTGCCCTCGTGGTGCGGCCGGCCATCGGGGCATCGCTCGGCGCTTCGCTGGGGCTCGCCTTCGGCACCCCAGCCGCCGCTGACGCCAGGACGGTCATTCGCTACGACACGGCGGGCATCCTCACGTTGGTGCTCATCTGCACGCGCGGCCACCTCCCCTGGCGCCTGGGCCGCTTCCTCGCGTGAGCTCCTCGTTGCAAGCCCGGCCAGCTGGCCGCGCTCAAGTGCTTCACCGGCAGCGGTCGGTGCTCGTGCCACTGTGCGCTGGGCTACACAGAGACGCCCGCCGCGGACCGTGGCGTGGGTGGAAGGTCCCAGGCGTGCTGCTCGACTCCGCGTCCTCAGCGCCGACTCTCATCAACAACTGGTCCCATCCGAGGATGCGTTGGTACGTCGCTGTCGGAACGTTTGGCCAAGGCAGGCGACCCGCAGCAGGCGCATGACGGCCGCGCAGACCGGATCCCGCGCTTCGAGCGCACCAGAAACAGCGAGCATCCCAACGAAATCTTGGTCGCCGCGGACCTGCATGCTGAGTTCACCGGGTGTGCCGGCGACCCGCCCGCCGACTGCTTCCGGTCCATCGGCGAGTATCCGGCGAGGAGCCGACGCGTCTGCGTCAAGCTCGCTCGCTGGGCGGAAACCAGCCCGTCACCGTAAGACGGGACAGCCGCTGCTGACCAGCTGCAGGGCTCCGGCCTTCGATTCGCCGACGATTGGGCGGCGCGCTGGGCGGATTCCGTATAAATGCAAGGGTGCCGTCAAGATCCGACATGGCGGCGTGTGTCGCATCGGCCGCCTCTGTCCGCCGGGCCATAGTGGTCGAGCCGGCTGCCTTTTGAGGCGAGCGGGTCTCCACCCCAGTCTCTACCACCGGTCCGCCGTGCCACGCGTGGCCCTGAAAGGTCCGCACGCCACAGGTACGACAGGGCGCGTGCGCGTCCATGAACGAGAAGGCTTCCACCACACGCATGACCAAGAGGGACCGGATCCGAGAAGCGGGCAGAAAACATCGGAGGCTGGCGCTCAGCGTGCCACAGATCGTGGGAAGTGCGATGGCTGCGGTCACGGCGGCGGTTGCGGCGTCGTACCTGGGCGTCGCCGGCACGGTGATCGGCGCCGCCGTGATGAGCTTCGCCAGTACGGTGGCCACCGACGTTTATACGCACTATCTCAAGCGCACCGGTGACAAGGTCAGGCAGCACACGGTGAACGCATGGCACGAGCGGACAGCCGAGGCGGGCGATGGCGCGCCGCGACGGTTCGCGCAGGCCATGGCCTCGGTCGGGGCACTTGGGAAGGCGTTGCCGTGGGCCAAGCTGGCCGCGGCGGCCGCGCTGGTGTTCTGCGTCAGCATGGGCAGCATCCTGACCTACCAGGTGATCGTTGATCAGACGGTAGCCGACCAGGTGACCGGCAAGTCCCCGAAACGGGCCGAACCCCGCAAACCATCACCCAAGAAAAGCCGGCACACCGAGTCCCCGGCGCCGGCGCCATACCGGGAGTCAGTCACCTCGACGCCGACAAGCGCGTCTCTGTCCTCCACCCCCTCCACACCACCGACCACCCGCACACCCACGCCGACACCCACCCTGACGCCGAAGCCGGCGCAAAAGAGCGTGCCGGAGCCGTCCGAGCCTTCCACCCCCGAAGGAACTCCGGACGTGATCGAGCAGTCCCCCGCGCCAGGTCAGGGCGTGCCTACCGGCTCGCCCTCCGCCACGCCGCCGGGCACGGTGCATATAGAGCTCTTCTGAACGTGGCGGGAGACCGCGCGCGCCACCTGCTGCGTGCGCTCCGTATCCCGCCTGGCCCGCTCGCGGGCCGATGGCCACGATCCGAGTCGGGTCAGATCACCTGCGGCGAGAGCGATGTCGACCGGGTGTAGTTCTTCCGCAATGACTGGTTGAACTGGGCGTTTGAGGGTCCCGGCTGGGTGATGGCGCAACGGGTTCCATCGTAGGTGCAGGCGTGCGAGACGTGAGCCGTAAACCTAGGTCCTTAGCTTGACCGCAGGGCTGGGAGTTCGTCCGAGTTGCTGGGTGCCACATGATCACGCATAATGCCGCGATGCGCCGCAAACGTGTGGCTGTGATCGGGGCTGCGATACCGGCGGGGGCGGCGATCACCGGGGTCGTCTTCATGTTCGTTCCTGAGCCGCCGTCTAAGACTATCTGGGCTCCGCTGCCGGAGGTGGTCGACCGCGCCGCGCCCGTCCTGCCGAGCCCTTCCTCGACGATCACGATCAAGGGGCTCGGGCTCACGGGTATGAGGGTCTTCGAGCACCCGTCGGACCCGGTCAAGCTCGGCGCCTACCGGACGGACAAGAGTCTCTACCTCAGGAAGGGCGAACGGTTCGTCGAGGTAGACATCAGGGGTGGCGAGGTGGCGCTCGCGCCGGACGGGCGCCGGGTGGCCACGCTCAAGAGCAGGACGCTGCGTCTGCTGGCCGATGGGAAGACCAGTGTGATCCGACTGCCCGCTCCCGCCCAGCGGCCCATCTGGTCACGGGACGGCAGGAGCCTCCTGCTTACCGCCCGGGACGGCTTCATCGTGGTCGATCCACAGACCCGCGAGGCCACCCTGATCAAAGCCGCGGGAGACACCGAGTACTACTCGTGGCTGCCTGATGGCTCCGGCGTTCTGTCCGGAGCGGGAGGTGGAGTCAGGTTCCGCGATCTGGCCGGACGTGAGACCCGCGTTCTGCCCTGGACCGGCCGCCCCATCGGGGTCGACGCCTTTTCCCCCTCGGGCGACCGCTTCGTCACCTACTGCCCAAGCGTCAACGTGTACTGCGTCTGGAACGCTGCCGACGGCAACCGCGTGGCCTCACTGCTGCCGACGTACGAGAGGAGCCGCCACACCTTGTACGGCTGGTTCGACGAGGCGCGACTCTTCGGCGGCTGGTCTGGGAGAAGCGGCACCATGGACCTGTGGGGCGGCGAACGCCGTACACTGACCGACCTCGAGCTCGACTCCCCGGATGACCCGGGGCCGCAGCTGTTCTACGCGACGGGGGCGCAGTGAAGCGCGCTGCCGCCGCACTGATGCTCGCCCTGGCTCTCGCGGGTGACACCCGGCTCGCGGGGCTTGCGCAACTCACCGAGATCGCCCTGCCCGACCAGGCGGGGACGCTTTACGAGCGGCCGTCCGACAAGGCCAGGCTCGTCTCCTATCTACTCGACGAGCACCCCGCCGGCGCATACCCCATGACCAGGGGCTACGCCCGCCGGGGACGCACGTTCACGCGGGTGTCCGGCACCGGATACTCCGTTTCCGTCTCGCCCAACGGCGAACAGCTGGCCATGGTGGACGAGCTCTGGTTCAAGCGCCAGTCACGGCCGGAGGTGCGGTTCACCGACCGCGCGAGCGGCGAGTCCTTCCGCGTACCGGTCAGGCTCCGGGACGGCCAAGCCATGAAGGACCCGATTTGGGCGCGGAAGGGCGATCGGCTGCTCCTGACCGTCGCCGACTCCTCGGGTGGCAGAGGCAGCCAGAACGTTGGGTACGTGATCGTGCATGTGCCTTCGCGTCAGGCCTCGTTCATCCAGCTGTACGAGGTCGGCCCCACGGGTGTCCTCCTCGACACGCTCGAACGCTTCCGCTGGGGACCGCGTGACGAGTCGGTTGCCGCTGCCGGCGAGCGAGGCCTGACCCTGCTCGCCCTCGACGGCACGATCCTGCGCAGGCTGTCCTGGGTCGGGACGGCGCGCGACTTCGGCTGGTTCTCCCCCGCAGGCGACAGGTTCTACACCACGTTCTGCCTGTCGGAGTACTCCCACGAGGCCATCCTCTACAGCGAGTGCGTTTGGGACACGGCGACGGGCAGGCGACTGGCCACCGTCTATGGCGCCTACCAGGGGGACACCGTGCTCGGCTGGTGGGACGAGGACCACTTCATCGTCGGCCGCCCGCACGGGGGCAGCTACTGGGTCGTGGTCAAGGATTTCAGCGGCCGCCAGACCCAGATGCTCGCCAAGTTCAAGGCCGGTGAGGAAAACGGCAGGGTGTTCCGCTTCGCCTTCGGCCATCCCGATACTGGAGGGTGAGGGCCGCAGCGGCGGGCGGCTGGTCGCCGGCGCCTTTGCCCTGGCCTTGGCCGGGCTGCCCCCAGGCTTGGCCGCGCTGTACGCGAAGGTCACCGTCATCGACTCCCCCAGGCCCTGCAGTTGATGATCGTCGTGGCGCTCAACGTGGTCATCGGCCTGGTCTGCTCCGTCCGCCTCGCCGCCGTCCTCTTCCACCAGCGGGGCCGGAGGCCAAGGCCGCACGTGCAGCCCGAAACCCGAGCGGCCCGCAGGTTCCAGCCCCTCCTTCGGGTGCAGCGACGGGATCTCGTAGTAACCGAAGTGCTGCCGCCGGAACGCGATCGGCTCGGTCGACTCCAAGGTCAGCAGCCGCTGCTCCCAGGCCTTGGCGATGTTCAGGAAGTCCTCGTCGGTGGTCCGGTCCGTGCCGTACAGCATGAACGGCGGCAGCACCCGGATCCGGGTGCAGTCCGGGAGGAACTCCGATACGGCCTCGAAGGTCTGCCGCACCTCGGTGCCGACGGTTAACCGCGTCTGGATTCTCGATCGGGCTCGCCGTAGCGGCTCCCGCGACCTTCACCGTGGCGCGCCACCCACCGCCGGGAACGCCTCAACATTGACGGCTTCCCTGTACGCGGCGAGGGCCTGTCAGGTGTTCGCCGTTCACGCCCTCACGAGTCGTCTCGCAAGGGAGGTGCGCGCGATCTGCCTCGGCAGCATGCGTCCATTCAGAACGGTAGGGAGCTGCCGAGAAGACAGCCGGGCTGGTCAGAAGGCGGACGCCAGATCGTGCAGGTCACCGGTGAGGTCGGTCGGGTTCGAGCCCCTTGCTGATTCGGGTACGCAGGGAGTGCAGGGCTTGCCTGAGTTCGGCCGGTTCGATCTCTGTGATGTCGGCGTCGAAGGTGAGGAGCAGTCCCGCCACTCCTGACCATGACCATGCGCCGAGTGTGAGTCGGCAAGTGGTTTCGGTGTCGTACCCGACTGTTGATCCGCCGGGCGCAAACCTGGCGACGGTGGAGGCGGGCAGGGCGACGATGGCTGAGCCGCGGCATTGCCATTCGGCAGCGGCGTCTCCGCGGTCGTGTGCGGTCATGACGAAGGCGACGGGATCGCCGTGCGGGATGCCACGTCGGGCGAAGGGGGTGTGCGTGGGCATGTGTGGTTTGATGCGGTCCACGCGCATCGCCCGCCATCGGTCCGCATCCGGGTCGAAGGCGACCAGGTACCAGCGTGCGGCCCAGACCACGAGGTCGTGCGGTTCCAGCGTGAGCGTGACGGGTTCGCCGTCGCCGGTGTAGTCCACGCGAACGAGGTGCTGCCGGTTGATCGCGCTGCCAACGGCGCGGACGATCTCGGCGTCGATCGGTGGCGCGGGGAACTCCCAGTAGTTTCGGGCTGAGGAGACGGTGAACGCTTCGGCGTGCAGGCGGCTGCGCCCGGGCATCGCCTGGTGCAGCGTGGCGAGAGCACGGGCCGCGTTCTCGCGGATGCCGGAGAGGACCGTCGGCACGGTCTGGAGCGCGACGGCCGTGGCGACGGCCTGGTCTTCGTCGAATACGACCGGCGGCAAGCGGGTAGCACGACCGAGCCGATATCCCCCACCCGCTCCGCGGACGGCCTCGATCTCGTACCCGAGATCCCGGAGCGTATCGATATCGCGACGCACGGTTCTCACCGACGTCCCGAGTCGGGTGGCGAGTTCCTCGGCGGTCAGGGTCGCACCGATCCCGAAGATCGACAGCAGCTTGAGCGTCCGCGCGGAGGTGGCAGCCATGATTCCCCGATCCTCTCACCGATAGCGGTCACTCGATGGCAACTATGCCGACGATGGTGGCCGACATGACCAATTCACCGAGCTCCCGAGAGGGCGCCCGCACAGCCGAGGCTTCTCCGACACTCATCGCCGACGCCGGCGCGACCATGGCGCTGTTGGTGGTGCTCTTCGGTTCCTTCATGGACCTTCTCGACGCGACGATCGTCACCGTCGCGGCCCCGGCGATAGCCCAAGACCTGGGTGCCGGCGACGCTCAGATCCAGTGGACGATCGCCGCCTACACCCTCGCCCTGGGCGCGGGCCTGATCACCGGTGGACGGCTCGGTGATCAGTACGGCCGCAAGCGGCTGTTCATGATCGGGCTGGCCGGGTTCATGGTCACCTCGGCGCTGTGCGCGCTGGCCGTCGATCCGGGGATGCTCATCGGCATGCGGGCCGGGCAGGGACTGACCGCCGGGATCATGGTCCCGCAGGTGTTCGGGATCATCCGGGCATCATTCGCTCCGGGCGAGCGCGCCAAGGCGTTCGGCGCATACGGAGCGGTCCAGGGCCTCGCCTCGGTCGCCGGCCCGCTGCTGGGCGGGCTGCTCGTCGACGCCAACCTGTTCGACCTGGGCTGGCGCACGATCTTCTGGATCAACGTGCCCGTCTCGATCCTGGCGCTCATCATCGGCGCGAAGGTCCTGCCGGAGTCCCGCTCCGCCTCGACCGCGCCGCTGGACCTCCCAGGCGCGCTCCTCGCGGCCACGGGCATCCTTCTCCTGCTGCTGCCGATCATCCAGACCGAGACATGGGGATGGACCTGGGCCAGCTACGCCCTCCTCGCAGCCGGAATCACCGTGCTCGCGATCTTCCTCGCCCACGAGCGCCGCCTCACCGGACGCGGAAACGAACCTGTCTTCGACCCGGCTCTGCTGAGAATCCGCGCTTTCGCAGTCGGCCTGAGCGCTTCGGTGCTCTTCTTCGGCGGCATCGGGTCGTACTTCCTCACCCTCTCGGTCTACCTCCAGAACGGAACCGGCCGAACCGCATGGGAGACCGGCCTGGTGATCCTCCCGTACGCGCTCGGCTCGATCATCACCTCCGGCCTCGGCGTCGCTCTCGCCGCCAAGGCGGGCAGAACGCTCCTGATCATCGGCTCGCTCACCATCGCGGCATCTCAGCTCGTCCTGTGGTTCATCGTCAAGGACGGCGACGATCCCGGATACTGGCTCCTCGCCCTCGCACTCTTCATCGGTGGCCTCGGGCTCGGGCTCGCCGCACCCATTCTCGTCAACGTCGTCCTCGCAGGTGTCCCCGGACGCAACGCAGGCGCCGCGGGCGGGGTGCTCTCCACCGTCAACCAGATCGGCGGCGCCGTCGGCATCGCCGTTCTCGGCACGATCTTCTTCACCGCCGTCACCGGTTCAGCCACAGGAGCACCGGTGCTGCCCGACTACAGTCCCGCGCTCAGCATCGTCCTGATCGTCTCCGCCGCGCTCTACCTGATCACGGCACTCGTGATGCTCGCACTCCCGAAAGCCGCACTCGATCGCGCCGAGTAAGCCCCCCGCTCGGGGCCGTGTCACATGTGAGCGATCAGAGCTACCGGTCGGTACCGGCTGATCAGCCCTCGCCCGGTGCTGTGGCGTCGTCGTGCTCGCGGAGCATGCGCAAGACGGTCGCCGGAGGTGGATGGCGGAGCCTTCATATTGCCGGTGGACCTCAACCCCCGCTGGCACGGCCCTCGCGGTTGGCTAACCTGATCAATAGAGGATGAGGAGGGGGCCGATGACTGTCTCGGTGGCGGTAGCAGCCCTGATGGTGCTCACGGTTGCGGCGATCGCTGTCCGTTCGGCGTGGTCACTGCTATTCCGCAAGGCTCCCGTGCGCAGGCGCAGGCGCCGGGGCCGGCACCTGCCGTACCACGGTCCGGCGGATCACGCCGGCCAGTACCCCATGCCCGGCGCGGGCGGTATCGGCTGTGACCCAGGTAGTTCGGGCAGCACCGGCGGCTGAGACCGTGCCCGGCGAGCCAGTGACAGGGCCTTGACAGCCGTAGTAGAGCGTTGCCGCACCGTCGCCGCCGCTCCAGCCGCGACCCGCTGGCCGTGCCCGGCTCACCGACTTGGGAGGCCGGGCGCGGGCCGGCTTCAGGTTTGCACTGCTACTTGCAGCGAGCCGGCTTCGTTTCGTTCAAATAGACCTCGTACACATTGGCATTTTTCAGATCGACAGAGTCCCAGTCGCAGAACCAGAACGTCCCCTTGTCGGAGGTGTACACGGCGCCGGACCACCCGCCAGCCGTGAGTCGACTTGCCTTCACGTCCGTGAAGTGGGGACCGTGGCAGTTCCAACTCCCCTGAGCGCTCCCTCCGACGCCGTAGATAGTCGCCCAGGTGGCCTGACAGCCCAGGGCCGACGAGTCCTTCGCCGACGCGGGAGACGCCCCACCGCCGACTAACAAAGCAGCGGCGACGGTCGCAGCGCAGACCACACGTTCGAAAAGCCTCCTGCACTGAACCAGTCCGGGTTGGTTGGAGGCCCTGAAGCCAGCATGATCGTGCTGGCGGAAGGGAGATTCACACGCGATGCCAGCCCCCAGGAAGTACCC